>NZ_JBFTJI010000002.1:0-794468 GCF_056395345.1 Allobosea sp. 10L422
CGCCGGCACGGGCCGCCTCGACCGCGGCGTTGAGCGCCAGCAGGTTGGTCTGGAAGGCGATGTCGTCGATGACGCGGATGATGTCGGAGATCTTCTGCGAGGCGCTCTCGATGCGGGCCATGGCCTCGACCGCCTGGCCGGCGATGGCGCCCCCGTTCTGGGCGGCCTGCATGGCGCCGTCGGCGATGCGGGCGGCGTCCTTCGAGGCCTGGGCCGAGGCCTTGACCGAAGCGGCGAGCTCCTCGGTGGTGGCGGCGGTCTCCTCGAGCGAGGAGGCCTGCTCCTCGGTGCGCTTGGACAGATCGTCGGAGCCCATATGGATCTCGCGGGCGGCCAGGCCGACATCGGCCGAGGTCGTCTGGATCGTCGCGACCGTGGCCGAGAGCCGGTCGACCGTCTCGTTGATCGCGCCCTTCAGGTCGGCGAAGCGCCCGCGATAGGCGGTCTCGACCCGGTTGGTCAGATCCCCGCCAGCGATCGCCGACAATGCCTGCGCGAACTCCGTCGTCGCCGAATCAACCACGAGGTTGATCTCGTTGATGCCCTCGACGAGCTCCTTGAGCGGGCCTTCCATATTGCCGACCCGGGCCTGACCGGAGAAATTGCCGTCGCGGGCGTCGGCCACGATGTTGGCGACTTCGCCGAGCAGTTTCTGGACATGAGCCGCCTGCTCGGCGTCGGCCAGCATCGCAAGCTCGCGGTCGCGCCGGTTCTGTTCGAGCGCCAGCGCGTTCTCGCGATAGGTCTCGAGCGCGCCGCTGAGTGCGCCGATCTCGTCCGGCGAGGGAGCCGGAGGGATGGCCTGTGCAAAATCGCCCTGCTGCATGCCGTCCAACGCGAATTTCAGCGAGATGAGCGGACGCACGACGCGTCGCTGCACGCCGCGCCAGCTCAGCACGCAGATGATCACAAGCGCCGCGAGCAGGAAGCCGACCATGCCGAGCTTTACCCAGGCATGATTGAGCTTCTCGCTCGTCCTGGCGCTCATATCGTCGAGCGATTGGGTTACCGCAGACACGATCGGCTCGAAGGGCGCGTTGCACTGCTTCGTCCAGTCTTCGGCCGCGATGACAGGGCCCGCGCCTTGGCCGAGCTTGCCGATCAGCTCGTCCATCTTGCGATTGGAGGCGTTGACCTCGGCGGTCATGACACCGATCTTCCGGGAGAGTTCGCTGCCCACGCCCGGCCGGGAAGCGAGCTGCTTCAAGGTATCGAGGGAAGCGTTGGAGACGCCGCGCATTTCACCGAGGCGGCGCAGTTGCGCGGCATCGAGCGCCTTGCCCGAGCCGAAGGCCGGGCGCAGCAGCGAGCATTGCGTGCCGTAATTGGCGCGAACATCCCAGCCTGTGGATTTGAAGCCCTGAAGATCGGCCAGGACGGGGTCGGCGAGGCGAGTGGCGTTGGAGGTTTCGTCCGACGCCTTGACGATCGCCGTCTCGATGGCGCCGACGCTGTTGTACCAGGGCATGGTCGCGGCGAGGCTGCGCTGGGCCTTGGGCTTGCCGGCCTCGGCATAGAGGTCGGCCATCTTGGCGTCGGAGAGCTTCTGCTCCTGCTGGATGCCGGCGATCAGCTCCTTGCGGCTCGGCAAATCCGTGTCCTGCAGCTGCAAGATCGCTTCGGCGATGCGGCTGCGGCTGGTCTCCTCGATCTGCTTGAGGGCAGGGACCGGATCATCCGCGACCTGGATGCTGGTCTGCGCCTGGCCGCGGGCGGAACGGATCATGTTGCCGGCGAGGAGCAAGGCCTTGTCGGCCTCGACCAGCTCCGACAGCTGCAAATTTGTGCGCACCTCCACGATGGACTGCGCCGCCATGTAGGTCAGCGCGCCGATGCCGGGCACGCACAGGCAGGCCATGGTGGCCACGAGATAGTTCTGGATCGATGAGGGGAAGAATTTCACGGCGGGGACTCGGGGAGCGACGTGCGGCTGGGAAGGCGGTTTACGCAGGCCGAAGAGACGCCTCGGCGCGAGCCGGCCACTCTTCGCGCTCAGCTATCGCCAATTTGATTAAGATTGCGCTTAGCTTCCGCCGGCGCTTGCCTTCCTCTTCGTCCGGCGTCACCTAAAGGCGATGCATCGCCGCCTGGTCTTCGAGGAACCGGTTTCGCGCGCCGCCATCTGGAGCCGGCGGCTGGCGTGGTTTTCGCTCGCGGTGCTGATCCTGTCGCTGCTGCTCGTCCGTCTGCGCGAGCCGAGCGTCGAGGGGCTCGCGCCGGTCGCCGGTGCCTATCTCTTCGTCTTTGCGGCGCTTGGCCTGGCGATCCTGGCCTTCATCCGCATCTGGCAGTCCGGTCATCGCGGCGCCGGCATGGCGGCCTGGGCGATGCTGCTGTCGCTCGTCCTGCTGGTGCCGCTCGGCTATGTCGCGGTGAAGCTGGTGACCAAGCCGGCTCTGTCCGACGTCTCGACCGATATCGACGATCCGCCAGCCTTCAGCCGCTCGCAAGCCGCGCTGACGGCGCGCGGCGGGCGCGTGCCGCCCGACGTGCCGCCCCTGCGCCGGCGTGTGCAACGCCAAGCCTATCCCAAGGTCGTGCCCATCCTGCTGGAGATTCCGGCCGAGAGCGCCTTCGATGTCGCGCGTCGTGCCGCGAACGGGCTCGGCTGGCAGGTATTGGAGGCCACTCGGCCCGGCGGACGCAGCGGGGCGGGGCGGATCGAGGCGGTGGCGCGCGGGCGCTTCCTGCATTTCTCGGAAGACATTACCATCCGCGTCAGGCCGCGCGTCGACGGCAGCCGCATCGACATCCGCTCGGCCTCGCGGCTGGGCAGCCATGATCTCGGCGCCAATGCGGCGCGCATCGCTGCCTTCGCGGATGAGGTGGAGCTGTTGATGGATAATCGCTAGATCAGGCGAGACGGTAGCGGCTCGACAGGGCCGGCACGGCGTCGCTGGCCTGGACCGCGCCGCGCAGCACCAGATCCTCGAGCTGCGCCAGCACCGAGAGCGCCGCGGCGCCATGCAGGGCAGGAGCCAGGCCCTGATAGATCGCGGGCACCATGGCGGCGATCGTCTCGTCGCCCTGACCCAGGCGGCTGAGGACCGCCGCCTCGCGCTGGCGGCGATGCTGGACGAGCCCGCGCAGGAAACGCTGCGGCTCGGTGACGGGGCCGCCATGGCCCGGCCAGTAGCGCGCATGCTCCAGGCCGCGCAGCTTTTCGATCGAGGCCATATAGGCGGCCATCGAGCCGTCCGGCGGGGCCACGATCGAGGTCGACCAGGCCATGACGTGGTCGCCCGAGAACAGCGTCGCCTCCTCGGCCAGCGTGAAGGCCAGGTGATTGGCGGTATGGCCGGGCGTCTCGACTGCGGAGAGACTCCAGCCCGCTCCTGAAACCGTATCGCCGTCCCGCATCAGCCAGTCCGGCTCGTAACCCGTATCGGCTGCGGCATCGAGGACGCGGCCTTCGCCGGGGCCGAGTTCGCGGGAGGGGCGATGCGGCCCGCAGCCGACCACGCGCGCGCCGGTGGCCGCCTTGAGCGCCGGCACGGCGGGGGAATGGTCGCGATGGGTGTGCGTCACCACGATATGGCTCACCGTCTCGCCGCGGAGCGCGGTCAGCACGCTCTCGACATGGGCCGGGTCATCGGGGCCGGGATCGATGACCGCCACCGTGCCATGGCCGACGATGTAGGTGCAGGTGCCCGTGAAGGTCATGGGCCCGCTGTTGCGGGCGATGATGCGGCGCACCAGCGGCGACAGCCTCGCGACCTCGCCGGCCGGCGTCGTCGCGCTCCTGTCGAATTCGATCTCGTCCGCCATCTTGCCGTGCCTCGCCCGGGCCTGAGCCGATTTCGCCAGGCCGGTTACCCATTCCTGCAAAGCCTGCTCGCTTGTGAGGCTCCGTTGCATTTTCTATAGACGCAATAGCGGCCGCGGCGCGCGGTCTTTTCGGGAAAGGACGACAAGCCCATGGCCGACATGTTCCCCATGCAAGCTTCGACGCTCGCCGGCACGCTGCTTCCCGCTATGGGCAAGCGCACCGCCATGCTGCGCAATGTGGCGCTCGCCTTTGCCGGAAGCCTGCTTCTCGTCGCGGCGGCCAAGATCAAGGTGCCGTTCTGGCCCGTGCCGATGACGCTGCAGACGCTCGCGGTGCTCGGACTCGGTGCCGCCTATGGCGCGCGCTTGGGCGCCGCGACCATGGCGCTCTACATCGCCTATGGACTGGCCGGGCTGCCCGTGTTCACCAATACGCCGCCGGTGGCGGCAGGCCCGCTTTATCTCGTCGGACCGACGGGCGGCTTCCTGATCGGCTTCATCGTCGCGGCGGCGATTGCCGGCTGGGCGGCTGAGCGCGGTGCCTCGTTGCTGCGGCTCGTCGGCGGGTTGGTTCTGGCCGATCTGGCGCTCCTGGCCATCGGCTGCCTGTGGCTCGCCTTCGGCGCCCAGATGGCGGGCGGCGCGACGGGCGTCGGCCTCGCCAAGGCCTTTGCCTTTGGCGTGCAGCCCTTCCTTCTCGGCGAAGCGCTGAAGATCGCGCTCACGGTCTGCGTGGCCGGGGCGGGCTGGTCGCTGATCGGGCGGCGCGGCTGAGCTGCCTGCCTCTCAAGAGAGCAAAATCCTCAAGAAGAAAGGCCGGGGTTTCGCGCCCCGGCCTTTTCGTTTGCTGCATGCTCGTGCGCTCGCGCTAGCTTGTCGACTGGCCGCCACCACAGGTCTTGCCGTCATAGGGGCCGAAGAGCGGGGGGAAGTTCCCGCATTTGTCGCAGCCCGAGAGCGAGAGAGCGAGCCCAAGCAGGCCGGCGAGGAGGATGATGCGCTTCATGGCCCAACCGTTCGATTCGATCCGGGCCGCAATCTAGAACGGGACGGCCGCGCGCGACAGTGGCTGCGGCGACCGATGATCGCGCGGCTCAGTGGCCGATATCCGCCAGCCAGCCCAGGATGCAGAACGCCGACACGGCGATCAGGGCGATCGTTGCTTTCGCGTCGCTCGGCCAATGATGGTGCATGTTTCGACTCCGTCGCGGGAGCCGATGCAATAGTCATACCATTTAACGGGGAGGTGACGGTTTCCCCGGTGCCTGGGAGCCCGGGGAAACCGCCGTCTCGACCGCCGAGGGCGATCTCGCCGGTCGACGTTCGCAGTCAGGTTTCGCGGAAGGCCCGCGCCATGCTGTCCTTGAGCGGCTGCAGCAGGTACTCGAAGAAGGTCCGCTCGGCGGTCTGGATGTAGACATCGGCCGGCATGCCCGCGGTCGGCTGGAAGCCGGGAACGCTGGCGAGACTCTTGGCGTCGAGCCGGGCACGCACGACATAGAGATCCGGCACGCCGGGATAGGCTCGCTGCTTCTCATCGGGCAGGGCGTCGGCGGAAATATAGATGACGCGGCCACTGACCATCGGCGTGGTGCGCTGGTTCAGGGCTGTCAGCCGCACGGTGGCGAGCTGGCTGTGCTTGATCTTGTCGATGTCCTGGGGCCGGACGCGCGCCTCGATGATGAGTTCGTCCTGCAGCGAGACGATCTCCATGATGTTCTTGCCGGCCTCGATGACGCCGCCGGGCGTATGGTAGCGCAGCTTGACCACGGTGCCCCTGACCGGCGCGGCGATGGTCGACCGATCGAGGATGCCTTTTACCGTATGGATGCGCTCGCGCACGTCGTTGAGGTCGGCGCTGATGTCCTGCAACTGGTCGGAGGCGACCTTCTGAGCGTTCTTGCGCACGCCGTCGATCTGCTCGAGGGAGCGGGCGATACGCTCGCGGGAATCGCCGATATCGCCGGTGATGCGCCCGGCTTCACCGCCCAGATTGGCAGCCTGGCGCTGGAGCGAGAGCACCTCGGGCTTGCGGATGTAGCCGCGCTGCAGCAGCGCCTGCTTGCCTTCGAGCTCCTCCTTCAGCAATCGCGACTGCTGCTGGACGCCGGCCAACTGCACCCTGCTGCCGGTGATCTTCTCCTCCAGCGCGTCGATGCTCTTCTGATGAGCGGCGATCTCGCTTGCGGTGTTGTTCTGACGGGCCCGGAAAGCGATGCTCTGCGCTGCCATCAATGCGGCGATGTCGGGATCACCGCGCCTTTCGGTCAGATGCTGGGGGAAGGAGAAATCGCTGCGCCCGGCGACCTCCGCCCGGAGCCGTGCCTCGATCGCCTCCAGCCGAAAGAGCTTGAGTTCGTGGCGCCGCAACTCGGCGCGCGAGGAGGTGTCGTCGAGCTTGACCAGGGGCTGGCCGCTTTCGACGACATCGCCCTCGCGGACGAGAATTTCCCGGATCACCCCGCCTTCGAGATGCTGGATCGTCTTGTTTTGGCCGGTGGTCACGAACACGCCGGTGGCAATGACGGCGCCCGCGATCGGAGCGGTGTTGCCCCAGACACCGAAGCCCATGACCGTCACGGCGACGATGACGACGCCGCTCAACGTGGCCATGCGCGTGCTGCGCGGCACGTCCGCATACCAGGGCTGCGAGATCAATTGCCTTGCCATGAGCCCACTCCCGTCTCCTAGAGCATTTCCGCGTTCATCCGTTTCTCGGGCATGCTCTATCTCTTTGTTTTGTCGTGTCTTCTATGCGCGAACCGGCGTCCCGTCCCGCTCGCAATGCTCCAGCCTCGCGGCGATTGCCGTCGCGGGTTCCCGTCAGCGCGAGGTCGGTGCGGCACCGTCGATGCTGCGCCGCCCGACGATCAGCGGCAGAATATCGTCACGTGCTCCGATCGCCTGCACGGCGCCGTCCTTGATCATCATGATCTTGTCGACGCTGCGGAGCAGGGCAGGGCGCTGCGTGATCGCCACCATCGTCATGCCGCGCGCCTTTGCCCGCTCGAAGGCGCGCGCGAGCGCCACTTCGCCCAGCACGTCGAGATTGGAGTTCGGCTCGTCGAGCACGACAAGGCGCGGATTGCCGAAGAAGGCGCGCGCCAGMCCSAGCCGCTGCTTCTGSCCGCCGGAKAGCGGSSYGCCATCGATGCCGATCTGCGTCTCGTAGCCATGGRCGAAYTGCGCGACCATYTCGTGGATGTCCGCGATCTCGGCAGCCTCGAAAACGTCGGCGTCGCAAGCGTCCTCGCGCATGCGGGCGATGTTGGCCTTGATGGACGCCGGGAAGAGCTGCACATCCTGCGGCAGATAGCCGACATTCTCGCCGAACTGGCGCGGATCCCAGTTGCGCTGCTCCATCCTGTCGAGGCGGACCGTGCCGGCGGTCGGCGTGATCGAGCCGACCAGCATGCGCGCCAGGGTCGACTTGCCGCAGCCGGAGGCGCCGACGATGGCGAGCGAATCTCCGGGCTCCAGGCTGAAGCTGATGCCGTTGAGGATGACCTTCTTGGTCGGCGGCGGCACGTAGAGGATGCGCTCGACATCGAGGCGGCCCTTGGGGCTCGGAAGCCTCAGGCGATCGAGGTTGAGCGGGGAGGCCTGCAGCAACGCCTTGACGCGCTGGAAGGCTGCCCGCGCATGAATGAAGTTGCGCCAGCCTTCGATCGTGCCTTCGAGCGGCGCCAACGCGCGGCCGGCGACGACGGAGGAGGCGACCACCATGCCGCCCGTCAGCTGGCCTTCGAGCGAGAGCATCGCCCCCCAGCCCAGCATCGCCACCTGCGTCCCCAGGCGAAAGAACTTGGAAGCGCCGGTCATCACGATGTTGCGGTCCTGGGCGCTGACCTGAGCCTTGAGAGATTCCGCCGTCTCCCGGCCCCACATCACGACGCCCTCGGGGATCATGCCCATGGCGTTGATGACCTGCGCGTTGCGGGACATCGCCTCCGATTGCAGATTCGCCCTGGTCGAGAAGGCGCTCGAGCGCGCGAAAGGGGCCGCCGTGAACTGCTGGTTGAGATAGGCGATCAGGAACAGCACGATCGCTGCGACGGTGACGATGTATCCGAGATGCGGATGGATCAGATAGACCGCCAGCAGATAGATCGGCGCGGTCGGCGCGTCGAGCATGGTCAGGATGACCGGGCCGGTCAGGAAGTTGCGGATCTGCTGGAGATCGGCCAGCGTCTGGAACTCACGGTTGGAGCCTGCCTGGGCCGCCTTGGCAGCCGCGGCGAGCACCGGGCCGCCAAGCCGGCTTTCCACATCGACGGCCACGCGCATCAACATGAAGCGGCGGACCATGTCGAGCAGCACATGTGCTCCGATCGCCAGCATGACGATGATCGAGAGCATTGCCAGCGTGTCGAGGCTGCGACTCGTCAGCACGCGGTCCGACATCTGGAAGAGATAGATCGGCACGGCGAGCACGAGCGTGTTCACCACGACCGAGAACACAGCCACGACCATCAGGTTGTGCCGTGCCCCGGCGAGACCCACGCCGAGAACCTGCTTGAAGTCGCGATCGCCGAGGCGCTGTTCGATCGGCGTGCCGCCGCCCGGGCCACCGCCGCCACCGCCGCCATTGCCGCCGCCTCGGCCCCTGCCGCCGTCAGGGGCCTGCTTCAGGGCGTCTGCGTCGGCCTTGGAACGCGGCGTGAGCGCCTCGGGCGCCGGCTGGCCGTCACCACGCGCATCGGCACGGACGTGGTCATTCACGCGCGGCAGCGGCGTCTCGATCCTAGGCGAAACGGTCGGGCTGTTGGTGTTGGCCGTGCTGTCGACCGTGACCGCCGACAGCCCAATCGTCGGGGGCAGGCCGATCACGCGCAGCGGTTTGGAGACGGCAGAAGGCCGCGCTGCGGAGGTTGCTTCGCTCTTCTCGGTCATGCCCCTGCCCCGTCTCTCTCGTTCTCGCTTTCAGGTCATGATGTTCGACGTCAGATGATCGTGCTGGGCCGGATCCTGCACCGGCGCATGCCGGCAGTGCGGTTCGGGCTCCTGCGTGGCGTGCTCGGCGAAGGCGATGAGCTCCGGCACGAGCGTGCTGGTGTCGTGGATCTTCACCGTGTCGCTGTCGGTGACGATGTTGACCTGGATCAGCACGGCCTCCTCATAGGCGTGGCCGCCGAGGTAGTTGGAGGTCGACATCAGCCCGGGATCGACGATGAAGGCCTCGTTGAGGGCGCTGTTGCCGCCCGCGGCTATGCCTTGCTCGGTGCCTTCCCTGGCGCTGGCCTGAATGCTCTGGTCGCCATCCACCAAGAAATTGACCTGAGTGATGACGTTCGCATCGTAGTAATCGCCGGCCACGTAGAGGATCTTCAGCGTGCCGGTGGCGCTGCCGTAGAGATGCCAGTCGGAATTCGGCGTGAGAGAGGTCGCTCCGGCGGCGAACTGGTCCATCAATTCGTGATGAGCGTCGAGCATCGGCTTGAAGGCCGCCGCGTCGTAGGTCTCGATCGATGCCTTGTTGATGAGGCTGTTGAAGCCGGTGGTGACGGTGGTGTCGTCATCCGCGTTGCCTGTGCTGTAGAGCTTGGCATAGTCCGGATCGAGCACGATATTGTACTGATAGATCCAGTCGGCGCGATGGTAGTTTCCGCCGATGACGATGACGTCATAGTCGGCAATGCCTTGGATCTTCGCGAGGTTGAGCTGCTCGTTCCCGCCGGTGCCGAGATTGAAGTAGGTGCCGGCTTCCGCCTGGACGGTTCGGTCGTTGTCATCCAGGCTGTTGAACTGGACGACCGATTTGACGTCGTAGAAGTCGCCAGAGACGACGTCGACGCTCCAATGGGGCGTGGATGCCGCGCCCTTGACGTCGATGGTCGCGTGATGGGTCACGAATTCCGCGATGTTGTGGACTTCGTTTCCATGGGTCTCGATGACGGGGGAAAGCGTACCGGCGACGGCGACATCGACGTGGTCGTTGTCGACGAGGATGTTCATCTGAACGATCCCGCGGCTGTAGAAATAGTCGCCGCCGACCATCAACGATCCGACGGCCTCATTGGCGTCGACGATGGCGGCCGCGTTGATCTGCGTGTTGAGCCCGGTCTCGGCCAGCGTCGCGACGCCGCCCGTCGGAGCTGCGACTTCCAGCTTCGCCTCGGTGACCGTCTGGGCGGGGGGATCCTCCAGCCGCCAGGGGGCGCTGTCGAGGATGGTCGGCATGGCGGGATCGGGAGCGCCGGCGACGCCGTCGACGATCCGGCCTTCCGGAGCCGCAGGAACGGCGGTGCCTTCCGGATACGGATTCCCGGTCTGCGCCCACAGGGCGTCGCGCGCCGAAACCATCGCGATGATCTCGCCCGGCCCAGCCTCGAGCGCCTCGCTCATATTCGGGATGCCATCCGGCACGATGTCGTTGGCCTGGTGGATGAGGCTGGCGAACTGACCCTCGAGATGCAGTTCCGGCGGGATCACCGGGCTGCCGTCGGCATTGGTCACGGCGTTCGACGTCACGAGATCGCGGTCATCGGCGAGATTGACCTGCCTGAGTTGCAGGAGGGCTTCGTCGCCGCCCTGTCGATACTCGACCGTGATCGCCCGCGGGGCGGCATGGTACGGCAGGCTCTGCTCGTAGGGATCGGCAGGAAATGGCTTCAAAGGAGGCCGGAATGCGGGCAGTTCCTTGTTCGGAAGACCATGAGGATCCGGCATGGATACCAGCGCGAAGCGCGCATGCGGATCCGGGCTCGATGTTTCCCTGATCGTTGTCGGGGCCGAAGCGAGCTCGTCGAAATCGAGGCCACGTCGCGGCTCGCGCAGAAGGTCGTCGACGTCAGGAGGGAGCGGCGACGGCGTCTCGCCATCGTAGAAGCCCGACGTCCGCGCGACGGAGTTGGACAGACGCAGATAGCCAATGAACTGCCAGATCGTCTCGGTAAAGCCGCCGGCTTGCATGGCACGATCCTCCCCCGCATCAGGCTCGCATCGGGCGGGAAGATTTCAGGCGCATGTCGCGCAGGGACATGGCGGACCCGGAGCGGAAACCGCGCGGGACGTATGGCCCCGCGCGGTCGCTGATTGTGCCGGTCCTCAGAACGCGTCGTTCGCGTCCCCTCCGACCATTGTCAGGTCGACCGAGTTGAACTGGATGTTGGCCCCCATGACGATCGACTGGGTGAAGGCCTCCTGCGTGAGGTTGGCGGCCGCCGAAGCTGCGCCGATCCCGCTGAAGGTGCCGTCGTCGCCGGTGATCGAGCCGAGATGGGACTCGGCCGAGCCGCCGACGGCCCGCGCGATCATCGTGAAGTCGCCGACGCCGCCCGGGTCGCTCGAGCTCGGATCCCAGCAGGACGTCTCGGCCAGGCCACCCGCCAGACCGCTTGCACTGTAGCTCACGGACGGGTTGTTCAGCGTATCGTTGTCGGCCAGGTTGTTGACCTGATCGAGATTGAAGTTGTTGCCGCTTTCGAGGGTCTGGGTGACCACGTCCGGCATGATGATCGATTCGCTGATATCGTGGATCGTGTCGATATCGATGACATCATTGTCCGATGGCGGAAGGAGGGCCCCCGAGAGGTCAAGATCGACGTTCACGCAGTTGTTCACGTGATTGTCGACCTGGTTCTCGATGTGGTTGACGTTCTCGTTGAAGTTCAGGTTGCCGTTGGCGTTGAGGTTTCCGTTGCCGTTCAGGTTGAGATTGCCGTTTTCGCTCGAATTGCTGGCGGAGTTCCAGACATCGGTGTCGACGGCCTGAGCTGCATACTGAGCCTGACCCTGTGACTGGCCTTGCCCTTGCCCTTGGCCCTGGCCTTGCCCCTGACCCTGCAGCTGAGCCTGCAGTTCAGCTTGGCCCTGCAATTGGCCCTGCGTCGGATCGTCGTAGCGGCTACGCTGATTGTTGGACTGACCCATGACATGCTCCTGCGCATTCGGGAGACATCGATTGGGTCCGGCTACGCCTCTCTTCTGCGGTGCGCGGCACGGATTTGAGCGATGTCAGTGAGGATGATCGAGCACTGGATATCTTACGCGATACATGGAAGATGGTGCTCAATTTTGAATTTTGAGCCGCTTGTTACTGGAGTTTATTTCATTGTTTTTCCTTTCATTATTTTGATTTTGAAATAAATAGATATCTATGGCGTCGTCAAAATCTTGTGTGATCTTTTGAATTCGGAGGAGGTCGTATATTTCCGGATGCCTCGCCGTAATATTCGTGCTTCAGAACGTAAAACTGTAATTAATTCTGCTTATTCTTATCTAATTGCGTTATGATTGTATTTTTTCTTGAAGTTCGTTTTGTCGAACGAGTATTATTTTTCTTTCCTAAGCTCTTTCTACTGTATATAAACAGCCATGAAGGGGCTTATGGGTCAATGTGACGAATCGTTACCCTGCGTTATCGAATCCTTGAATTTTAGTGACCCAGGAGGTGGCCTCGTGACGCTTGCGGCCTTGTGTGCCGGAGATTGGCTATGCCGAACGCCGTCCGAATGCACGACGAACAGGCTGCTTTCCTCTCGCTCGAGGCATTGGTCTGGAGGGGTGCGCCGGTCTGTCCCCATTGCGCGGAAAGCAGCCGGCTCGGCCGGCTGAGCGGGCTCAGCACACCGATCGGCATGTGGAAGTGCTATGCCTGCCGCAAGCCCTTCACCGTCAGGCACGGCACGATCTTCCAGAACAGCCATGTGCCCATGCATGTCTGGCTACAAGCGCTCTATCTGTTGACGGCGACCGGAGAGCGCGTCAGTTCACAGAGGCTGGGGCAAATTCTCGGAGTGTCCGTCCGGACCGCCTGGCATCTCAAAACGAAAATCAGTGCCGGCCTGGAGTCCGCGAAGGAGCTGCCCGGCTCGTGGCTCGGCGAAAGCGCGATGAAGCGAGTCCTGCGCGAGCCGTTTCCCGACAGCCCTGCGCCGCTCCAGCCCGGGCAGGCCGTCTGCAAGGCGCGTTACGAACGCTTCCTTGCGGCGACTGCGGGCGCGGCGCAGCATCTCGACGACACCATTTTCCTGGCGGCCTTGAACAAGCTGCTGAGAAGCCGCGGCACAGGCGCCGATCCGGCGAGCGAGAGGTTGGAACAACAGCTGGAGTTGAGTCTGTTCGACGAATCCGCAGGAGGAGAGGGCGGCGCCGATGATGAGGGGCTGCGTTGACGACAAGGGTGCTGGCGCGAGCCGCCTTCATCGTCCGCGCGGCGCCGATCATTGCGGCCGGGGACTGCGGCGGAGGCACTGATCGACATGTTCTTCCCAAAGCTTCTGCAGCGCGGGGTCGAGCGATCTGACGGGGGCATCGGGCTCGTCAAGCGCTGTCGAGGGGCGCAGCATCTCAAGAAAAGCAACGGCGCCGCGCGCGCCAGCGGCGAAGGCGGGATCTTCGTGGCTGGTCAGCAGGCAGATTTCCTCCCCGATCAACTCCGGGCCGATGCCTGTGACGGCGTTCAGGACACGAGCCTGAACCGCAGCCAGCGCATGCGTGCGCATCGGCCCGCAATGGCGCTGGGCGATCAATGTAACGAGCGTCGCGAGGAAGCCGATGATCTGCGGATGAAGCCAATCGCCGGCCTGCAAGGTTGCCGTTCCGCCGTGGTCCCGGTGAAGGAACGGATCGATCGCGGCATGGGCCATGCGGCGCGCCCTGCGAATCTTGAGCAATTCGAACATGGCGCCTCCGCTCTGAGCGAAGCCTAAAGGAAACATCCGATGCGCAAGTTCTCCCGAGGACAGGCTGTCTTGCCCCCCCGGCCGGATTTCCGAGCGCTTGAAGCTGCGGCCGCGCGCCCGTCCTCCAGCCGCAGGGTAGCCTTCATGAACCTCGTAGGCGATCTGAATCTCGCCTGGTCGAACAATGAGAGCTTGTTCATCTATGTGCTGATGTGGCTGCTGGGCAGTGACGAAAAGGTCGCGGCGATTGTCTTCGCCACACTCAACACCACGCGCGCGCGGCTGGATCTGGTTCAGCGCCTGGCCAAAATCGCGCTCGCAGACAAGGGCGTGCGTGCCGAGCTCAATGAGATCGTCGAACGGTTTTCGGCGGCGACGCGGATGCGCAATGATCTCAGCCACGCGACCTTCGTTCTCGATGCGCAGGGCGAGATCACGCATACCCAGCACATGAAGGTGGAGGAAAGCCGGGGCAATCTGCGCTTCGGCGTCCGACGGGCCGTCGATGAGGCCAGGCTGGACGAAATTTCCCGCACGATCCGGGAGCTTCATGCGCTCAACCGGCGAATCTGGGATCTGATGCCGATCCTGGAAGTTGCCACGCGGGCCGACAAATAGCCGTCGAGTCGGGGTAGTTGCGGCAATCAACACCGATACGGCGATCAACGCCAACGTCTCGACGCTCGGCAACAGGCCGAGAAGAGCGACGGCGCCGACCGGCAGATCGGCGACTTCGTCGCCGAGGACGCTGCCCCAAGCTGGAGTTGGTCGGAAGCTGACGGCCTCAGCGAGCCTCAAGCGCAGTCCAGACGAAGACCCACCTGATCGCCTATGCGGCCCAGAGATGTTGGCGCAAGGAAGTTGCCGGTATCGTCGTCGGCGGCGTGCCCGCCGCCGCCGATGACTGCTCCAAGATCACGCTCGTCGGCGCCGGCGTTGCCGCAATGTCTGATCCGATTTGGTCAACGGTCGGGCATATACCGATGGCGAGCATACTCGATTGCTGCGACTACGATGCTCGCGATCAGCGGCGCAGCAGAGTCGCGCATCAACGCGGGGTTCGCCGCCTTCGCTGCAGTCGAGGACGACATAGACGCTGCCGAGATGCATTCCATGGACACGGCCGCCATCCAGCGGGCTCGCTGGCCGCGCTCGGCTATACGCTCGACGTAGACGGCAAGCCTAGACCAAGACGAAGGCCGCCTGGCGGGCGTTCGAGGAAACGTGCCCACAGCCGAGCGTTTCGGAGATCATCGCCGATTTGCCGGCGACAAACTGGCCTCAGTGACGGAATCGGCCCGGCTGCAGATGTACCGGTCGCGTCGGGATCGACGATTTCGACTGGAGCTGCGGTTACTGGCGCGAGCTGTCGGGCGTTGTTCCCGTGGTTCCCGCAGTAGGTTCCTGCGCGAGCTGTTTGGCCAACTCCTGCGCCCCAGTCCGTGTCAGGGCGATGGTGACCGACTCCGTAGTGCCCGGCGCGGTCATCAATTCGAAGCGAACTGCGATGGCGTCCGGCCCTCGGAAGACTTGGAATCCGGCCACCCGAACTGCAGGAATCTCATTGCTTTCAGCCATGGATTTTCTCCCGTTCCGAAGACGTGACAATCCACCGCTTGCGTCCTCGGAGTCAAAGGCGCGGCATCTTCCCGCCGCTGCGAAGCCAATATCCGGCACAACTCGGCAAGAGCGTCGCAGCGATACCCGTGCGAACTCGGCGTAGGCCGGGACCAATGAACTACCTGCGACACCAGCGGCTCACGCAGAGCGCAGACGGGTGTCAATCGCCAGGGCCAGCGCGCCGACGCCGGCCTTCAAAAACAACGAGCCGACTTCCTTTGCGATTTCGACAGGCATACGGCGTTGCGGCCGAGACGGGGGAATGCAGACGTACCAAGTCGAAGTGGCTAGCGTGAATTAGCAAGACTTTCCTCCGAGAGTCGATACCAAATAGGGAGACGAAGGCGGCCATCGCCGGGCCGCTGTTGGTGCGTGTCGAGATCGCGCGGACTGGCAGGGTAACGGTGAGCGGCGCGATCGAGAGGTGGGCCGTGCCTGTGCAATCTCTTGCTCACTTGGTGGGTCGCCTGCCGGCGCCGCTTCGTAAGGCGTTGCGGCGCGCCATCGGCGGCCAGGGCCATGCCCAGCACTGGACACACGCTCTCTGGGCTTGGCACCGGGCCCGGGGTGACAAACGTGTCGACCGCATAGCTCCCGGGCTCGCCGCCCTGATCCGAGACAC
Source organism: Allobosea sp. 10L422 (assembly GCF_056395345.1). Lineage (NCBI taxonomy): Bacteria > Pseudomonadati > Pseudomonadota > Alphaproteobacteria > Hyphomicrobiales > Alloboseaceae > Allobosea > Allobosea sp. 10L422. The sequence continues at coordinate 15,637 of NZ_JBFTJI010000002.1, forward strand.
CTGCGGCTCCGTCAATGGGCTGTCCTGCCTTGAATTCGGTAGCGGGCACCTGCTCTCGGAGGCGCTGGTCTTCTGGCTGGCCGGGGCGACACGGGTCGCAGCGGTCGACTATTATCCCCTCTTGCGTCTGCATTTCGCGCGCCGCGCCTTCACGTTGGCCGACCGCAGCGCGCTGCTGGCGGCCCTGGCGCCGGCGGCGCCGGCTGCGACCGTTACGGAACGGATCGCCCGCCTCGATCAACTCGGCCGTTGGACTCTGGAGTCGCTTTCAGAGCTGGGGATCGACTATGTTGCCCCGGCTGATTTTTCCCGGGCGACGGAATTTGCCGGCGCCTTCGACCTCATCCACTCCGCCTCCGTGCTTGAGCATCTTCCGCTCGCTGACAGCAGGGCCATCGTCGCCAACACGCAGGCCGCATTGCGCCCCGGTGGCGTTGCCCTACATGCCATCCATCTTGAGGACCATCTCGATTTCCGGCACAATCCGCTTGCCTTTCTCGCTGCGGACACGGACTGGCGGGAGGGAGACGCTGATGCGCGCGGCAATCGTCTGCGCGCGTCAGACTGGTTGAGCATCTTCCGATCACTGCCAGCTGCGCAGGTTGAGATTCTGTGGGAGTTCGTGCGAGAAGACGCTCCGCTGCCGCGCATCCTCGATCCTGTATTCGCAGGCTACGCCGAACGCGATCTGCGTATAGGTGGCATCGTGCTCTCGGTGCGCTCTGGCGACTAGGCCGCCGAGCGGTGCGCGGGCCATCCTCGCCCAGCTCCCCACGCAGTGATCTACAACCCAACGACCGATAAGCTACAGATCATGTCGCTGTCGCGGCCCGCAGCCCTCAACGTCAAGCGGTCCCAGGTCACCGCAGAGCGAGGCGGGTCGAGCCAACTCACCGGGACAGCATTATCACCCGCGTAACCGGCTACTGTTCTGTCAGCTCATCGTTCCAGGGTGGCAGCACTTTTGCCAGCGGCGTTCTCACATTCGGCGCTGGCGATGCCGGCTTGTGGGATTTGTCGGCCCATGCTCGGAAATCATTTAGCAATGCGCCGGGTCGCGGATGGCGGCACCTATCCCGTCGACGCGGTTGCCATGGTTGCCAACAGCGATGCGGTCCAGGCACATGTGAATGGCGACTTCGCCACCTGCGCGGTTGTGAAGGACGAGATCGAGGCTGGCACAATCACGACCATGGCCGAGGTCGATGCGGCTTTCGCCGATTTACTTCCGGACAAATGAGAAGCATCATTTTGCTCAAAGCCTCAGAAAGGGCCGGGAGCGATGCAAACAAATGCTAAGCCGCAATCGTAGCCTCGACGGCCTGAGAGGCTTTGCGGTAATTCTCACATTCTTGGTCCACTTTTGTGGGACCTATATGGCGACTTTTCGGGGTGGAAACCCAAACATTGTTCGTTTTGCCGAGTGGGAGAAGGCGCCGGACCGGCTGCTGTATTGGCTTTTTCATTCCCATCATGGCGTCTATATCTTCTTTATGCTCAGCGGCTTTCTCATCTGCCGCATCGCGCTTAAGAAGCCCTTCCGGTATGGCGCATTCGTCGGCAAGCGAATGGTGCGGGTTTACCCCGCATTCCTGCTGTCATTGATCGTTTGCGCTGCGCTGGGGCCGTTTCTTCATATCCCGCCTGCGACGTGGCAAACAGTGGGCATGAACCTTCTGTTTCTGAACGGGGTGCCATCACTGGCCGTCGCCGGAATTGTCTTTAACAACGTCACTTGGTCTCTTTTCTACGAGATGTCTTTCTATCTCGTTTTCCCCTTGGTCATTATGGCGGCGCGCTGGGCCAGCGTTCCCGTTCTGCCAGCCATTATATTCGCCGGCCTGGCCGCGTCATACTTGCCTGCGGTTGCCGGATTTTACTCCGAATTTTTCCTGTTCCTGTTTGCCGGGGCGCTAATCGCAACCCTTAGCCAAACGGCCGTAAGGGCCGTCGTCGAGGCTTTCCCCGACTACACGGTCATCACCCTCTATCTGATCATAACCAGCTTCTTTACCTTCGGCTTGTTGACGACATCTCAGTTTGTTTGGGCCTTCGCTGGGTGCGGATCGGTTATTCTCTGCAAAGCGATTGATGGGCAAAGCGCGTTGGCTCGGACCTTGGCCTGGAAACCCCTGTCCGAACTCGGCCGCATCTCCTACTCCTTCTATTTGCTCCATTCGGTTGCTATCAGTCTCGTCTTCAACTGGTGGTGGGTACTGTACATCCAGCGGTTAGGTCCGGCGGTGAATGCTGCTTATTTGGGCGCGATGGCTTTCGTGGGCTCTACGATCTTTGCCTGGATCTCCTACCAACTGGCGGAACGATTCTATTTCAAAGCTCATGCTCCGGTCGACGTTAGAGCGGCCGAGTCGGCTTAGGTCTCAACCAGCGACAGCGTAAGCAAAGAGGTCGGTGGTGCCGGACCAACTTGGCGTGCCGAAATTGAGGCAAGGATCGCCCCGATTGAGCGATTTTTGGCTAGCGGCTGATTACGAGCGGCATCGAGACGACAACGGCTACTGCGAACACGATCGCGGTCCACAACCACACCGCTGAATTTCGGGCACTGAACAGCATCGTCTCGGCCTCGCATTCCGTGGTCTGACCTAACGGAAAATAGCCCGCCGCAGCCGGCAATCCGGCTGATCTAAACCCGCCCGCCTCCGGGCGGCTTTTCCACATCCGGAGAATTCCATGGACACGACCGCCATTCCGTGGACGCTGGTCGCGCTCGGCTATTCGCTTGTCGTCGACGGCAAGCCAGGACAGAAGACGAAGGCTGCCGCCCAGGCGTTCCAGGTCTCGCATGGCCTGCATGTTGACGGCATCGATGGGTCGAGGACCGAGGCGAAACTGAGGGCGGCAGTTTCCGATAAACCGCAATTGCAACCAGTCGGCATCGATCGCGCGAAGTTCTTCGCCTTCCTGCGCTCAGGCAAGGCGCCAACCGTGCGCCTCTGGGAACGGGCTGTCCGGGCTAGCCGGACGCCGTAGGGCAGGGCACCCTCGATCGCGAAAGGCCGGCTCGGATTCGGGCCGGCTTTTTTGTTGCTTCGGCTTGAGTTTCTGTCCAGCATTGAAAAGGGGCCTTTCGGCCCCGTTCTCAGCTACTTGATATTTCTCGGGAATTTTGGTCGGAGTGGCAGGATTTGAACCTGCGACCCCCTCGTCCCGAACGAGGTGCTCTACCAGGCTGAGCCACACTCCGATTAACTGGTGGCCGGCTTATAGCCAGCACGCGGGCGCGGCGCAACAGCTCGTTTGCAGGTTGGGGATGATTTCTTGCAAAGGCCCCCAATGCCCGTCGCGAGGCGGTTGCGCATGACGACGACGCGTTCTAGAAGGCGCGACGCGTTGGGGCGTCGCCAAGTGGTAAGGCAGCGGTTTTTGGTACCGCCATTCGGAGGTTCGAATCCTCCCGCCCCAGCCAGCTTCCCTGGACGATGACATCTTTCATTTTGGGACGGCCGGCGAGATGGGCGGTCGCGAGCTCAAGGCTGCGGCCAGAAGTCGGCCCAGGACGACAATGAACAGGTCCGGGCGTTCGGGATATTCCTGCGGGTCGAATGCCAGGCACAGCACCACAGGCTGCTGATGAGGTGCTTTGATCGGCCAGAAATCGAAGCGCGAGGCGTCGAAAGGGTACAATCCCGCTCGCATAAACCGGCCTTGATCGAGCGATGATTGCGCCGCGGCCAAGTCGGTCGCGCTGGCGGCTATGGGCCCCAGAGACGAGATGATTTCAAGCCGCCCGTCTCCGGGCGTCATCACCGCCACCGAGACGTGGAACATCTCTTCAAGCGCCGCCGCGGCTCTGTTGGCCATGTCTCGAGGGTGGCTCGCTTCGGATACGGCGGAGCTGAAGGCCTGCAAAGCTTGTTCCTGCCGGAGCCGCACATTGATGGCCGTTTGCCGTCGGGCCGCCAACGACGCCAGGCCGCTCGCCATACCGCCGACGACGAGAAGCAATCCGATCGCCCAGATGTTGCCGGGATCGTTGACCTGGAACGAGAAACGCGGCGCGGTGAAGAAGAAATTATAAGCCGATGCGCCTGCCACAGCGGCGAGCATCGAGGGGCCAAAACCAAATATGATGGCAACCACGATGACGGGCAGCACGTAGACAAGCGAAAGGTTTGGAACCGACGCCACGCTTTCCAGGGCGGATGCAATCACCGTCGCCAAGGCCGTGAAAGCCAGAGCGGCGAGATAGCCGGCCGCGACCGGAAAATCGGACCGACCCCGATACGCTGCACCGGCGATGGGATCGACGGGGAGCGTATTTGCGTCCTGCATGCCTTCCGGGTTCGCCATGGCAAGCCTCCCACGATGACGGGCTGCCGCTGGCGGCCGCCACCGAGCCCGCGCTCTTGGATTTAGGATGGGGCGCATAGAGTTTCCATGTGAGAAAGCCTTATCGGAAATAGGAATTCGGTTGAGCAGGTCCGGTGGTTGCCACCATCGGCGAGAATGCTGGGACGGCCTGTCAGGGCAGGCTCGAAACGCCCGAGATCCGTCCGTCGGCGCATCGGGCCGGGCCGGGATCAGCGGCGACGCCGACATGTGCAACCCCGGGTCGATTGACTCCGTCGCTTGGTTTGTTCTTCTAATGTTCTCTTTTCGAGGATGAGAGCAATGACAGCCGAGCCGCTTGGCGAGCCGCCGGAAGCCGACGAATTCGAATGGGAGATCGTCGAGCTCGTCGACGAGTATGGAACCGAGCGGGCCGCTTTGCGGGCGACATACCAGATGTTGAAAGCGGTCCTCGCCGATGCCGATCGCGCGGTTTCGCGAGGCTTCGTGCGCGGCCTGTTCTCTCAGGGAGCGCGGCCGGCCCGCAATGCGGATGACCTGGCGAAAGGGCGAGGGGGCGCACAAAGACCACAGCCGGACCCACCCGCTTCGGGTTGAAATCCAGCTTCGTGCCGGCGGCCACGGCGATCCGTCGCGGGGCGGCGTATTGTCCTTAGGGACAGGTGTCGGCCCTGCGGGATGATAGTAATCGTCTGGTCAGCGAGAATTTCCCGGTGATGACGATTGAAGTCGTGGTCCGCACAGGCCACGATACCATGCTGGACGCGCGCGTGGCCGTATATATGCGCATGGCCCGAGAAGACATTCAGATTTCGGCGGTGGCAGTGGTCGATCGAGTGCCGCCGACAAGCAAATGAGCGTCACTGCGGCGCGAAACCCAGATGGCGTTTCGGAGCTGTTGAGGTCATGCCATGCATCTGCCAATTGTGTTCGTCAGCGTCATCGTCAGTGGGCTCGCCTCCCAGGCGCTCGCGCAGACGGCCGCGCCGCCGCCACAACCTCAAGCGCCCGCCGCAACGCAGGCGGTGCAGAGCGAGCAGCCTCTCTCCGCCGCCGAGCTCGATGCGCTGGTCGCGCCGATCGCGCTCTATCCGGACAACCTGCTGGCGCAAGTGCTGATGGCTTCGACCTATCCGCTCGAGGTGGTGCAGGCGGATCGATGGGTCGCGGGCAACAAGAAGCTCAAGGGCGACCAGCTCAAGGCCGCAACCGACAAGCAGCCCTGGGATCCCAGCGTAAAGGCGTTGATCGCCACGCCCTCCGTGCTGGCGATGATGAGCAAGAATCTCGACTGGACACAAAAGCTCGGCGACGCGGTCCTGGCGCAGCAGCCGGATGTGATGGACGGCGTCCAGCGGATGCGGACGCGCGCATACGATGCCAAGAAGCTGTCGTCCGGCTCCCAGCAAAAGGTGACGGTCCAGCCGGCCACCGGCAGCAGCAAGCAGACGATCGTGATCGAGCCGACCAATCCGGACACGGTCTATGTGCCCTATTACGATCCTGCCGTGGTCTACGGCGCGTGGCCCTATCCCGCATACCCACCCTATTATTTCCCTGCGCCGGGCTATATCGCCACCGGCGTTCTCGCGACGGGCCTCGCCTTCGGCACCGCTTACGCCCTGGGGCGCTGGGCCTCGGGTGGATACTGGGGCGGAAACGTCAACTGGGTCGGCGGGGGCATCAATATCGACCGCAATCGGGTGACGCATTGGGAGCACAATCCGCAGCATCGCCACGGCGTGCAGTATCGCAATGATGCGGTCAGGCAGAAATTCTCGAACAGCAATATCCGCGCCGGCGCCGAAGGCCGGATGGACTTCCGCGGACGCAGCGGCGAGCAGGTTCTGCGCCCCGAGGGCGGGCGCGGCGGGGCGGGAACTGGTGCCGGCGCGAGACCGGGGGATCGTCCCGGAGCAGGTGCCAGACCTGACCGTCCAGGCGGCGATCGGGTCGCGGCAGGCAATCGGCCAGCCGGTGGGGACCGGGCGACACGCCCCGGCGGCGGGCGCCAGAACGCGGACCGTGGCCGGGGCTCGGCACCGCCGCGGGCGAACACTCAGCCGCGTCGTCCTCAATCCGGAGCAGGGCGTCCGGGACCGGCGCGCGAAAGCGCCTTTAGCAACATGCAGCCGGGTAGGGCCGCGAGCCTTCAATCCCAGCGCGGACGCGCCAGCATGGCGCGCATGCCCGCAGGTGGCGGCCGAGCGATGCATGCGGGCGGGGCGCGCATGGGAGGCGGAGGATTTGGCGGCGGCGGGCGCGTGGGCGGTGGCGGGCGAATGGGCGGCGGCGGTGGTCGCGGAGGCGGTGGCGGGCGCCGTTCCGACATCCAGCTCAAGAACCACGTCGTGCTTCTGGGCGTGATGGAGAACGGGCTCGGCTTCTACCGTTTCGCCTATAACGGCTCCCGCACCACCTATGTCGGCGTGATCGCGCAGGAGGTGCAGGGTGTCGCGCCAGCGGCGGTGCATCGCGGCGCGGATGGCTATCTGCGGGTCGACTACCGCCAGATCGGGGTTCCCTTCCAAACCTTCGACCACTGGAGGGCCTCGGGCTCGCGGGTTCCTGCCGGGAAGCTCTGAAAATGAAATGGCGTCGTCATCTGCTGGTGCGTTTCGCAACTGAGGGTGCAGTTCCATGATCATCACATGGCCAGCGGCGCATCTGCTTGTTCGCCTGCTTTGCGGGATTGCCGTGGGCGTCTTTGCCGCCTCGACGGCCGCGAGCGCGCAGGAATTGTTCCAGACTCCGGAGGAGGCTGCGGCGGCGCTTGTCGCCGCGGCGCGCGAGGGAAGCTCCACGCGCTTGTATTCGGTCTTCGGGATGTCCGGGCGGGACATCCTGTTCTCGGGCGATGCCGTGCGCGATGCCGATAGCCGCAAGCGCTTCATCGCGGCCTATGATGCCCGGCATTCGATCGTCGAAACGGGCCGGACCGCTACGTTGCTGGTCGGGGAGGACGCATTCCCGTTTCCGATCCCCATCGTTCGTTCACGCGGCGGCTGGAAATTCCTCGTCGAGGCTGGGCGCCGCGAACTCCTGGCCCGCCGCATCGGCAAGAACGAACTGGATGCCATTCAGACAAGCCTGGCGATCCTCGACGCGCAGTTCGAGTACGCCGCAAAGGGGCATGATGGCCGAAATCCAGGAATCTACGCGCAGAGAATCGTCAGCCAACCAGAGAAGCACGACGGCCTGTATTGGCCGACCGGGCCGGGCGAGGAACAGAGCCCTCTCGGCGAACTCGCCGCCCAGGCCGCAACTGAAGGCTACAAGGCAAGCGACACGCCGCAGCCCTATCACGGCTACTACTTCAAGATTCTCAGGAGGCAGGGACCGGCTGCCGCCGGCGGCGCGGTCGACTATGTCGCAGGCGGCAATATGATCGGCGGTTTCGCCGTTCTCGCTTATCCCGCAACCTACGCACGATCGGGAATCACGAGCTTCCTCGTCAACCACGCAGGCACTGTCTTTCAGAAGGACCTTGGCCCCAATACGCGTGTCATCGCGTCGCGCATGAACAGCTTCAATCCCGATCACGGTTGGGAGAAAGTCACACCGGAGAAGACGCAATAGCGGAGCGGACGGCCCCACGGCACGTGCGAGGCTGAACGGCGGTTCCGCAGGCGCCGACGACAGCTCGGGATGGTGGGGGCGATGAAGCGCTGGTTGCCGATTGCGGAGGGGCTGCTTCCCTACAGGTGGGAATGGCTGCGCTTCGATGTCACCGCTGGGCTGGCGATCGCCGCCGTCGCCATTCCCAGCGCCGTCGCCTACCCTGCCATCGCGGGGCTTCCGGTCGAGGTCGGGTTCTACGCCAGCATTCTGTCTCTCGTCGGCTATGGTCTTCTCGGCCCATCGCGCAAGCTGATCGTCGGGCCGGACGCCGCCACGATGACGGTTCTCGCAGCCACGCTCGCCACCCTGCCTCTCGGCGATCCGCCGGATCGCGTCGCTGCAGCGAGCGCGCTGGCGCTGATCGCCGGGATATTTTGCATCCTGGCCAGCGTGCTCAAGCTCGGCGTCGTGGCGTCCTTTCTGTCCCGGCCGATCCTGATCGGTTTCATCAGCGGCATTTCGATATCGATCCTCATCGGGCAGATCGGGCGGCTGACCGGCGTGCGCATCGAGTCCGACGGCCTGGTGATGCCGCTGCTCGAGATCATCCGGAAGGCCCCGCAGATCCATTGGCTTACGGTCTGGTTCGGTGCGGCCATGTTCGCGCTTCTCGTCATACTGGCTCGCCTCCGCTTCCCCGTTCCGGGGCCGCTGGTCGTGGTCGTGCTGGCGGTGCTGGCGTCGGCTGCCTTCGGCTTGGAAGATCGGGGCATGAAGGTCATCGGCAGCCTTCCGGCCGGCCTGCCGAAATGGGCCATCCCGAACATCGCCCATTTGCCGATGACGGACCTTGTGCTCGGTGGCGCGGCGATCTGGCTGGTCAGCGTCAGCTCCGGTCTCGTCGGGGCGCGCAGCTTCGGGGCAAAGGACGGCTTCAAGGTCGATGCCGACCGGGAGTTGACCGGGCTGGGTGCAGCCAACATCTGTTCCGGCCTGTTCACCGGCTTCCCCATTACGGTCTCGGATTCGCGAACCGCGATCAATCTGGCGGCAGGCGGCCGGTCGCAGCTGGCCGGCCTGATCTCCGCTGCCGCTCTGGCCGTTCTGCTTATCTATCTGAACGATGTGCTGCGCGTCCTGCCCCATGCGGCGCTCGGGGCGATCCTCGCCTTCGCGGCGTTGAGTCTGATCGATCTCAAGGGGCTGCGGGAAACCTGGCGGATCAGCCGCCTGGAGTTCGGATTTGCCCTCATCAGCATGTGGGGCGCCATCAGCCTGGGCGTGCTCAGCGGCGTCGTCATCGCGATTGCCGGCACGCTCCTCTACGTCCTGCTGAAGGAAATGCGACCGCGCGATGCCTTGCTCGGACTCGTTGCCGGCCGACCAGGCTTCTACAAGATGCACCGGACGGAGAATGCGGCACCACCGCCGGGGATGGTGCTCTTCATGATCCAGGGCAGCATTCTGTTCTTCAACGCCGACTACGTCCATTCCCGGCTCGAAAGCGTCGCGAAGGAGGCCCCGCCCGGTACATCCTGGTTCGTGCTGGATGCGAGCGCCGTCGCGCAGATCGACATGACGGCGGCCACCATGTTGCTGCAATGGCGGGCGGAGCTGGCGGCGATGGGGCTGACATTCGCCATCGCGGAGCTGCACAAGGAGCCGCGGGAGATTCTGGAGCGAGCCGGCCTCTTCGAGGGGCCGCATGCGACGACGATCTTCGAAGATCTCGAAGACGCGGTCCGGATGCTCGGCGAGACGATGTCCCGATAGTTCGCCTAGCCGGGACGGCCGGCGTGCCGGTATTCGCGGATCAGGATGTCGCAGCTGACGATCAGCACCCAGATCGGAAAGACCAGGAAGGTCCAGTCGACGAGGTGGCTGCCGAAGAGGATGACCGTCGCAGCGGCATAGCCGGCGAACGCCGTCCATCGTCCCGTGATTCCGGTGCGGAGCACGATGGTCGAGGCCGTGATGAGGAAGACGCTCGATACCTTCATCGCGTAGATGCTGGCGAGATTGTAGGCGAAGGACCTCGCCAGGGTGAACGTCACCGAGCCGGCAAGTTCGCCCGGCCGGGCTGCGTGCGTGAGCAGGATCGCGCCGATGGCGGAGGCCGCGACGAACAGCATGCCGATGAAGAGAAACCCGCTGCCGAGAAACACCGTCGCGAACAGGCTGTTCTCGTGATCCCCCAATCGATCGCGCAGCACGCCCATGAACCAGAGGAAGGCGATGCCCGCGAAGGGGATCAGGTTCAATGCCAGCGCCACCTTCCAGGATTGGGTGCCCACCCAATCGCCGGGATCCTGCGGATGGAGTCGCAAGGTCTGGAGCACCAGCACCAGCGCAGAGAGGAGCAGCACCGAAAACAGAATACCGGCTACACCGGCCGCCTTCGGCGTCTTGAGGCCATCCGGCGCTTGGTGAGGAGGCGGCACGTTGCGATCCTCGTTTCGGAAGCCTGCGCGGATATCCCGAGCTTGACGGGCCGGTCGGCACCAGCTCCAGAGACAACTTTCAGGGATTGTCGACCCGGAGCTGGCCGAGCCGCTCGGCGCAGGTCACGAGCTCGACGACGGAGCGGACCTGCATCTTCTCCATGACCTTGTGGCGATGGGCTTTGATGGTTCGCTCGGTCGTCCCGAGCTTGAAGGCGATCTGCTTGTTCATCTTGCCGCGAACGACCAGATCGAAGACCTCCCGCTCGCGCCTGGTCAGCTGCTGAAGCCGGGTCAAGCCGACCCGCACCCTGCTTTCATGCTCGCTGACGAGACGATGGCGGCAGATTGCGCGGCCGATGGCGTCGATGAATTCGTCGGGCTCGACGGGCGTCGTGAAGAAGTCCTCGGCTCCCGCCTTGATCGCCCGGATGCCAAGGCGGACATCCTCCTGATCGGTCACGAAGATCACGGGCAGATTCAGGCCGGCCTTGCAGAACAGGTTCACCACATCGGGGATCGACTGATCTGGCCCCCGCGTATCAATGACGACGCAGCTTGCGCTTTCGATATCCGGGCGATGATTCAAGATTTCGTCGGTGCTGAGATAAGCCCTGGTTTCATACCCGGAAGCGCGAAGCATCCGATCGATACCGGCCCGAGATGCCGCGTCGCTATCGACGATGTGCACAAGAGCTGACATGGACAATCCTCAGTCTCTCCGTAGACAGCCGGGGCTTCCGGCACGCGGCGCGCGGCACGTGGGTTCAAGGCGTCTTCAGCGCCTCCGGTGTGCAGCGCCGATACCTGATCGCGGTGCCCCCTTCGGGCGCGCTGTAGCGGTAGAGGCCGCCATCCTGACCCAGGGCGAGCACGGCCCGCGCGGCATCGGTCGCGATCGTCGTGGTGCAGCTGAGATGAAGGACCCGCCGCTCACCCTGCAGGTTGACGCGAGCGATCCTGCAGGTCGCGAGCGGAGTGGACAGCCGCTCGCCCCGAATGACGAACGCGGAGGCAAAGGCGTTGGCCGGGCGCTTGAAGCCCAGCGCCTTCCCCGCTGCGGCGAAGACATTGGCGCAGATCTGCCCTTCTTCGAGCCAGGCACCCTGGAGGTCCGTCGTCTGTGCCCCTGCGCCCTGTGCGCCGAGCGCTGCAAAGCCGACGACGACAGCGAGCAAATACGGTCGGAAAGCCATGGCGATCATCGACCTCCAGTAGTGAGCCTGTCCGAGACACAAACGGCACAGATCGCGACGCTCGTGTCGGGGCAACAAAGCCGCAGAAGCGTAATGGCGGCCGCTGAGGCGACGGCATTCCGCCTGCAGCTGCACCGCATGCTCCGCTTCCTCTTTGACAAGAAGAGAAAGCTGCGAACGAAATCCGGGGTAGTAGGTTACGGTTGGCTACGGTCCCCGCCGGTTCCGCCTTTTCCCGCATTCGAGAGAGCACCGAATGTTCGTTCGGTCTCGGCCAGGAACCGGTTTGGCACGGGGAAGCCGGCCTCGATGGCGCCGCGGATCAGAATGGCGCGATCTCTCGCATTGAAGTTGCGGCTGTTGAGCTCGTCATCGAACTTGTCGAAGAAACCCGGTCTCAGCCGCAGGAATTCGGCGCGGGATTGCGCCGCTTCGGCCTGTAATCCCTGGCGCGCGAATATCAGCGCCGCGACGAAGTGGTATATCGAAAACCGACGCAGGTTTGCGCGGCGGATCAGATCGGCGGCGCGCGCATTGTCGCCTTGCATATAGGCGGCCAAGGCCAGGAGCCCGACATAGTAGTCGGAGTTGCCGGGGTTCTTTGCCATCGCCTCTTCGAGCAAGGATGCACCTTGCTGCCAGTCTCCGGCCTGGGCCACCCGGCTGCCGTACTCGCCGAGCAGCTCGGTATCGTTCGGGTTGAGCGCGCGCGCCTGGGCGCCGACCCGCAGCGCCTCGCTGGCGTCTCTACTGAAATAAAGGACGGTCATCAGCGCCTGGAGCGCGCGAATATTCTCCGGATCAAGGTGAACGGCGCGCTCTGCGGCGGCTCTCGCTCGCTCCAGGGGCGGCGGCGAGCCTAGCCGCCGGTTCAACTCGAAACGATCCTCGTCGAGATAGAGGTAGGACAGCATCGCCCAGCCGGTCGAAAAATCGGGATAGCGCGCCGTGACACTCTCCAGGCATGCGCGCGTCGCGGCATGCTCGGTCTGATCGAGCACGGTGCGGTAGCGATAGAACCGATAAGTGCACTGATAGGTTTCGAGGTTCTGGACGTCTCCCGATCGCGCCGGCCGCGGGGGGGCGCTGAAAATGATCCCATAGGGCTGGGCGATCGCCGTCGCGACCTTCGAGGCTATAGTCGTTTCCACGGCGACGATGTCGGCGGCGTTCGGATCGGCGTCATAGGTTCCCGACCAGACGATGGCAGAACTCTCGCCATCCAGGACGCGGGTCGTCACCCGCAGCTTGCCGTCGGAAAGACGGATGCCGCCTTCGAGAATGTACCGGTTGCCGAATTGGCTCGTGATCTCCGAGGCCGAGGCGCTGGGCGATACGGCGGCAGACGTTTCCCGGCCGAAAACCGTCAGCTCCTTGAACCGCGAGAGCTGCGTCAGCAATTCTTCGCCGAGACCGGCGATGTAGACGTTGACTTCCGGCTGCCCAGACAAGTTCGAGAACGGCCTGACGATCAGGGAAGGGCCACGCGGTGGCGGCGGCTCCCAGCTGGCGGGCGCCGGCGCTGGCGGGGCGGCCAACCAGGGTAGCGGGACGGCAAGGCACAGCGCTGCCACAACGATGGCCCAGGCGAACCAGCGGCTTCCCCACCACGGTGCATCCGCTCCCGCCAGATCCTGCCTCTCCGGAGCAGCGGTGCGGGCGGGATCAACGATGTGGGTCGGCGGCGCCTCGCGCCGATGGAAGCGCGGCACGTAGCCGCCCTTGGGAATCTCGATCAGAATGGGGTCCGAGCTCCCGGACAGCAGATAGTAGCGCTCCAGCGCACGCCGGAGCCGCCCGGCTTCGATGCGAACAACCGGATCGTTCTGGATATCGAAATTTGCGTCGCGGCCGAAGACTTCGACTGCGACGGAATAAGCTTTGATCCGGTCCGCGTGGCCCGCGAGGGTCTGGCTGATCACATAGATCAAGAACTGTCGCACGCGCTCGGGAACGTTGAATTCAGTGCTGGCGAGGATCTTATCCAATTGAGCGTGAATTTCATCGCTCTGAAGCTTGCCTTCAGGGCGGTCTTCCAAATTACCGTTTTCGAAAAGCCGGCTATTCTCCATGGAACCGGCTCCCCCAAGCCAGAAAACCACGTGAAAACTTCAGGGCTAGGTCGCGCTTTCGGTGTAAACTACGGTTATTTACTCCCAATCCAGTCGAGCGACCACATAAATATTCGCTTTCGCAGGGGGCGCGCTCCAATGGAACCGGGCGTTCTGGCTGCCGTTCGGCTGCTGCCGAAGCACAAGAAGGCGATCGAGGAGCTGGTGTTGAGGAGTCAGAACTTCCGGTCGCTATGCGTGGATCTGGCCGACGCAGAACAGGCCCTCCGGCGTTGGGAGGCCTCCGACGCTCCCGGAACGGCTGCGCGATGCGTCGAGTATCGGCATCTGATCGACGGCCTCGAATCCGAACTTCGGCAGTCGATCGGCGAATGGCAGGCCCGGTCCGAAGGGGCGATCAAGCATAAAGAACGGTGACTTCAACCCGGGGTGGAGAGTGACGATGTCAAAGCGTGCATACCTGGCTCTGGCGATCTCGCTGGCCTTGGGCGCGGCAGCCTGCGCACCCACGGTCACCAGCACGACCATCATGGTGGCCGGCGTAGGACCGGTCGAGATCGAACGGATCAATGTCGAAGTCGCGGGAGTCGACCCCAATGCGCGCATCGTGACCGTGCGCCAAGGGCGCTTTGTCTGGGATGTCGCCGTTCCCGACGTGTTTGGCGATCTGCAGGGGCTTCGCGTCGGCGACAGGCTGGAGATCCAGCGGGCCGAAGGCGTGATCCTCGGCGCCAGGCGCGCAAGGAAGGGAGTCCGGCCCGGCATCGTCTATACCGATACGGTCGGTGCGCCATCCTTCAACAATCTGCCCGACAAGTTCGTGACACGATCGCTGACGCTGACAGCCCGTTTCGAGAGGTTCGACCCGGCCACGGGCGTCGTGGACTTCGTCGGACCGGCAGGGCCGCGCAGCCTCACCGTGGCCGATCCCGTGATCAAGGACGATCTCCGGCGCATGCGTCGCGGCGACATGATCGACCTGACCTTCGCCGAGGCCGTCTACATCCAGAAGTACTGAATTCGCCGGCTCAAACCCGCGTCGAGGACGCTGGTTGCGATCGATGAAGGAGATGCGAACGATGTCGCCCGCAAATCAAAATCCGAACGCAGCGACGCTCGGCGACGAGAGTTTCATGTCGGCCGACGATCTCCGGTCCTATATGACCGATCTCGAAATGGCGCGGGCGTCCAAGCTGGCCGGCGCCATGAACAAGGCCGAGGACGCGCAACGCAAGCTTGCCGCGACGTTGAGCGAGGAAATTGCCGTCACGCCGGAGAAGATCGAGGAAATCAAGCAAAGCCTCGCAACCAAGACCCGCGCCGCGGCCAGCCGGGGCGAGACCGAGGTCCTCGTCATGCGCTTTCCGAGCCAGCTTTGCACGGACCGGGGGCGCGCCATCAACAATGCGGAAGCCGACTGGCCGAGCTCCCTGACCGGCCGGCCGCGGCAGGCCTATGAATTCTGGAAGGAGCACCTCCAGCCCGCGAAGTACAAGCTTCGCGCCATGATCATCGACTGGCCGGGCGGGCTGCCCGGCGATGTCGCGTTCTTCCTGAGCTGGTCCTAACGGAGAGGGCGCCGGCGATGAAAACCAAGAGTAGCGAGCCCCTGAAACGAAAGCCCTATGAGCAGAAGCTGCGCGATCTTCACGCGGAGCTGGTCAATCTCCAGGAGTGGGCGAAGCATGCGGGCGCAAAGGTCTGCATCGTCTTCGAAGGGCGGGACGGCGCTGGCAAGGGCGGTGCCATCAAGGCGATCACGGAGCGCGTCAGCCCCCGCGTCTTCCGGGTGATTGCGCTGCCGCCGCCGACGGAGCGCGAGAAGTCGCAAATGTATGTGCAGCGCTATCTGCCGCATCTGCCGGCGGCGGGCGAAATCGTGATCTTCGATCGCAGCTGGTACAACCGGGCCGGCGTCGAGCGGGTGATGGGCTTCTGCACGGAGGAGCAGGCGAAGAGCTTTCTTCAGGACGTGGCGGGCGTCGAAAAGGCGATCGTCGATTCCGGCACCATCCTTCTGAAATACTGGCTGGAAGTCGGCCAGGAAGAACAGACGCGCCGGATGGAGGAGCGCATCAACGATCCACGGAAGATCTGGAAGCTGTCTCCCATGGATCTGAAATCATATTCGCGCTGGTACGATTATTCGCGCGCCCGCGACGAGATGTTTCGCGCCAGCGATACGACCTGGGCGCCATGGTATGCGGTCCACTCCGACGACAAGCGCCAGGCGCGGCTCAATATCATCTCCCACATCCTCCGCTCGGTTCCTTACAAGGCGCCGTCCCGGGAGAAGATCAAGCTGCCGAAACGGCAGAAGGCCGATGGCTACGAAGACGTCGATTTCGCACGGAACTGGATAGGCTGAGCGGGGACTGGAGCGAGTTTATGGCAGCCGAACTTCATCCGCTGGCGCCGCACCATCTGCCGGCCTTCATCACTGCGCCGGGAGAGACGGACGTTCTCATGGTCGTTGCGGCCGTGATCCTGCTTCTGGCGGTGCTGGGCGTTGGCTTGATCTTCCTTCGGCTGCACACCTTGCCGGAGCGCATGGCGCATAAATCCCAGAAGCTCCAGTTCGAGATCGTCGCGGTGCTCGGCTTGCTCGCGCTCTTCACCCATGTGCATCTGTTCTGGGTCGCCGGGCTGTTGCTCGCCTTGATCGATATTCCCGATTTCACCGGGCTGTTCGGCAGAATGGCGCATGCGCTCGAACGCATCGCCGGGATTGCGCCGAGGCGGGCGTCCGTCGCCGAGGACACCGCGGCAGGGGAGCCCACAGCGGGATCCGGCGCGGACGATCACACCGCGCTCCAAAAGCGGGAGAGCAGCCATGCTTGAGCTTCTGTTCTGCTCCCTGCTGACGCTCCTGCCGGATTACCTCTATCGGCGATACGGGCAGGGAAAGCGGTTCGGCAAGGAAATCACCTTCTATTCGGTGTGGTTCGAGCTGCGATGGGGCATCATCTCCTGCCTCATGCTGACGATCGGCCTGATCACGGTGATCTTCTACAATCACCCGTCGACGACGAATGCGGCCGTGCTGTTCCGTACCGTCCCGCTCATTTCGGAGACCACCGGGCGCGTCGCGCAGGTCTATCTCGGCGTCAGCGGCCCGGTCACGAAGGGCAGCCCGATCTTTCGCCTCGACAGCTCCAAGGAGGAGGCGGCGGTTGAGACGGCCCGGCGCAAGATCGCGGAAATCGAGGCTTCCATCGTCGTCGCAAAGGCCGATCTTCTCACGGATGAGAACCGAATTCTCGAAGCCGGGAGCGCCCACAAGCAAGCCCTCGACGAGCTCGAGACGAAGCAGGAGCTGCAGCGCCGCAACGACGATATCGTCGCCCGCCGCGAGATCGAGAGGCTCGAAAATCTGGTGGCGGGGCGCGAAGCGGCCCTGGCGGTGGCCGTCTCTGCAAAATCCTCAGCCGAAACCCGCATTTCGACCTTGCTGCCGGCAGAGAAGGCAAGCGCGGAGGCTGCCCTCGCGCAGGCGCAGACCGATCTCGACAAGACCGTCGTGCGCGCCGGCGTCACTGGCCGGGTCGAGCAGTTCACGCTGCGCGTCGGCGACATCGTCACGCCCATCATGCGGCCGGCCGGCGTCCTGATCCCCGAGGAAGCCGGGCGGAATATTCTGCAGGCGGGTTTCTCGCAGGTCGAGGGACAGGTGATGCAGGTCGGCATGGTCGCCGAGGTGACTTGCCTGTCCAAGCCCTGGGTCATCATTCCGATGGTGGTGACCGGCGTTCAGGATTTCATCGCCACAGGCCAGGTGCGGGCCGCCGATCAATTGCTCGATCCCCAGCAGGTGTCGAAGCCCGGCACGCTGCTGACCTTCCTCGAACCTCTCTATGCCGATGGGCTCGATGGCGTGACGCCGGGCAGCAGCTGCATCGCCAACGCCTATTCGAGCAACCACGAGCTGATCGAGTCAGGCAAGCTCTCGACCGGACGAAAGATCGTCCTCCACGCCGTCGACGCGGTGGGCCTCGTTCATGCGCTGCTGCTGCGCATTCAGGCACTGGTGCTCCCGATCCAGACGCTGGTCTTCAGCGGGCATTGACCGCGAGCCACGGCCGTCAGGCAACTCCGCCGGAGCTTTCGGGGGAGGCGGGGCCTCGCGGCGGTTCGGCTGGCATCGGGTTGGGGCGCCGACCGGCGTCCATTGCAGGCGAGAATGAACCGGCACGGAACTTGCCGCGACAAACGGACATTCGTCCGGGTGTTTCGACATGGATCAGAACGAGTTCCGTTGCGAAACATGTGGCTCTCCGCATGTTTCGATCCCGCGCGTTCTCAAATCAGAGAGCGAAATCGTCTGCGGCCGATGCGGCGCCTTCATCGCGACGTGGTCAAACTATTGCGGCGCAATCGCCTTGGCGCTTGCGAACGACAATCGCCTCCGGCCGCCTCCGGCCGATCCGCTCCGGCCGGCTGAGTGATCAGCGGTTCGGCGGCAATCACTTATCGGTCCAGAAACAACCGAGGGGTGTTGGCAGCACGAGACCGTCTCGGGGTGCTCGCACCAGGAGAACAGATCGTGCGCCGTTTTTCTTTGCGAGTGTGGCGCGCGTGGGGCCGGCGGCTCAATCGGCTGCTATGGGTCGGCAGCCGCCATCGACGATCAAGGAGCGGGCTCGCCGTCTTTTGGAAGCCGCAGCAAACGCTCGCGTGCTGCCATAGTGCACACGAGCGTGTTGGCAGTCCCTACGCTAACGAAAGGTTTAGTAAAATCACACAACCGGGCGGCCCAATCAGGTCGGTCTATTGCAATGATGTCCCCAGATTTGCAGTGTTCAGCAAATCTCGATATCAATTTTTCGGGGTCATACCTAAGACCTTTTACCATTGGTCTACAATATCGCTGTTCGCGAGCATATGCCGATTGAATACACAGCCCCACTAGCGCCAACGCAAGGTAACAGGTG
This sequence comes from Allobosea sp. 10L422, assembly GCF_056395345.1. Lineage (NCBI taxonomy): Bacteria > Pseudomonadati > Pseudomonadota > Alphaproteobacteria > Hyphomicrobiales > Alloboseaceae > Allobosea > Allobosea sp. 10L422. Next base: position 34,152 of record NZ_JBFTJI010000002.1, read on the forward strand.
GACCTAAGCATATCCGCATCCGTGGCTGTATTGAATTTGGTCCTCACCTCTAGATTGCGCGAATTCGCTGCCCCTGCAAGGGATCGAAGAGCTTTTGCGAACGGCCGCAGCGGGTCGAAAGCGGTCGTTGCTGCTTGTGCAGGAACCGGCGATATCTGAGGCTCCACCGGTTGGAGGATATTGTGGCCGATCGCGAGGATGCACCGCTGCCGGTCTATCGCCGGAATATCGGCTGTAGCCAGATTTTCTGGCTTTATTTCGTTGTATTTCCGATAGTCGGGTGGGTCGTTTATCCGATTTTAAAGCAGATGGTTGGCAAAGCAGCGCCGTATGCGCTCGTGGCAAGTTGCGGCGCGGTGTTGCTGTGGGGGTGGTTTCGAGAGCGTCGTCGCCGGTTGGGTGGCCGAAGTCTCTAACGGGTTGGAAGCGGTTATTCAGTCGGGCGAACCGAAGACGCCATTGAACCAATACGCACTCGGATCGCGGAACCACACCCTGTTTGCGTCCGTCTCGAACTTCGCAAACTTGCGCATATCGAGGTTGTATCGATGAGCAAGGGACACAAGCTGTCTCAGATCGTCCTGGCCCGGCCTTCGCTTTAGTCGAACAACCAACCCTCTAACGCCTTCGCCTTTAACGCTTGCGACACACGGGATACGCTCTAGCCATTCGAAAAAGGCCCGCTCGTCTGCTTGGTGATAGAACACGACTTCCGTGTCCATGTGCTCCAGTGTCAAGATTGCGTCCGTCATGCCGCTTGACTACCCGCTCGGAGCCCCCGTCCGCAATGGGGCGTAACCAGAAGTTGAAACTCGTAACGGTAAGAAGGTTCGACCCAGGAGAGTGAAGGCATGGCGCGCACCCCGAAGTCAGTCGAACGCAAAGCGGCCGAAGTTCAGAAATTCGTCCAGCTTTACGCACGTAAAGCTCAACGAGGTGTGGAACCAAACGACAGAAGGTATGACCGCAAAATCGAGGTCGCGGCAAAGCGCATGAAACCCGATGACCTTGATGCTCTTCTTCGCCAAGGCGAAGACGAATGACCACAACGGGTCGTAAGCGGTCACTGGTAAAGCTGCGTTACCACGTACCAGTGGCGTGACATTGGCTGAACGGTGGGGGCCCCTTGCTCTCGCAGGATAGAGTACAACTGAGGCTGATGCTGAGCACGCTCCACCCAAGCTGCTGAGCGCCGTTCGGGGGGCAAGCCGATCTCATCGCTCTCATCAACAACGAGAGTGTCAAATATATTCGCGACAGCGGCCCCGCCTGTCTCGCCCCAAGCAAAAGCTCTGATACGCGGCGCACCATCTGTCGCCGCTGCAAGCGCAACCTCCCGCTCGAAATGGGTTCGCGAGAGTTGGAAACGCAGCCAAGTTGGCGTGATGCCAAGTTGATAACACACGACCAGTGGAGCGGCTGCCGCAAAGGGGGCGATCACCGCCGAGACCGCGCGGCGCCAACGGCCCCCCATGGCGTTCCAAATGATACTCGACGTGAGTGTCAGAAGAAGGAGGCCAAGAGGAAGAAGCAGAAGAGGAACAATCAACAGCCAGAGGTTGAATATCCTCTCCAGCTCGTGGCTGAACGCGACCAGCAGAAAACACAGAAGGCACAACCAGAAGGGAATTGCGGTGAACCGATCAGCCGTTGAGCTTCCGCTTCCCTTCTTGGCCATCTGTTCCTTGATCCCAACCGGTTTTCACGGCTTGCGCTAGCCGGATCGGCATTCTCTGCCAATTCAATCCAAGGTCTGCAACGGGTCGAAAGCAGACGCACCGGGCACTCTGATTTCCGCCGAGTGGAATGGCAGCGCCATGAGTATCAGAAATACTGCCAAAACATAATCTATTTCAATAGCTTAGGAGAATTTTCTAGCGGGAGATCGTCTCAGCGCGGCCCCCCAAGCAGAACAAAACCGCTTCACTTTGCGAGCGCAGCGCATGTGGGCCTAGCGGCTTGAATGACCGCTAAGGGTCGAAAGCGGTCGGAAAGTCTCCGCCCCCCCATCCGCGTTGACCAAAAAGCGGCTAAGCGTTGACTAGGCCCTAAACAGCGCTGACGGGGAATCTGCCCGTCAGCGGCCTCGCCGCAACTACACCTTTCTGATTCCGGGCGGTCGCGGCGCCTAGCGGCAAAGGACGGCCTTCGTTTTCTCAGACATGGTGCACAGGGACACTTGGCGTTCTTCGCGAGGGAGTGGCCGATAGGTGCGCATGCTGTCGCGAGTGACCAGGACCGCGGAGCCCTGCTGAGGCGGGACATAGGTTGCGCACCCGGCGAGGAACGCGCAGCACACGGTAACGGCAAGCATCTTCATGCTGTTTCTCCTGGCGTGGGCCTACAGATTGAACTCTGCCACCAAACGCTTGACAACAGCGATGATTTCCCAGGACGCCCGGTCTCCGAAAGGGTGCGGACTTTTTCGGCCAGCTAATGTCGCTAACAGGTCGCAAGCCGCCACCCAACGCTCTCATGTGCTCGCGAGGCCGAGCGGGAGCGGTCTGAAGGCGCGGACTTGCGAAACAATAAGTGATCTCAATCACTTATGATGTTGTGGTAGCGGGAGAGGGACTTGAACCCCCGACACGCGGATTATGATTCCGCTGCTCTAACCAGCTGAGCTACCCCGCCACGGACATCGTAGCCGGCTGGGCCGGCCCGTCGTCGAGGCGCGATATAGGCGTCGCGATATGGCCGCGTCAAGCCTTCGATCGCGACTTATCAGCAGAGACGAGCTTGCGCAGGCGAACAACCTTGAAATAGCCGCGCCCGACATGGACGGTTTCGTAGCGGCCCGTCGCCTTCGCCCAGTCCGTCAGGCGGCTTACCTTGAAGTCGGAGCTCCAGCCGATCGCCTTCGAGAGCGGCGCGACGGCGCTCCAGAACGGCGCGAGGAGGCCGCCATCATCGACGAGGCGGCTCGAGATGACGATCTCTCCGCCCGGCTTCAGGACGCGGTCCATCTCGGTCAGCGCCTGCTCGGGATCCGGTACGAGCGTGATGACGAATTGCGCGGTCACGGCATCGAAGCGCTCGTCGTCGAAACCGAGGCGGCAGGCATCCATCACCATCAGCCCGCGGACATGCCGCAGATTCTGGCTGGCGACCTTGCGATGGGCCACTTTGAGCATGTCGAGCGAGAGATCCGCGCCGAGGACGCGCGTTTCAGGGGTAAAATAGGACAGGGTGAGGCCGGTTCCGACACCTATTTCCAGGATATCCCGTCCGCATGCGCAGGCCGCCTCGACCGCCTCGCGCTGCGGGCGCGCCAGCATGCGCTGATAGATCCGGTCGTAGAACTTGGCCCAGGTCGCGTAGACGCGCTTCTGGCCGTCGAGGTCGTAGGTCACCGGCATGGCAGGAATCCGAGCAGAGAAGCTGAGCCCGTCAGGACAGGGCGAGCGCCGCGGGCGAGGCGGTGGCCGACATGGCGAGCGGCCGGCGCAGGATGGTGCCGCCGCCGAGAACGCGCGAGCCAGGGCCGGCATCGGCGTAGATCACGCAGGCCTGGCCGGGCGAGACGCCTTCCTCGTCGCCGGCAAGCTCGATGCGCAGGCCTTCCGCGTCGCGGAAGAGACGAGCTTCACGCGGTGCGCGGGTCGAGCGGACGCGCACGGCGACCTCGAGTCCCTCGGGCGGCAGATCGTCGAGCGCGGTTTCGCCGAGCCAGTTGAGATCGCGCAGGCGAACTTCGCGCACGCTCAGCGCCTCGCGCGGGCCGACGATGACGCGCGCGGTGTCGGCATCGAGACGCAGCACATAGAGCGGCTCGGTCGCGCTGAGCCGCAGGCCCTTGCGCTGGCCGACGGTATAGTGGAGCACGCCCTCGTGATGGCCGAGCACGCGCCCGTCGAGATGGACGATGTCGCCGGGCCGGGCGGCGCCGGGCTTCAGCCGCTCGATGACATCGGCATAGCGGCCGTTCGGGACGAAGCAGATGTCCTGGCTGTCGGGCTTGTCGGCGATGGCGAGGCCGAGCTCGGCCGCGAGCGCGCGGGTCTGCGTTTTGTCGATATGGCCGAGCGGGAAGCGCAGCAGGTCGAGCTGCTCCTGCGTCGTGGCATAGAGGAAATAGCTCTGGTCCCGGCTGGCGTCGGCGGCGCGGAACAGGCCGCGATGGCCGTTGCCGAGGTCGCGGCTGACGACATAGTGCCCCGTCGCCAGCGCATCGGCGCCGAGCTCCTTGGCGAGATCGAGCAAGTCGCGGAACTTGACGGTGCGGTTGCACTCGACGCAGGGGATCGGAGTTTCGCCGGCAAGATAGCTCTCGGCGAAGCGCTCGATGACGGCGTCGCGGAAACGGCTCTCATAGTCGAGGACATAATGCGGGATGCCGATCGCCTCGGCGACGCGGCGGGCGTCATGGATGTCCTGCCCGGCGCAGCAGGCTCCGGCGCGGTGGACGGCGGCGCCGTGATCGTAGAGCTGCAGCGTGACGCCGATGACATCGTAGCCCTCGCGCTTGAGCAGGGCTGCCACCACCGAGGAATCGACGCCGCCCGACATCGCCGCAACGACGCGCGTGGCCGCTGGCGGCTTGGCGATGTCGAGTGAGTTGCGGGGCGTGGTCATCGTCTGTGGAGGCGTCCGTGGCTCGGAAGATCGGCATTTGCGCGTCTGCCGGCTCTATACCGGCTTTGGCCGGCTGCTGCCAGCGGGATCGGCAAATCCTGCCGGCCTTCGGCTTTCATGCCGGCGGTTCTTGCCGCCGCAGTCCCGATAAGACATTCTAACGCATTGATTTATAACGTCTCTGTTCTGGCGTGCAACTTGCTGGCGACGGGCGGGTGCGTTGTTGCCCGCGCCGCGGAACCGTTCATGTCGATCCAGCCCGTCTTCACCAATCAGCGAGCGTCGGACGCTCCAGCTTCGCGCCGCCGCGCCGAGGGCGGGGAGAGCGATGCCTTTTCCTTGCCCGAGGTGCAGGAGGGGAGCGACGCAGCGGCGGGGAAGGGCATCGCCAGCAAGACAACCGACCAGGCCGGCGCGGTCGAGGAGGCTGTTGCCGCGGCTGCTGGCTCCCAAGCCGAGAAGATTTCGGCGCCAGCGGACGGGAAGGGCGAGCTTGTCGTGAAGTCGGGCGAAGTCGTCGCCAAGCCGTCCAAGCCCCAACAGGCGGGAACGCAGCCCGAAGCTCCTGCTGCGGCCACAGGGATCGATTTCCTGATCGCGATGGCGGCGGCTCAGGCCGAAGCCGCCGCGGTTCAGGACGGCGAGGGAAAGCCGAAGGCCGACGGCCAGGCGAAATCCGCCGAAAGCGAGAAGCCGGCCAAGGCCAAGACGGATGACGGCGAAGCCGACGTGGCGAGCCAGGCATCGGGCGCGGAGCAGGCCAAGGCCATAGCCCAGCCACCTCATCCCGTCGCGATGATGGTACTGCTCGTGCCGGTTTCGGCCTCCGCTGCCGGTGGAGACGTCTCTCCGCCTGCCAATGGATCCGCCGTCGCCGTGGGCGATGGAGCGAAGCCTCAGGCGACGCCGCTGCCACTTCCCGGATTTGCCAAGGTCGACGCGAAGGCGGCGAAAGCCGCCGAAACCGTTGCGCCCGAGGATGCGGCGTCCGTGGACGGCAAGGCAATTCCCAAGACAGATCAGGTGACCGAGACCAAGGGTACGGCCGAGAAGGCCATCGCCGGCGCCCCCACGAAGGCAGAGGCGGCGCCGGCGGCGGCCGATCCGAAGCTGCTCGACGGCTTGCAGCAGGCCCTGGGCCCGCTCGATCTCTCGACCATGCTGCAGCAGGCGCCCGGAAAGCCGGGCCATGACCGCCTTCTCCAGCCGCTCGATCCGAATCTGGCTGCGAACGGTGCCGCGCCGGCCCAAGGTCAGGGTCAGGGCGTCGCGGGCGGCCAGCCGACGCCGGTCCATATGGTGCCGATCGAGATCGGCATGCGCGCGATGTCCGGTTCGAAGCAGTTCGACATCCGTCTCGATCCGGATGAGCTCGGGCGCGTCGACGTCAATCTGTCGATCTCCGACAAGGGCGAGGTCAGCGCGAGGCTCGTCGTCGACCGGGTCGAAACCCTGCATCTCCTGCAGCGTGACGCCCGCACGCTGGAACGCGCGTTCGAGCAAGCGGGTCTGAAGCCCTCCGACGGAGGCGTCGATATCAGTCTGCGCGATCCGTCAGATCAATCGGCCTTCCGCCAAAACCGGCAGCACGACGAGGCGCCGCAGCGCCCACGCCTGCCGCAGGGCAATGAGCGGGCTGACGAAGCCCCCCTTTCCAACGATCCCGCCCCGCAGCGCCGCCTCGTGCGGCTCGGCGGCGTCGATCTCAGCATCTGAGCAAGGACAAGCGCCATGGCGGTTTCCGGGACAAACAGTTCGACGGGCACATCGACCACCAACAACACCAACGTCTCCGGCGGGACCACCGGGATCGCGAACAATTTCGACCAGTTCCTGACGCTGCTGACGACGCAGCTCAAGAACCAGTCGCCACTCGACCCTCTCGACACCAACCAGTTCACGGCGCAGCTGGTCCAGTTCGCCGGCGTCGAACAGCAGCTCAAGACCAATGAAACACTGAGCTCGCTGCTCAGCCTGAACGCGGCGGGCACGGCGACCAGCGCGGTCGGCTTCATCGGCGCCAAGATCACGGCCGATGGTGCCACCACACGGCTGATCGACGGCAAGGCCGAGTGGAAGGTCAACATGCCGTCGGCCGGAACGGCCACCGTCACCATCAAGGATTCGAAGGGCAACGTCGTCCAGACCGCCACCAAGACGCTGGTCGCGGGCGACCAGGCCTATAGCTGGGACGGCACGACCTCGATCGGCTCCAAGGCGCCGGACGGCGAGTACACCATCACGATCGACGCGAAGAACGTCGCCGGCGAGTCCATCACCGCCAAGACGCAGATCAGCGGCATCGTCGACGGCGTCGACTTCACCTCTTCGATCCCCATGCTGAAGATCGGTTCGATCAGCGTGCCGATCGACAAGGTGAAGAGCGTGGTGCGCAGCGAATGAGCCGGGGCGAATCAATCGTGGAGATACGACACGATCGTTTTAGCCAATTTTTAAAGCCGGCCTTCTATGCTGCCCTCAGTAGCTCTGTTGAGTTGTGTGAGAGTACCATGACCGAGCCATTGCGACCGCGGGTGAAGTAYGTGATCGGACCGGACGGAAGTCCGCTGACGATCGCGGACCTCCCGCCGATGAATACAAGGCGCTGGGTCATCCGGCGGAAGGCAGAGGTGGTGGCCGCTGTGCGCGGCGGCCTGCTGAGCCTGGAAGAAGCATGCCAGCGCTACACGCTGACGGTCGACGAGTTCCTGAGCTGGCAGATGTCAATCGACCAGCATGGCCTCGCTGGGCTGCGGACGACCCGGATTCAGCATTACCGCCAGTAAGCGGCAGGTTTTTTCTTTTGTTTTCAAAGGCGTCGGTCCGATCAGGACCGGCGCCTTTCGCGTTTGCACGGCACGTCGGTGTGGAAAGTTTAACGAGCCGTCCCGAAAAATTAACCGACTGCTAACCATGCGCTGGGAAAAACTTGCCTAGTGGGTCGGCAAGTGCGCCGTCCTTTCGATTCTGTGGAACGGATGGCGGCGTGAACGGCCTGATCGAGCAGTTTGCGAAGTTCGGCGCGGCACGGCTGGCAGCCATGCTGGCGGTGACGCTGGCGCTCGTCGGCTTCTTCGGCTTCGTGATGCTGAAGATGTCCCAGCCGGCGATGAGCGTGCTGTTCACGGATCTTTCCAGCCAGGATGTCAGCGCGATCCTCAAAGATCTCGACACGCGGGGCATCAAGTACGAGCTGCGCGGCGACGGCCAGACTGTGCTGGTGCCGAAGGCCGACGTGCCGCGCCTGCGCCTCGATCTCGCCGGCAAGGGAATCCCGGCCGGCGGCGGTGTCGGCTACGAGATATTCGACAAGGGCGACGCCTTCTCCTCGACCAGCTTCGTCCAGAACATCAACCATCTGCGCGCGCTCGAAGGCGAGCTCTCCCGCTCGATCCGCTCGATCAGCCGGGTGCAGGCGGCACGCGTGCATCTCGTCATTCCGGAGCGCAGGCTGTTCGAGCGGGACCGCGAGGCGCCGCGCGCCTCGATCGCGCTCAAGCTCGCGGGCGACCTCGATGCGGCGCAGGTCCGGGCGGTACGCCACCTCGTCGCCTCGGCGGTGGACGGGCTGAAGCCCGAGCGTGTCTCGATCGTCGACGAGCGCGGCCGCCTGCTGGCGGATGGCGCCCAGAGCGATCAGGGCCTGATCGGGCTCGGCATCGAGGAGCGCCAGACCGCGATCGAGAAGCGCATCAAGTCGCAGGTCGAGGACATCGTCGCCAGCGTCGTCGGCTTTGGCCGGGCGCGGGTGCAGGTTTCCGCGGCGCTCGACACCAACCGCGTCGAGAGCCGCTCCGAAAGCTTCGACCCGGAAGGCCGCGTCCTGCGTTCCAGCCAGAACCGCACCGAGGCATCGACGACGAACGAAGGCGGCAACGGCGCGGTCACAGTCGGCAACGAGTTGCCGGGCGCCCAGCAGGCACAAGGCGCGCAGCAGGCCCAGCGCGAGAACTCCTCCAAGAACGAGGAGGTGGCGAACTACGAGATTTCCCGCACGACCCGAACCGAGGTGCTGGAAGGCGGCCGGATCAAGAAGCTCTCGGTCGCCGTTCTCGTCGACGGCAACTACAGCCGCAGCTCCGGCGGGGAGCTCGCCTATCAGCCGCGCAACACTGAGGAACTCGAGCGCATCGGCGAGCTGGTGCGGACCGCCGTCGGCTTCGATCAGGGCCGCGGCGACAAGGTCGAGGTGGTCAACCTGCGCTTCGCCGAGGCGCCGCCTCCGCCGAACGACCTGACCGAGCAGACGCTGATGCAGCAGCTGCTGTCCTTCACCCGGGAGGATCTCGTCCGCTTCGTCGAGCTCAGCGTGATCTCGCTGCTGACGGTGGTCGTGCTCATGACCGTGGTGCGGCCGCTGCTGAAGCAGGTCCTCGCGTCCGACAACAGCAATGTCCGCGCGATCCCCTCCTTCATGCGCAACGGTGCCGTTCTCGCGGACGGCACGACCGGCGACCCGGCTGGCGTGCCCGGCCGCGCCGTTGCCACGGTCGGTCCCGACGGGGAGGTGCTGCAGGCGGAGGTCGAGATGCCGTCCGAGCGGATGCTCGCCATCGCGCAGGTCAAGGGGCAGCTCAAGGCACAATCGGTGGAAAAGATCGGGGCGCTGGTCGCGCAGAACCCGGCCGATTCGGTCGCGGTGCTCAGGAGCTGGATCCACGAGAAGTCACCGGCGTGACGGGCCGCTGAACCATGGCAGAGACACGCTCCCTCGCGACGCGCAGCACCGGCCTCCCTGACGGCATCGAGGGCGGCGGCTTCGGCGCGACCACCATCGACCAGATGACCGGCCCGCAGCGCGCGGCCGTTATCCTGCTCGTCCTTGGCGAGGATCACGGCAAGAAGATCTGGCAGGAATTCGACGACGACGAGATCCGCATCATCACCCGCGCCATGGCCGAGCTCGGCACCGTCGATGCCGACGAGGTCGAGCGGCTGATGCTGGAGTTCGTCGGCAAGCTCTCCAGCGCCGGCGCCATCACCGGCTCCTTCGACCGGACGATCTCGCTGCTCGAGAAGATCCTGCCGAGCGATCAGGTCGCGCTGATCATGGAGGAGATCCGCGGGCCGGCGGGCCGCAACATGTGGCAGAAGCTCGGCAATATCGATGCCGTCGTGCTCGCGAACTTCCTCAAGAACGAATACCCGCAGACGATCGCCGTGATCCTGTCGAAAATCCGGCCCGATCATTCGGCGAACGTGCTGCGCAACCTGCCGAACGAGCTGTCGATCGAGGTGGTCGGACGCATGCTGCGGCTCGAATCGGTGCAGAAGGAGGCGCTCGATCACATCGAGAACACCCTGCGGACCGAGTTCGTCTCGACGCTGACCCAGACGCGGCGGCGCGATCCGCACGAGATGATGGCCGAGATATTCAACGGCTTCGACCGGCAGACGGAGCTCCGCTTCCTCTCGGCGCTCGATGCTTCCAACCAGGAATCGGCCGAACGCATCCGGGCGCTGATGTTCACCTTCGAAGACCTCGGAAAGCTCGACCCGGCCGGCCTGCAAACGCTGATGCGCCTGGCCGAAAAGGACACGCTGGCGCGCGCGCTCAAGGGCGCGAGCCAATCCATGCGCGATTTCTTCTACGGGGCCATGTCGCAGCGCGCCGCGAAGAATATGAAGGACGACATGGAGGGGCTGGGGCCCCTGCGGCTCAAGGAGGTCGACGAGGCCCAGACCAAACTGGTCCAGCTGACGAAGGATCTCGCGGACAAGGGCGAAATCGTCCTGTCCAAGGGCGGTTCCGAAGACGAACTGGTGTATTGAGATGGTTTCCGCAACGAAATTCATGTTCGGGACGGATTTCCGCGAAGGCGGCCGCAAGGCAGCCGGCGAAGCCGATCTCGCCGCAGCGCGCGCCGAGGGGTTCCGCGCCGGGCAGGAGCAGGCGCATCGCGAGGCGCAGACCCAACTCGCCGGCCTGACCGGGCAGCTTGCCCGCTCCGCCGAGCGGCTGTTCGCGCAGGAAGCGGCGCGGGCCGCGGCGATCGAGGAGCATGCTGCGCATGTCGCGCTCGTAGCGGCGAAAGCGCTGGCGGGCGCTGCGCTGGCGGAGAAGCCGATGGCGGCGCTGGCCGGAGCCGTGCGCGAAGCCTTGAGCCATGCCCGGACAGCGCCGCATCTCGTCCTGCGCGTCAACGAGGCCGTGGTCGAGCAGGCGGAGGAACTGACCCGCAAGCTCGCTGCCGAGCATGGCTTTGCCGGAAAGCTGATGGTGCTCGGACAAGCCGACATCGTGCCCGGCGACGGGCGCATCGAATGGGTCGAGGGCGGTTTCGTCCTCGACAGCCAGCAGCTTTCGGCTCTGGTCGAACAGGCGGTTGCCCGCGTGTTCGGCCATGGCCGGGCGGAACCATGAAAGTCTGAGCCATGAGCCAGCAGAATGACCTCAACCTGCCGCCGCTGAACCAGGCCGACCTTTCCTTCGACCAGAACCAGACCTCGGTCGCGCGGTCGGGGCCGGTCCCGGTCAAGACGGCCGAAGATCTGGAACAGGTCTTCGACGTGCCGGTCACGGTCTCGGCCGTGCTCGGCTCCTCGAAAGTCGCGGTGGGCGACCTGCTGCAGATCGTGCCTGGCGCGGTTCTCGAGCTCGACCGGCGCGTCGGAGAGGCGATCGACATCTTCGTCAACGAGCGACTGGTGGCGCGCGGCGAGGTCGTCGTCGTCGAGGATCGGCTCGGCGTGACCATGACCGAAATCATCAAGGCGGACCGGTGAGAACCGGCCCTGCCATCGTGACGCTAGATCGCCGCGCATCCGAACGGACGTATCGTGGCGATCTATCTCTTTGTCTCAGCATCGGATTCATCCGAAAAGCGGATGCCGCTTTTCGGTCCGATGCTCCAAGCGGAAGGACCTGAGCCATGCGCCTCATCATCGCCGGCGGTCTCAAGGGACAGATCATCGCCGCCGCCAAGATCGCGATGTCGCACGGAGCGGCCGTGACCCACACCGATGGGCTCGACCAGACGCTCGCGGTGCTGCGCGCCAAGGGCGCCGATCTCCTGATGATCGATGTTGTCCAGCCGATCGCGGCCTATGTCGCAGCGCTGGAAGCCGAGCGCATCCGCACGCCGATCATCGCCTGCGGCACCTCGACCGATGCGCGTGCCGCCGTCGCCGCGATCCAGGCCGGTGCACGCGAATACGTGCCGCTGCCGCCCGATCCGGAGCTGATCGCGGCGGTGCTGGAAGCGGTCGCGGCCGATCAGTCCAGCCTGATCTGGCGCGACCCGGCGATGGAGCGCGTCGTGCAGCTGGCCTCGCAGATCGCGCGTTCGGAAGCGCCGGTCCTCGTCACCGGCGAGAGCGGCACCGGCAAGGAGGTGATCGCACGCCATCTGCATCAGAAGTCGGGACGCAAGGACCGGCCTTTCGTCGCGGTCAACTGCGCGGCCATTCCCGACAACCTGCTCGAATCCGAGCTGTTCGGCCATGAAAAGGGCGCCTTCACCGGCGCGATCGCCCGCCGCATCGGCAAGTTCGAGGAGGCGCATGGCGGCACGCTGCTGCTCGACGAAATCTCCGAGATGGATGTGCGCCTGCAGGCGAAGCTGCTGCGCGCCCTGCAGGAGAGGATGATCGATCGCGTCGGCGGCACGCAGCCGGTCAAGGTCGATATCCGCATCATCGCGACGTCCAACCGCAACCTGGCGGACGCGGTGCGCGAGGGCGCCTTTCGTGAGGATCTGCTCTACCGTCTCAACGTCGTGCATCTGCGCCTGCCGGCGCTGCGCGAGCGGCCCGGCGACATCCTGGCGCTGGCCGAGCATTTCGCGAAGAAATATGCCGATCTGAACGGGATGCCGATGCGGCCGATCGCGGCCGATGCGCGCAAGCTGCTGCTCGGCAATGCCTGGCGCGGCAATGTCCGCGAGCTGGAAAACACGATGCACCGGGCGGTGCTCCTCGCCAGCGGGCCGGAAATCGCAGCGACAGCCGTGCTGACGCCGGAAGGCGAGGTGCTGTCTTCGGCGCCTGCGCGCGATTCCGCCGCGCGCGCTGCGCAGACTGCGGAGGCAGTGACCCGATCGCTAGTGGGGAACACGGTCGCCGATGTCGAGCGCGAACTGATCCTCGACACCCTCGACCATTGCTTGGGCAACCGCACGCATGCGGCCAAGATCCTGGGGATCTCGATCCGCACCCTGCGCAACAAGCTCGGCGAATACACCGCCGCCGGCATCACCGTGGCGGAGCCGGGTCAGACGCGCATCAGCGTCGCCTGACCCGCGCAGGGCTCACCAATAGCGCCGGCGATAGTAGCGCGGACGATAGTAGCGCGGCCGGTAGTAATACCGCGGGCGGTAATAGGGCCGGTAATAGGGGCGTCGATAATAGCCGTAACGCGGCCGGCGATAGTAGTAGTACTGGCTGAATTCGGCGTCGGTCTTGTCCAGCGCCTCCTTCACATCGGCCGGCACTGCTTCATCGCCCTTCGCGGGCCCCGCTTCCGGCGTCAGGTCCGGCTTCGGCTGGGCCGCTTCGACGGCAGCAATGCCGCCCATGCCGGCTGCGGCGAAGCCTCCGACCAGTGTCATCAGGAATGAGCGTCTGTCCACGACGACCTCCAGGCTGTTGTCCCATCCATTCTTAAGGCCGGAAAGCCGGCGATAAGTAATGCATTTAAAGGATGCTTTGTTCCCGAGCGCGCGGTTTTCGTCCCTATGGCTCACGGCTCACTTCAATCGACGGCGTTCAGCGGCCTGGCAACGCTCTCGAGCGGCCGACGCTCGGCACGGATCGCGAAACGGGCCGCAATGATCGCGGCGCCCAGCATCAGCGCGGCGCCGAGCAGATAGCCGCCAAAAACGCTGCCGCGCGAGCCGGTGTCGATCAGGATGCCGAAGAGCCAGGGGCCGGCGACGCCGCCAACGCCGGTGCCGAGCGCATAGAACACGGCGATGGCGAGCGCGCGCATCTCGACCGGGAAGGTTTCGGAGACCGTGAGATAGGCCGAGCTCGCAGCGGCGGAGGCGAAGAAGAAGACGGCGCTCCAGCACAAGGTGAGCTGGGAGGCCGTGAGCCAGTCCTTCCAGAAGAGATAGCCGGTCCCGGTCAGAAGCAGGCCCGACAGGGCGTAGGTCGCCGCGATCATCACGCGCCGGCCGATCGTGTCGAAGAGCCGCCCGATCAACAGGGGGCCAAGGAAATTTCCCACCGCGAAGGGCAGGATGAACCARCCGATCTGCTGCGAGGGCACACCGTAGAAATCGGTCAGGATCAGYGCATAGGTGAAGAAGATGGCGTTGTAGAAGAAGGCTTGGGACAGCATCAGCGCAAGGCCGACGAGTGCGCGCTCGCGATGGACCACGAAGAGCGCGTGGAAGACCTCGCCGAGCGGAGTCTTGGCCCGCGGCCTCAGCCGGGTCGGCATCAGAACCTCGTTTGCCGGCGCGACGAAGCCGGCGCGGCGCTCGATATCGGCAACGATGGCGGCGGCGCGCTCCGGGTGGCCGTGGCTGATCAGCCAGCGCGGGCTCTCCGGAATCCAGTGCCGCAGGATGAGGATGGCAAGGCCCAGTGCGGCGCCGATGAAGAAGGCGAGGCGCCAGCCATATTCCGGGTCGATCCGGGCCGGATCGAGCAGGACGATGGCGCCGAGCGCACCAAGCGCTGCGCCGATCCAGAACGAGCCGTTGATGACGAGATCTGTCCAGCCGCGCACGCGGGCCGGGATCAGCTCCTGAATGGTGGAATTGATCGCAGTGTATTCGCCGCCGATGCCCATGCCGGTCAGGAAACGGAAGGCGATGAAGCTCGCGACATTCCAGGACAGGGCGGTCGCGGCCGTGGCCGAGAGATAGACGAGAACCGTGATCGTGAAGAGCTTCTTGCGGCCGAGACGGTCCGTGAGCCAGCCGAAGAAGACGGCGCCCAGCACCGCGCCGGCAATATAGGCCGCCCCCGCAATGCCGATCTCCGTGTTGGTGAAGCGGAGGACCGGACTTTCCTTCAACGCTCCCGAGACGGCGCCCGCGAGCGTCACCTCGAGTCCGTCGAGAATCCAGGTGACGCCGAGCGCAACGACGACGAGCGTGTGGAAGCGCGACCAGGGAAGCCGGTCGAGACGGGCGGGCACGTCGGTCTCGACGACGGGGCGTTCCGCTGCCTGCGATTGAACATGCTGCACGGGTCGTCCCCGACGATGAACGGCGCTCTTGCGGCGCTTTGAGAGGGCAGGCACCGGCACGGGAGAGCTGCCGGCGCAGGAATGACTTCGCGTGATATCGGCGGAGCCGGTGCGCGTTGGGTCGAGACGCAAACAATCCGTGTCCGCGAAGGTTCCGGTGACGCATTCGGGGACAGGTGCCCGAGGCCGGGCTTAACCATTCATTCACCATGAACCCGGCAAGAATTGCCGGGTCGCGCTCCGCTTCGGAGTGCTGGCCTGCCATGGGCGGGCATAGGGCGGGCGGAGCGGTCGATGACCGATGTGACGGCGGGGCAGGGAAGAGGGTTCAGCATCCCGGATCGCGGCGCGCTGGGAAAGCTGCTGAACCGGCCGGACCTGTTCCTGGCGATCGGCGTCATGGGCATCCTGGTGGTGCTCATCTTCCCGATGCCGGCGGTGCTGCTCGACCTGATGCTGGCGCTTTCGATCATCCTGTCGGTGCTCGTGCTGATGACCGCGCTCTTCATCGAGGAGCCGCTGGAGTTCTCCGCCTTTCCGACCGTGCTGCTGATCGTCACCATGTTCCGGCTGGCTCTGAACCTGGCCTCGACGCGCCTCATCCTCGCGCATGGCCACGAGGGCACTTCGGCGGCGGGCCACGTCATCGAGGCCTTCGCCGGCTTCGTGATGAGCGGCAATTTCGTGATCGGGGTGATCGTCTTCACCATCCTGATCATCGTGAATTTCGTCGTCATCACCAAGGGTTCGGGCCGCATCGCCGAGGTCGCGGCCCGCTTCACCCTCGACGCCATGCCCGGCAAGCAGATGGCGATCGACGCCGATCTCTCCGCCGGCCTGATCGACCAGGAGACAGCCAAGGTCCGCCGCAAGGCGCTGGAGGACGAATCCTCCTTCTTCGGCTCGATGGACGGTGCTTCGAAATTCGTGCGCGGCGATGCCATCGCCGGCCTGCTGATCACCTTCATCAACGTGCTCGGCGGCATCATCATCGGCGTGGCGCAGCAGGGGCTCAGCTTCGGCCAGGCGGCCACCAATTATACGCAGCTCACCGTCGGCGACGGCCTCGTCAGCCAGATCCCGGCGCTGATCGTCTCGACCGCGGCGGGCTTGCTGGTCTCGAAGGCGGGCGTGCGCGGCGCCGCCGACAAGGCGCTCGGCAAGCAGCTCTCCGGCTATCCCAAGGCGCTCGGCATGTCGGCCGCGGTGATGCTGCTGATCGCGCTGCTGCCGGGTATCCCGATGCTGCCCTTCCTGCTGCTGGCGGGTGGCGCGGGCTTCCTCGCCCGGCGCTTCGGCCAGGCTGCCAAGGCGCGCGAGGCCGAGCAGGCGCTCACCGGGGCGGCGCAGCCCGGCGCGGCGCTGGCGGCGGACGGCTCGCCGCGCGAGGAGACGCTGAACGACCTGCTCAAGATGGACGAGCTCAAGATCGAGATCGGCTACGGATTGCTGCCACTGGTCAATGCCGCGGG
Source organism: Allobosea sp. 10L422 (assembly GCF_056395345.1). NCBI lineage: Bacteria > Pseudomonadati > Pseudomonadota > Alphaproteobacteria > Hyphomicrobiales > Alloboseaceae > Allobosea > Allobosea sp. 10L422. The sequence goes on from NZ_JBFTJI010000002.1 coordinate 50,340, forward strand.
CGGACAGGACCGGTTGACCGATCAGGTGCGGGCGCTGCGGCGCCAGCTTGCCGCCGAGCTCGGCTTCGTCATGCCGGCGGTTCGCATCGTCGACAACGTCCAGCTCGAGGCCAACCACTACTACATCAAGATCAAGGAGATCGATGCCGGCCATGGCATCGTCTATGCCGGCCAGTACATGGCGATGGACCCGATGGGCGGCTCGGTGAACCTGCCCGGCCACAATGTGCTGGAGCCGACCTTCGGCCTGCCGGCGACCTGGATCGACGGCGCCCTGCAGGACGAGGCGCAGTTGCGTGGCTACACCGTGGTCGACGCCGCGACCGTGATTTCGACGCATCTGACCGAGGTGCTGAAATCGAACATGCCGGAGCTGCTCTCCCACAGCGAGGTGCAGAAGCTCCTGCGCGAGCTGCCGAAGGACCATGCCGATCTCGTCAAGGAGATCGTGCCCAGCCAGATCTCGACCACCGGCATCCAGCGCGTGCTGCAGCTGCTGCTTTCGGAGCGCATCTCGATCCGCGACCTGCCGACGATCATCGAGGGCGTCGCCGAGGTCTCTGCCGGCGTTCGCAATCCGCGCGACATCGCCGAGCATGTCCGCGCCCGGCTGGCGCGCCAGATCTGCGCGCAGTTCTCGAACCAGCATGGCGTGCTGCCGATCATCACGCTGTCGCCAGCCTGGGAAAGCGTCTTCGCCGAGTCGGTCATCGGACAGGGCGAGGACCGGCACCTCGCCATGCAGCCCTCGCGGCTGCAGGAGTTCGTGCATCACGTCCGCGACAAGTTCGAGGATGCCGCACGCATCGGCGAGATGCCGGCACTCGTCACCTCGGCCATGGCGCGGCCTTTCGCGCGCCAGATCATCGAGCGCTTCCGCCGCGAGACGCCGGTGCTGTCGCAGGCCGAGATCCATCCGCGCGTGCGCCTGAAGACCGTCGGCAGCGTCTGAGGCTCGCCTCCGCTTTCCACGGGGGTCCGATGCCCGCGGCGCAATGGTCAGCGCCGGGAGCTGCGGCTAAGCGGAGGCCATGTCCCGCAACGCTGCTCTCTTCGCCGTCATGTGCCTCGTCTGGGGGCTGACCTGGCTGCCGGTCAAGGTCGGTGCGGCGCATGTGCCGCCGGTCTTCCTGGCGGCGGCACGCTTCACCATCGCCGGGTTGCTGATGCTGATCTGGGCCGGGCGCGACGTGCCGAAAGTGCCGCGCGATGCCTGGCCGCGATTGATCGGCACGGCGCTGCTGCTCAACACCGGCAACTACACACTGTTGTTCTGGGGCACGGCGCATGCGCCGAGCGGGCTTGCCGCCATCGTCAATTTCGCGACGATCCCGATCTTCACCTTGCTGGCGACCCGCGCTTTCGAGGGCGAACGCATCGACGGGCGCAAGCTCGCGGCGATCGGGCTCGGCACGGTCGGCCTCGGCTTCCTGTTCGCGACGCGCGCGCTTGGCGGATTGTCGCTGGCGCAGGGCGATCCGCTGGAGGCATGGGGGCTTGCGGCCGTAGCGGCGGGAACTTTGCTCTACTGTGTCGGCGCGGTGCTGGCGCGCCCGATCGCGGGGTCGATGCCGACGTTGACGCTCGCCGGATGGCAGACCCTGATCGGCGGCGTCGGCCTCACCGCCGTTTCGCTCTCCTTAGAGCCGGTCGGCTACGACGATCTGGCGAAGCTGGTGCGGTGGCCAGTGCTGCCCGCGCTCATCTTCCTTGTGATCGGCGGCTCGCTGATGGGCTTTACCATCTATATGCGGCTGCTGCGCGACTGGGGCGCCTTCAGGGCCGGTCTCTACGCCTTCATCAGCCCGGCGATCGCCGTCGCCGTCGGCGTCCTGGCCCTGCACGAGCCGTTCGGCTGGTCGGAGGCAACCGGCGCGCTGCTGATGTTCGGAGCCGCCGCGATTGCGCTCAAGCGGCCATCAGCCAAGCCCGCGAAGACTGTGACGGCCTGATTCAGGGCGGCGGTGCGATGCGGGTGCTGCGTTTGAGCTGCGCCCGCTCGAAGGCCAGCACGATAGGCAGCGAGAACACCAGCGGCAGGATAAGATAGAACAGCCGCCAGATCAGCAGCGCGGCGAAGACCGCCGGGGCCGGCACGCCGGGCATGACGGCAAGGAAGACCGCCTCCATCACGCCGACGCCGCCCGGGACCTGGCTCAGAAGGCCGGCCGAGAAGGACAGCAGGAAGGCGCCGAGCACGATCAGGAAGCCCGGATTGCCCTGATCGGGCAGCGCGAAATAGATGATGCCGGCCGCGCCTGCCAGTTCGAGCGGCGCGGCGAGATACTGCCTGATGACGATGGGCAGACGCGGATAGATGATCTCGAACTTGCCGATCTTCAGCGGCTTGAAGCGCAGCCACGAGCCGATCGTATAAAGCGCGACGAAGGCGAGCATTCCGACGCCGATCATGCGCGCCGCGTTGTCGCTGATTGCGAACCACCGCGACATCCGTTCGAGCGGGTGCAGGATCTGCGGTTCGTAGATCAGGACAAGGCCCATCAGGAAGATGGTGCCGAAGGCGAAGGTAAAGGAGCAGAGCGCGACGAGCATTGCAACTTCGGCGGCCGTGAGGCCCTTCGCCGTATAGGCCCGGTAGCGCACCATGCCGCCCGAGAAGACCGAGGCGCCGATATTGTGCGAGAGCGCGTAGGTCACGAAGGAGCAGAGCGAGATATAGAACCAGGAGATGCCTTTCTCCTTGCCGAGATGGATCAGGGCGATCCGGTCGTACCAGGCGAGGGCGGCATAGGCGACGAGCGTCGCGAGCGCGGCGTGGAAGAAGGCCTCCGGCGGGATGACCGCGATCTTGTGGCCGATCCGCTGGGCGATGATCTTGATGCTCTGCCAGAGGCTGGCATCTGTGAGCAGCGCTTCGATTGCGGCGTCGGATCCGGCTTCGGCCTTGAGCTTGCCCCAGAGCAATTCGACCGACCAGACCACCGCGACGAGCCCGATGATCGGCCAGAGATAGTCGAGATAACGTTTCATACAGGCCGCGGGGCTGGGAACTGGTGACGGGTGGCGGGTGGCCCACGTCGTCACCGCTGCGGCGCGAACCTGTCGTTCTCTGTGCCAGCGTGTGGGGGCAAGGGCAAGCGCCCGAAGACGCCTGCCCCCGCGCTGGACTAGGTTATTTGCCGTTCTTCTTCAGCCAATCCTGCATCATCGCGACTTCCTTCTCCTGGTCGCGAATGACGCTCTCGGCGAGTTTGCGGATCTCCGGGTCCTTGCCGTGGGCCAGGACAATGCGCGCCATGTCGATCGCGCCCTGATGATGCGGGATCATGCCGCGGACGAAGTCGGCATCGGCATCGCCGGAGTAGGCGATGTCCATGTCCTTGTGCATCTTCATGTTGGCCGCCTTGTAGGCCTTGGTCGATGCATTCTCGGCCGTCGTTGCGGCAGCGGGCGCGCCGTGCTGGCCGTGATGCTGCTGCGCCTGCGCGGCGCCGCCCAGCGTGCCGGTTGCGAGGAAGGCGGCCAATGCGATTGCTGTACGATTCATCTGTCTTGTCCTTGAACGATGGAAAACGCGGATCGCGCCGGAAAGCGGCGTCATAATCCGTGGAAATTTCGACTCAGATCGCCAGGGCGCGTGGCGGGCGCTCTGCCGGCTCGATGGAGAGCCCCCGGGACAGCATCGCGATCGGCGGGTGCGTCCGCGACCAGACGATCAGCACCGGCAATATCGGGGCCGACGGCGCCTGCGCGATCAGGCCGCAGCCGATGATGCAGCAAGGCGGCGCGGCGGAAACCGGGTGCTTGGCCGCGGTCGATTCGTGACAGGGGGCGGGAGCCTCGGCCCGCTCGCCCGCGCCTGCAGCTGTCGTCTCGCCGTGATGCGACGAGGTGGCCATCGGCATGCGCATCATCGAGGCCGCCAACGTGACATGAGGCAGCACCGCGAAACACATCACCAGCAGCGTGAACAGCCAGCCGGCGGGGCGGCCGCGTCGCGGCCGCCCCGATCCAACCATGGTGTCACGCCGGGCATGCATCATCACGCCATGCTCTTTCGACCGCGATCATGTCATGATCGCGGCGACGACCACTCTTTCGAGCCGCGATCTGCCTTCCATGTCCGAGAGCCTGACCATTACCCTGAACGGAACGACCGATTTGCCGCCGGGCAAGATCGCGACGATCGTGACATCGCTCGAGATGTTCGAGCGGCCGACGCAGCGCTCCAATCCGCCCGGGACCGAGGGCTTCTCGCTCGACCCGATCGATCGGTCGGATATCGAGCGCTATCTGCGCATCTATCGCCGGCTCGGCGAGCGCTGGATGTGGTTCAGCCGCTTGACCAAGCCGCGCGCCGAACTCGAAGCGATCTTCGGCGATCCGGCTGTCACGGTCTTTGCCGTCCGCTTCGACGGGCAGGATGCGGGGTTGCTGGAACTGGATTTCCGTGTGCCGGGGGAGGGGGAGCTCGCCTTCTTCGGGCTCGATGAGCCCGTGGTCGGGAAGGGGGCGGGTCGCTGGCTGATGAACCGGGCGCTTGAACTGGCCTGGGCCCGGCCGATCTCGCGCTTCTGGGTGCATACCTGCACGCTCGATCACCCGGCCGCGCTCGCTTTCTATCAGCGCTCGGGCTTCACGGTGTTCAAGCGCGGGGTCGAGGTCGACGATGATCCGCGCCTGACCGGCAAGCTGCGCAGGGACGCCGTCGAGCACCATCCCGTCATCGCATGAAAAAAGGCAGCGTCCGCGAGGACGCCGCCCTTTTCACTGAATCCCTGGGAACTACAGGATCTTTATTCTATCGCATTTTCCCGACGCGAACCGGTGTCCACTTCGCTCGAACTCTTGAAGCGGGTCAGGCGCGAGAACGCAGCCCGATCGCGTCCATCGTCGCCTGGTCGCGGGCGGCTTCCGCGGCACGCTCGGTCGCGCGCTCGCGATCGTCGAGAATCTCGACCTTCTTCATGTCCTCGAAGGCTTCCTGCAGCTCGGCCTTGGCCTCGTCGAGCTGGCCCTTCAGATTGTCGGCCGACTGGCGCAGGTTGTCGCGGCGGCCCAGAGCCGCCTTGGCATAGGTCGGATAGGCGAAGTGAGACGAGTCGGTGATGCCGGCGCGGGCTTCCTCGGACTGGATCTCCCGATCGAGATCGTTCGCCATCCTGTGGAAGTCGGCGATCATCATCTCGATCTGGCTCACCCGGCGACGTTTCTCGTCCACCTGAAAGCGCTTCAACCGCAGAAGGGTCTCTCGCGACTTCATGTCGTTTCCAACTCCTGATTACGCATTGGCCTCTGCCGACCCCTCGGCGCGGGCCTGAACTCTATCCGCGAGACGTGGCGCAGCATGGCGCAAGGAGGTTGACCTTTCCTTACCGAGACGGGCTGCTTTTTCTGCATGCTCAAGCCGCGTCGCGGCTCCTGCCGCGGCCTGTCGCGATGATCTAGTCACTGAGCCAGCGGCCATTCGGCCCGTTGTCAGCGGATGTCCTGTCTTGGTTGCCTTTCCTCGTTTCGGCGGGCACGGCCCCCTGCTTTTCGGCCTCGCCCTCACGCGCATCATCGGCTGGGGCTCGACCTTCTATTCGCCTTCCGTGCTGGTCAGCGCGCTCGACCGCGATCTCGGCCTCAATGCCGAGATCGTTTTCGGAGGCATCACCATTCTGCTGATCACCGGCGCGCTGGTCGCTCCGGCGATCGGCCGCCTGCTCGACCGCGAAGGCACGCGCCGCTCGATGTGCGTCGGCGCGGTCATCTGCGCGCTTGGGCTCGCCGTTCTCGCCACCGCACAGGGGCCGGTCAGCTATCTCGCGAGCTGGTTCGTCATTGGGCTGGGACATGCGATGTCGCTCGCCAATGTCGGCAACGTCGCGATCGCGCAGCTGATGGGCGAGCGGACCCGGCGCGTCATCGGATTGATGATGCTGGTGACGGGTCTTGCCTCCAGCGTGTTCTGGCCACTGACCGCAGTTCTGATGGATGCTTTCGGCTGGCGCATCACCGTGCTCGTCTTCGCGGCGATGCAGATCGTGATCGTGCTGCCGATCTACGCCGCAGTCCCGCGCCTCCAGCCCGTGCAGCCGGCGGCGAAGGTGACCGGGGTTCCCTCGGCCGGCGAGGAAGGGCGCGTTCCGTCCTCGTCCCGCAAGGCGGCTTTCTGGCTTGTGGCGCTCGCCTTCTCGGCGAGCGGGCTGGTGTCCTGGGGGCTGCCGCTGCACCTGATCACGCTGTTCCAGGAGGCCGGGCTGACGCAGGCGGAAGCCGTCTGGATCGCGACGCTGAGCGGGCCGGCGACGATCGCAGCGCGCGCCATCGATGCCACTGTCGGCGAGCGCCTGCCGGCGGAGAAGACCGCCCTGCTCGGCCTGATGCTGGGGCCGGCGCTATGCCTGGTGCTGCCCTTCGTTCCGATGACGATTGGCGCCGCGGCTGGCTTCGTCATGCTGTTCAGCGCGGCGCTGGGCGTGATTTCGGTGGCACGGGCAACATTGCCACTCGCCCTGTTCGGCCGGAACGGCTTCGCCGCGATGCTAGGCAAGCTCACCGTGCCCCAGAACATGGCCTTTGCCGCCGCGCCGCTGCTCTTCGCAGTGATGGTCGAGCGGCTTGGAGCCGACCTGACGCTGATCGTTTCCGCTGCGATCCAGGCAATCGGGTTCGCCGCGATGTTCGCCCTGGTGCGGATGATGGCGCGGGCCTGAAGCGGCTCAGATACCCATCAGCAGGGCGAGGATGGCGAGGGCCGCCGGCAGCGCCTGGATGTAGAGGATCTTGCGGCTGGCAGTTGCTGCGCCGAAGAGGCCGGCTACGAGGACGCAAGCCAAGAAAAACAGCTTGATCGCGAAGCCCCCGGCACCGAGCCAGAGTCCCCAGGCGAGGCCGGCGACGAGGAAGCCGTTATAGAGCCCCTGATTGGCCGCCAGCACCTTGGAGCGCGCCGCAAATTCAGGCGTCAGTCCAAAAGCCTTGTGGCCGCGCGGCGTATCCCACAGCCACATCTCCAGAATGACGATGTAGATGTGGATAAGGGTGACGACGCCAATCAGAGCCGAGCCGATCATCGATAGGGTTTCCTGTGAGGACGAACCGGCGTCACGCGCTGCCGCTCATGATCGCGTGGAGGCGCTGATAGCATTCGGGCAAGGGGGTCGCGTCGTCCTTGGCCTGCTTGAGGAAGGCCTCAAGCGCCGGATGCAGGCGGATCGCCTCGTCGACCTCGGCCGAAGCGCCCTGGCGGTAGGCGCCGAGCCGGATCAGTTCTTCCATGTCGGCATAGGTCGCGAGCGTCGCGCGGGCCTTCTGCACGGTCGGGTAATAGGCCGGATCGCAGGAGCGGGGCATGGTGCGCGAAACCGATTTCAGGATGTTGACGGCGGGATAGCGGCCGCGCTCGGCGATGGAGCGCTCCATGACGATATGGCCGTCGAGGATGCCGCGCACCGCGTCCGCGACCGGCTCATCATGGTCGCCGCCGTCGACCAGCACGGTGAAGAGCCCGGTGATCGCGCCGTCTTCTGTGCCGGGGCCGGCTCGCTCCAGCAGGCGCGGCAGCTCGGCGAAGACGGTCGGCGTGTAGCCTTTTGTCGTCGGCGGCTCGCCTGCCGCGAGGCCGATCTCGCGCATCGCCATCGCGAAGCGGGTGACCGAGTCCATCAGGCACATCACCTGCAGGCCACGATCACGGTAATACTCTGCCAGCGTCAGCGTGGTCAGCGCCGCCTGCTTGCGCATCAGCGCCGGCTCGTCGGAGGTGGCGACGACGACGATCGAGCGGGCGAGGCCCTGCGGCCCGAGATCCTCCTGCAGGAACTCCTGCACCTCGCGGCCACGCTCGCCGACGAGGCCGATGATGTTGACGTCGGCCTGGGCATAGCGGGCCAGCATCGAGAGCAGGACCGACTTGCCGACGCCGGAGCCGGCGAAGATGCCCATGCGCTGGCCTATGCAGCAGGTCAGGAAGGCGTTGAGAGCGCGGACACCGAGATCGAGTGGCCTGCCGACGCGCCGCCGCTTATGCGCAGGCGGCGGATCGTTGCGGAAGGCATAGAGCGTATCGCCTTGCGGCAGTGGCGGGCCGCCGTCGACCGGCCGGCCGAGCGCATCGACGACGCGGCCGAGCCAGGCGGGGGTGGGGCGCAGGCCGGGCTGAGCGCGGTCGACATGGACCGGGCAGCCACGGCGCACGCCGTCGAGACCGCCGAAGGGCATCACCAGCGCCTTCTCGCCGGAGAAGCCGACGACCTCGCAGGGAACGCGGGTGCCGGCGGCGATCTCGATGCCGACACGGCCACCCAGACTCATCGCGCCGATCGGTCCGGCGACCTCGACGAGAAGGCCGCGCACGCCGATGACGCGGCCATAGATGCTCACCCCCTCGATGTGCTCGATGGCGGAGGCGAGGGCCGAAAGACGGTCATGGCCGTGCGAGGGGGAATTCATGATGCGATGACGTCCTTGCCGGTCGGCGAGGGGGGGGGCAAATCGCCCTTGTGGATGATTTGGTAATGGTTCCTAACAAATTGCGCTCATTTACCAGCCGTTAAGCTCTGTGATTAACACTGCAGATCGAGGCTGCCGCGTGTCGCAGGGCCCTTTGGCCCCGTTTCTCGCAGCATCCCTCCGCGAAAGGGCGCTTTTCGCGGGTGAGAGTTCATCGATCCGTGTCAAATTCGACTCACCTCGACAAGGATCGTTCACTTTCTCCGAGGAAGCGCTTGCGCTCGGGAATCACGGTTTGTTAACCAGTTTCCTCGTAGCGTGTCGCGTGGCGTTTCATTGGGCAAGTGCGTCGTCGCCAAGGGCCGGGAAGGTCCGGGCGAAAGCAACGGTTAACCTGCCCTGCGGGCGAAATTGGGGACGTGGACATGCGGGTTCTGCTGATCGAGGACGATAGCGCGACCGCTCAAAGCATCGAGCTCATGCTCAAATCCGAGAGCTTCAACGTCTACACGACGGATCTCGGCGAAGAGGGCGTCGATCTCGGCAAACTCTACGACTACGACATCATCCTGCTCGACCTGAACCTGCCCGACATGTCGGGTTACGAGGTGCTGCGCAGCCTGCGCGTCGCCAAGGTCAAGACGCCGATCCTGATCCTCTCCGGCCTCGCCGGCATCGAGGACAAGGTGAAGGGCCTCGGCTTCGGCGCCGACGATTATCTCACCAAGCCGTTCCATAAGGACGAGCTGGTCGCCCGCATCCATGCGATCGTGCGCCGCTCGAAGGGCCACGCCCAGTCGGTCATCACGACCGGCGATCTGGTCGTCAACCTCGACACCAAGACCGTGGAAGTCGACGCCGCCCGCGTCCACCTCACCGGCAAGGAATACCAGATGCTGGAGCTGCTCTCGCTCCGCAAGGGCACGACGCTCACCAAGGAGATGTTCCTCAACCATCTCTATGGCGGCATGGACGAGCCAGAGCTCAAGATCATCGACGTGTTCATCTGCAAGCTGCGCAAGAAGCTGGCGAACGCGTCGGACGGCAAGAACTACATCGAGACCGTCTGGGGCCGCGGCTATGTGCTGCGCGAACCTTCCGAGGTCGACGAGCGCATTACGGCCTGACGCATCCCCGTCGCCGGCCCGTCATCGGGCAGTCACGAAGCGATGGCATACAAGTTTTGACCTGATCGTCGGATGTACACGACAGGTCGACGGGACCCCGCCGCGAGGCGGGGTTTTTGTTTTGGCCGACTGCCGACGACGCCGATGTGGCGATGTCCGGCGCTCAGGCGCGCCAGCTCGCCAGCGGTGGCGCAAAGCTTCGATTGGCAAGCGGCGCGGCGTTGCGCGGCTGCGCGGCGAGAGCAGCCTGGCGGTAGAGGCCCCGGTGCTCGGGATCGCAGGTCAGCCTGGTGGCTAGCCCGAGGACCGTTTCCGCTGCGCCGAGAACGAAAGCTCCGTCGGGGACGAGGCGCGGCGCCAGCAACTCCAGGGCCTTCACCTTCGTCGGCACATCGAAATAGATCAGCACGTTGCGGCAGAAGATGACGTCGAACCGGCCGAAATGATCGTTCCGCTCCAGCAGATTGTGATGGCGGAAATCGATCATGCGGCGCAGCCGCTCCGAGATCTGCCATTTGTCGCCGCGCTGCTCGAAATGCTTGAGCAGCATCTGGATCGGCAGGCCGCGTTGTACCTCGAACTGGCTGTAGATGCCCGAGCGCGCCTTCTCCAGGATCTCGGAGGAGATGTCGGTGCCGATGATCTCGACCTTCCAGCCGGCGAGGCGCTCGGCGAGGTCGTCGATGATCATGGCCAGCGAATAGGCCTCCTGTCCGCTCGATACGGCGGCGCACCAGATGCGCAGCGAGCGGCTGGCGGCGTTCGCCGCGATGCGTTCCGGCAGGATCACGTCGCGGAACAGCTCGAACGGCATGCGGTCGCGGAAGAACAGCGTCTCGTTCGTCGTCATCGCATCGACGACAGCGCTTTCAAGCACGCGATCGCGGCCGAGCCGCAACTGGCCGATCAGCGTCGCGATATCGGCGATGCCCCGCCGGCGGCACAGGATGCTCAGGCGGCTTTCCGCCAGATATAGTTTGTCGGGCGTCAGCGACAGGCCCGAGCGCTGCTGCAGCAGCAGGCGCAGGAAGGCGAAATCGGTCTCGGTCATGCCGGCTGCACTCCGCGCACAAGGCAGCGAATCGAGGCGCCGATCTCGTCGAGCGCGATCACGCTGCTGGCATGGCGTGCACGGACGACCGCGCCCGGCATGCCCCAGATCGTGCTGCTCGGCTCATCCTGGGCCAGAACGGCCGCGCCGGCCTTGCGCAGGGCACCGGCGCCCTCCGTGCCGTCGCTACCCATACCCGTCAGAACGAGCCCCATCGTCGCAGCGCCGAGATGGCGGGCGGCATCGTTGAACAGCACGTCGACGGCGGGCCGGCAGAAGTTGACCGGCGCCTCGTCGCCGATCCGCGCGACGATGTGCCCGAGCCGGCGGTCAATGCCGAGATGGCGCCCTCCCGGCGCGACATAGACGGTGCCGCGCATCAAGCGCTCGCCGTCGAAGGGCTCTCGCGCGGGCACGCCGATGTGGCTCGCGATCTGCTCGGCGAAGGAGGCCGTGAACAGCGGCGGCATATGCTGGACGACCAGCGTCGTCAGGTCGTGAAGGCCTTCGCCGATATCGAACAGCACCTTGGCGACGGCGCGCGGCCCGCCGGTCGAGGCGCCGATCACGAGATAGCGCGGCATCACCGAAACCAGGGGGCGCAGATTGACGGGGCCGCCATGCGGAAGATCGACGATGTCGACCTCAGGCGGCAGCGAGCCGGGGCGTGCCGGCGTATGGGCGATGTTGCCGAGCTTGAGCAGAAATTCGCTGCGGAAATCCAGCGACAGCGTCATGCCGGCGCGGCTGTCAGGTTTCGAGACGACGTCCATCGCGCCCTTGGTCATGCATTCCAGCGCGATGCGGGTGTTGCGCTCGTTCAGCGTGGCGGCGAGGAGGACGCCGGTATTGGGGCTTTCCTTGAGGATCTGCGGCAGTGCCGCAGCGCCGTCGACGCCCGGCATGTCGAGGTCGAGCACCATGACGTCCGGCTTGTAGCGCGTCGCATGGGCCACGGCCGTCTCGCCGTCGCCGGCCACCGCCACGACGTGAAAATGGCCGGCTTCCCCCAGCCAACGGGCGAAAAGCCCGCGCACGACAACGGAATCGTCGGCGATCACGACCGTCTTGTGCCGGGTCGGTGGGGCCGGAAGGGGGAGGCGGGACGCCATCATGCTCATGCTGCTTACTGGATCGGCAGTGCCGTCCGACGGAGATCGGGCATCCGCCCCCGCCGGACTGCTCAGAGCAGGCCGACCTGATGGAACTTGGACGCCACGATTTCCTTGTCGAAGGGTTTCATGATGTATTCGTCTGCTCCGGCATGCATGGCGCGCGCGATATGGGCGATGTCGTTCTCGGTGGTGCAGAAGACGACCTTCGGCCGCTTGCCGCCGGGCATCTGGCGCAGCGTGCGCAGGAACTCGTAGCCGTCCATGATCGGCATGTTCCAGTCGAGCAGCACGGCATCGGGCATCTCGCCCTTGCAGGCATCGATGGCGCGTGCCCCATCCTCGGCTTCGGCGATGCGGAACTGAAGACCTTCCAGGATACGGCGTGCGACCTTGCGGATTACCGCTGAGTCATCGACGACGAGGCAGTACTTCATGGTCTGTCTCCAAAGCTTTGGGGCCGCGCCTCAGGCCGCGGCGGGAAGGTCGAGATCGAGGACTGCATCGAGATCGAGTATGACGAGGAGCTCGTCGGCGAGCCGGTGAACGCCGGTCGCCAACGCGGTCCAGACGCGGTCGAGATGAACGGGCAACGGCTCGAAGGTGGAACGGTCCAGCCGGATCACCTCGCCGACGGCGTCGACGATGAGGGCAAAGGCCTCGCCGCGATGGTCGATCCCAATCGCCGTCAGCTCGCCTTGCCCCTGCGCCTCCGGAACCATCCTGCCTAGCCGCTTGCGCAGGCAGATCGCCGTGACGATGCGTCCGCGCAGATTCAGCAGACCGACGATCTCGCTCGGTGCGCGAGGGACGAGCGTGATGCGGTCGGTGATGAAGACGTCCTGTACGCGGCCGATCGGCAGCCCGAGCAACTGCTCGCCGATGCGGATCGTCACGTAGTCGAGCGAGTCGCCGAAACTGGTCGACGCCGCCTGCTGCGCCGTGTCGGGCACCGGAAGGGTCATGCTGCCTGCCTCATATCTGCGCTGCCGGCATTCAGCTCGCTCAGCAGGGCACGGCGATCGAATTTAGCAACGATATCGTCGAGGCCGGCCTGTACGGCCCGCATGTGCAGGTCGGGGGTCGCGCAAGTGGTGAGGCCGAGGATGCGCAGGCGCTCGCTGCCGGCCTGCGCCCGCAGCGCGGTGGCGAAGTCGAACGCCGCTTCGGTCTGCCGATCGAGATCGAGCAGGACGATGCTGAACGGCTGGGCGGCTGCAGTGGGATCAAGGTGGAAATCGGCCGCCATGGTGATCACGTGGCCGGACGCCTTCAGGATCGGGCTCAGCATTTCCCGCAGGAAATCAGACGGTTCGATCAGCAGGACACGGGCGGATGGAGCCGAGCTGCGCCGCACGCCAAACCAGCCGGGTTCGTTCAGCGGCAGGTAATGGGCGAGATCGACGATATCGGTGGCGCGGCCCCGGATCATGGCCGAGCCGATCACGCCGCGCTCGTGGCTGGCGGCCATTTCGAGGTCGAAACTGTCCTCGACGATATCGACGATGGCATCGACCGCAAGCGCGACGGTCAGGTCGCCGTCCGAGACGATGACGAGTGGCTGGATGCCCTGGCTGCGCAACTGCGTTTCCGCGAGCGGCGTGACGGGTACGAGCCGCCCGCGATAATGCAGCAAAGTGCGGCCGCCGCCCCGCTGGAACTGCTCGGCGTCGACCTCCTCGAGCCTTGTCACCAGCGACAGAGGCAGGGCCTGGAGACTGCCGGCTCCGGTGCGGAAGACGAGCATCGTCGTCTTCTCGCTGGCCTGGGCATGAGGGGCCGCGGCGTGCGGCTTCGCCTCGGCCTCGCCCGACAGAACAGCGCCGACCAGGCTGGCGACGCCGTTGGGGTCGACGATCAGCACGACGGCCCCGTCGCCGAGGATGGTATTGCCGGAGAAAAGCGGGATGTGGCGCAGCTTGCTCGACATCGGCTTCACCACGATTTCCTCGGTGTGGAAGACGCTGTCGACGAGGATCCCGAATTGCCGCTCGCCGATCTGGGTGATGACGATGAAGCCCTCACCGTCAGCGGCCTTGGGCGCGCCCATCAGCTCGGGAAGCGAAATGATCGGAAGCAGCCGTCCGCGCAGCCGCAGGACCGGAGCGCCGTTGATCTCCTCGATGCGGTTGTCGTCCCCCGCCTTCACCCGCACGAGCTCGCGCACCGCGATCTGCGGGATCGCATAGCGGTCATTGCCCGCCACCACGATCAAGGCGGAGATGATCGCCAGCGTCAGCGGGATCTTGATGGTGATGGTAGTGCCGAAGCCGGGACGGCTGGCGACGTCAATCATCCCGCCGATCGAATCGACATTGGCCTTGACCACATCCATGCCGACGCCGCGGCCGGAAACCGCCGTCACATTATCCACGGTCGAGAAGCCGGGCAGGAAGATGAAGCGGCTGATCTGGGCGTCGCCGAGCTTCTCGATCTCGGCTTCGGTCGCAAGGCCCCGGGCGATGGCCTTGTTCCGGATGCGTCCGACATCGAGCCCGCGCCCGTCATCCGCGATCGAGATCGTGACGGAGCCGCCCTCATGATAGGCGGAAAGCCGGATCGTGCCCTGTTCGGGCTTGCCGGCTGCCCGGCGTTCCGCCGGAAGCTCGATCGCATGGTCGGCGCAGTTGCGGACCATGTGGATGAGCGGGTCCTTGATCAGGTCGAGGATCTGGCGGTCGAGTTCGGTTTCCGCCCCATCGGTCACGAGTTCGATGCGCTTGCCGAGTTCGGTGCTGAGGTCGCGGACGATGCGCGGCAGCTTCGACCAGGCGTTGCCGATCGGCTGCATGCGGGTCTTCATCACGCCGTCCTGCAACTCGGCGGTGATCAGCGAGAGGCGCTGCAGCGGCGCCTTGAGCTTGGCGTCCTCCTGCTGACGGGAGACATCGAGGAGCTGGTTGCGCGTCAGAACGAGCTCGGAGACCATGGTCATCAGATGCTCGATCGTGTCGACATTGACCCGTAAGGTCGCCGGGCCGCCGCTTCGCGGGGATGACGGGCCATCTTCGGAATGCGTGGGACTTTCGCCGCTTTCGATACGGCCGTTGCGGTCGCGCTGCGGCTCCGGTGCGCTGCGAAACACGATGTCGTCCGTTGCAGCCTTGGCGTCAGCCTGGCCATGCCGGGCGAGATAGGCGGCGACGGGATCGATCGGCTCCTCGGCCGGGTACGCGTGGTCGAGTTCGCCCCTGGCGCGGTCGGCCAGAGCCTGCAATTCGTGGATCAGCGTCTTGTCGTCGCCCTCCGGCTCCTGCCCCTTCTCGGTCAGCTCGGCGAGGATGTCCTTGATGCGGTCGATGGTTTCGAGAATGGCGGTGACGGCGCTCGGCTTCACCGTCGCGCCGTCACGGAACTGCCCGATCACCGACTCGGCCGCGTGGGTCAGCGCCTCGAGCCGCGGCAGGCCGATGAAGCCGCAGGTTCCCTTGACGGTGTGAACCAGCCTGAAGATGTTGCGCAGGATATCCCGATCGTTCGGGTCCTGCTCGAAGCGGACGAGCTCCCGGTCGACCGTATCGAGGTTCTCGCCGGTCTCGGTCAGGAACTCTTGCAGCAACTCGTCCATGCAGGAACATCACTCAACGCGAAACCCTCCAGGAACCAAAGCACGAGAAGGGTTTATGATCGGTTGAGATCGCCCGTCGACTGATTTCGGTTTCAGGCCGCCTTGGCTGCCTTGATGGTCACGGTCTCGCCGTCGATCGAGACGGAAACCTCCATCCCTGCGGCGCGCGCCACCATGCCGGTATAGACCGGCTGGACGGCATGGGCGTCGATCGTGCCGCCCGGCGCATTGCCGGCGAGCAGTTCCTCGACATGGGCGGGGATGCGGGCATGCGAGCCCGTGGCCTTGATCTCGAAGCTGCCCTGTTCACCCTCGACGCTGGCTCGCGAGACAAGCTTGCCGCCGCGCGGCACCGCCTGGGCTGCGATGACCAGCAGGTTCAGCAGGAGCTTGACCTGGTTCTTCGGCAGCAGGGCGCGCGGCGCATCCCAGTCGAGCGACAGTTTCTCGTCGTTCAGGAAGCCGTTGGCGACGTTGCCGGCATCGCCGAGATCGATCATCGCGCCGGCCGAGCCGGCTGCGCCGAAGGCGAGGCGCGCGAACTGCAGGCGGGCGGAGGCGTTGCGGGCGCTCTTCTTGATGAGCTCGAGCGCAAAGTCGCGCATCGAGGGATCGTCTTCCTCGAGAACCTCCAGAGCGTTGACAATCGCGCCGACCGGGCTGATCACGTCATGGCAGACGCGGCTGCAAAGAAGAGCGGCCAGATCGAGCGAGTCGAGCGAGATGGCGGTCATGGGGGCGAAATCCTGGGATGGCGATGCGCCGAGGGTAGGGCGGCAATGCCGCCAGATATGCTGTCATCTTGGTTTTCATGTGGTTAATCGCCATATACCGGGCCAATGTTCGAAGGATGGGCCGCCATGATCGGCCGCGACGATGCCCGCCTGCGCGATTGCGACGGGCTTGGGCGCAAGCTTGCGGAAGCTGCCAGGATCAGTTCGACCGTCCTGCTGGCGAAGCGGGCGGCACGCGATGTGACGCTCAAGCAGGATGGCTCGCCGGTCTGCTCCGCGGATCTGGCTGCCGACCATGCCGCGAAGGATGCGCTCGCGCGCCTTTGCCCCGGCTTCCCCGTCATCAGCGAGGAAACGGCCGACAGCGTCGCGCCGGGAGAGGTCTTCATCCTGCTTGATCCGCTGGACGGCACCCGCGAGTTCCTGGCCGGCGGCGACAGCTACTGCGTCGCGATTGCGGTGGTCTGTGACGGCAGGCCGATCGCGGGCGCGATTGCTGCTCCGGCCATCGGCCGCCTCTGGTTCGCCGGCCAGCACGCCTATGTGCAGGATTTCGCCGCCGACGGCACCGTGCTCGGGGAAGCGCGCCGCGCGGCGGTGCGTGCCTTGCCCAGCGACGGGCCGGTGGCGCTGGTCAGCCGCTTCCATGGCGACGGCCGCAGCGACGGCATCGCCGCGTCGATGTGCTGCCACAAGGGCATCCCCGTCTCGTCGGCGGTGAAGTTCGGGATGATCGCTTCGGGCGAGGCGGATCTCCATGTCCGCTGTGGCCAGACCATGGAATGGGACATCGCGGCCGGCGACGCCATTCTTTCGGCGGCGGGCGGGGTGGTGCTGACGCTTGACGGCGCCTTGCCGCATTACGGCGTGAGCGAGCGGCAGTTCCGCAATCCGCCTTTCGTGGCGGCGTCGAGCGAGGCGCTGGCGCGGCGGGCCATCGCCGGTGATACCGGCTGCTGAGAGCCTTTTTGAGAATTCCCCGAGCCCTCATCCTGAGGAGCCATTCCCTTGGGAATGGCGTCTCGAAGGATGCTCCAGGAGGCTCCGGAGATATCTGGGCCATCCCCTTCGAGACCCGCCTTGCGGCGCTCCTCAGGATGAGGGCTCGGGTCTCCAAAAGGCCTCTCGGAGACCTCAGCGGGCGACGAAACGCAGCACCGATTTCCAGCGATCTTCGGCCTGGGCCAGGAGCGCGGCGCCCTGCAGGAACCGCTGGCGGTTTTCCGCCGAGCGGAACAGGAACAGCCGCGAGCCGATGATCGCGTATTGGCTGGGATCGCTCTCGACAGCGACGCCATTGGCGACGCCCGTCGGGTCGAAGCCGCCGAAAGCGGGCGCGTAGACGCCCGGTGCATCGCGGAAGGCCTCGAGATTGGCCTGCGAGGCGAAGCGCCAGACGATGCCCTCATGAATCAGCTCGTGGTCCGCGAGGCCGGCCGAGGGCCCATTGCCTAAGCGATAGGACACCGGGTCGAAGCCGTTGATGGCAAGGCCGGTGCGCAGGTCGCGCTGCATCACTTTGCCAAGTGCGGGCAGGCTGGGCAGACCGGCTGGCAGCCCCGGTGCCCCCGTCGAAGCCGGAACAACCGGCTCGGCGGAGGTGGTGTTGGCGGACGTCATGGAGACGACGAGGAAGAGAATGGCAATGCCGGCGCAGGTCGCGCTCCAGCGTCGCCTTGTTGCGGCCTTCATCCCCACAAATCCTCGCAATCCCGCATCCCGGGCCGCTCGGCTCTCCGGAATTTTCACGCCTTGGATAGATTTGCAGCGTATCAAACTGGTTACCGAAATGATTCGTTTTCGCCGGACGTCGTTTTTTCGACGCCGGTGCGAGCGGCGGATAGCCCAGAATCGGCCCGCCGTCCGGTCCGCATCGCGCTTGCCCGGAACAGGTTGCCCGGCCACCGAGGCCGGCGCCGGGAGCCCGGGCGATCAAACCGTTCTGGCGTCCGGCCTGGCCAGACCCTCTGTCCGGAGATCTAGCATATGAACCAGACCCGCCGCAGTCTCATCAAGAGCGGTCTCGCCGTAGCCGGAACGGGCCTCACCGGTCTGTCGGCCCCGGCTTTTGCGCAGAACTACAACGAGCAGCGCTCCTTCTCGCAGAACGAGCTGGTCACGTCCGGCCACAAGTTCTTCGGCAACGTGTCGCGAGGTCTTGCGCTCACCATCGAGGAGGCCGTGCGGCGCTGGGGCGAGCCCAATGGCTATGTGCTTGGCCAGGAGGCCTCCGGCGCCTTCGTCGGTGGGCTGCGCTTCGGCGAGGGCCAGCTCTACACCCGCAATGCCGGCGACCGCAGGGTGTTCTGGCAGGGGCCGTCGATCGGCTTCGACTTCGGTGGCGAAGGCGCACGCACGATGATGCTGGCCTACAATCTGCCAGCGGTGGACGCGCTCTACCAGCGCTTCGCCGGCGTCGACGGCTCGGCCTATTTCATCGGCGGCTTCGGCTTCACCGCGATGACGGCGGAGGGCATCACCATCGTGCCGATTCGCACCGGCGTCGGCTGGCGGCTCGGCGTCAATCTCGGCTATCTCAAGTTCACGCCGCAGGCGACGTGGAATCCATTCTAGCCCGCCGATCTCGGGCGGGTGACTAGAACTGGCCTTGGCGGCGCGGGCGTGGCAGATTCGGCCATCGCCTGTGTCCACGCCTGGTTCGGGAGACCTGGGTTTTGATCGAAGCCGCCATGCTGTTCGCGCTCGGCTTCCTTTGCGCGGCCCTGCTCGCGCTGGCCGCGGTGCCGGCGCTTGCTCGCCGTGCCGATCGGCTGGCGCGCAAGCGGGCTGAGGCTGCGTTCCCGCTGTCCCTGGGTGAAATCGCTGCTGACCGCGACCATCTGCGCGCCGAACTCGCCCTGCGCATGCGCTCCGTCGAGCAAGAGGCCGAGCGTGGCTTTGCGGCCAAGGCCGGGGCGATGCAGGAGCTTGGCCGCCGCGACATGACGATCGGCCGGCTGGAGCGCGAGCGTGGCGAGCGCGACACACGGATCGCGGAACTCGAAAACCTGCTCGCTACGACCCGGGCCGAGCTTGGCGACACGCGCAGCACCCTCGAACAGGAACAGACCGGCCATGGCGAAACGGCCGCGGCGCTGGAGAAGCGGCTCGCGGATCTGGCGAGCCTGGAGCAGAGCCTGGCTGAGACACGGCAAGCTCTGACCGGCACCGGCGCGGATCTGAGCATGCGCGACGACGAGCTCGCGCGGGAACGCGAGACGGTCGGGCGGATCGAGAAGCTGCTCGCCGAACGCGAGACGGAACTGGCGGGGATCCGTGACGAGCATGCGAAGCTGCGCTTGGCGCTGGTGGAGGACCGCACCCAGATCATGGTCCTCCAGGGCAAGCGCGACGAGCTTGCCGGGAGACTGGCGGGAGTCGAGGATGCGCTGGGCCGCAGCGAGGCGTCATTGAAAACGATGACGGGCGAGCGCGACGGCGAACAGGTGCGGGCCGGTGCCTTCTCCGCACGTGCCGAGCAGGCTGAAGCTGGGTTGGCAGCGGCCGATGCGCGCGCCAGCGCGGCGGCTGTCGAGGCGCGGCAGCTCGGCGTGAGGCTGGAGCAGACGATGGCCGATCAAGAGACGCTGCAAGACCGGGTGGATGCCCTGGAACTGGCGCTTGCGGCTGCCAAGGATGAGCTGGTCGATCTGCGCCGGCGCAAACAGGAAGAGATCACCGCCTTGCAGGACAGTCAGCGCGAACGGGATGGTCAGATCGAGCTTGTGCATGCCGAGCTTCAAACGCTGCAAGGAGCCCTCAGCCAGGCCCGCGAAGATCGAAATCAGCTCCTGGACGAGATGTCGGACCTGCGCAGAGCGGCATCGGGCGCGCAGGCCAATTCGGCCTTGCGCGAGGAGATCGTCCGGCTGGCGGACCGCCTGATGAGCTTATCGCCGAAGCGTGAGGCGGCCGAATAGCGCGGAATCGGCCGCGCCGTTCGTCGCGCGGTCCGGGCAGCACCGAAAAGCGGTTTCCCCTTTCCTCGTCGATGTTGCAGATCGCCTTGCATCTCTGTCGGATCGGAAGCGACGATCTATCTCTTTGTTCGGGCATCGGATTTTTCCGAGAAGTGGATTCCACTTTTCGGCCCGATGCTCTAGGAAGACGGGGCCTCCCGGCGCGCCGGTGCCACCTGAATGGTTTTAAATCGTGACGGACAGCCAAATCGATCTCTTGTGCCTGGGCGAGCCGCTCGGCGAGTTCAACGCCACCCGGGCGGAGACCGGGGCCTTCCTGTTCGGGCATGGCGGCGACACCTCTAATTGTGCCGTCGCGGCGGCCCGGCAGGGTCTATCGGTGGGGTATCTCGGTGCGCTCGGCGACGACAGCGCCGGCCATTCGATCCGGGCGCTGTGGAAGCGGGAGGGTGTCAACGATGCCCATGTCTCGACGCATGCGACCGCTCCGACGGGGCTCTATTTCGTCGATCACGGCCCGTCCGGCCACGTCTTCTCCTATCTGCGCGCCGGTTCGGCCGCGAGCCTCTACGGATCGCGCGACCTGCCGCGCGATCTCATCCGCTCGGCCCGCATCATCCAGGCCTCCGGCATCAGCCAGGCCATTTCGACCAGCGCCTGCGATGCGGTGTTCGAGGCCTTCGAGACGGCGCGCAAGGCCGGTGTTCTCACCGCCTACGATACCAATCTGCGCCTGAAGCTCTGGCCGCTGACGCGCGCGCGGGCGATCATCCATGCCGCCTGCGCCATGGCGGACATCGTTCTGCCGGGCCTCGACGATGCGACGCAGCTCACCGGGCTCAACAATCCCGACGCCATCGTCGATTTCTATCTCGGCCTGGGCGCGCGGGTCGTCGCGCTGACGCTCGGCCACGAAGGCTCGCTGGTTGCGACGCCGGTGCGCAGGGAGCGTTTCCGCCCGATCAAGGTCGATGCCATCGACGCAACGGGGGCGGGCGACTGCTATGACGGCGCCTTCCTCGCCGAATATCTGCGCACCGGGGATGCCTTCGCGGCGGGCGCCTATGCCAATGTCGCCGCGGCGCTCTCGACGCAGGGCTATGGCGCCGTCGCGCCGCTGCCGCGCCGTGACGAGGTCGAAGCGCGTATCGCTGCCGAGGCCAAGAGCTAATGACCGTTCCCGTTCTGAAGCGCGCGGGCGATCTCCTCGCCCGCTACGATGTGCTGATCAGCGATGTCTGGGGCGTCGTTCATGACGGGCTCTGGGCGCTGGAGCCGGCCTGCGAGGCATTGATCGCCTTCCGGAAGCTGGGCGGTACGGTCGCGCTGCTCTCCAATGCCCCCGGGCCGTCCACGCAGGTGGCCGGGCTGCTCGACACCAAGCGCGTGCCGCGCGAGGCCTGGAACCGGCTCGTCACGTCCGGCGACGTCACGCGTGCGCTGATCGCGGAGAGCCATCACAAGCGCGTCTACCATATCGGCTGGCAAAGCGACCGGGCGGTTTTCGCTGGGCTCGATGTCGAGCTGGTCGACGAAGAGCAGGCCGACATCATCGTGGCGACCGAGCTCAACGATTACCGCACCGAGACGCCGGAACAGTACCGGCCGCTGCTCGAGCGCTTCGCCCGGCGCGGCCTGCCTTTCATTTGCGGCAACCCGGATCTCGTCGTGCATGTCGGCGAGGATCTGCTGCCCTGCGCCGGTTCGCTCGCGGCGATCTATGAAACGCTGGGGGGGACCGTCGCCTGGGCTGGAAAGCCTTATCGGCCGGCCTATGACCTCGCGCTCGCAGCCGCCGCCGAGGCGCGCGGCGGCCGCCCTGTCGAACCCGGCAAGGTCCTGGTGATCGGCGACGCGGTCAGGACCGATCTCGCCGGCGCGAGGCTGATGGGCTTCGACAGCCTTTTCATCGCCGGCGGCATCCATCGCGACGAGACGATGCATGGCGGCGAGGTCGATCCTTCCGGGCTCGCCAAGGTGCTGGACGGTTTGCCTGTACGGCCGATCGCCGCGATGGGCGCGCTGGCCTGAGGCGGGGCCTCAGGTGGACGCTTGGCCGAGCTGGCCTTGTTGCACCACCGCCGTCATTCCGGGGCAGGCCGAAGGCCTGAGCCCGGAACCCATGACCACGACGCGGTTCCAGAATCGTCGTGCTCGCCCTTGTGGCGAGCATCCATGTCTTGAACACCACCCGCGACCGAGGAAGACGTGGATGGTCGGCACAAGGCCGACCATGACGGGAGCGCCGTGTTCATGGGTTCCGGGCTCGGACCTCCGGTCCGCCCCGCAATGACGGCAGCGGTTCCTAAGCCTAGTGATTGCGCAGCCGTGCGAGGATGTCCTCGTAGAGGCCCTCGAGCGGGCGGAAGACGAAGCGAACGGTGGATTTCCCGGGCGGGACGACGACGGCCCGGAAAAGCACATTGGCGCGCAGCAACTCCGCCGGGCGATCGTCGACCTCTACCCGCCACCAGTGGTGCCAGACGTCGTTGAGGACGAGATAGCCGCCGCGGGGCGCATCGACGGCGAGCGTCACCGTGGTCGTGCCGTAATCGCGGATCGCAACCTTGGCCGGCCCGATAGCGCCGGTGGCCAGCGGCGGCGGGTCGCGGTCGAGCAGGACGGTCCGGCGCGGATCGAAGCCGGTCGGCCATTGGCCGGTCGTCAATATGGCGTCGAAATCGGCCTTCTGCGCCTCGGTGACCAGCAGGACGCGCGGCAAGGCGCGCGGGTTCTCGTAGATATAGGCGTCCTTGGTCCGGGCGATCTGCTTGAGATCGCCGGGCTTCAGCCGCGTGTCGATCTGCTCGACGGGAACGCCGGTCGCGATGAAACGCAGGCCCAGCAAGTCAGCCAGCAGGGAGCGATAGCCCGGCATCAGGGCGGAGAAGGTGCGCTGGTCGGGCAGGGCGACCTGGTCGCCGGCGCCGGTCGCCTTGCTGTAGAGGCCGAGGCGCAGTGGGTTGTAGCCCAGCGTGTTGTCGAGTTCGTGGACGAGGCTGGCATTGGGCCAGTGGAAGTCGATGGCGGCGAGCTCGATGCGGTCGCGCCGGTCGGGAGCGGCAGTGCGGGCGGTCTCGCGCTTGAGCAGCGCGATGGTCTCGTTCGCGCTGTCCTTCCGCAGCACGTCGTACATCTGCGGCGGCAGGGCAGTGGATTCGCTGGGGCCGTTATTGACCGCCAAATCCATGGTGAGGATCGCGGCAAGTACGACGGTCGCCGCCAATGCCGAGCCGCGCTGCGCCAGCCCGCGCGCGGCAACCAGGCCGCCGAGCGTGAGCAGCCCGCAGAGCAGCGCAATGACGAGCGGCGTGATCGCGACCGGGATGCGCCCGACCGTCCAGGCGAGCCAGAGGGCGAGAGCGAGCGCCCCGGCGAAGATCAGCGCTTCCAGGGCGATCTGCCACGGGCGCGCCTTCGGCGCCGTGCCGGTCATGACGAGGTGGGTCAGATAGCCGCCGAGGATGGCGATGAGAGCGCCGAGGATGAAGAGCGCGTCGGCCGGGCGGCGATAGAAGCTCACTCCGGGAAGTTCGAACAGGAGCCGGAAGGCGGGCGTGTAACGCCCGAGCGCATAGAGCAGCACGATGAGCGCGGCGACGCTGAGCGCGACGATCTCGCGCCGCCAGAGCGCGCCGCGGATGAGGCCGAGGGTCAGGACCAGCCCCATCGGCAACAGACCGAGATAGAGCTGGCTCATATTGCGGGCGAGGAAGAGCCCGAGTGGGCCGAAGCGGGCTTCCCAGGCCGGGCTCGGCGCGCCCCAGAAATCCGCGAGCGGCCCGGCCGCGCCATAGAGATTGGCGATCAGGCCAGTGAGCAGCGCCGCGGGGTGCAGCGAGCCCTTCCCGGCTTCGACGAAGTCGATCGCGGGACGGTTCGACTCCTGCGCGATGAAGGCGGTCAGGAGGATGGGAATGGTGGCGACCAGAATGGCGCCTAGCGTGCCGGCGAGCAGCGGCAACAGGCTGGCGCGGAAGGCGCGCCAGGGATCGCGCGCCATCAGGATCGCGGCGATGACGAGACCGGCGAGGACGTAGACGCCGATCAGCGCGACCTGATCGCGGCCGAGCACCATGAAGCCCGAGACCAGCCCGGCGGCGAAGCCGTAGCCTATCGAGCCGCGCTCCAGCGCACGGGAGAGCAGGAAGAGCGTGACGCTGAAATAGCCGAGGCTCAGCACCTGCCCGACATGCTGGATCCGCCAGGCGGCGGCGGCGCCGAAGGCGAAGGAGAGGGCCGCGACGACCGCGCCGGCCGGATGCCAGCCACGGTCACGGAAGATCAGGACGATCGCCAGCGCACCGACCAGCAGCGTTCCGAGAACGGCTCCGTCGCTCCAGCGGAAATCGGGCGCGGGATTGAGCGCGGCGATCAGCGCGAAGGAGGGCGAGAAGATCAGCGACTGCGGATCGGCAATTTGCGGCGAGCCGGAGAAGACGTAGGGCGTCCAGAAGGGGGACAGGCCACGATGCCAGCTATCGGCGAGGAATTGTAGCTGAGGGTGGAAATGGGCCTTGGCGTCCCAGGGGATGGTGACGGCGCCGGAGAGCCAGGGCCAGGACAGGGCCAGCCAGCCGAGAAACACGATGCAGAACACGCTGGCAAGCGGCCAGCGTGTCGGATCGTGCTCGAATGATGTCGTCCCCGGCACCGGCATCAGCCTGGCCTGACCGCGATCGGATGCACCGTCAATCCGTCGGGGCGGCACGCGCCATCAGCGCGTCCATGTCGATGAAGTGGCCGGCGCGGTCGCGCTTGGAGGCGAGGTAGCGGACGTTGTGGGCGTTCGGGCGGCCCAGCACGCGCTGGCTGGCGGCAACCTCGAGACCCGCCGCCTCGATCGCGCTGATCTTCAGGGGATTGTTGGTGAGCGCCACGACGCTGGAGACGCCAAGCTGCTTCAGCATGGTCGCGGCGAAATCGAAATGGCGCTGGTCGAGATCGAAGCCGAGCACCTCGTCGGCATCATAGGTGTCCCAGCCCTGGCTCTGCAGCTTGTAGGCCCGCATCTTGTTGGAGATGCCGTTGCCGCGGCCTTCCTGATCCAGATAGAGCAGGACGCCGCCTATGTTCTCCGCCATCCACTGCACGGTCTCGCGCAGCTGGTCGCCGCAATCGCATTTCAGCGAACCGAAGAGATCGCCCGTGAGGCAGGCCGAGTGCAGACGCACCGCCACCGGCCCCGAAAGATCGGGCTTGCCAACGATGATCGCGACCTGATCGCGCAGCCCCTCGCCACCGCGGAAAACGACGAACTCGGTCTCCGGCGCGCCTTCGAGCGGCACGGGCGCGCGACCGACGATCTTCAGCGAAGCGGCCTGCTGGGCGCGATAGCCTTTGATAGCTTCGATGGCGACTTCGACCAGCGGCTCATCGGCGATGTCGGCAGCGTCGACCCGCACGACCACGACGGCCGGGAGGACGAGCGACAGGCGGGCCAATTCCAGCGCGGCCTCG
The DNA here is from genome assembly GCF_056395345.1 of Allobosea sp. 10L422. NCBI lineage: Bacteria > Pseudomonadati > Pseudomonadota > Alphaproteobacteria > Hyphomicrobiales > Alloboseaceae > Allobosea > Allobosea sp. 10L422. The sequence continues at coordinate 75,712 of NZ_JBFTJI010000002.1, forward strand.
TCGAGCCCGGAGGCGGGCGCGATCGGCGCATCCATCCGCGCATCGATCTTTAGGGCGAGCGTCTCGACGCGGCCAAGATCGATCGTGGGCAGCGCAAAGACGCCGCTTTCGCTGCGCCCCTTTGCGCCAAGCCGGCGCAGCCTCGCACCGCTGAGGACAAGATGCCCGCCGCCATGAGCCAGCTCATCGAGACCCTGCACGAGGCTCTCTTCGGCCAATTCAGCAGAGAGGACGAGCGCGCGCTGGTCACCGTTCCGCAGCAGGACGGGGCGGCCGGCGCGAAACTCGGCGATGGCCCGGTCCACCCTCACGAGCGCAGTTTCGAGGGAGGGGCCGAAGAGCGTACGCGACTCAGGCATCGGGAAGTCCGTCAGATTGGGCCGGCAAGCGGCCTAGGAGCGTCAGAGGCACCATGGGAAAAGGATATAGGGGTTCTTGGTTCGCCCTTCCAGCAACGTTCCCGGCAGGGCACGGTTCCATGGCACGCAAGTGCTCGGGAACGAGAAACGGGAACCTGACCGGAGCAGTGTCGTATAGGTTGGTACGCTTGAACGTGGGATGAATGCTTTCCCTTGCGGCAACACCCGGAGAACGGCCGATGTCGGCGGAAATGGCGCCCGGCGGTTACAGCGCGACCGCCCGCACCCTGCATTGGATCACCGTGGTTGCGGTCTTCGTGATGATCCCGGTTGGGGTGACGATGAGCTATCGCGGCAACGTCCTGAACCTCTGGGACGGGCTGACCAACGGCCTCTACAGCGCTCATAAGCTTACCGGATTCCTGCTGTTGTGGCTGACGGCAGGGCGCTTGGTCTATCGCCTTCTGCATGGCGCGCCGGCGGATGAACCGACGCTGGAATGGTGGCAGAAGGCCGGCTCGCATCTCGTCCACTGGCTGCTATACGGGTTGCTCCTCGTCGTCCCGCTGCTGGGCTGGATCGGCGTCTCGCTGTTTCCGGCGCTCACCGTGTTCGATCTGTTCAACCTGCCAGCGCTGGCTGGGCCAAATGAAGCGGCGGCCAAGCAGGTGCTCGGCATCCATGGCAAGCTTGCGCTGACGCTCGGCGCAATTGCGATTTTGCACATCGCCGCGGTGCTCTACCACCGCATCATCCGCAAGGACGGCGTTTTGCGCCGGATGTGGCCGGGAACCGGCTAAGGCGCGCAATCGCTCCGGAGGGAAGATGGCGATCCGGCTCGTTTTCGGGGTGAAGCCTCAGACCGGGCGCGCCCAGAGATCCTGATGGCCGATCCGCGCCGATCCGGCCTCGCTGCGTGCGGCAAGCCAGCTCTCGACGGTCGCGGGATCGACCCGTCCGGTTTCGCGCACGGCCTGCGCAATGCCCTCGGCCAGGGCCGCGCGCAGATCGGCGCGAGCGCCATCGATCAGCCAGCTGCTGTCGCCCATCGAAACCGCGAAGCCGGCCTTGCGGAAGGCCTCGGCCACGATCTCGCAGGCCGCCGGGCCAGCGGAGGGGCCGAAGCCCTTGTCGCCACGCTGATGATCGACAAAGGCGGCGTGCATGCCGGCATCGGCGGGGTGCTCCGGCTGCCAAGCCTCGCGGCCGTCATAGGTCAGCACGGCATAGAGCGGCAGGCGTTGGCTCGTGAGCGCGGCGACGAGGCGCTCGATCCAGCGCCGCGAGGTGAGGTCGAAGAGGGCGGCGGCCGTCACGAGGTCTGGCCGCCAGCCGAGCACCCAGTCGAGATCCTTGTTGAGGTCGACGCGGCGCGTGTCCACGCCGATCAGTTTTTCCCCCTTGGCGAGGACGAGTTCCTCGCCCTGCTCGCGCGCTTCATCGGCCCAATCCGCCAGGCGGCTGCGGGCATGGGCAAGCAGGTCGGCATCGTGATCGACGAGTGTCCAGTGCTGACGGTCGGGCAGGGCCGCGTAGGAGGCGCGCAGATTCGAGCCTGCGCCGCAGCCGAGATCGAGGATGGACAGCGAAGGCCTGTCGGAGAAATACGAGCCGACCGCGGCGAGCACCTGCGGATTGCGCGCGGCATGATCCGCAGGCTCGCGCAAGGCGAGCCATTCCGGAGAAAATCCAGCCATCAACCCACCTCCCGGCTGCCGCCGCCCAGACATGCCCGCGCGACGATGCGGGCCGCATCGTGCCAGCGTGGCAAGGCGCCGGCTCCCGCCCATGCCGCATCGGCCCTCTGCCGGCGCTCAGCCGGCGCATCAATCAGCCTCGCAAGCGCATTGGCAAGTGCCGCAACGTCGCCGGGCGGCACCTTGAGAGCCGCATCGGCCGGCAAGGCATCCGCGCCCGCGCCGCTCAGCGTGCAGACGATCGGCAGGCCGCGCGCCAGCGCTTCCGTCAGAACCATGCCGTAGCCCTCATAGAGCGAGGGCATGGCGAATAGGTCAGCTTTGTCATAGAGTTCACCGAGGTTGTCCGGCCGCACGGCCCCGGCAAGCAAGATGCGGTCCGCCAGCCCGGCGGAGCGGATATGGGCCTCGATCGCGGCCGCGGTTTCGGGGGCGTAATCGGGAGAGCCGGCGATGGTGAGATGCCAGTCGCGGTCGGCAATCCGCATCAGCGCCTCGATGAGGACATCGTAACCCTTGCGCGGAATCAGGGAGCCGACTGCGAGCAGCTGCAGGGGTTGATCGCCGTGGCTGCCGGTGGCGCGCGGCGCGGGATCGACGCCGGGAACGGCGACGAAAATGCGGCTCTCGGGGACGCCGAACTCCGTGCTCAAAACCGTTGCCGTCGCGGGGCTCGTCACCGCCACGGAGCGGACATGGCCGAGAGCGGCGCGTTCGCTCGCGCGCAGCGCGGCTGCCTGGGCGGCTTCGAGGCCCGTTTCGAGCGCCAGCGGATGGTGGACGAGCGCGACCAGCCGGTCGGCGAAGCGCGCGGCGAACGCTTCGGGAAAGGCGCCGAAGGCGAGACCGTCGACCAGCAGGATGTCGTCCGGCGCGCTCGCCGCCAGCAGCAATTCCGTCGCTGCGAGATCGGCTTCGGTCGGGAAGGGAAAGCCGCCCGGCAAGGCCAGATGCCGAGCCTCGACGCCCATCTCGCGCCATTCACGCAGGAGACGGCGGTCATAGCCGTAGCCGCCGGTCGGCAGATCGATATTGCCGGGGATGGCGAAGACGATGCCCTTCACCCCAGCACGCCCTCGTAGCTGGCGCGGGCGAGGTCGGTCTCGTGCAGCGTCACGCGGATCTTCGACAGGCCGGCGCCATCGGCGCCGAGCGCGCCGGATTTCGCGGCGGCGGACATGGCGTCGAAGATATGCTTGCAGAGAAATTCAGTGGTGGTCAGGACCCCGGCGAATTGCGGCAGGGCGTCGAGATTCTGGTAGTTGAGCGGCTTCAGGGTCTTGCCGAGCATGTCGAGCGCGGCGCCGATGTCGACGACCACGTTCTGCCGGTTCAACGTCTCGCGGAAGAAGGCAACGTCGACCACGAACGTCGCTCCATGCATGTTCTGCGCGGGACCGAAGAAGGGATCGGGCAAGGAGTGGCCGATCATGATGCGGTCGCGGACTTCGACGGAAAACATGCGATCTCCTGGAGAGACGCCCGAAGCGGGCGCGGTCACGGCCGCGTTTCATAGCAAATCGCGGCGGTGAGGCCAGCGGCGCCCGGCGCGAGCAGTTCCGGGATGCGCTGCGGTGCATCGCGGAAGGGGATCTCCTCGGTGATTACAGCGTCGAGCCGGTCGTCGGCGAGGAGCGTCATCGCCGCTGCCGCCCGTCGTGCGTGGTCCCAGCGCGCCCGATGCGAGGCGGCGACCATGCCGACCTGCGACGAGACGAGCTGCAGACGGCGCGCATGGAAGGCGCAGCCGAGGGTCGCCGGCACCGTTCCCTCGCCATACCAGCTCATTTCGACGATCCGCGCCTCGGTGCCGGCCGCAGCCACGGCGGTAGCGAGGCCGGCCGCCGTCGCGCTGGTGTGAAAGACGAGATCGGCGTCGCGCGGCGCTGCGTCCGGCATGGCGAAGCCAAAGCCCAGTTCGGCGGCCGGCCCTGCGCGGCCGGGCTCGACATCGACCAGCGTCACGTCGGCTCCCGGCAGGCGTGCGGCGAGCCAGGCGACGAGCAGGCCGAGCACGCCGCCGCCCACCACGACAATCCGGTCGGCCGGGGCGGAGCCGGCGTCCCAATGGGCGTTCAGGGCCGTTTCCATGTTGGCGGCGAGGATGGCGCGCCGGGGTGGAACGCTGTCGGGAACCGGTATCAGGCTGCTGCGCGGTGCAATGAAACGGTCCTGATGCGGATGCAGGCAGAAGACGATGCGGCCTAGCATGTCCGGCGGGCCGGCATCGACGCGGCCGACGGCGCAGTAGCCGTATTTGACCGGGAAGGGAAAATTACCCTCCTGAAAGGGCGCGCGCATGCGCTCATGTTCGGAAGGCGGCACGCGGCCTTCGAATATCAGCCGCTCGGTGCCGCGGCTCAGGCCGCTCCACAATGTGGTGACGAGGCAGTCTGCCGGACCAGGCAGCGGCAGGGCCACATCATTCAGCTTGCATTCACGGGGGGCTATATACCAAAGCGCGAGGGCCTTGGCCCTTGCGTCAATCGTGGTTGCAGGCTTTAGCTCCCGCGCCATCGCGTCTGCCCTCCGTCCGAGCCTGTCTGCCCCCATGACAGAGACTGCCACGAACCAGCGTCCCGGTCCGAACACGTTCCAGCGGGTGACGCAAGGGGACGAAGCGATCGGCCTGACGCCGGCCGGCCTGCAGGACGCAATGGTCCTCCGGCGGCGGCGCCTCCTCGTTCTCCTGCTCAATCTCGCGACACTGATCCTGTTGCTGGCGGGGCTTGCTCAGGTGCTGGGGGCGGGCGGCTGGACGGTTGCGGATGTGGCGATCTTCGTCGCCTTCCTTGTCGGGGCACCCTGGACCGTGCTGGGCTTCTGGAACGCTGCGATCGGGCTGTGGTTGCTGCATGGCCGCAAGGATGGGCTTGCCGAGGTCGCGCCCTTCGCCGCCGCCGGGCAGCGGGCGACGCCGCTCTCGCTGCGCACCGCGGTGCTGATGACCTTGCGCAATGAGGATCCGGCGCGCGCCTTCCGGCGGCTCGAGGTGGTGAAGCGGAGCCTTGACGAGACGGGTGAGGGCATCTGGTTCGACTATTTCGTCCTGTCCGACACCAATGACCCGGCTGTCGCCGCCGCAGAGCAGGATCTTGCCGCTGCCTGGGCGCGAGAACTCGGCGAGCCCGCACGCCTGATCTATCGACGCCGCGCTGAGAATGACGGCTTCAAGGCCGGCAATCTCCGGGATTTCTGCGAGCGCTGGGGCGAGCGCTACGTGCTGATGCTGCCGCTCGATGCCGATAGCGTGATGTCAGGCGAGGCGATCCTGGGCATGGCCCGAATGATGCAGGCCTATCCAAAGCTCGGAATCCTGCAGAGTCTCGTGGTCGGAATGCCCAGCCGCTCCGCTTTCGCCCGCATCTTTCAGTTCGGCATGCGCCAGGGCATGCGGCCCTACACGATGGGCTCGGCCTGGTGGGGTGGGGATTGCGGGCCGTTCTGGGGGCACAATGCGCTGGTGCGGATCGCGCCGTTCCGCGACCACTGCGATCTGCCTGTGCTGCCCGGAGGACCACCTCTGGGCGGCGCCGTCATGAGCCACGACCAGGTCGAGGCGACGCTGATGCGCCGTGCCGGCTTCGAGGTGCGCGTGCTGCCGGTCGAGGGCGGGAGCTGGGAGGAGAATCCGCCGACCATGCTGGAATTCGCCAAGCGCGACCTGCGCTGGTGTCTCGGCAATCTGCAGTACCTCAAGCTGCTCGACTTAGCCCATCTCAAGCCGATGAGCCGGTTTCAGCTGGTCTGGGCGGTCCTGATGTTCCTCGGTCTGCCGGCCTGGACGCTGATGATCGCGCTGCTGCCGCTGAAGGCCATGGAGGACCGGACGATCGCGGACTATCCGGCAGCGCTGACGGCGGGGCTCTATGTTCTGTTCCTGGCCATGTATCTCTCGCCCAAGCTCGCCGGCTTCGCCGACATCCTGCTGACGCGCGGCGGCGTGCGGCGCTATGGCGGCGCGGTGCGTTTCCTGTTCTCGGCGCTGATCGAGACACTGTTCGCCTTCCTCCAGGGCGCGGTCTCGAGCTTCCGCACCACGCTGTTCATGATCGGCCTCGCTTTTGGCAAGGCGCGGATCGGCTGGAATGGGCAGGCGCGCGATGCCCATGCGCTGAGCTTCGCCACGGCCTTCGCGGGATTATGGCCGCATCTGCTGTTCGGGATCTATCTGTTTGCCGGGCTCGGCGTCATCGCGCCGGCCGTGCTGATCTGGTCCCTGCCCCTCACGGCCGGCTATCTGCTCGCGATCCCGTTCGCGATGCTGACCGCCTGGCCGGCTGCGGGTGCCTGGCTGGCCCGCCACGGGCTTTGCGCAATCCCCGAGGATTTCGACATGCCGCCCGTACTGGCTGCCATCCGCGACGGGGACAGCGCATGAACGCCACCGTCTATCCGAAGGGAACGGTGAAGGCGCTGTCGCGCTCCTTGCGCATCTATCACGGCGACAAGCAGCGCAACGCAGCGATGGACCAGCTCTATGGGACTTTCCTGCGGCCGGGCGATCTCGCCTTCGACATCGGCGCCCATGTCGGCGACCGGATTTCCTCGTTCCGCAGGCTCGGCGCGCGCGTGGTGGCGCTGGAGCCGCAGCCCGGACCGGCTCGGGTGATCCGCCTGATCCACCGGCGCGACCCGCTGGTGACGCTGATCGCAGCCGCTTGCGGCGATCACGAGGGCTCGATCGCGCTCAGGATCAACAGCGCGAACCCGACGGTCTCGACGGCGTCGGCCGCCTTCATCGGCGCCGCGTCCGGCGCGCGCGGCTGGGAGGGGCAGGTCTGGGACCACGAGATCAGCGTGCCCTGCACCACGCTCGACCGGCTGATCCTGCGCCACGGCCTGCCCAAGCTTCTGAAGATCGATGTCGAGGGCTTCGAGGCGCATGTGCTCGCGGGGCTGACCAAGGCGGTGCCGGTGATCTCCTTCGAATTCACGACGATCCAACGCGAGGTGGCGGAGGCCTGCCTCGCCGTACTGGAGACGCTCGGCCCCTATCGCTTCAACGTCGCGATCGGCGAGAGCCAGAGGCTGGAGCTCGGCGAGCCCGCGAGCGCGGATGCCATGGGCGATTATCTGCGCGGTTTGCCTCATGCGGCCAATTCGGGCGATGTCTACGCCATCCTTCAAGGCTGAAGACGGGGTGCAGAGGCGGCATCTGCATCGATCGCCTCCGCCATCCCGGACAATGAAACCCTGGCAACCATCGGCCAATACCGGCGTTGCAGTGCAAGCCAGAACCTGTTTCGGTTTCGCCCGCACTGCCCGGCAGGTGAGGCCATGCGGCCAGCCGGCGTTCATCTTGCGTCGCTACGCTGCTCCCGAAATCACTCGCCAGGGATTGCCATGCTCAGCCTTCTTCGCCCGCTCGCGGTTTCGGTCGCGCTTCTCGCCTCCCTGACGATTGCGCGGGCCGCGGGCGACGTCGCCGTCGAGGTGAGGAACGAATCCGAGCCCGTGCTCTGCGCCGAGAAGGACAACGTCACGATCAAGGCGATTTCGCCTGAGGTGCGGCGTTTCCAGATCGAAGCCGCGCATCCGGCCTATATCGCGGGACTCGTGCGCGACAATTGGGATGCCGATTGGGCGAACTGCGACATGAAGGGCGATCCTTCCTTCACGCCGCCGATACCGCCGCGCCGCATCACCTTCTGGGAAACGATCGATTACTGGCTGGTCGGCTACACCTTCCCGACTTTCTGGCGGCCGGCCGACACCACCTTCCGCGTCGGCGACCGGGTGGAGAAGGGGCTGCATCTCGTTCAGCTCTGGAAGCTCGGCAAGGACAAGTCCTACGAGGTACTGGTCGTCTATCCGCAGGACGGCTACTGGCGCGCCCGGCCGCTGCCGCCGGAACATCTCGGCTTCTCCTCCTACGGCTCCTCCTTCCTGTTCGGGCCGATCGAGCAGGATGGGCGCCCGGTCGTGAACATCAAGGAGATCGAATTCGATCCTAAGACCCTGACCTTCAAGMTGAACTTCAAGGACGGGTCCGCCGGTAGCCTGAGACTCGACAGCGTCGACGAGAACCGGATGGTGCTGGATGCCGTCCTCGACAAGCCGGTGACGGGGGGCAGGGCCTTTGTCGCCTTGCGTTCGATGTACGTCACCGAGTTCAACAACGACGTCGCCCGTATCGCGGTGCGCGAGCCCAGCGCCAAGGGCTGGCGGGAGGAGGCCCTGATGCCGTTCCAGGGTGGCAAGGCAACCGATATCTGGATGGGGCGCACCACCCATTCGCGTCACAACACCTCCTCTCCCGACATGGTTTTCCGGCATTTCTCGGCCGATCCGAATCCGCCGCCGAAGCCGGAAAAGAAGTAGCCGCCGAGGGGCGGCATCGGAACGCATCCCCTCCCTGCGGCGTTTGGTCATGACGCGGCCGGCGCAGCGCGCTAGCTTGCCGTGATTGCTACCGCTTATTCCGCAGAGACCTTCATGCCGCGTTTTGCCGCCAACCTTTCGATGATGTTCACCGAATGGGATTTCCTCGACCGTTTCAGAGCGGCCGCGGAGGCCGGCTTCGAGGCCGTGGAATTCCTGTTTCCCTATGAGCATACCCCCGAGCAGATCGGGCTCGCGCTGACCGGCGGAGAGCTCACGCAGGCTCTGTTCAACCTGCCGCCGGGCGATTTCTCCAAAGGAGAGCGCGGCATTGCGGCGCTGGCTGGTCGCGAGGACGAGTTCAAGGCCTCGGTCGAAACGGCGCTGGCTTATGTGCACGAGACCGGTGTCAAGCGCCTGCATATGATGGCAGGGCTCGCCGATCCCAACGATCCCATCGCGCAGAAGACCTACCGCGCCTCGCTCGCCTACGCCGCCGACAAGCTGGCGGAGCACGGCGTCGACCTCCTGCTCGAGCCGATCAATGGCAAGGACATGCCGGGGTACTTCCTGAACGACTTCGATCAGGCTGCGGCCTATGTGCGCGAATCCGGCCGGCCGAACGTCCGGCTGCAATTCGACATGTATCATTGCGAGTTGATCCACGGCGATGTCTCGGCGCGGCTGAAGGCGCTCTATCCGCTCGTCGGCCATGTCCAGATCGCTCGCGCCAATGGCCGCCACGAACCCGACGCCTCGGGCCCGGATTATCCGACCCTCTTCGCTGAGCTCGATGCGCTCGGCTATGACGGCTTCGTCGGATGCGAATATCGGCCCGAGCGCGGCACGCTCGAAGGTCTCGGCTGGTTCGCGCCCTGGCGGAAGCCGCTCTGATGCGCCCGCCGTCGATATCCTATCCGGTGCTGGTCGCCGATATCGGCGGCACGAACTGCCGGCTATCGCTGGTCCCAGACCCGGACAGCCCCCACCAGCCGCTGGCGCGGATCGGCACCGGCAGCTATCCGACGGCGGAGGCGGCATTTTCCGCAGTGCTCGCGGAGGCTCCGGAGAAGCCGCGTTCGGCCGTGCTTGCCGTCGCCGGGCCGCTCGACGGCCGGCAGGCGCAATTGACGAATGCTGTCTGGAATCTCGATGGGCCGCGGATCGCGGAGGCTCTCGGGCTGACGCAGGGCCTGCTGGTCAACGACTTCGAGGCCCTGGCGGCTTCCCTTGCCGTCCTGAGCCCGCACGACGTCGCCACATTGATCGAGGGCAGGCCGGAGCGGGAAGGCGTGCGGCTGGTGCTGGGTCCGGGGACTGGCTTCGGAACCGCGGCTTTGCTGACACATGGCGAACGCGGCATGCTGATCCCGACCGAAGCCGGCCATATCGGCATCGGCCCCGAGGACCAGACCGAGCAGCGGCTCTGGCCGGCTTTGAGCGAAGGCATACCGCGCCTCACCGTCGAGCATCTGCTGAGCGGCGACGGGCTCGTGCGCCTGCACCGGGCCGTGGCGCGGACCTCGGGCATGCTGGAGGCGGAGGTGAGCGCTGCCGACGTCTCCCGCCTCGCCCATGACGGCGATCCGGCAGCGCTGATGGCGGTGGTCTGCTTCTGGCGGCTGCTGGCGCGTGTCGCCGGCGATCTGGCCCTCGTCTTCAAGGCGACGGGCGGTGTCTTCATCGCGGGTGGAATCGCGCCGCATCTGCTGCCGCTCGCGGACCGGGCGGCGGTTCGCGCCGCCTTTGCTGGCAAGCCGCCGATGGAGGATCTCGCGGCGCGCTTTGCTCTGCACGTCGTCACCACGAAGGACGCCGCCGAGCAGGGGCTCGCCGCGATTGCCGCCAATCTCCATCGTTTCGGGCTCGACGATCCGAAGCGGCTGTGGTTTGGCTGAGCGCCCCGCTCATCCGACTGCTTCACGACAGGTTCGCGTGCAGCCCATCTATTCGATCCAGGTCCTGCGCGCGCTCGCGGCCTTCATGGTCGCGATTCATCACGTGCAGCCGGACGCCGCCGCGCTGGCCGAGCGGGCGGGCCTGAGCTTCAGCCGCAGCGACCTGCTGCCCTGGATGGCCGGCGTCGACATCTTCTTCGTCGTCTCCGGCTTCATCATGGTCCATGCCTCGCAGGACCTGTTCGGGCGGCCCGGCGCCTGGCGCGAATTCCTGAAGCGCCGGCTGGCGCGCATCGTCCCACTCTATTGGGCGATGACGACCCTGTTTCTGCTCGTCGGCCTCGTCGTGCCGGCGGCGCTCAATTCGGGCGTGCCGAGCTTCACGCAGATCCTCGGCTCCTATCTGTTCTGGCCGGTTGTCTCGACGCAGGGCCTGGTTCAGCCGGTCTATTCGCTGGGCTGGACGCTGAACTACGAGATGCTGTTCTACGCGCTGTTCGCGCTCGGGCTCATCTTGCCGAAAGGCTGGACCTTGCCGGCTGTCACTTTGGTCCTGGCGGTACTGGTCGGGGGGGAGAGCCTGGGCGGACCCTTGTCGCTGCCTTTCGGATTCTGGGGGCAGCCGATCGTTCTGGAATTCGCAGCCGGCATGGGCATTGCCGTGTTGCGGCGCAGAGGGCTTCGCCTGCATGGCGCCTTGCGCGTTGCGGTCGCCGCGGGGGGCGTAGCCCTGCTGATCGCGGCCGCGCAGCTGCCGGGCACGGATGGCCCATGGAGCAGCGTGCTATGGCGCGGCGGCGCGGCCGTCCTGCTGATGCTGGCCGCGGGCTGTGGGCGCGAAGGCATCGTGCCGGTGTGGCCGGTCAAGGCGCTGGCGGCGGTCGGCGATGCCTCCTATGCGCTCTATCTCGTCCATCCCTTCGTGATCCGGGGCATGCGCGAGGTCGCGTTGCGGATCGGGCTCCACGCGCCGCTGCTCTTCATCGTACTCGCACTTACGGGCGCCGTGGTGGCGGCAGTCCTGCTCTATCGCTTCTTCGAGAAGCCGGCGACGCGGCTTGTGCGGCGCTGGTTGGAAAGCAGAGGCGGCCGTCCTGCTCAGGCTTGACCCGATGATCTCCGGCAGGAAGGGGCCCCGGAGCTCCCTTTCATGAGATTCTCGGGTCTGCGCGGGGTTTATCTCTGGGCCGGCCGACGGTCGGACCCGAGGGCTTCGCCCGCGAATAACGGCGCCACTCAGTTCAGCTTCATGCCCTTCAGCGACTGGCCGACCACGCCGCCATCCTTGCGCCGCTGTGCCCGCTTGGACTTGATCGTCTCGACATGCTCGGGCTGCGGATAATAGCCGCGCTCCATGATCTCGAGCGAATATTCCTCATAGGTCAGGCCGAGGGCAGATGCCTTCTCCTCACGCCGCAGCGCGATCTCGCGCGGCTTCTTCCAGGCCTTGCGATGGGCGAAGCGCCAGTCGAAATAGCGGCCGATATTGCCTGATCCGCTCGAGGAACGGCGCTTGCGCTCCTTCAGCGGCGGACCGCCATTATGGCCGATCCCGATGGGGCGTTCGCTGGGCATGGCTCTCGGACTCATGGGCTGCTGCGCCTCACGATAGGGGGCGGAACGGCGCTGGCAAGGGCCGTGCCATCGCCTGCGGACGTGACAGGGCGGCGGCGGCAGTCTATCCCGCAGGCCGGAACACAGGACGGACCATGGCCCCCTTGCTGCATTTGCGCGACGTCGCGCTTACCTTCGGTGGACAGCCTTTGCTCGAAGCTGCCGAGATCGCGGTCTCGGCCGGCGAGCGCGTCTGCCTGGTCGGCCGCAACGGCTCGGGCAAGTCGACCCTGCTCAAGATTGCGGCCGGCCTCGTCGAGCCCGACAGCGCCGACCGCTTCGTCCAGCCTGGCGCGACCATCCGCTATCTGCCGCAGGAGCCGGATTTCACCGGCTACCGGACCTCGCTCGCCTATGTCGAGGCGGGGCTCGGGCCGGGTGACGACGCCTATCGCGCCCAGTATCTCCTGACAGAGCTCGGCCTGACCGGGCAGGAGAATCCGGCTTCGATGTCGGGCGGCGAAGGGCGCCGGGCGGCGTTGGCGCGCGTGCTGGCGCCGGAGCCTGACATCCTGCTGCTGGACGAGCCGACCAACCATCTCGACCTGCCGGTGATCGAATGGCTGGAGCAGGAACTGAAGTCGTTGCGCTCGGCCATGGTGCTGATCAGCCACGACAGGCGTTTCCTGACCTCGCTGTCGCGCGCGACGATCTGGCTCGACCGCGGCGTCACGCGGCGGATGGAGAAGGGCTTCGGCGAGTTCGAAGCCTGGCGCGACGAGGTGTTGGCGCAGGAAGAACTCGACCGCCACAAGCTCGACCGCAAGATCGCGCGCGAGGAGGACTGGCTGCGCTACGGCGTCAGCGCCCGGCGCACCCGCAACCAGCGCCGGCTCGGTGAGCTTCATTCGCTGCGCGACCAGCGCCGCACGGCCCGCAGCGCGGTCGGCAATGTCCGTCTGGAGGCGAGCGAGGCGCAGACCTCCGGCAAGCTGGTCATCGAGGCTATCGACGTCGCCAAGGCCTATGGCGACAACGTTATCATCAAGAACCTGTCGCTGCGCGTGGCGCGTGGCGACCGGATCGGTATCGTCGGCCCGAACGGCGCCGGCAAGACGACGCTGATCAACCTGCTGACCGGCGCGCTCGCGCCCGACAGCGGCACGGTCAAGCTCGGCACGGCGCTGGAGATGGTGACGCTCGACCAGCGCCGCGAAAGCCTCGATCCGGCGACGCCGCTTGGCGATGCACTGACGGGTGGCGGCTCGGACCAGGTGATGGTCGGCGGCCAGCCCCGCCATGTCGTCTCCTACATGAAGGACTTCCTGTTCCAGCCGATCCAGCGCGGCACCCCGGTCGGCGCGCTCTCGGGCGGGGAGCGCGGGCGGCTGATGCTGGCACGGGCGCTGGCGAAACCGTCGAACCTGCTCGTGCTGGACGAGCCGACCAACGACCTTGACCTCGAAACGCTCGACCTGTTGCAGGAACTGCTGGCCGATTATCAGGGCACAGTGCTGCTGGTCAGCCACGATCGCGACTTCATCGACCGGGTCGTTTCGGCCGTGCTGATCTCGGACGGAGACGGCGTCTGGACCGAATTCGCCGGCGGCTATTCCGACATGCTGGCGCAGCGCGGTCGCGGTGTCGGCGCCAAGGTGCGAGTGCTGGAGAAAGCGCCAGCTGCGGCGCCAAAGACTACGGGTGCCCCCGTACAGGCCCCGCCGGCGTCCAAGCGCAAGCTCTCCTTCAACGAGAAGCACGCGCTGGAGACATTGCCCAAGAAGATCGAGGCCCTGCAGGTGGAAGCCGCAAAGCTCAACACTGCCGTGGCGGGCGATCTCTACACGCGCGATCCCAAGCTTTTCGCCAAGGCGACGGCGCGGCTGGAAGAGGTGGCGCGCGAGATCGGCGATGCCGAGGAGCGCTGGCTGGAGCTGGAGATGCTGCGCGAGGAGATCGGGGCTTAAGGTCCCGCGGTCATGCTCGGGCTGGACCCGAGCATGACGGAAACCACCGCCCTCTCGTCATGAGATTCTCGGGTCTGCTCTTCGCTTCGCCCGAGAATGACGACTTCGCCCATACGATTTCCGTATCCGGCTGCGCATGAAAGCGCATTTACCGACTCGCTCAATCGTTTCAAACATCGCGCAATCGCAAAGCATGAGGAACATCCATGAGACTGAAAGGCAAGACGGCGCTGGTGACCGGGGCGGCGCAGGGTTTCGGCTTCGGCATCGCCGAGACCTTCGTGCGCGAGGGCGCGCGCGTCGCGGTGCTGGACATCAACGGCGACAAGGCCAAGGAAGCCGCCAAGGCGATCGGCCGCAAGGCCTTCGCCGTGACCTGCGATGTCGGCAAGGCCAAGAGCGTTGACAAGGCGGTCGAGAAGATCCTCACCAAAGTCGGGCGGCTCGACATCGTCGTGAACAATGCCGGCACCACCCATCGCAACAAGCCGATGACTGAGGTGACCGAGGAGGAGTTCGACCGGATCTTCGCGGTCAACGTGAAGTCGATCTATCTGATGGCGCGGGCGACGGTGCCGCATTTCCGCGAGCATGGCGGCGGCGTCATCCTCAACATCGGCTCGACCGCGGGCCTGCGCCCGCGACCGGGCTTGACCTGGTACAATGGCTCGAAGGGCGCGGCGAACCTGATCTCGCAGTCGATGGCGGTCGAGCTTGCGCCGGACAAGATCCGCGTCAACGCAATCGCGCCGGTGGCCGGCGAGACGCCGCTGCTCGCCACCTTCATGGGCGAGGACACGCCCGAGCGGCGCGCTCAGTTCACCGCCTCGATCCCGTGGGGCCGGTTTTCGACGCCGCAGGACATCGCCAATGCCGCGCTGTTCCTCTGCTCGGACGAGGCGGACATGGTGACGGGCTCGGTGCTCGCGGTCGACGGCGGCCGCTGCGTCTGAAGCATCGGCCGATCCGCCATAGCGGCCGCCCAACGCGCCGTTCTGTGCTTCCGGTGCTCACGGACGAAAGTCTGCTGCGCGCCGGTTCTCGAACGGCGCGCCATGCGTCTCGCGCTGACGAATTCTCCAACGCTTCAGAATGGAGAGGTAGCTAGGCGCGCTCACCCAGGAGCGCGATTTCCTGGCGAAGGACGACCGTGCCGTCAGGCTCGAAGCCGCGTTGTTCCAGCCTGATCTGCGGTGCAGCAGCGTCTCCCGCGATATGGAAGAGATGCCAGGTGCCGAGCTCGCCATGACCGAGCAGGCCGAGCGAGGCCGAGGGCACGCCGACGATCGGAACATCATGGTTTGGCCCGGGGCGCCAGGCCAGCGAGAAGCTGTGATTGTGCCCGTGGATGATGAGGTCGGCGCCCTTGCGCTTCAGCATGGCCTCGAAGGCGGCGGCATCGACCAGTTCACGGCCGCGCTTGGCACCGCCGACATAGGGCGGATGGTGGATCAGGACGACGCGGATGAGGTGCTCTTCGCGGGCGCGGTCGAGCAGGGCAGCGATCCGCTCCATCTGTTCGCTGCCGATACGCCCCGTCGCCATCAGCGGCAAGGTCGGCACGCCGCTGTTGACGCCGATCAGCGCGACCGGCCCGCGGCGGCGATACCAGGGGTAGCCGGCACGCCCGTCATCATCGGCGCACCAGGGGGCGAGCAGCCCGGCCAACGGCTTTAGCGAGGACCGCGCATAGGCGTCGTGATTGCCCGGCACGAAGCTGACGGTCTCACGCGGACCCAGCGTGTCCAGAAAAGCGATGGCGGTCCTGAATTCGTCGGGCAGCCCGATATGGGCGACGTCGCCGGTGCAGGCGGTGTGGTCCGGCTGCTGCGCGTGGATGTCGGCGACGATGCGGGCCAGGACATCCATGTCATGGGCGTGCCTGCGCTTGCGACGCCAGTTGACGTAACCGGTCGCGCGCTTGCCCAGCAGTTGATGCAGCGAAAACCCGGCGAGCGGGCCGAGATGCGGGTCGGACAGATGCGCGAGCTTGAACACGCTCCAGCGCTTGCCCTTCCCGCCCGCCGTCAGTCAAGCGCGCCGTTGATGCGCCTCGGCTGACGGGATGCGGAAAGCTTCAGTTGGCGGCGCCGGTGAGTTCCGACACGATACGGGAATCGGTCAGGGTGACGGCGGGCTTCCAGACATAGGCCGGCTTGGCCTTCAGGTAAGAAACGATGAACGAGAGCAGCATGTTGGTGGTTCCTAGCGGATGCGGCGGCTGTGTGACCCTCATTTGGGGCGCGTTTGTGACAGGGCAATCGACTTGGTTGACGGTCCGTTATGCGTTTTTTGCATAGACAATTAACGCAGCCTTGAGAGTCGTTCCGATGCAATCGCAGGCGCCCCATCCGCCAGCCGATACCGAGATCCCGCGGACACTCCGGCATCGGCTGCTCACCGCGGTGCTGCATGTCTATTTCCGGCTTTCCCGCAGCATGACCTTCGGCGTGCGCGCCGCGGTACTCAACGAGCGCAGCGAGGTCTTCCTGGTCCGGCATGGCTACATCCCCGGCTGGTACCTGCCGGGTGGGGGAGTCGAGGTCGGCGAGACGATGTGGGATGCCCTTGAGCGCGAAGTCGCGGAGGAGGGCAACATAAGGATCACCGGGCAGCCGACCCTCCACGGCGTCTTTTTCAACCGCCGGATCTCGCGCCGCGATCACGTCGCCCTCTTCGTCATCCGCTCCTTCATCGTCGAAGGCGTCAGGCTGCCGGACAGGGAAATCGCCGAGGCCGGGTTCTTCCCCCTGGATCGCCTGCCAGAGGGGACCACGCCTGCGACGAGGCGGCGGCTGGCGGAAATCATGACGGGCACGCCGGCCGCGGCCGACTGGTAGAACGAAAGCGCGATGGACGGGCCTATCCGCCTCTGCTACAGGCGCTTTCCATGAGCAATGGGTACTGCCTTCGCGACCTGCGACGACCGGCGCGCTGAAAGCGCCTTCCGGCAGCGCGCCCGCACGCGCCTGCCTCCGCCGTTCGCCACTCTTGCTCTGCCTGCTGCCATGACATCCCTGCCGCTGACCATCCGCCACGAATTGCCCGTGGACGCCGCTGCCATCGAGCGCCTGCATGAGCGCGCCTTCGGCCCGGGCCGCTTCGCCCGAACCGCCTTCCGCCTGCGCGAAGGCGTGCCGCCCGATCCGGCGCTCTCCTTCGCCGCCCATGTCGGCACCTTTCTCGTCGGCTCCGTGAAAGTGACGCCCGTCCGCGCCGGCGGCCACAAGGCGCTGATGCTCGGGCCGCTGACGGTCGACCCCGCCTTCGACGGCCGGGGCATCGGGTCCGCGCTGATGAACCGCTCGATCGAAGCCGCGCGCGAGGCCGGCCACGACCTGATCTTGCTGGTCGGCGATGCGCCGTACTATGCGCGCTTCGGCTTCAAGGTGTTGCCGCCGGGCCAGCTCGTTCTGCCGGGACCGGCCGATCCCGCGCGCTTCCTGGCGCTGGAGCTGGTCGAAGGCGTGCTCAACGATCGCCGCGGCCCCGTTACGTCCGCGCGGGCGGGGGGCTGAAAGGCTCACGCCGTCATCCCGGGCTCAGGCCTTCGGCCTGCTCAGGAGTGGCGTTCACGCCTGCCGCTTGAAGCGGCGCCCGCTCTCGCCGAGCCAGCCGGCCACGAGCGCGCCGAACAGGATCGCAAGGCCGATCAGCCCGACGAAGAGCGGCGAGACCTGCACGCCGCGYACGATGCCGGAATCGCTGATCCTGAGACCGATCCAGTCATTGCCGGCGAACTGGCTGCCGGAACGCACCGGCACGATGCGCGGAATGCTGACGCCGGAATCGCCCTCGTGCCCGATGCGGCGCGAGGAGCCGCCGGTGGCCTGTGCCAGGTTCTGGAGCGCAGCCGGGTCGCTGACGACTTCCATCAGCTCGCGTGGATTCTCGGGACCGACGCTGGCGAAGGCGGTGAGATTGTCGGCCGTCAACCGGTAAAGGCCCTGATCGCCGGCCGGGATGCGCGCGGTGAACAGGCCCGGCCGTCCCGCTTCGAGCGGGACGGAGCGCGACTGGCCGTCGGGGCCGGTGATGGTCACGGGCGCGGGGTTGTCGCTCAATGTCTGGCGCTCGACCTCGATGGCGCCGCCGCGCGCGGTGGCGCGCAGCGCCTCCTCCTCCAGCTCCGGCTCCTTCATCAGCCAATGGCTGAGGCGGCGCAGCAGGTCGAGATAGGGGCCGCCGTCGCGGAAGCCGCGCGCCCAGAGCCAGGCATGATCTGAGAGGAAGAGCGCGACGCGGCCCTTCTGTTCGCGGGCCAGCATCAGCAGCGGCCGCTCGCCGGGCCCGGTCATGACGGGAGAGGCGCCTGCGCGCGCCTGCGCGCCGACCATGCGCAGCCATTCGCCCCAGCGTGGCGGCGAGACTTCCGAGCCCGGCAGGTCGCGGGTGACGGGGTGGCGCTTGCCGGGTTCGCTGACCTCTGCGCGATAGGCCTCATCGATGACGCTGCCGTCCGGCAGGGCGGGCAGGATCTGGCCTAGCGGGGTGCGTGCCAGCGTCTGCGATCCCGCATACTCAGGGCCGGCGGCGACGAGCAATGCGCCGCCGTCACGGACATAGCGGACGATATTCTCGAAATAGAGCAGCGGCAGGATCGACTGGTTGGCGTAGCGGTCGAAGATGATCAGGTCGAATTCCTTGATCTTGACCTGGAACAGCTCGCGCGTCGGGAAAGCGATCAGCGAGAGTTCGTTGATCGGCGTGCCGTCCTGCTTCTCCGGTGGCCTGAGAATGGTGAAGTGGACGAGATCGACATTGGCGTCGGCCTTGAGAAGGTTGCGCCAGGTACGCTCGCCCGGATGGGGCTCGCCCGAGACCAGCAGCACGCGCAGCTTGTCCCTGACACCCTCGATGGTGATGACAGCGCGGTTGTTGGCGAGCGTCAGCTCGTTGTCGAGCGGCGCGGCCTCGATCTCGACGACGTTCGGTCCGCCGCGATCGATGCGGATCGGCACCTGAACGATCTGGCCGGTCGCGACGTCGCGGCGGGCAATGATCTCGCCGTCGCGGCGAATGGTGAGGCCGGCGCGGCTCGATCCGTTCTTGTCGACCACCCGCAGGCGGATGACCTGGTCCTTGCCGACGATGCCGAAGCGTGGCGCATCGACCAGCATGATGCGGCGGTCGATCTCGGCATTGCGGCCGGTCGTCAGGATATGGAGCGGCGCGCGCAGGCCGAGAGCCTCGGCATTGGCCGGCGTGTCGTGGGCGAGGCCGTCGGTGATGGCGATGGCGCCGGCGACGCGTTCGGAGGGAACATCGGCGAGGCTCGAGGCCAGGGCCTCGAAGAGGCGGGTGCCGTCGCTCGACCCCTGTGCGTCGCGCAGCTCGACGATCCGCGGTTCGACATTGGGGATGCCGCGCAATTGCCGTTCGACCTTGGCCACGGCGGCATTGGTCTGGGCCGAACGGTCGGCGAGGCGGTTCGACGCCGAGCGATCGACCACGACCGGGACGACGTCCTTGACCGGCTCACGCTCCTCGAAGACCAGCGAGGGATCGGCGAGAGCCGTCGTCAGTACGATGAGTGCCAGGGCCCGCAGGATGGCGCTGCGGCCGGCGAGGGCGAGGGCGGCGCCGGCCGCCAGCGCCGCCAGCACGGCGAGGCCGATCAGGAGCGGCAGCGGCACGAGCGGGGCGAAGGAAACGCTCCACATCAGCGCGATCCTTCCGATTTCCGACCCTCAGCCCTCATCCTGAGGAGCCATTCCAGGAGGAATGGCGTCTCGAAGGATGGTCCAGAAGGTTCTTGAGACGTCTGGAGCATCCTTCGCGATGCCGCTTCGCGGCTCCTCAGGATGAGGGCTGAGGGAATACGAAGGGGCATCACTGGCCCAGCCTTTCCAGCAGAGCCGGAACATGGACCTGATCGGCCTTGTAGTTGCCGGTGAGGGCGTACATCACGAGGTTGATGCCGCCGCGCAGCGCCATCTCGCGCTGGCGCGGATCGGCGCCGGAGAGCGGCACCAGCCCTTCACCGCGCTTGTCGATGGCCCAGGCCGCGGCGAGGTCGTTGGCGGTGATGATGATGGGCGAAACATTGTCGCCGGCGCGTGCCGGGCGCCGGCCGTCGCTGTCTGCGGGCGGCAGCGTCTCGACCCAGGTCGTGCCGCTGTCGTAGCGGCCGACGAGCTCGTCGAGGATATAGAAGGTCTTGGTCAGGACGTGGTCGCGCGGCAGCGGCTCGAGCTCGGGAATGTCGAGCGTCTGCAGCATGCGCTTGAGCTGGTCGCCTTCCGGCGTCGTGCCGCCGCCGGGACGGGCGCTCATGGCGTCGCGCGTGTCGAAGATCACGAGGCCGCCGCCCTTCATATAGGCTTCCAGCTTGCGCAGCGTCTCGGCCGAGGGGATCGGCCGGCCGGCAACCACCGGCCAGTAGAGCACCGGGAAGAAGGCGAGTTCGTCGCGCTCGACATTGACGCCGACCGGCTCGCCCGGTTCCAGCGCGGTGCGCGCGCCGAGGACGATATTGAGCCCGGCGAGACCGGCCTTCGACATGTCGTCGACGGCCCTGTCGCCGGTGACGACATAAGCGAGCCGCGTCACCGCCCCATTGGCGAGGAGCGCGCGGGGAATCGGCGGGCGCGTGTCCGCTTGCGGGCTCGGCGCGGGTTGGGCGCGAGCGCTGTCGGGCGCCAAGCCGCCTGCGAAGCCCAATGCGATGAGGATCGCGGCCGCCGCGGTCGCTTTGCGGGCGCGGCCGAAGCCGAGCCGCCCGCCGAGCCAGAGCGTCGCCAGCGTATCCGCGATCAGCAGCAGCAAAGCCAACGCCAGCAGGGGCGGGCGGGCGTCGCGCGCCACCGGCTCGTCGATCGGCAGGATCGGAGCGCCGAGGCCGGCAAGATCGAGCGCACCCAGCATGTCGTTCGGGGTGAGAGCATTTACTGCGAGCGTGCCGTCGGCAGGGCCGTAGAGGCCTGGCGGATGGGCGAGCGTGCCGCGGCCGGCATAGTTGCGGGGCACGGGCTGGCTGGTGGCCGGCGGGGTGCGGAAGCGGCCGCTGCCGTCGAGGACGCGGGTCGGCGAGAGCGTCTCGACGCGGACCTCGTCGCTTTGGGCATCGGCGGCAGGGCCGGTGCCGGCGAGGTTCACGACCCTGCGCAGCATCTCCACGAAGAGGCCGGAGAGAGGCAGGTTCGACCAGGTCGTGTCGGCGGTGACGTGGACCATGGCGATCAGGCCGTCGCCGCGCCGCTCGCCGGTGACGACGGGAGTACCATCTTCCAGCGCCGCCCAGGTCTTGCGCGAGAGATCGGCCTCCGGCTCCGCCAGGATCTGGCGGCTGACGCGGATATCGTCGCTGATCGTCAGGCCGTAGAAGGGGCTTTCGCGCGTGAAGGGCGCGAGCTTGCGCGGCGTCTCCCAGGAGAGGCCGCCGCCCAAAGTCCGTCCGCCGCGGCGCAGGCGCACCGGCGTGAGATCGTCCGAAGAGGCGGCAAGGCGCGCGCCGGCAAAGCGTAGCAGCACACCGCCGCGGGTGACGAAATCGGAGACCTTGGCGCTGGTGTCGCGGTCGAGCGCGCCGATATCGGCCAGAACCAGGACCGAGAGATTCTGCGCGAGGAGCTCACCGACCGGGTCGGTCGAGCCCTGGCGCGGTTCGCGGACCTCGGCGAAGGGCTGGAGCGCGCGCGAGATGTAGTAGGTCGGCGAGAGCAGCGGCTGCGCCGTGTCGGCGGTGGCGCCCGAGACGATGCCGATGCGGCGCCGCTTGGCGCGATCGTCGAGCAGGGCGACGCCGCCCGCGCTGTTCTCGCCGAGGATTTCCAGCCGCGAGACCGCGTTGCGGACTTCGATCGGCAGGGTCAGGCGCGCCGTGGTTTGCAGATTCGAACCTTCGAAGATGAAAGGTGCGTCGCCGAGCGGCAGGCCCTTCAGGTCGAGCGCGCGGACCTGCCCGGTGGCGGGGGCGCTCGCCGTCGGCCGCAGAACTTTCACGCTGAGCGCGCCGGCTAGATTGTCGGGCGCAGCGAGTGCGAGCT
Organism: Allobosea sp. 10L422; assembly: GCF_056395345.1. NCBI lineage: Bacteria > Pseudomonadati > Pseudomonadota > Alphaproteobacteria > Hyphomicrobiales > Alloboseaceae > Allobosea > Allobosea sp. 10L422. The sequence continues at coordinate 97,499 of NZ_JBFTJI010000002.1, forward strand.
GGTTCGGGGGGCCGGCATGGATCGAAAGCCGTCTTGCGTCGGCGAGCTGCTTCAGCCTGGCCTGGAAGCTGCCGTCGTCGGAAACCGCGAGGCCGTCGGATATCCAGACGATCTCCGCTTCCGGTGCTGTCTGGAGGAAGGATTCGATGCGCGGCAGATGCGCGGCTCGATCAGGCGCATGTGGCTGGAGCGCCAGCGCGCGCAGCCGGTCGAGCGCTACGCGCGGCTCCGCCAGCGAGATGGCGGCCGGGGCCTCGGCCAGTCCGACGATGGCGACCGGGCGGCCCTCGCGCGTTGCGGCCGCGATCCGCGACTCGGCGACGGTGACGCGATCCGGCCAGTCGGAGGCGGCGCCGAAGCCGTTGTCGACGAGGAGCAAGACGGGGCCGCGCAGGGCTGCGCCTTCGCGCGGCGGGTTCCAGATCGGGCCGGCGACCGCGAGGATGACGAGCGCGGCAACCGCCATGCGGATGGCGAGCAGCCACCAGGGCGTATGCGCCGGCAATTCCCGCTTGGCGACGAGGTCGGCCATGATCTTGAGCGGCGGAAAGTCGATCCGGCGCGGCCGTGGCGGCGTCACACGCAGGATCAGCCAGAGCGCTGGCAGCAGGGCGAGCGCGGCCAGTGCGAGCGGGGCGGTGAAGGTCAAGGGGAGGGCGCTGAACATGGCGGCTCCCTTATAAGCCCGAGACGCCGCGCGAAGCGGCGACGAGGCTGGCGATGCGCAGAACGGCTTCGCTCGCCGGACGGTCGGTGCGGTGAAGCGTCAGGGTCCAGCCGGCCTTGCGGCAGGCCTCGGTGATCGCTTCGCGATGGGCGGCGAGGCGCTGACGATAGGCCTCGCCCCAAGCGCCGGCATCGCCGACGCGCAGCGTCAGCCCGTCCTCCAGATCGAAGAGCTCGGCCTGGCCGGTGAACGGGAAGGTTTCCTCGATCGGATCGACGATCAGCAGCAGATGGCCGCGTGCGCCCGACGACGCCATCGTGGCGATGCGCTGCGCCAGCGATGCGGAGGGCGAGAGCCCGTCGGTGACGATGATGGCATCCGCCAGCCGCGGCAGCGGCGCGCCGGGAGGGAGGTCGGCCTCGCCATTGCGGCTATCGGCGGCAATGGCCTGCGCCAGCAGCTCGACGATGCGGCGCGAGGCCAGCGCCCGCGTCAGGCCGATATGGCCGACGCGCTCGCCCCCCTCGACCATCGTTTCTGCGAGGGCGAAGCCTGCGACCAATGCGCGGTCGACCTTCGGCGCCATCGCCAGCGAGGAGGCGAAGCCCATCGAGGGCGAACGGTCGATCCAGAGCCAGATCGAATGCGAGGCCTCCCATTCGCGCTCGCGCACGAAGAGATGGCCGTCCCTCGCGGAGCGGCGCCAGTCGATGCGCGAGGCGGATTCGCCGGCAACCAGCGGGCGGTACTGCCAGAAGGTTTCGCCCGGGCCGGAGCGGCGCCTACCGTGGATTCCGTGGACGCTGGCGGAGACGCGGCGGGCTTCGAGGATCAGGCGGGGCAGGCGCGCGGCAAGGTCGAGCGATTCCGTCAGAACCGGCTTGGCCGGCTTCCGCTCGTTCAGGCCCAGGACGCGCATGCGCAACATCGGCCTATCCCAGCCGTTCCACGAGCCGGCCGATGACGCCCTCGACAGTCTCGCCGTCGGCGCGGGCGGCGAAGGTCAGCGCGACGCGGTGCTTGAGGACCGGCAGGGCGAGCGCGGCGACATCGTCCACGGACGGCGCGAGCCGGCCCTCGACCAGCGCGCGGGCGCGCACCGCGAGCGTCAGCGACTGGCTGGCACGCGGACCCGGCCCCCAGGCGAGCTTGTCGGTGATGGTGGCATCGCCCTCGCCGGGGCGGGCGGAGCGGACGAGATCGAGGATCGCGTCGACGACGGCTTCACCGACCGGCAGACGGCGCACCAGACGCTGGATCGACATCAGCGTCTCCGAGGTCATCGCCTGGGACGGCTTGTATTCGGTCGCGCCGGTGGTTTCGAGCAGGATCCGCCGCTCGGCCTCGCGGTCGGGATAGCCGACATCGATCTCGAGCAGGAAGCGGTCGAGCTGCGCCTCGGGCAGCGGGTAGGTGCCCTCCTGCTCGATCGGGTTCTGGGTGGCGAGGACGTGGAAGGGGGCGGGCAGGTCGTAGCGTTCGCCGGCGACGGTGACGTGGTGCTCCTGCATCGCCTGCAGCAGCGCGGATTGAGTGCGGGGCGAGGCGCGGTTGATCTCGTCCGCCATCAGGAGCTGCGCGAAGACCGGGCCCTTGATGAAGCGGAAATGGCGCTTGCCATCGGCGCTCTCGTCGAGCACCTCCGAGCCGAGGATGTCGGACGGCATCAGATCCGGCGTGAACTGGACACGCCGGGCGGCGAGGCCGAGCACCGTGCCCATCGCCTCGACCAGCTTGGTCTTGGCGAGACCGGGCACGCCGACCAGCAGCCCATGTCCGCCCGCCAGCAGGGTAACGAGCGAGAGGTCGACCACCGCCTGCTGACCGAAGATGACCTGCCCGATCTCCTTGCGGGCCGCGCCGATGGCGCCGAGTGCGGCCTCGGCCGCCTCGACGATCCCGCTGTCGAGATCGATGGGGGAAGTGCTCTCGCTCACGCGGGCTTGCGCCGCCATGTCGGTCTCCTTCACTGTCGCGGGCCGTTGCGCCGCCATCCGAACCGATCGGTGTGTTCCGTCCTTGAGTGTGGACGGGCCACCCCGGCGGCTCAAGCGCCGAATGGAATGGTGCACATCATCTCGGCTTCACGATTATGTGGAGTTCAAGGCAGAAACGCGGTGCAATCAATATGCCGCAGCAAGTGGAGACGGGCTTTTCGATGACGGCTCCGGGCAATGCGATGGACCGGCTGATGGCCGCGCTGGGCAGCGGGAAGGCGCGCGGATTGCCGCCAGTCGAGCGCTGGAATCCGCCATTTTGCGGCGATCTGGACATGCGGATCGCAGCCGATGGAACTTGGTTTTATCTGGGCACGCCGATCGGCCGGCCGGCCCTGGTGAAGCTTTTCTCCTCGGTGCTGAAGCGCGAGGGTGACGATTACTTTCTCGTGACGCCGGTCGAAAAGGTCGGAATCAAGGTCGACGATGCGCCGTTTCAGGCTGTCGAAATGCAGCTCGACGGCGAGGGGGACGAACGGAGCATCGCCTTCCGGACGCAGGTCGACGATCTGCTCTGCGTCGGGCCGGAGCATCCCTTGCGTTTCCAGCGGGCTGCGAAGGACGGCCTGAAGCCTTATGTGCATGTCCGTAGCGGCCTCTGGGCCCGGCTGACGCGCGCGCTGACCTATGATCTGCTCGCGCTCGGCGAGGTGCGGGAGGCCGATGGGCAGGCGATGTTCGGGGTGGCGGCGGGTGGCCGGTTCTACCCGGCGCTGCCGGCGAGCGAGATCGAAGGCATCGGGATTTGACGTGAACGGCCAGGCTCTGAACCTCAGCACCGATGCTTTCGCCAAGCTGGCGCGCGAGCGGCTGCGCGCCGAGCCGCCGTCGCTCGGCGATCTCATCGCCCGGCCGCGCGGCGACCACGAGAACCAGCCGCAGCCGGTGCCGATTCCGGACGTGAAGCGCGCTGTCCCCGCGGCCGTGCTGATCGGCATCGTGCCGCGCGAGACGGGCCCCACCGTGCTCCTGACCCAGCGCGCCGCGGCGCTGCGCAATCACTCGGCGCAGGTCTCCTTTCCCGGCGGGCGGGTCGATGCCGTCGACGGTTCGCCGGTCGTGACGGCCCTGCGCGAGACGGAGGAGGAGATCGGCCTGTCGCGGGAACGTATCCGAACGCTGGGGTTCCTCGATGCCTATCTGACCGGAACGGGCTATCGCATCGTGCCGGTGGTGGCGCTGATCGAGCCGCCTTTCTCGCTGGCGATCAACCATCACGAGGTCGACGAGGCCTTCGAGACGCCGCTCTCCTTCCTGCTCGATCCCGCCAATCACAAGCGGGAGGGCCGCGAATGGAAGGGGCATTTCCGCACCTACTATGCGATGCCGTTCGAGGGCCGCTATATCTGGGGTGCGACTGCCGGCATGATCCGTAACCTCTACGAACGGCTGGCAGGTTAGGATTGTCTTGCGCGGAAAGCGCGCCTGGGAACGACGAAGCCGATGCTGCGCGCGATCATCGAAGAGGTCCTGCTCTTCGTCCTGCCCTTCTGCGTCTTCGCGGGCTATCTCATCGTCCAGCGGCGCAACCCTTTCGACGTCGCGCATTGGAGCCGGCACGCCTTCTGGCTCGCTGTGGCCGGCCTGGTGCTGGCAATCTCGGTGCTCACCTATACCGGCTTCATCGCGCCGCGCAGTGAGGGGGCCTACGAGCCGCCGCATATGGAGAATGGGGTGCTGGTGCCCGGCCGCTTCAAATGACCGGGGGACACGAACAGGCCATCGCCCGCTTCCTGGCCGAACCGGTTCTAGCCCGCCTCCTGGACGCGCTGAACGGGGCGGGGGAGGAAACCCGCATCGTCGGCGGAGCCGTGCGCAATCTCCTGCTCGGCGAACCGGCCGATGACGTCGACCTCGCCACCACCGCCCTGCCGAAGGAGACGATCCGGCGCGGCCGGAAGGCCGGGTTCAAGGCCGTGCCGACCGGCATCGAACACGGCACGGTGACGCTGGTCTCGGGCGGCACGAGTTTCGAGGTGACGACCCTGCGGCGCGACGTCGAGACCGACGGGCGACGTGCCAAGGTCTTGTTCGGGCGGGATTTTGCCGAGGATGCGCTGCGGCGCGACTTCACCATCAATGCGCTCGGGCTCGATTGCGGCGGCAAGCTGCATGATTACAGCACCGGTCTTGCCGATCTGGCCGGGCGGCGCGTGCGCTTCATCGGCGATGCCGAGACGCGCATCCGCGAAGACTATCTGCGGATCCTGCGCTTCTTCCGTTTCCACGCCCGCTACGGCGTGGGCGCGCCCGACGCGGAAGGGCTGCGCGCCTGCATTGCAGGCCGCGACGGGCTCGCAGCCCTGTCGCGGGAGCGCGTCCGGGCCGAGTTGATGAAGCTTCTGGTCGCTCCGGCCGCGGGCGCCACGCTCGAAGCGATGGCCGGGGCAGGGCTCTTGATGCCCGTGATCGGTGGCGTGCCGCATCGCTCGCGCTTTGCTGCCATCGCCGATGAGGACAGCGACCGCATCGACCCGGCTTTTCGGCTGGCGGCGCTGGCGTTGTCGGTTCGGGAGGACGCGCCGCGCTTGCGGACGCGGCTGCGGCTCTCGAACGGGGAATTCGACCGGATCGACGGAATCGCGCTCGCGCTGGAGGGGCTCGCCGGGCAGGCGAAGTTGTCGTCGCTCGCGCGGCTGCGCCATGTCGCGGATCGCGCCGGAAGCGATGCCGCGGCCGCTGCTTTGGCCCTTCTCACCGCTTCGGCGGATGACGAAACCGGCAGGAGCGTGCGGGATCTCGTCGGCCAATTGGGCCGGACGCCCGCTTTCCTGCCGCGTGGGCAGGATGTTCTCGCCCGCGGCGTGCCGAAGGGCGAGCGCATCGGACGGGTCCTCGCGGAGGCACGCCGGCTCTGGATCGAAGCCGGGTGCCCGTCCGATCGGGCTGCGCAGTTCGAACTGCTCGACGTCGCCAGCCGGGAGGCGCTGCCTTAGGGCCAGCGCACCGTCGGCGGCATCGAGGACAGGATCGAATCGACGTTGCCACCGGTCTTCAGCCCGAAGATCGTGCCGCGGTCGTAGAGCAGGTTGAACTCGACATAGCGGCCGCGCCGGACCTGCTGCTCCTGGCGCTGCGCCTCGGTCCAGGGCTTGCCGATATTGCGGCAGAGCACATTGGGGTAGATGTCGAGAAAGGCCTCGCCGACCGCCCTGGTGAAGGCGAAATCGGCGTCCGGATCGCCGGTCCAGATATAGTCGTAGAAGATGCCGCCGATGCCGCGCGGCTCGTTGCGGTGCTTCAGGAAGAAGTATTCGTCGCACCACTCCTTGAAGCGGGAATAATCCGCCACTCCCGGGAAGTTGTCGCAGGGCCGGCGCATCGCGGCATGGAAATCCCGCGAATCCAGATCGTCCTGATTGCGCCGGGCATCCAGCACCGGCGTCAGATCGGCGCCGCCGCCGAACCAGGGCTTCGTCGTGACGACGAAGCGGGTGTTCATGTGCACGGTCGGCGCATGCGGGTTCCAGGGATGGGCGATCAGCGAGATGCCCGTGGCGTGGAAGCGCGGATCGTCGGAGGCGCCGGGGATCTGGCCGGCGAAATCCGGGTGAAAACTGCCATGGACGGTGGAGACGTGAACGCCGACCTTCTCGAAGACACGGCCCTTCATGATCGACATGACGCCGCCGCCACCGGGAACTCCGTCGTGATTGGTGCGCTGCCAGGGCGTGCGGACGAAGCGGCCGGGCCGGTCGGTCTCAGACGGGAAGGGACCCGCAGCCTCGTCCTCGATCTCCTCGAAGGCGGCGCAGATCCGGTCGCGGAGATTCTCGAACCACGCCGCCGCGCGGGGTTTCATCGCCTCGACGACAGCCGGATCGGCGGGCGCAGCTTCAGCGGGCTTGGGCTTGTTCATGGTCATGTCCATCGCGGCGCGGAAAGCCGCCTGTCTGTCGCAACGCCTCGCCCATTACCATCGCCGCCGCAAGCGCGACATTGAGCGATCGCAAAGCCGGGCGCATCGGGATGTGAAGGCTGGCATCGGCCGCAGCCTGCACCGCGGGCGTGACGCCGGCCGATTCGCGTCCGACAAGGATGATATCGCCGGGCTGGAAGACGAAATCCGGCAGCGGGGTCGCGCCGTCCGTCTCCGCCAGGACGAGGCGGTGCCCGGCCTCGCGCCGCCACTGGTCGAACGCCGCGAAGGAATCGTGGCGGGAGACGGCAGCGCGCTCGAGATAATCCATGCCCGAACGGCGGAAATGCCGGTCCGACACGTCAAAGGCGGCGGGCTCGACGATATCGACCGCGATGCCGAGACAAGCCGCCATGCGGATCATCGTGCCGGCGTTCTGCGGGATATCCGGCTGGAAGAGGGCGAGACGCAACATGGCCCTGTCATGCGGTGACGCCCGGATATGCGTCAAGCAGGCTGGCCATTCGCACAGGCGGGGGCCATATGCCTCGAAACCGTCGCGATGCCGCTCCAGGGAAGGCAGACATGTTCGCTCCGCTCTTCCGCTGGCTCGAAAGCCGAATCGACGTCTTCGCTCCCTTCGACGAGCAGGAGACGCCGCCGCATGGCGTSTGGCCMTTCATGTGGCACCACATCAAGGGTGTGAAGGGCTGGATGGCGGCGATCATGATCACCGGCCTCGGCTTCAGCGGCATCGAGGCGGCGATGTATCTGATGGTCGGCTGGTTCGTCGACCTTCTCTCGACGCAGTCGCCCGATACGATCTTCCGGGATCATGGCTGGCTGCTTGCGAGCGCCGCCTTTTTGCTCGTGGTCGTCCGGCCGCTGATCTATTTCGCCAACCACGCCATCGTCGATCAGGTCGTGGTGCCGCAGATCACCAACCAAATCCGCTGGCGCAACCATGTCTACACGCTCGGCCATGCGCTGGGTTACTTCCAGAACGATTTCGCAGGACGGCTTTCAGCGCGCGTCATCCAGGCCGGGCAGTCGATCCGCGGCGCGACGATCGAGGTTATCGACGACCTCTGGTACGCGCTGGTCTTCGCCACGGTGGCGATCGGCTTCTTCGGCAAGACCAGTCTCTGGCTCGCCCTGCCGGTCATCGTCTGGCTCGGCGCCTATGTCGCGCTGCTGATCTACTTCGTGCCGCGCGCCAAAAAGCGCTCGGAGGCGAATTCCTTCGGCCGTTCGACGACGACGGGGCGCATCGTCGATTCCTACACGAACATCCTGACGGTCAAACTGTTCGCGCGGGCCGATGCCGAGCGCTCCGCCGTCCGCGACTCGTTGACGCGGTGGAACGCCTCCTTCCTCAACCTGTCGCGGCTGATCACCGGCGTGAGCGTGATCCTGCAGACGATGAACAGCCTGCTCGTCGTGGCGACCGCCTGGCTCGCCCTGCTGCTCTGGAGCCAGGGCGAGATGACGCCGGGCGCGGTCGCCGCCGCGATCGGCCTCGTGCTGCGCCTCGTGCAGATGTCGGGGTGGCTGATCCATCTGGTGCGCGGCATCTTCGAGAATATCGGCTCGGTGCAGGAGAGCATGGAGACGATCGCGAAGCCGCATGATCTGCGCGATATGCCGGACGCCCAGCCGCTCGTCGTCGACAAGGGGGCGATCAGCTTCGAGAAGATCCGCTTCAACTACGGCCGGGGCGCCGGGCTGTTCGAGGGGCTCGATCTTCAGATCAAGCCGGGCGAGCGGATCGGGCTCGTCGGCCCCTCGGGCGCCGGCAAATCGACGCTGGTGAACCTGCTGCTCCGGCTCTACCCGCTCGAAAGCGGGCGCATCCTGATCGACGGGCAGGACATCGCCCATGTCACGCAGGACAGTCTGCGGGCGCAGATCGGCATGGTGACGCAGGACAACTCGCTGCTGCACCGCTCGATCGGCGACAACATCGCCTATGGCCGGATGGGCGCGAGCGAAGCCGAGATCATCGCCGCCGCGCGACAGGCCGAGGCGCATGACTTCATCCTCGGGCTCGGCGACCAGGACGGGCGCGAGGGCTTTGATTCGCGCGTCGGGGAGCGCGGCGTGAAGCTCTCGGGTGGCCAGCGCCAGCGCATCGCCATCGCGCGCGTGCTGCTCAAGGATGCGCCGATCCTGATTCTCGACGAGGCGACCTCGGCGCTGGATTCAGAGGTCGAGGCGGCCATCCAGCAGCAGCTCGCCGCGCTGATGCAAGGCAAGACCGTGATCGCGATCGCGCATAGACTATCGACGATCGCCGCGCTCGACCGGCTGATCGTGCTCGATCAGGGGCGGATCGTGGCGACCGGAAGCCATGAGGAGTTGATCCGGCGAGGCGGGCTCTACGCCCGGCTGTGGGCGCGGCAATCGGGTGGTTTCCTTGCCGCCGCCGATCCGGAAAAGCTCGCCGTCTGAGGTCCTCGCCTGCGAACTGTGCGCCATGCATGGGCGGGAGGTTCGCGACAGTAGACTTCGTCCAATCTGCATGTCAAAGAGCCCGAGGTGACGCACCGCCGCATTGCGGCGGTCGTGGCGCGCCCCTATGAGGGCGAGAGGCGACAATTTCGAGCTGTTCCAGCTCGCAAGACGTGTAAGAGGATTGGATCGTGGCGAACGCGACCGATACATCGACCGGAACAACCCGCCGCGATTTCCTGATGCTTACGACCGGGGCTGCAGGCGCCGTCGGCATCGGCGCTGTCATCGTCCCCCTGATCAGCCAGCTCGCTCCCGATGCGCAGACCGTCGCGGCCGGCGCGCCGGTCGACGTCGATCTGGCACCGATCGCCGAAGGCCAGGCAATCAAGATCTTCTGGCGCGGCAAGCCCATCTTCGTGCGCCATCGCACCAAGAAGGAGATCGACGAGGCGCTCGCCGTCGATGTCAGCACGTTGCGCGACCCGCAGACCGACCAGCAGCGCACGAAGGCCGGCCATGAGCAGTATCTCATCGTCTTCGGCAACTGCACCCATCTCGGCTGCATCCCGCTCGGCACCGCGCCTGGCGAGCCCAAGGGCGACTACGACGGCTGGTTCTGCCCCTGCCACGGCTCGCACTACGATTCCTCCGGCCGCATCCGCAAGGGCCCGGCACCGCTCAACCTGCCGGTTCCGCCTTACGCCTTCACCGCGGACACCAAGATCAAGATCGGCTGAGCAATGCGCTCGACGCTTTCCCGCCAAGATGAGACAGCCTTGAGGCATTCTTCATGAGTGGTCACAGTTCCTACGTTCCGAAGACCGGCATCGAACGCTGGCTCGACGCCCGCCTGCCGATCATCCGCCTGGCTCATGATTCGGCCGTCTCCTATCCGGTGCCGCGCAACCTGAACTATCTTTGGACGTTCGGCGGCATCCTGGTGTTCATGCTGGTGGCGCAGATCATCACGGGCGTGATCCTGGCGATGCATTACACCGCCAACTCGCTGCTGGCGTTCAACTCCGTCGAGCACATCATGCGCGACGTGAACTATGGCTGGCTGCTGCGCTATCTGCACTCGAACGGCGCCTCGATGTTCTTCATCGCCGTCTACGTGCACATCTTCCGCGGGCTCTATTACGGTTCGTACAAGGCACCGCGCGAGGTGCTCTGGATCCTCGGCGTGGTCATCTTCCTGCTGATGATGGCGACGGCCTTCATGGGCTACGTGTTGCCCTGGGGTCAGATGTCCTTCTGGGGCGCCACCGTCATCACCAATCTGTTCTCGGCATTGCCGGTGATCGGCGAGACGATCGTCACCTTCCTGTGGGGCGGCTATTCGGTCGACAACCCGACGCTGAACCGCTTCTTCTCGCTGCACTATCTGCTGCCGTTCATGATCTTCGGCGTCGTCGTGCTGCATATCTGGGCGCTGCACGTCGTCGGCCAGAACAACCCGACCGGCGTCGAGGTGAAGAACGTCGAGAAGGACACCGTGCCCTTCACGCCCTATGCGACCGTCAAGGACATCTTCGGCATGGTCGTGTTCATGATCCTGTTCTCCTGGTTCGTGTTCTACCAGCCGAACTTCCTGGGTCACGCCGACAACTACATCGTGGCGAACCCGGCCGCGACGCCGGCGCACATCGTCCCCGAATGGTACTTCCTGCCGTTCTACGCGATCCTGCGCGCCATCCCCGACAAGCTCGGCGGCGTGCTGGCCATGGGCTCGGCCATCGTCGTGCTCGCCTTCCTGCCCTGGATCGACACCTCCAAGGTCAAGTCGATGAGCTACCGCCCGATCGCGCGCCAGCTCTTCTGGGCCTTCGTCCTGGTCTGCATCGGCCTGGGCTATCTCGGCGCCATGCCGGCGGATGGCGGCTACGTCATCGCCTCGCAGATCTTCACCGTGCTGTATTTCGGCTTCTTCGTCGCGCTCTTCGTCGTCGGCCTGTTCGAGCGGCCCAAGGCGCTGCCGACCTCGATCGCCGATGCCGTGCTCGCTGCTTCCGCCAAGAACGGCTCGGCGGCGCGCATCGCGACCGCCACCGCTGCCGAACCGAACGTCAAGGGCTGACGGAACCATGAGCAAAACATCGTTTCGTCTTGCCCTGACCGGGCTCGCTGCCGGCCTGTCGCTGGCGCTGTTCCAGCCGGCGGCACAGGCGGCCGAAGGTGGGTTCCAGCCGCCGGCGCTGAGCTGGTCGTTCTCCGGCCCCTTCGGCAAGTTCGACCGGGCCCAGCTTCAGCGCGGCTTCAAGGTCTACAAGGAAGTCTGCGCGGCCTGTCACGGCGCCAGCCTTGTCGCCTTCCGCAACCTGTCGCAGCCGGGCGGTCCCGAATTCACGCCCGGCCAGGTCGCCGCGCTTGCCGCGACCTATCAGATCAAGGACGGCCCGAACGAGCAGGGCGAGATGTTCGACCGGCCGGGCCGGCCGGCTGACCGCTTCCCGTCGCCGTTCCCGAACGAGCAGGCGGCCCGCGCGGCCCAGGGCGGTGCCTATCCGCCGGACTTCTCGGTTCTGGCCAAGGCCCGCACCTATGTGCGCGGCTTCCCGACCTTCATCTTCGACATCTTCACCCAGTATCAGGAGCAGGGGCCGGACTACATCCATGCCCTGATGGTGGGCTATGAGGAGCCGCCGGCCGGCGTGACGCTTCTGCCGGGGCAGAACTACAACCGGTATATGCCCGGTCACTTGATCGCGATGCCGAAGCCGCTGAGCGACGGGCAGGTCGAGTATCCGAAGGGCCCGGACGGCAAGTCGCCGGTGCCGGAAACGGTCGACCAGTATGCGCGCGACGTCGCGGCCTTCATGGTCTGGATGGCCGAGCCGCATCTGGAAGCGCGCAAGCGCTTGGGCATGCAGGTGATGCTCTTCCTCGTCGCCTTCTCGTTCCTGCTCTACTACACCAAGAAGAAGGTGTGGTCGCGCATGCCGGACGGCTCGCCCGCCCACTGAGCCGGGAATGACGATCTTGCGAAAGGCCCCGGAGACGGGGCCTTTTTGCTATCGGGCAACGGTGCCGCCGGAACTCTCTGCGCTGTGTTGCGACCGTCATCGAAAGATGGTCCTTTCCGCGCCCGCAACAGGGAAACAGCCATGAGCGAAGCCGTTCTCGGAATCATCGGCGGATCGGGTATCTACGATCTGCCGGGCCTCAGCGACCTCCGCGAGGAGCGCATCGACAGCCCCTGGGGCGAACCTTCGGATGCGCTGCGGATCGGCCGAATCGGCTCGACCAAGATCGTCTTCCTGCCGCGGCATGGGCGCGGCCATGCCATTCCGCCTTCCGAGATCAACTATCGCGCCAATATCGACGTGCTCAAGCGCGCGGGCGTGACCGATCTCGTCTCTCTGTCGGCGTGCGGTTCCTACAAGGCCGAGCTCTATCCCGGACTGTTCGTCCTGGTCGACCAGTTCGTCGATCGCACCACGCGTCGCGAAAGCTCCTTCTTCGGCAAGGGCTGCGTCGCCCACGTCTCCGTCGCTCATCCGGTTGGCCCGGCGCTGCAGGGGCGCATCGCGGCGGCGGCGGAAGCGGAGGAGCTGCCCTTCGTGCGCGGCGGAACGCTTGTGACGATGGAAGGGCCGCAATTCTCGACCTATGCGGAATCGATGACATATCGCGGCCTCGGCTACGACCTCATCGGCATGACGGCGATGCCGGAGGCCAAGCTCGCGCGCGAGGCCGAGATCACCTACGCCACCGTCGCCATGGTGACGGATTACGATTGCTGGCATGAGCTGCACGGCGCCGTGGACGTTGCCTCGGTCGTGGCGGTGCTGCATGAGAACGCCGACAAGGCTCGTCGCCTCATTGCCCGGCTCGCCGCCGATTTCCCGGCCGAGCGGGAGCGTTGCCCAGCCGGCTCGCACAACGCCCTCGACAATGCGATCATCACCGCGCCCGCGTTCCGCGATCCCGCCCTGCTGGCGAAGCTCGACGCGGTCGCCGGGCGCGTGCTCAGGGCCTGAATGATGGCCGCGCCCTTGACGAAGCCGGCTCGACGTCCGACCAAGGCGTCCGTCACCCTATCCGAGACGACGCCCATGAACCTTGCCGACAGCATCCGCGCGATTCCGGACTATCCTCGGCCCGGCATCGTCTTTCGCGACATCACGACGCTGCTCGGCGATGCGCGGGCCTTCCGCCGCGCCGTGGACGAGCTGGTGCAGCCCTTCGCGGGGCTGAAGATTGCCAAGATTGCCGGCATCGAAGCGCGCGGCTTCATCCTCGGCGGCGCCGTGGCACATCAGCTCTCGGCCGGCTTCATCCCCGTCCGGAAGAAGGGCAAGCTGCCGCTCGAGACGCTGCGAGCGACCTATGCGCTCGAATACGGCACCGACGAGATCGAGATCCATCGTGATGCCGTCCAACCGGGCGAGCGGGTCCTGCTGGTCGACGATCTCGTCGCGACCGGCGGCACGGCCGAAGCGGCCGTCAATCTGCTGAGTGGGGTGGGAGCTGAAGTGGTTGCCGCCTGTTTCATCGTCGACCTTCCCGATCTGGGCGGTGCGGACAAGATCCGCCGGCTCGGCGTGCCCGTGCGGACGCTGGTATCCTTCACCGATCCTTGAGCCCATGAAGATCAACGGCCAGCATTACCGGACGATCTGGCTCGCGCAGGATGGCTGGCGCGTCGTGGTCATCGATCAGACGCGATTGCCTTTCCGCTTCGAGACGGTGTCACTCGGCTCGGCCGAGCAGGCGGCCGATGCGATCCGCTCGATGGTGGTGCGCGGCGCGCCGCTGATCGGCGCGACGGCAGCCTATGGCGTGGCGCTGGCGATGCGGGCGGATGCCTCGGATGCCGCCTTGAAGGCGGCGCTGACGCTGCTCGGCGAGACCCGGCCGACTGCGGTCAATCTGCGCTGGGCGCTGGAGCGCATGGGCCGCATCCTGGCGGGGTTGCCGTCGGAGAAGCGTGCGGAGGTTGCCTATGCCGAAGCAGCCGCGATCTGCGACGAGGATGTCGCGCTGTGCCGCGCGATCGGCGAGCATGGCCTGCCGCTCATCCGTGAGATCGCCGGGCGCAAGCCGGCGGGGCAGCCGGTCAATATCCTGACCCATTGCAATGCCGGGTGGATCGCGACCGTGGATTGGGGCACGGCGCTGGCGCCGATCTATCGGGCTGACGATGCCGGCATCGCCGTTCATGTCTGGGTCGACGAGACGCGCCCGCGCAACCAAGGCGCCGCTCTGACGGCCTATGAGCTCGGCGCGCATGGCGTGCCGCACACCGTTATCACCGACAATGCAGGCGGGCATCTGATGCAGCGCGGTGCGGTCGACATGGTGATCGTCGGCACCGACCGGACGACAGCCACAGGCGACGTCGCCAACAAAATCGGCACCTATCTCAAGGCGCTCGCCGCACATGACAACGACGTGCCGTTCTATGTCGCGCTGCCGTCGCCGACGATCGACTGGAGCATCGGTGACGGCCTTGCGGAAATTCCGATCGAGGAACGCGCCGCGCGCGAGGTGACGCATCTGTCCGGGCTTGCGGAGGATGGCGAGGTGCGGTCTTTCCGCGTCGTCGCGCCAGGTAGCGGTGCCGCCAACCCGGCTTTCGATGTGACGCCAGCGCGCCTCGTCACCGGGCTCATCACCGAACGCGGGGTCTGCGCGGCAAGCGCCGAAGGGCTCGCGCAACTCTTCCCCGATCTGGCGAACAAGGCGACGGCATGAACGAAACGGAGCTGCGGCAGGAGATCGTCGCGGTCGCGCAGGCGATCGACCGGGCGGGCTTCTGCCCCTCGAAATCGGGCAATGTCTCGGCGCGCTTCGGGGTGGGGTTGCTGATCACCCCGTCCGGACTGCCCTACGCCCAGACGAAGCCGGAGGACCTGATCCATCTGGCCCTCGACGGAACGGTGCTCGGCGGTGCGCGCAAGCCTTCCTCGGAATGGCCCTTCCATGCCGCGATCTACAAGGCCCGCCCGGATGCACAGGCGATCGTGCACACCCATTCCCCGCGCGCCACGGCGCTCTCCAGCGCCCGCCGCGGCATCCCGGCGTTCCATTACATGATCGCGCTCTGCGGCGGCGCCGATGTGCGCTGTGCCGACTACGCGACCTTCGGGACGCCGGAACTTGCGGCCAATGCCGTGAAGGGGCTGGAGGGGCGCAAGGCGGTGCTGCTCGCCAATCACGGCGTCATCGCGCTCGGCCAGACGCTGGCCGGTGCTCATACGATCGTCGCTGAGGTCGAAAATCTCGCCGGCCAGTATCTCGATATCCTGGCAGCCGGGCTCGAGCCGGTCATCCTCGACGCTGCCGAGATGGAACGCGTCGGCGCGAAGTTCGCGGGCTACGGCAAGGTCGGCTGAAGCCGTCGCCGCGCCGGCCTGGCACCTGTGATCACCCTGCCGCGATGAACGCAGCAGGGTATTTTTCGTTCTGAACTGGTTCCGTCGTGCCAGGATGGCATCCCGACCGAGAGCATGCGCCGATCAGATCGGAGCGCAACCTGATCGGGGGCCGGCCTAGTCGAGCATGAAGGCCTGCTCGAGCACGTCCCTGGAGTCGAGGCCGAGCTGCACCTCGAAGCGTCCGCTCTCGACGACTTCCTTGAGTTCGGCATTGATGAACTTGAGCTGCTCCTTGCCGATCTCGAAGCGCACCACGCGGCTCTCGCCGGGCTTGAGCGTCACCTTCTGGAAACCCTTCAGCTCCTTGATCGGGCGCGCGATCGAGGCGTAGGGGTCGGCAATGTAGAGCTGCACGACGTTGGCGCCCTCATAGGTGCCTTCATTGGTCAGTGTCGCCTCTGCAGTCAGGCGCTGGTCCCTCGTGATCCGCGCCGCCGAGAGCTTCAGATTGGATAGGGCGAAACGGCTGTAGCTCAGCCCGAAGCCGAAGGGATAGAGCGGCCCCTGCTCCTCCTCGAAATACTGCGAGGTGTAGTTGCCCGGCTTGCCCGGGGTGAAGGGGCGCCCGATCCGCAGAGGGTTGTAGTAGGTCGGGATCTGACCGGCGGAGCGGGGGAAGGAGATCGGCAGCTTGGCCGAGGGGTTGTGGTCGCCGAACAGCACGTCGGCGATGGCGTTGCCGCCCTCGGTTCCGGTGTACCAGGTCTCCAGCAGCGCGTCGGCATTGTCCTTTTCCCAGCCCAGCGCGAGCGGGCGGCCGTTCATCAGCACGACGATGAGCGGCTTGCCGGTCGCCTTGAGGGCCTTGAGCAGGGCGCGCTGCGAACCGGGCATCTCGATGCTGATGCGGCTCGAGGATTCATGCGACATGCCGCGGACTTCGCCGACGACGGCGATCACCACATCGGCCTGGTTGGCGACCGACACGGCCTCCTGGATCATCTCCTCGGGGCTGCGTGGATCCTGGACGACCTCAGGCTTGTCCCAGTTCAGATAGTTCAGGTATTCGACGACCTTCTGGTCGTCGAGGACGTTGGAGCCGCGAGCGATCAGGAGGCGCGCCTTGCCCTCGATCGCGTTCTCGATGCCAGCCCGCACCGTCACGGCCTGCTCGGCTACGCCCTGGGCGGACCAGCTGCCGAGGATATCGAGCCCGGAATCGGCCAGAGGCCCGACAAGTGCGATGGTTCCGGTCTTCTTCAGCGGCAGCGTCTGGTTGCGGTTCTCCAGCAGCACGATGGTCTGGCGGGCAATCTCGCGCGCCGGCTGGCGGTGGAGGCGGCTGTCGGCCTTCTCGTTCACCGGGTCGTCGGCGGGCTTGCCCATGCGCAGGAACGGGTTGGCAAAAAGGCCGAGATCGTATTTGGCGCCCAGCACCTCTCGGACGCAGGCGTCGAGCTCGGCCATCTTGACCTCGCCCGAGGCGATGAGGCCCGGCAGCTCGGCAAGATAGACCTGATCGGCCATGCTGAGATCGATGCCCGCCTTGATGGCGAGCTTGGCCGCCTCACGCGCGTCGCGCGCGACGCCATGGCGCGTCAGCTCCGTGATTGCGCCGTGGTCGCTGACGGTCACGCCATCGAAGCCCCACTGCTTGCGCAGCAGATCCTGCATCAGCCAGGTGTTGGAGGTCGCGGGTACGCCGTTGATCGAATTGAGCGCGACCATCACGCCGCCGGCTCCGGCCTCGATCGCGGCACGGTAGGGCGGCAGGTAGACCTGATGCATGCGCAGCGGGCTCATATCGACCGTGTTGTAGTCGCGCCCGCCCTCGACCGCGCCGTAAAGCGCGAAGTGCTTGACCGCCGCCATGATGCTGTCCGGGCGGTCGGTCGCGTCGCCCTGGAAGCCGCGGACGCTGGCCCGTGCGCATTCGGAAACGAGATAGGGGTCTTCGCCGAAGCCCTCCGAGGTGCGGCCCCAGCGCGGATCGCGGCTGATGTCGACCATCGGCGCGAAAGTCATGTCCACGCCGTCGTTGCAGGCCTCGATGGCCGAGACGCGGGCCATCCGCTCGATCGTGGCCATGTCGAAGCTCGCCGCCAGCCCGAGCGGGATGGGGAAGGTGGTGCGGTGGCCGTGGACCACGTCATAGGCGAAGAAGAGCGGGATCTTCAGGCGGCTGCGCTTGACGGCCGCTTCCTGCAGCGGCCGATTGTCGCGCCGGATGACGGTGTTGAATGAGCCGGCGATGCGCCCGGCCGCGACCTCGTCCATCAGCTTGGCATGCGGCATCTCGGGGCCGATGCTGATCAGGCGGAGCTGGCCGATCTTTTCCTCGACCGTCATGCGCTTGATCAGGTCGTCGATGAACGCCTGCTTGCTGACGGGGCCGGTCAGGTTGAGGGCCTGTTTCGGCGCTGCTGCGGCCGATTGCGCCGTCATTCCCGCTGCCATCGCGACCGAAGCCATCGCGCCCAAGGCCTGGCGCCGGGACAGGCCCTTCTCCGTCTCATCAGTACAAGGCATCGCATCCAGCCCATCAGCGACCGGCGTACCGTTCGAATTGTTCATGCTGAGTTCGTTCATTCAGGTTGACGAAGGCCAAGGGCGGCGCGGAGCGGTTGCGGAAGAACGACGCTCTTCCTTGACCCTTGTGTCGATGATGGGCATTTGTGCTCGCGTGCGCCGCTGCCGACATGGGACGGGCGCACTCCGCCCCGCCAGCGTGCATCTTTAAGGAGCTGTTGTGAACTTGTCGACCCGTTCTGGTGACGGGGCCCTTGATATGGCCCGGTTTTCTTCTTCGGCCCGACGCATGCTGGTGTTGGCTTTGAGGCAATGCGCAGCGACCTGCAGCAGGTCGGGTTTGGCCCGGTTGAGCCTGGCTGCCGGCTGCCTGGCGCTCGGAGCGCTCGTCGGGACCTCTGCCTTCGCGCAGAAGCGTCTGGCGGATTTCGGGCTCGAGGACGTGCTCGCGAAGGCGAAGGCGCTGGCGGACAAGCCTTACGTGACCCCGGTCAGCAACCTGCCCGACGTGTTCAGCAAGATGCAGTTCGCCGACTACCAGAAGATGCAGCCGCGGCGTGACCGCTTCGCCTGGACGGAATTGCGGACGCCCTTCAAGCTGGCCTTCTATCATCAGGGCATGCAGTTCAACACGCCGGTGAAGATCAACGAGATCGTCAACGGCGCCGTGCACGAGATCCCCTATGACGCCGGGCGTTTCGACTTTGCCGACCTGCATTTCGACCCGGCCGAGACCAGCAAGCTCGGCTGGGCCGGTTTCCGGGTGGTCTATCCGATCAACCAGGCCGGCAAGCTCGACGAGATCATGAGCGTGCTGGGCGCGAGCTATTTCCGCGTCATCGGCAAGGGACAGATCTACGGCCTCTCGGGGCGCGGCCTGGCCATCGATACCGGCCTGCCGATCACCGAGGAATTCCCCAAATTCCGCGAATTCTGGCTGCGCCGCCCGAAGCCCCAGGACAAGCAGCTGACCTTCTATGCGCTGATGGATTCGCCACGGGCGACCGGCGCCTATGAATTCACGCTGGTGCCGGGCGCCGACACCGTGCTGAACGTCAAGGCGCGCGTCTTCATGCGCGAGGGGGCGGCGCCGCGCACGCTCGGCATCGCGCCGCTGACCAGCATGTTCCTCTTCGGCCCCAACCAGCCTTCGCCGACCTATAACTTCCGGCCGGCCATCCATGATTCCAACGGGCTCGCCATTCAAGGCGGCGACGGCAAGTGGACCTGGAGCCCGCTCGGCAACCCGCCATCCGCGGTGGCCGTCACCAATTTCCCGGCCGAGAATCCGAAGGGCTTCGGGCTGCTCCAGCGTGGACGCTCCTTCACGCGCTACGAAGATCTGAAGGATCGGTACGATCTGCGCCCAAGCGCCTGGATCGAGCCGACCAACAATTGGGGCAAGGGCAGCGTGCGTCTCGTCGAAATCCCGACGGCGGACGAGACCAACGACAACATCGTCGCCTTCTGGGTGCCGGAGAGCATGCCGGCGCCGGGCCAGCCGCTGCAGTTCGACTATAGGATGCACTGGACGATGGACGAGCCGGCGATCTTGAAGGACGGTACGTCCTATGTCTGGCAGACCATACGCTCTACCGGGGAGTTCTATCAGTCCAACCTCATTCGCGCCGGCGACGGGACGCAGGCGTTCCTGATCGACTTCAAGGGGCCTTCGTTGCGCAAGCTTTCGCCGCAGGCGAAGATCACGGCCGAGGTCACGGCCAACGACAATGTCGAGATCGTCGGAACCGACCTTCAACCCAACCCGGCCATTCAGGGCTGGCGCCTGACCTATAGGGTAAAGGTCAAGAATCCGGCGGTGTCGTCCGATTTGCGCGCAGTGCTGAAGCAAGGTGATCGCGCGCTGACCGAGACTTGGGATCTGAGAATTCCCCCTTTGCCGGCTGCAAAGGCAAGGGAATCCTATCTCAATCCCTTCAAGGCGATCGAAGGTCAGAGGTCCGAGCTGGTCGAGCCGAAGCCCTGACGCTGGCCCGGCTTCGCCGAGACTGCCGTCTACAGGGACGGCAGTCGGGATTTGGGATCAGGCGGGTTTCCGCTCGACGAAGACGCAGCCGTCGAAGCTGAAGACCTCTTCGCCGCGCTGGTTGATGCCGGTGTTGCGGTGGAAGAACAGGCCCCATTGTGGGCGCGAGGCGCTCTCGCGCTTATCCACCACCTCCGAGAAATAGGTGATGCGATCGCCGGCGAGGACCGGCTTCGACCAGCGCAGATTCCTGAAGCCGGGCGAGGGGCCGAGGCGGGCAGGGCGCCCGGTCGTCGCGGCGAGCTGGCGCCTGCGGTGCGAAACCATGGTCGCCATCCAGACCGCCGCGGTATGCCAGCCTGAAGCGGCGAGCCGGCCGAACAGGCTGACGCGCGCCGCCGCCTCGTCCATGTGAAAGGGCTGCGGGTCGAAGCTGCGGGCGAAGGCGATGATTTCATCCGCCGTAAAGACGAAGCTGCCGAGCTCGTGGCGGCTGCCGATGGCGAGCTCCTCGAAGAAGCGGGTGGGCTCGGGACCTTCTGAAGGCGCCTCCAGCGGGCTCTCCAAGGCCGGGCGTTCGTAGCGCGGCGAATGCGCGAGCCAATCGCCCTGCGGCTGCGGGGCGACGCCGGAATCCTTCCGGCCGAACATGATCCAGTTGGTTTGCTCAAGCAGCGGTTCGCCGCGCTGGTTGAGCAGTTCGAGCCGGAAGCGCACGAGGCCCATTTCGGGCCGCGAGCGGGAGGCCTTGGTCTCGAGCACGGTGCGGCGGGCCGTGACGCTGTCGCCGGGAAGGAGCGGGCGCAGCCACTTCACCTCCTCGATGCCCGGCGCGCCCATGCCGGTCGAGTCGAGCAGGAAGCTCTCCGCCATCAGCCGCATCAGCAGCGAGCAGCTATGCCAGCCGGAGCCGATCAGCCGGCCGACGAAGCTCGCCTTCGCGGCTTCCGGCTCGACATGGAAGTCCTGCGCGTCATAGCGCGAGGCGAAGGCGACGATATCGTCCTGAGAGACAGCGATGCTGTGCGAGAGGACGCTCTCGCCTGGGACGAAATCCTCGAACTGCAGCATCGGCGGGCTTTCTCAGGTCGCGAAGCGGAAGTGCAGCACGTCTCCGTCGGCGACGACGTACTCCTTGCCTTCGAGGCGGAACTTGCCAGCCTCGCGCGCGCCCGATTCGCCCTTGTTGGCGACGTAGTCGTCATAGGCGATCGTCTCGGCGCGGATATAGCCCTTCTCGAAATCGGTGTGGATCACACCTGCGGCCTGCGGGCCCTTGGTGCCCTTCTCGATCGTCCAGGCGCGGGCCTCCTTCGGGCCGACGGTGAAATAGGTCACGAGGTTGAGCAGGCTGTAGCCGGCGCGGATGACACGGTTGAGCCCCGGCTCCTCCAGTCCCACGGCTTCCAGATATTCGGTCTGCTCCTCGGGCGGCAGAACCGCGATCTCGCTCTCGATCTTGGCCGAGACGACGACGGCCACCGCACCTTCCTCGGCGGCGCGCTTCTTCACCTGCTCGGAGAAGGCGTTGCCCTTGTCGGCGCTGGCTTCCTCGACATTGCARACATAGAGCACSGGCTTGGACGAGAGCAGGCCGAGCAGCTCGAAGGGCCGGCGCTCCTCGGCTGCGAGCTGGACGAGGCGGGCCGGCTTGCCGTCGCGTAGCAGCACGAGGCAGCGGTTCATCAGATCGGCCAGTTCCTTGGCGTCCTTGTCACCGGTTTTGGCCTTCTTCTCCAGTGGCTGGACGCGCTTCTCGAGGCTTTCGAGATCGGCGAGCATCAGCTCGGTCTCGATGATCTCGATGTCGTCGATGGGCGCGACCTTGCCTTCAACATGGGTGATGTCGCCGTCTTCGAAGCAGCGCACGACATGGGCGATGGCGTCGCATTCGCGGATATTGGCGAGAAACTGGTTGCCCAGCCCTTCGCCCTTCGAGGCGCCGCGCACGAGGCCGGCGATGTCGACGAAGGTCAGTCGCGTCGGGATGATCTCCTTCGAGCCGGCGATGGCGGCGAGTTGCTCAAGCCGCTCGTCGGGCACCGCGACATCGCCGACATTCGGCTCGATGGTGCAGAACGGGTAGTTGGCGGCCTGCGCCGCGGCAGTCTGCGTCAGCGCGTTGAAGAGGGTCGACTTGCCGACATTCGGCAGGCCGACGATTCCGCATTTGAAGCCCATGGTCGCCTGTTCCGTTGCCCGCGGACGGAGCCGCCGCCGGGCGTGAAGCTTTGAAAGTTGCGGCCTTATTGGGGGGCTTGCGCGATAAAGACAAGTGCCGCGCGCCTTCTGGCCGATGCGCCGCTCACGCGAACGTGCATGGCGAGGGGTCGGATGCTGATGCTGGATCGCCTGCCGCGTTCGCCTGCGCGGTCCGGAGCATCGCTATGAATCGTTTTGGTTTCGCCCTCACCCTGCCGATCTTCGCTCTGGCCGGAGGCCTGGCCGTCGCGCAGGTGCCGGGGACGCGATTGCGTGGCACGGTGGAGCGCATGGAAGGCTCGACTCTGGATCTCAGGGCGGCGGATGGGCGGCAGTTCAAAGTCGCGCTCGCGCCAGGATTCTCCACCGGCGGGGTCGTGCCCGCGAAGGCGTCCGACATCGCGAAGGGGAGTTTCATCGGGGTCGGCGCCAAGCCCCAGCCGGACGGCACGCTGCTGGCGGTGCAGGTCATGATCTTCCCGGAGACGCAGCGCGGGACCGGGGAGGGGCACCGCCCCTGGGCGGTGCTGCCTGACGCGACCATGACGAACGCGACCGTGGCCGAGACGGTTGCATGGGTCGACGGCGCCAATCTCGTCCTGAGCTATCCCGGCGGCGAGCAGAAGGTCGCGATCACGCCTGAGGCGACCATCCTGATGGCGGCACCGGCCGAGGCGAGCGAGCTCACGCCCGGCGCCCAGGTCGCGATGACGGCGAGTCGGCAGGCCGATGGCAGCTACAGCACGAGCCGCGTGACGGTCGCGAAATCGGGCGCGAAACTGCCGCTCTGACGTTCAGCCTTCGCTCTTCTCGCCCAGTCGCTTCACGGCGCCATGGCCGCGTGCGTCCATGAAGAGATGCACCTTGTTCTGGAAGCCCGTGTCGTCATGGGCTGCGAGAAGGGGCGCGTGATCGGCGCAGGCCGTGCAGAGGTCCTCGACCCAGGGCTGCTCGGCCTTGCCGAAATCGTTCAGCACATAGCCATGGACCAGCTCTTTCAGGCCGGGATGGCCGATGCCCATGCGGACGCGGCGGTAGTCGTTGCCGATCGCGGCCGTGGTCGAGCGCAGGCCGTTATGGCCGGCATTGCCGCCGCCGAGCTTCACGCGCAGCTTCGCGGGAGCCAGGTCGAGCTCGTCATGGAAGACGACGACGTCCGCAGGCGCGATCTTGAAGAAGCGCGCGGCCTCACCGATCGAGCGGCCCGATTCGTTCATGTAGGTCTGCGGCTTGAGCAGGATCACCTTCTCGCCGCCGATCGTGGCTTCGCAGGATTCCGCCTGGAAACGCACGCGCCAGGGCGAGGCGCGATGGAGGCGGGCGATCTCCTCGACGGCCATGAAGCCGATGTTGTGCCGGTTGCGGGCATAGCGCGCGCCGGGATTGCCGAGGCCGGCAAAGATCAGCATGGCGGAACTCCGGCAGGCTCATGGATCAGCATCGGATTCATCCGAAGAAGTGGATTCCACTTTTCGGTCCGATGCCAAAGCAAGACGGCCGGGAAAACCCGGCCGTCTCGGTAGATTGAATGAGGCGGAAGCGGCGCCAGACGGCGCCGTTTCTCACGCCTTGGCTTCGGCCGGAGCCTCGGCGGCTGCGTCGGCAGCGGGCTCTGCCTCGACGGTCGGCGCGGAGATCGCGATGATCGTGGCGTCCGAACCGATGGAAAGCTTGGCACCGGCCGGGAGCTTGATGGCATCGGCGTGGACGGAGTCGCCGACGTTCAGGCCGGCCACCGACACGTCGATGGACTCCGGAATGCTGTCGGGCTCGACGGTGACCTCAAGTGCGTGCTCGATGATCTGGACCAGGCCGCCGGCCTTGACGCCGGGGCTGGCTTCTTGACCGGTGACGTGAACCGGGACCTGGACCGTGACGGTCTGGCCCTTGGCGACGCGCAGGAAGTCGACGTGGATCGGGAAGTCCTTGACCGGGTCGAGCTGGTAGTCGCGCGGAATGACGCGCTGCTTCTTGCCCGCGACGCTGATCTCGAAGATCGTGGTCAGGAAGTGGCCGCCGAAAATCAGCTGGCGGGTCTTGTTGGCGTCGAGCGCGATGGCTTCGGGAGCGGCGCCCCCACCATAGATCACGGCAGGCGTCTGGCCCTGGCGGCGAACAGCACGGGCGGCCCCCTTGCCGACCTGTGCGCGCGCCGAAGCCTCGATTTGCTTCACGGCGGTCATGTTGGATGTCCTTGACTTGTAAATGACAAGGCCGCCTCGTGGCGGCCATCGGCTTGCGCGTCCAGAGCCTCCAAGGGTGTCAGCGGGACGCGCGGCTGCTCATAGGCTAAAACCGGCGCAATCTCAACCCCGTTGCGTCAGGCGGCGTTGGCGACGGCTTCGCGCTGGAGCGCAGTGGCCGGGGTTGCCTGGCCGAAGCGTTGCAGGAGCTCACCGATGACCAGCGCCGGCACAGGCGGCGAATAGAGAAAGCCCTGCCCGAAACGGCAGCCCATCTCCTCGAGACGCTGAGCTTGCGACTGCGTCTCGATGCCTTCGGCGATGATCTTCATGCCGAGACGGCGTGTCATCGTCAGCAGGGATTCGACGATGACGGCACTGCGGGCGCCGCTGTCGATCGCGCTGACGAAGGAGCGGTCGATCTTGATGATGTCGATCGGAAAATCGAGCAGATGGGTCAGCGAGGCGAAACCGGTGCCGAAATCGTCCAGCGCGACTAGCATGCCGCAAGCGCGCAGCGCTTCCATCGTCCGCGCAACACCGTCCCTGCGGCTGCCCATGAAGACCTGCTCGGTCACCTCGACGACGAGGTGGCGCATCGGCAGACCGGCCTTGTCGAGCGCCCGGGCCACGCGTTGCGCCAGGTCGCCCTTCTGGAAATCGGCCGATGTGACATTCACGCTGGCATGGTGGATATGCAGGCCTGCGCTTTGCCATTCGGCCATGTCGGACGCGACCGAAGCCAGCATCTGTGTGGTGATGCGGTGGGCGATCTTGGGATCCTGCAAAGCCTCCTGAAATTCGCCGGCCGTGACGATGCGCCCGTCGTCCTGCCGCATGCGGGCGAGGGCCTCGACGCCGACGATCTCGGCGGTGTCGAGCCGGATGATCGGCTGGTAGTACGGCACGATGCGCTCGCCGCCGAGCGCGCCGTCGACATCCTTGCGGATTCGGGTGCGATGCATCATCGCGCTGCGCAGCTTGCGGCGGAAGCGCACATAGCGGCCGCGGCGGGTCTCCTTGGCATGGTACAGCGCGAGGTCGGCATTCTGCCGCAGCGTCACGCTGTCCTCGCCATCCTCGCCGGCGAGCGCGCCGCCGATCGTGACGCTCGGCTGAATGCTGTGCCCGTCATGTTCCAGCGGCGCGGCGGCAATTGCGGCGAGAGCGGCGGAGGCGAGGCTGCGCATTCGAGCGGGACTGTCGCAATCCGGGACCAGGACGGCGAATTCGTCGCCACCGATCCGGCAGGACAGGCAACCGATCAGAGCCGTGTTCAGGCGGTCGCCGACGCCGGCGATAAGACTGTCGCCGGCGGCATGGCCGAGCGTATCGTTCACCGTTTTGAGGTGATCGATATCGATCAGCATCAGCCCGTAGCGCCGCGAAGCCGTGCTCATTGCGGTGATGGCGTCGTTGAACTGGGCCCGGTTCGGCAGCCTGGTCAGCGTGTCGAAATAGGCGAGATGGTGATTGCGGGCGCGCACTTCGTCGTGCTCGATCGCAATGGCGCAGAGGTGGACGCAGGTCGCGACGATGCGGCGCTCGAGAGCTCGCGGCCGGCGGGGCTTGCGGAAATAGAAGGCGAAGGCACCGACGACGCGGCCGTCCCGTGCCTTGATCGGGGTCGACCAGCAGGCTCTGAGGCCGAGCGGCAGGACGAGCTGCGTATAGGCTGCCCAGAGCGGGTCGGTCGCGATGTCAGTCACCTCGACGGGGACGGCGCGATGGACCGCGGTGCCACAGGAGCCGGCACGGGGGCCCGTCGGCGTGCCGGCGATGGCGGCGGCATAGTGATCGGGGAGACTCGGCGAGGCGAGGGGGCGCAGATGACCCTCATCATCGACCGTCACGACCGAGCAGATCACGCCGGGCGAGATCGCTTCCGCCCGGTGGCACAGCCGTTCCATGCACAAGGCGAGCGTTTCCCCGCGCGCGATGTCTTCCAGAATATCGTTCTGCAGGGCCTGCAGGCGGTCGGAGGGCTTGATCACGCTGTTCCCGACAGAGAAGGGCTTGTCGAAGAACGCAAATTCTAACTCAATCGGCTTAAGGGCCGATTGAGGGGCCGATTCAAACTTTATCCGCTCAGGCGGCGGCGAGGCCCAGGCGCTCGTCGCGGCGGCGCAGCAGATGCATCAGCGGCAGCGCGAACAGCACCATCCAGGCCTTGCCGATGACCTGGCCGGCAAGGAAATCCAGGCTGCCGAAGGCGAGGTGCAGGAAGACGATGCTGTCGACGACGAGGCCGACGATGCCGGAGGCGAAGACCGCCGTCAGGAAGCGGCGGCGCTGCAGGGGCGTGTAGATGGCGAAATCGGCGAGCTCCGACAGCAGGAAGGCCGAGACGGAGGCGATCACGATGGCCGCGGGGGCAAGCAGGGCCGAGATCAGCGCGCCGACGGCGATCGCGCCGAGCCCCGCAAGCGTACCGAGACGGCGCTGCACGAGGTCACGCAGCACGAGTGCAAGCCCGACCATCAGGACGCCGCTCGGCGCCATGATCCCCGGCCAGACCGGCACGAGGCAGGGGCCGTTCGGCACGCAGACGGTGCCGGCATTGCCGATGAGCCAGTTGGCTGCCGGAATGGTGAGACCGAACAGCACGAGCGCGACGATGCCTTCGAGCCGCCGCTGGTGATCACGATTCATAAGAGGGTCCGCTGTCGTCGGGTGACACGAGATAGGCCGCGAAGCCTTTTGCGCGCAAATCGCAGGCCGGGCAATGGCCGCAGCCGAAACCCCAGCCGTGCCGGGTCGTCCTGTCGCCCAGATAGCAGCTATGGGTCTCTTCCAGAACGAGATCGAGGAGGGCCTGCCCGCCGAGTTCCCGCGCCAGAGCGAAGGTCTGCGCCTTGTCGCGCCACATCAGCGGCGTGTGGAGCACGAGCCGGCGGTCGAGGCCGAGGCCGAGCGCCACCTGCATCGCCTTGATCGTATCGTCCCGGCAATCGGGATAGCCGGAATAGTCGGTCTCGCAGACGCCGAGGACGATGTGCTTCAGGCCGCGCCGATAGGCGAGGGCTGCGGCGAATGTCAGGAAGATCAGGTTGCGGCCGGGCACGAAGGTGGTCGGCAGGCCGGTCTCGGCGAAGCTGATTTCGGTCTCGCGCGTCAGCGCGGTTTCCGAAATCGCGCCGAGCGCCTTCAGGTCGACGAGATGGTCGGGGCCGAGCCGCTCGGCATAGCCGGAGGAGAGCGTCGGCAGCTTCTCCCGAATGGCGAGGCGGCACTCCATCTCGACGAGGTGACGCTGGCCGTAGTCGAAGCCGATCGTCTCGACGGTGTCGAAACGATCGAGCGCCCAGGCCAGCACGGTGGTGGAGTCCTGGCCGCCGGAAAACAGGACGAGCGCGCCGGACCTCAAGTGACCATCCTCAGTCGAACAGGCTGGASACGCTSGWYTCGCTCGCSGTGCGCTCGATCGCCTCGCCCATCAGCCCGGCGATGGAGATGACGCGGATATTGCGCGCGACCTTCACCGCCTCGGTCGGCATGATCGAGTCGGTGATGACCAGTTCCTTGAGCTTCGAGGAAGCGATGCGGGCGACCGCGCCGCCCGAGAGCACGCCATGGGTGATGTAGGCGTAGACCTCCTTGGCGCCCTGCTCGAGCAGGGCCTCGGCGGCGTTCACCAGCGTGCCGCCGGAGTCGACGATGTCGTCGATCAGGATGCAGGACCGGCCCTCGACCGAGCCGATGATGTTCATCACTTCCGATTCGCCCGGCCGGTCGCGGCGCTTGTCGACGATGGCGAGCGGAGCGTCGATTCGCTTGGCGAGCGCGCGGGCGCGGACCACGCCGCCGACGTCCGGCGACACGACCATGGCGTTTTTCCACTCCAGCCGGTCCTTGATGTCGCGCGCCATGAGCGGGGCGCCGAACAAGTTGTCGGTCGGGATGTCGAAGAAGCCCTGGATCTGGCCGGCGTGGAGATCGAGCGTCAGCACGCGGTCGACGCCGGCATGGGCGATGAGGTTGGCGACCAGCTTGGCCGAGATCGGGGTGCGGCCCGACGCGCGCCGATCCTGCCTGGCATAGCCGAAATAGGGGATCACCGCCGTGATGCGGCGCGCCGAGGAGCGGCGCAGCGCATCGGTGATGATCAGCAGCTCCATCAGGTGGTCGTTGGTGGGGAACGAGGTGGACTGGATGACGAAGACATCCTGGCCGCGCACATTCTCCTGGATTTCGACGAAGACCTCCATGTCGGCAAAGCGCCGCACCGTGGCCTTGGCGAGCGGAATGCTGAGATGGCTGCAGATGGCTTCTGCAAGCGGCCGGTTGGAGTTGCCGGCGACGACTTTGAAATGAGAGGGCATGCCGTGGCGCACCGTTGGACAAGGCGGGGCACGAGCCGGCTAGGCCGGCTCAATTCGAACGGCTCTTAACAGTGCGATGACATGGAGTCGACCGCTGCGCTGCAATATCGCTGCGCAAAAAGCGCTCGCGGCGCCGGCGTGACCCGGAATCCACTGACGCTGCGTCGCCCGAGGGAGCGAACGCGGGCGTTCAGCTCTTTTTCTTGTCGGTGGTAGCGGCGACCTTGGTGGCGGGCTTCGCCGGCTTGTCGGCCTTCTTGTCCTTGTCGCCGCCCAGCGCCTCGACGGCCGGGGTGGTGACGAGGAAGCTCGCGATCGCATCCATCGAGTCGGAGGCGGCCTTGGCGACGATGGTCCGGTCGATGCCGGCCCAGGGATCGGAGCTGCTGCTGCGCCGGCCGATGCTCTCGCCCTGAACACGCTGGGCGCGCTGCTTCGTCGAGTCGTAGACGTCCCAGACGAAGGCGAGCGACGTCTGGCCGTCCTCCGTCGGCTGTGCCGTGAGATAGCCCTTGACGCGGAAGCGCGCCGGCTTGTTGCCCGGAACGATCTCCATCTTGCGCTCGGCCGCGGCCTCGCCGAGCAGGCCGGCGAAGCTGGTGGTGACGTCTTCCGGCGCCCCGGAAATGCTCTGGACCGAGACCGGAACGCCCGGTGCATCGACGCGCGGGCGGGCTGCGGTCTGGCTGGTTTCCTGGCATCCGGCGAGCGCCAGCGCAAAAACCGGCCCCAGAACGAGGCCGCTCAAACGGTTGATCATGACGCCTCCCGCCCTTTGGGCTGTGGACTGCTTCGAGATTCCCTGTGCAGCTTTTCTAGGCTTAACGGAGGACGAGGTCCAGCTCAGGCAAATTCAGCGCCTCGGCGCCCTCCTTGCCCACCAGATAGGTGCGGCCCAGGCACATCGCGGTCTCGCCGTCGGAATCCATCAGGATCATGTGGGCGAACATCACCATCCCCGGCACGATCTCCCAGTCATTGGCCTCGTAGAACATCGGCCAGTCCATCCAGGACGGTGTGAATTTGGCGCCCAGCGAATAGCCGCAGGCGTTGAGCCGGTGCTGTGCGAGGCCGTGCTCGTCGAAGACGCGGGCATGGGCAGCGAAGACGTCACCCGCGGTGCGGCCCGGCTTCAGCGCGGCCTCGCAGGCGAGCAGCGCGTCGCGGGCGGCGGCATGATAGGGGCGGTGCAGAGGGCGGGGATCGCCGACCACGACGGTACGCATCGCCGCGACATGGTAGTGCCGGTCGACGCCGGCGAATTCCAGGGTGATCTGGTCGCTGGCGCCGAGCCTGCGCCGGCCGGATTTGTAGCGGCAGAGCAGGGCGTCTCGATCCGAGCCGATGATGAATTCGTTGGCCGGGTAGTCGCCGCCGCCCGCGAATATCGCGTTGTGCTGGGCGGCGAGGATCTCGCCCTCGTCGGCGCCGGCCCGGATGGCGTCGAGAGCTGCCCGGTCGGCCGCGTCGGCCAGCGCTGCCGCGCGGCGGACATAGACGACCTCCTCGTCCGATTTCACGGCGCGCAGCCGCGTGACGATCGCCGAGGCGTCGAGGAGCTCGGCCTGGCCGGTGAAGGCGGCGTCCAGCTTGCGGTAGTTCGAGGCGACAAGGCCGTAGGACTCGAACTCGACGCCGATGCGCTTGCCGGACAGGCCAAGATCGCGCGCGAGCGCCAGGAGGTCGCTGGCCGGATTGGCGTCGCGTCCGTCCTTCCAGATGCGGATGTCGTCGAGGTTGGAAGTGTGCTGTGCCTGGCGGAGATCCGCCGAGCGCGTCAGCAGCGCCATGGTCCCGTCGGCCCTGACGACGAGACACTGGAAGAAGCAGAAGCCGAAGGTGTCATAGCCGGTCAGCCAGAACATCGATTCCTGCTGGAACAGAAAAAGCGCATCGAGCCGATCGGCCTGCATCGCGG
This sequence comes from Allobosea sp. 10L422, assembly GCF_056395345.1. Classification (NCBI taxonomy): domain Bacteria; kingdom Pseudomonadati; phylum Pseudomonadota; class Alphaproteobacteria; order Hyphomicrobiales; family Alloboseaceae; genus Allobosea; species Allobosea sp. 10L422. The sequence goes on from NZ_JBFTJI010000002.1 coordinate 127,937, forward strand.
CGAGGAGGGCTGTGCGGCGGCGGGCGAATTCGGTGGGCGTGAAATGCAGGGCCATGATGCGTCTCCTCAAGCCGGGCGGGCATCTGATCGTGCCCATGGCCTCCCGGCAATCGGCCTCGGTCGCAATTGCGGCGCCGGTCCGCGCTGCCTATAGGCTTTGCTCTGAAAGTTTCGCCCCGATGGGAGAGAGCCATGGTGAACCCCGGCAACCGCATCCTCGACGACATCGCCCGCCTCGCCACCGATGCAGCCGGAGCCGCGCAAGGCGTGCGCCGGGAGGTCGAGACCGTGGTGAAGACGCAGATCGAGCGCCTGCTGCGCGATCTCGACGTCGTCACGCGCGAGGAATTCGAGGCGGTGCGCGAGATGGCGCTGATCGCCCGCGAGGAGAACGACAAGCTCGCGGCGCGTCTTACCGCGCTTGAGGAGAAGCTCGGCAAGTCCTGACCGGCAAGCCCTGACGGGGCCGCGTGCAAACGACAGCTTTCATGTCGTGGCGTCATGTCCACAGCCATGTGTTGTGGACAGCAGCTCAGGGGGATTGAGCCCGCCGGCCGAATCCGCGGACCTTCGCTCTGTGTTGGGAGCGTCACAGCGCCTGCGCTATCGTCGGTGGAAAGAATTGATTCGTCGGGCGGATTCGCTTCTGGCCGACGGATGGAGCCGCTCTCCCAGGAGCGTTCCGGAGGTGTGTTGCGTTCCTTCGGCTTTCCAGTCGCCGTGTTCCTGTTCTCGAACGCGCCGGATGCGCCAGCGTCCGGAAGGTGGACCTTAGGGCATGATAGAACTCGATATGGATGCCGAGCTGGATCGGCCTTCCAACCCCCTCGACCTGTTTGAACGCCTGGCCGCTCTCAATGACTGGTCCTTCGATCGCGACAGCGAGGACGAACTCTCGGTTTCCGTTGTCGGCGGCTGGTCGGAGTATCACGTCGCGATCACCTGGCTCGCGGAGGTCGAGGCGCTGCACATCGCCTGCGCCTTCGATCTCAAGGTGCCGGAGCGGCGGCGCGGCGAGGTCCTGCAACTCGTAAGCCTTGTCAACGAGCAGCTCTGGCTCGGCCATTTCGATCTCTGGAGCACCGAGAGCGTGGTGATGTATCGTCATGCCCTGCTGCTGTCCGGCGGGGCAGAGCCGACCGACGAGCAGGCGGCGGCGCTGGTCAAGACGGCAGTCGAGGCCTGTGAGCGCTACTATCAGGCTTTCCAGTTCGTCGTCTGGGCCGGCAAGACGGCCAAGGAGGGCATGGAAGGCGCCATCCTGGAGACGATCGGCGAAGCCTGAGCGGCCGCAATGCCGTCACGGCCGGGCTTGACCCGGCCAGCCCTTGCAGGCTCTGGTCCTGGGATGCCCGGCGCAAGCGCCGGCATGACGCCCTGGTCCCAAGCGACGAGAACCACCATGTCGAATTTCCTTCCGCAATCGCTCGTCCTCATCGGCGCCGGCAAGATGGGCGGAGCGATGCTGGAGGGCTGGCTGCGCATCGGTATCGATCCCAAGGGCATCAGCCTGATCGATCCCAAGCCCTCGGACGAGATGGTCGAACTCGCCGGCGAGAAGGGGATGCGGCTCAATCCTTCCGCCAAGGAGATCCCGGCGGCCGATGTCGTCGTCCTCGCGACCAAGCCTCAGATGCTGGATACCGCCGCGCCGGCCGTCCAGGCATTCATCCACCCCCGCACGCTGCTGATCTCGATCCTGGCCGGCAAGACGCTCGGTGACCTCGCGGCGCGCCTGCCGAACGCCGCCGCGATCATTCGCGCGATGCCGAATCTGCCGGCCTCGGTGCAGCGCGGCGTGACGGCTGCCGCGCCCGGCAAGGGCGTGAGCGCGGCGCAGCGCGCCAGCGCCGATGCGCTGCTCGGCAGCATCGGCAAGGTCGAGTGGCTCGACGACGAGGGGCTGATCGACGCCGTCACGGCCGTGTCGGGCTCAGGCCCGGCTTATGTCTTCCATCTGGTTGAATGCCTGGCCGCGGCCGGGGCTGCGGCGGGGCTGCCTGCAGACGTGGCGGAGCGGCTGGCGCGGGCGACGGTGGAGGGCGCCGGCGAATTGCTGTTCCAGTCGCCGCTGCCGCCGGGAACGCTGCGCCAGAACGTGACCTCGCCGGGTGGCACCACGGCTGCCGCGCTCGAAGTGCTGATGGCGGATGACGGCCTGAAGCCGCTGATGAACAAGGCGGTGGCTGCCGCGAAACGTCGCGCCGGGGAGCTTTCCGGCTAATCGGCCTTCCACATGCCACGATAGCGGCCTAACCTCTTTTCAACGCGAAGCGAGAGGAGCTGCCCCCATGGTCCGCAAACCCGTTTCCACGCCGCCGGCAGGCGCCGAGCCGATGCCGGCTGGCAATTCCGCCGAGCCGCGCAAGCGCGCCGTCGATGCGCTGATGAAGCTCGCCGCCGAGCGTCCTTGGCATCAGATCGAGCTGCCGGATATCGCCGGTGAGGCCGGGTTGACGCTGGCGCAGCTGCGCGCGCTCTTCCCCTCCAAGCTCGCGATGCTGGGCGGGGTCACGCGCCTCGTCGACGACGCGGTTCTGGCCGGCACGTCGGAGGATCTGGCGGGGGAGCCCGCCAAGGAGCGCATGTTCGATCTGGTGATGCGCCGGCTCGATGCGATGGCGCCGTACAAGGCGGGCCTGCGCAAGATCGTGCCGGTCATCCGGCGCGATCCGCTGGCGCTGGCGGCGCTCAATCGCGGCGCGGTCAATTCCTGGCGCTACATGCTGGCATCCGCCGGCATTCCGACCGAGGATGCGCTCGGTCATCTCCGGGTGCAGGGCGCGGTGTTGCTGATGGCGCGGGTGTCCGAAACCTGGCTCCATGACGATCAGCCTGAATTGTCGAAGACCATGGCGCGGCTCGATCGCGAGCTGAAGCTGGCCAGCTGCATCCTGGCCCGGGCGGAGGACATGCATCGCCTGACGGCACCCTTCAGAGGCCTGGCGCGGGCGATCTGTTCCGGCCGGCCGCTGAAGACGCGCCGGCGCGAGCGCGCCCCGGAGCGCGGCGAGGATAACGAGGATTATGCGCCGGCGATCTGAGCCGGCTCGCCGCTGCCTGACAGCGGCGCAAATGTGGCCGAAATGGGTCGATGTTAAGCGCGTTTTAGTCAATTTGCGCGAGGTGAAGGGTCCCTCCTGCGCAGGAAACGCGTATGTCTTTCTTCAAGAAGCTTGCGACCCTGTCGATCAGCCGCTCATTCGCCCTGATCGCAGCCCTGGCCGTGCTGATCGCCGTCGGCAGCGTCGGCTACACGTTGAACGCCGCCCGCAACGAGATGATCGCGCTGAAGCGCGGCGAGATGAAGAACCTCGTCGAGGCTGCTGCAACGACGGTGAAAGGCTATCTGGCGCGGGTCGAGGCCGGCGAGCTCAAGGAAAACGACGCCAAGAATATGGCGATTGCGGCCCTCGGCAATGCCCGTTTCGACGACGGGAACTACTACTTCCTCGTCAACTATGACGGCATCAGCGTCCTGCATGCCAACAAGAAGATCCAGTCGACGGACATGAAGCCGCTCAAGGACGCGGAGGGTAAGTTCTTCGTCCAGGACATGATCGCGCTGGTGAAGGCGAAAGGCGAGGGCTTCCTGGACTATGGCTGGCTCAAGGCCGGCGACAAGCAGCCATCCCTCAAGATCTCCTATGTCGTCGGCATTCCGAAATGGCAGTGGGTGGTTGGCTCCGGCCTGCATGTGCAGGATGTCGACTCCGCCTTCATGAGCATGGTCGCGGGCGTCGCCAAGGTGCTCGTGCCGCTCGGCCTTCTCATGCTCGGTCTCGTCGTCGTGCTGAGCCGCCGCGCCACCAGCATGCTGCGTTCGCTGAAGGGTTCGATGGACGGCCTCGCCTCGGGGCAGCTCGACACTGTGATCGAGCATCAGGAGCGCTCCGACGAGGTGGGCTCGATGGCCCGCTCGCTGGAGGTCTTCCGCGATGCGGCCCTGGCCAAGGAGGCGATGGAAGCCGACAAGCTGCGCACCGAGGAGGAAGCGGCGGACCATCGCAGCGCCGCCGATGGCGAGCGCCGCCGCAATGAGACCGAGCGTGCCGAGCATGCGCGCACCCAGGCCGCTGTGGTGCAGGCTCTCGCCACCGGCCTGGAGCGGCTCTCCGACGGTGACCTGACCTATCGGATCGAGGCGGCGTTTACCGCCGAGTACGCCAAGCTGAAGGGCGACTTCAACGGCGCCATCGCCAAGCTCCAGGATGCGATGCGGCAGATCGCGACCAATACCGAGAGCATGAAGGCGGGCTCGACCGAGATCAGCCAGGCGGCGGACGACCTCGCCAGCCGCACCGAACAGCAGGCTTCCTCGGTCGAGGAGACCGCGACTGCGCTCGACGAACTGACCGCCACGGTGCGCCAGACCGCCGAAAGTGCCCGCCTCGCCAATCAGGCGACGGAACAGGTCAAGACCGAGGCCGAACAATCCACCAGCATCGTACGCGATGCGGTGACGGCGATGGGCGGCATCGAGAAATCGGCGCAGGAGATTTCGCAGATCGTCGGCGTGATCGACGAGATCGCCTTCCAGACCAACCTGCTCGCGCTCAACGCCTCGGTCGAGGCGGCGCGCGCCGGTGACGCCGGCAAGGGCTTCGCCGTCGTCGCCTCCGAAGTGCGGGCGCTGGCCCAGCGTTCGGCCTCCGCCGCCAAGGAGATCAAGACACTGATCGACGCTTCGACGATCGAGGTCGAGAAGGGCGTCGCCCTCGTCGGCCAGACCGGCGGCGCCCTCCAGCGCATGGCGTCCGAGATCACCCGCGTCACCGGGCTGGTGGCGGAGATCGCCGGTGCCGCGCAGGAGCAGGCCTCGGGCCTGCAGGAGGTCAACTCCGCCGTGGGCGAGATGGATCAGGCGACGCAGCAGAACGCTGCGATGGCCGAGCAGTCGACCGCTGCGGCCCATTCCCTCTCGCAGGAGGCCGATCGCCTGTCGGGACTGGTCGCACGCTTCCAGCTCGGCAGCGATGTCGCCGGGCTCAAGGCGATGGCGCGGACGATGCAGGCGGCTGTCGCACCCGCGCCGCGGGCCGCCGCGCCCCGCACCGCCGCGCCACGGGCCGGCAGCAAGGTCTATAATGGCAGCGCAGCAACTGCCCACAAGGCCGATGCCGACGCCCGCGACAATGGGTGGGAGGAATTTTGAGCACGCCCGCCGAACCGGCCGCGCCGATCGGCTTCGACGATTTCCTCAAGGTCGACATCCGTGTCGGGACGATCGTCGAGGCCGAGCCCTATCCCGAGGCGCGCAAGCCCTCAATCAAGCTCGTCATCGATTTCGGCGGCACTATCGGCCGCAAGAAATCCTCGGCCCAGATCACCAAACACTACCGGCCCGAGGATCTTCCGGGCCGGCAGGTGCTTGCAGTGGTCAACTTCCCGCCGCGCCAGATCGGCAAGTTCATGTCGGAGGTGCTGACGCTCGGCATTCCCGACGCCGAAGGCGAGGTCGTTCTGATCGGGCCGGGCCATAGCGTCCCGGACGGTGGAAGGCTTTACTAGCCGGCCTGCATCAAAGCGGCAGGAGCAGACCAGAGACCGGTCTGCAAAGTGGTCGGCGCGAATTCCGGCGCCAACCAACGCAGCGCCAGCGCCTGAGGGCGCCGCCAACCCCGCGTGACGTGAAAGCGCCACAGGCGCTGCGATCCCCCCAGCCCGGCAAGCTCCGGCCCGTCCCAGACGATCTCCGCCACGCCTTGCAATTGCAGTGTCGTGCCCGTCTCGAAGTCGACGAAGAGCAGGGCTGCCCGCGGCTGCTCCAGCAGGTTTCCAAGCGTGTTGAAGTAGTTGTTTCCCGCGAAATCCGGGATGGTCAGCGTATCGCCATCGACGCGCACGAAGCCCGGCCGCCCGCCGCGATGGGAGATGTCGGCGCCGCCTGGCGATGTCTCAAGTGCAGCGGCGCTGGCAATGAAGAGCGTGTCGGCATTGGCGATCAATGTCCGGGCCGCCGTATCGAGACCGGAGAGACTAGCGGGTTGTCCGGTGGAAACGCCGCCGTTCGGGGCGCTACTGCGCGCCTGGATATATTTGGCGCAGTTGCCGAAGCTCTGGGTGACGGCAACCGAAAAGCCATCGTCTCCAACCGCGTCGATCCAGCCGTTGGCGCGGTTGCGGCGCCGGGTTTCGAATTCGAGCCCGAGCAGGCCGATCGGGCTGCCCGGCCGGAACGCTTCGAATGCCGGATCGTCGGGGTGCGGCAGAGTTGCAATCGACAGGCGCGTCGGTTCCGGGCTGGTCACGAAACCGGGCGAGCCGGTGAGCGTCGTCGCCAGCGGCCAGCCCTCCGCATCGAGCACGCCGGCGAAGAGCCAGGGAAGCTGCCCGAAGAAGATGCGATGCTGATCCGGCATGAAACTGCGGATGCCGGCTCCGCGCGCGACGACGCCAGCCCGCGCCTGCACGGCGAGTTCGCCGGTATGAAAGGGACCGTCAGGCTGCATCGTCGTCGAGCTCGGCCGGCAGGGGAGAAGGCGGGATTGGCTTGAAGAAGGGCAGGGCCTCGACGCGAGCCAGCCAGCGGCGCACGGCCGGATAGGGGCTCAGCGGGATGCCACCCTCCGGCGCGTGAGCGACGTAGGAGTAGCAGGCCAGATCGGCGAGGGTCGGGTGAACAGCCGCCAGGAAGTCGCGCTCCGCCAGATGCTCCTCCATGAAGGCGAGGAGCCGTGCCGCGATGCGCTTGGCGCGCGCCTTATCGTCGTTCAGGCCGAATTGCGTGATCAGCCGCGCTACGGAGGGACCGTGCATGACCTCGCCGGCAGCGATCGAAAGCCAGCGCTGGACATGCGCCGCGCCGACGGGATCAACCGGCAGCCAGACGCTGTCCGGGGCGTAGCGCTTCACCAGATAGACCATGATCGCATTGCTGTCGGCGAGCGTCAGCTCGCCATCCTGCAGGACGGGAATCTGACCGAGCGGATTGAGCTTGCGGAACGCCGCACTCTGCCGAACTTCCGCGGGCGCCGGCTCGAACCGATAGGGCAGCCTGAGGGCGCGCAACAGCAGCTCGACGCGGTGGGCGTGGCCTGAAAGGGCGGTGCCGTAAAGGACGATCTCGGTCGATGACATGGCGATGCTCCTGCTGGTCGGCAGGATCATGATCGTTTCGAAGAACTGTCGAAATCTGCTATCTCTCCAAATTAGAATTTCAATTGATGGAACAGTGCGGTGGATCGGATCGAGGAGCTTGCGATCTTCGTGGCGATCGTCGATGCCGGCAGCCTTGCTGGAGCCGCGCGGCGCCTTCGTAAATCGCGCCCGGCCGTGACGCGGGCGCTCGCGGCGCTGGAAGAGCGCGTCGGCACCCAACTGATCGCGCGCACGACGCGGCGGCTGACGCCGAACGATGCAGGCAGGGAGCTTGCGACGACAGCCCGGCGGCTCCTGTCCGATTACGAAACCGCGCTGGGCGTCGCAGCGGCCGAGCCGGTCAGCGGGTTGCTGCGGATCACGGCGCCGCTCGCCTTCGGCAGGCGGCATGTCACGCCGCTGGTGTCCGAGTTTCTCGACCGCTATCCGCAGGTGCAGGTCGAACTCGTGCTCGCCGACAGGAACCTCGACCTGATCGAAGAGGATCTGCAGATTGCGGTCCGGATCGGACCGCTGCCGAACTCGGGCTTGCTGATGCGCAAGGTCGGGGAAGTCCGGCGCGTCCTCGTCGCGGCGCCGTCCTATCTCGCCCGTTGCCCGCCATTGCGCCGCCCGGCCGATATCGCGGCCCATGAGACGATCGCGAGCGTCGCGGCCAACCAGACGCTGACCTGGCGTTTCGGGGGCGCCCGCCGCGGCAGCGGGATCGTGCTGACGCCGCGGCTCATCGTCAACGAGGTGGAATCGGTGCTGATCGCGGCGCGCGCCGGGCGCGGGCTGGCACAAGTGCTGTCCTATCAGGCGGCCGACGATCTGGCTGCGGGAACGCTGATGCGCCTGCTCCCGGAGTTCGAGCCGGCGCCACTACCGGTGCAGCTCGTGATGCCGGGAGGGCGCCAGCCGGCGCCGCGCGTGCGCGCCTTCATCGACCATGCCGTCGCGCGGTTGCCGCAGCTTGCGCCGATCGGCGGTTGTTCCTAGCGCAGCGAGCGCGCAAAACCGGATATGGCGGAGACAACCTGCCCCTCGCGGCCGATGAAGCCGTGATAGGCACGGGCCTGGCAGGGGTTCCCGGTCGAGGAGCCGCCGTCGATCCAGAGCAGCCGCGCTTTGCCACCGGTCCATTGTTGAAAGCTCACGGCCGATTCCGGCAGCGTCACGCGGCAGGTGTCCTGGCGATGATGGATGATGAGCATCGGGGGCAGGCGCGAGGGATCGCCGATCATTTCCTGCGCCTGGTCAAGCATGGCCGAGGTGAAGACGATGCCGTCCGGCCTTGCGGGCAGGGTGCCGGCAACCTTGAGAGCGCCGCGGCTCATCGCCACGACGATGACGCGCGGCGCAAGAGCGCGCATGTATTCCACAGCCTTTGCCGGGTCGGCATTGGCATCGAGCGTGATGCTGGCGATGCCGCTGCGCAGATAGGCGCCGCGGGTCCGTACGATCCAGTTGCCGTCGCGCTCGACGCTCCCGTCGGAGCCTATGCCGACATAGCCGTCGCCGCCGGTCAGCAGGACCAGCCCCGCACGAGGTTTTCCCGCAGGCTTGTTCAGAAGCGCGCGGCCGCCGCCGAAAAGACCTCCGCCGAGATCGATAACCTCTTCGCAGCGTGCCGCCGCCGCGGATAGGAGAAGGGAGGCTGCAACAAGCGCTGCAACGATGCGGAATCCCATCATGATCTGTCCCCTATAGGCCCAGTGACCACATTCGGTGACGGATCAAGCGGCGTCGAGCGGATCATTGGTCAGACCGGCAGGCGCACCGTTGCGCGCAGGCCGCCGAGCGGCGAGTCGCTCAGCATGATGTCGCCGCCATGTGCGCGGGCGATGTCGCGGGCGATGGCGAGGCCGAGACCCGTGCCGCCGCCATCGACATTGCGGGCTTCGTCGAGACGGAAGAAGGGACGGAAGACCTCCTCGCGCTGGTCGGGCGGGATGCCCGGTCCGTCGTCGTCGACCATCACGATCAGGTAGCGCGCGTCATGCGTCGCGCGGATTGCGATGCGGTCGCCATAGCGGGCGGCGTTGGAGACGAGATTGGTCAGGAGGCGCCGAAAGGCGTCCGGGCGTATGACGACCAGCGGATCGCCGACCACCTCGAGCCCGGTCTGATGGCCCTGGCGCTCGGCATCCGCCTTCAGCTCTTCCAGCAGGGAGCGGATATCGGTCTCGACCGGCACCTCGCCTGCGTCGCCGCGCGCGAAGGCGAGATAGTCCTCGAGCATGCGGCTCATCTCGTCGACATCCTTCTCGAGCGCCTCGATCTCGGAGGAGCGCTCCATCAGGGCGAGCGAGAGCCGGAAGCGCGTGAGGATGGTGCGCAGATCGTGGCTGACGCCGTTCAGCATCGTCGTGCGCTCGCCGATCGAGCGCTCGACGCGTCGCTTCATCTCGATGAAGGCGTTGCCGGCGCGGCGGACTTCGCGCGCGCCGCGCGGGCGGAAATCGGCTTCGCGGCCCTTGCCGAAGGCCTCCGCCGCATCCGCAAGCTTCAGGATCGGGCGGATCTGGTTGCGCAGGAACAGCACGGCGATGGTGAGCAGGATGAGCGAGGTGCCGATCATCCAGAGCAGGAAGATGTGGCTGTTGGAGGCATAGGCCGCATTGCGCCGGGTCAGGATGCGCATCACGTCCTTGCCGAGCTTGATGCGGATCTCGATCAGGCTGGAGCGGCCGACCGTGTCGAGCCAGAAGGGGCGCGCGACCTGCTGGCTGAGCTCGGTTGAAAGCGCGTTGTCGAGCAGGGAGAAGAACGGGCGGGGACCCGGCGCCGGCAGATCGGAATCGGGGATGATGTCGACGTCCATGCCGAGGCGCTCGGCGGCGATGCGCGAGAGCGTCGTGGTGTCGGCATCCTGCGGATAGCTCTCATAGACATCGATCAGCATCGCGATGTCGGCGGAGACGGCGGAGGACAGGCGCTGCGTCACGAGCTGCCAGTGTCGCTCCATGAAGACGTAGGCGATGACCGATTGCAGCAGCACCACCGGCGCGATGACGATGACGAGCGCGCGCGGATAGAGCCCCTTGGGCATGTAGCGCGCGATGATCTGGAGCGGGCGGCCGACGCTCCTCAGCGCCGGGCGCAAGATTCGGCCGAGTTGGTTGCCGATCGCATCGAGCACGGCAAGGCCGCGAGTCAGAGCCGCCGCAACAGCGCGCAGCGCCGACTGCCTGTTCCTGCCGTGGTGAAGCGGAGTCACGTCCTGTCCGTCACCAGCCTGTAGCCGACGCCGCGCGCGGTCTGGAGATAGAGCGGATCGGCCGGATCGCGCTCGATCTTACGGCGCAGCCGGTTCATCTGCACGTCGACCGTTCGGTCGTTCGCAGCCGACCCCTGAGCCGCCAGCTCCTCGCGCGGGACGACCTCGCCGGCGCGCTCGGCGAGCGCGGTGAGGATCTCGCGCTCGCGCTCGGTCAGGCGGATCGTCTCCTCGCCTTTGCGCAGTTCGCCACGGGCCAGCCCATAGATGAAGGGACCGAAGCGGACGAAATCGGGGCGCGTGCCGGATTGGGCGGCTTCGACCACCACGGTGCGCTTCAGGATGTTGCCGAGGCGCAGGAGCAGTTCGCGCGGCTCGAAGGGCTTGGCGAGATAGTCGTCGACGCCGATCTCGAGGCCGTTGATCCGGTCCTTGCCGTCGGCGCGGGCGGTCAGCATCAGAATCGGCACGGCGGAGCCGCCGCGGAAACGGCGGGCGAAATCGAAGCCGTTCTCGCCAGGCATCATCACGTCGAGCACGATCGCGTCGAAGACGAGGTTGCCGAGCCGCGTGTCCGCTTCCCCCGCATTGGCGGCGGTGGTGACGCGGTAGCCATTGTCGCCGAGGAAGCGGGCCAGCAGATCGCGCAAGCGGCGGTCGTCATCGACGACGAGGACATGCGGCGCCTCGTCGGGGATCGGCTTGCGGGCCGGCTTCGCTAGGGTCTCGCTGGCGATCATGCTTGCGCCTTCCTCCTGCATCCGGGCCGGGAACGATCACGGTGCCCGGCTGCCATAGCACAATGCGCGAGGCGGGTCGCTTGTCAGGGCTTCGTCAGCAGGCGTTCGACCTTCGGCCGCTCCGCCGGATCGATCAAGGCGGCCAGGTATTGCGCGGCGATTGCCGCTGCCTCGGGGCCGACGCCCTCGAGCGCCCGGTTGATGCGCTTGGCCTGGAGCCGGACGAGGCGAAGCGCTAGGTCCTGCCCGGCGGCGGTTGTGTGGAGATGGCGCTGGCGCTTGTCCTGCCGGCCGGTGCGCTGCTCGATATAGCCTTTCTCGACCAGCTCCTTGAGGACGCGGTTCAGGCTCTGCTTCGTGATCTGCAGGATGTCGAGCAGCTCGGCGATGGTCAGACCCGGACAGCGCTGGACGAAATGCAGGACGCGGTGATGCGCCCGGCCGAAGCCATAATCCGCGAGTATCCTGTCGGGGTCTCCGACGAAATCGCGATAGGCGAAGAAAAGCAGCTCGATCAGGTCGTGCGGAACGGCCTCGGACGAGGGCTTCAGGGGGGCGTCGTCAGGGCGAGGTTCGGACAAGGTCAAAAGCACGCTTCCAAAAATTTGGGTCAGCCTTATTGACATATCTCAGACGGAAGATTACCGGTCAAGGGCGCTGAGCGAACGATTATTTCAAAGCCGATCGTCGCGGCGCAGCTTTAGACCCATGCTTGCGTTCCCAAATCGGCTGTGCCGGAGTTCGGAGCGAGGAAGCACCCAGGAGAAGGTCCCATGTCAGTCATTCCTTTCGACCAGCGCGACGGCGTSATCTGGTTCGACGGCAAGCTCGTGCCGTGGAAGGACGCCAAGRTKCACGTACTGACCCACGGGCTCCACTACGGCTCCTGCGTGTTCGAGGGCGAGCGCGCCTATGACGGCGTCATCTACAAGTGCGCGGAGCATTCGCAGCGCTTCCACAAATCGGCCGAGATCATGGATTTCACGATCCCCTATTCGGTCGCCGAGCTGGACGAGGCCAAGTATCTCTGCCTGAAGGAGAACGGGCTCAAGGACGCCTATCTCCGTCCCGTCGCCTGGCGGGGCTCGGAGATGATGGCCGTGTCGGGCATCAACAACAAGATCCATACCGCCATCGCGGTGTGGGAATGGCCGAGCATGTTCGACATGGCGCAGAAGCTGAAGGGCGTGCGCCTCGACGTTGCCGATTATCGCCGGCCGGACCCGGCCTGCGCGCCTGTTCATGCCAAGGCGGCGGGCCTCTACATGATCTGCTCGCTGTCGAAGCATAAGGCGGAGCGCGCCGGCTATGCCGATGCGATGATGCTGGATTGGGAAGGCAATGTCGCCGAATGCACCGGCGCCAACATCTTCTTCATCAAGGACGGCGTGGTCCACACCCCGCTGGCCGACCGCTTCCTCAACGGCATCACCCGTCAGTCGGTGATCGATTTGTGCAAGCAGCGCGGTTTCGAGGTGGTGGAGCGGCGCATCCGCCCGGAGGAGCTGGAAGGCTTCAACGAGTGCTTCATCACCGGCTCCGCCGCCGAGGTGACGCTGGTGTCCGAGATCGGCCCCTACAACTTCATCACCGGCAACATGGGCAAGGTGATCATGGAAGATTACTCGGCCGCGGTGCGCCCGCAGTCGAAGGCGGCGTAACACGCAGCCGTCGTGCCCGGGCTTGACCCGGGCATCTCGGAAACCAGTGATCTTTCGTCACCAGATTCTCGGGCGAAGCCTTGCTCCGCCCGAGAATGACGCGGCTATTTCACTTCGCTCCGGTAGAGCGTGATCCAGTCGTCCGGGCCGATGCCGCGGCATTCGCCCATCATGCCGAACTCGGTCTGGACGAAGGCGGTGCCCGTCCAGGCGTAGCCGCCGGTGGCGCCGCAGTCGCCGAGCCCGCGGCCCTTGGCGAAGAAACTCAGCCGGCCGGTCTTCGGGTCGAAATCAGCATTGGTCAGCATGTTCTTCGCATCGCCTTCGCCCTCCGGCAGAGCGACAGGCTTCGCGGCTGTGACATCGCCGCGCTCCACCATCCAGAAACCAGTGGAGACGTTGTAGGCGCCGCGCGAGCAGGCCAGGCCAACGAGGCGGCGCTCGCCGTCGAGGGCCCAGGCCTCATCGGCCGCGACCAGCATTTCGTCATCCTCGCAAAGATCGGCGTCCCGTTGTTTGATCTGCTTGCGCAGCGACGCAGCGAGCGCTTTTCCGTCCTTCTCCGACAGCGTGCCGGCCGCGGGCTTTGCCGTGACGATCGGCAGCGGCGGGGCTGCCGGAACGGAGATGCCGTTGCCCTTGCGGATGAGAGCCGAAGTCGTGTTCAGCCGGCCCTGCTGCTCGTCGATCCAGAGCATTGCTGCGACCGAGCCGGACAACGAAATGGTCGCTGTCACACCGGGCGCGGATATGGCGAGCTTGGTTGCCTTCCGAGCTGCTTCGATCAGCGTCGCGATCTCGGCAGGCTGGAAGGATAGCGACACCATGTCGCCATCGGCCGCTGCCGGGAGCGGCTTGCCGCCGGCGGGGAAGGGCGCGCCGTCGAGCTTGAGCTGAAGCGCTGCCGGAGGCTTCTTCCAGTCGCCGCGCAAGCGCAGGACGAGGTTGGCCGCACCGTCAGGCCCAGCAGGGCGTTCCAGGCGCAGATAGGCGACGGCGTCGGCGCTCTCCGGGGGCAGCGACAGGGCGGTGCAGCTCTTGAGATTGTCGCAGCCGGCCATCCAGTCGCGAAACGTCTTCGGCTCCGGGGCTGCCGCCGCGGCCAGGGCCGGGAGCAGCATCCACCCACCGGCGAGAGCGAAGCCCCTCAGCATTTCAGGGCGCTTCTTCCCAGCGTCTCGCCGCATCGTCGTCATCCGTCTTGGCCTCGACCCAGCCGCCGAGCGTGCCGTCCGCGCGGTGTTCGCGCTTCCAGAAGGGCGCGCGTGTCTTGAGGTAGTCCATCATGAAGTCGGCAGCCTCGAAGGCGGCGCGGCGGTGTGCAGAAGCTGCGAGCACCAGCACGATCTGCTCGCCCGGCCGGATCAATCCGTAGCGGTGGATCGCGACGAGCCCCATGAGCGGCCAGCGCGCTGCGGCCTCGGCCGCGACACGGCCGATCTCAGCCTCGGCCATGCCGGGATAGTGCTCCAGCTCCAGCGCGGCGAGCGCGCCGGATTCATCGCGGCAAAGCCCGATGAAGGAGACGACGGCACCGATGTCCGCACGGCCGTGGCTGAGCGCTGCGATCTCGTCCGAAAGCTCGAAATCCTCGCGCTGGATACGGATAAGGGGTGTCATGGCGGCCTCAGCCGCCGGTCATCGGCGGAAAGAAGGCGATCTCGCGGGCGTTGCCAAGCGGGCTTTGCGGCTTGGTGTGAACCTGATCCAGCGCGGCTCGCACCACGGCCTCGTTGGTGAAAGCGGCTTCATAGTTCTCGCCGCGCGCCTTCAGCCAGCGCAAGAGATCGGCGACGGTGGCGAGGTCGGCGGGGATATCGAGCGTCTCTTCCGGCAGGCCGACGCGTTCGCGTACCCAGGCGAAATAGACGAGCTTCACGCGGCGGGTCGCAGCGGTGGTGGCGGCGGCGACGGCATTCATGGCATGCGCTCGTCCTGCTCGACGAGGTGACGGATGCCGGCGTTGAAATAATCCCAGCCGGTATAGATCGTCAGACCCGCAGCCGCCCAGAGCAGCACGATCCCGATCTGGGTGTTCCCCGGCAGGACCTTGTCGCCCGCCGGGCCGGCGATCAGGAAGCCGAGCGCGAAGAGCTGCGCCGTCGTCTTCCACTTCGCGACCTTGCTGACGGGGACGCTCACTTTGAGATCGGCCAGGAACTCGCGCAGCCCCGAGACGAGGATCTCGCGGCAGAGGATCACGATCGCGGCCCAGAGCGTCCACCCCTCGATCTGGCCGGTATAGACGAGCATCAGCAGCAGGGCGGCGACGAGGAGCTTGTCGGCAATCGGATCGAGCATGCGGCCGATGGCCGATTGCTGGCTCCAGGCGCGGGCGATGTAGCCGTCGAAATAGTCGGTGATCGCCGCGAGGGTGTAGATCGCCAAAGCGAGCCAGCGCATCCAGTCGTCGCGCGGCCAGAACAGAATCGCCACCAAGGCCGGGATCGCCAGGATCCGCCCGTAAGTGAGGAGGTTGGGCAGCGACCAGGGGCCGCGCCGCCTGATGGCGTCAGGAAGAATCGTCACGTCGAGCACCAAAGCAAGGCCGCTGCGGCAGCGTCAACACGCAACAGCGTGAATGTGGCGGGAGTTATAGACCATGTCGCATTCGGCCGGGGCCGTCCGAATGCGAAAAACGTGCTGGATTGCGGAAATCCGGGGCATTGTGCCTCCGAAAGACCGGTTCGCGCATTCTCGCGTGATGCTCTACGCATCGTGAAAGAAATTATGCACGGCCTTGGCCGTGGCCGCATTGACGCCGGGCGTGCGCATGAGGTCGTCGAGCTTGGCGCGCTGGATCGCCTTCACCGTGCCGAAATGCAGCAGCAGCGCGCGCTTGCGCGAGGGGCCGATGCCGGGAATCTCGTCGAGCGGGTTCTTCATGGTCTCGCGCTTGCGCTTGGCGCGGTGGGTGCCGATGGCGAAGCGATGCGCCTCGTCGCGCAGGCGCTGGATGAAATAGAGCGCGGGATCGCGCGGCTGCAGCTTGAAGGGCTCGCGACCCGCCATGTGGAAGGTTTCGCGCATGGCATTGCGGTCTTCCCCCTTGGCGATGGCAACGAGCGGGATGTCGGCGGCGCCGAGCTCCTTCAAGATCTTGAGCGCTGCGGAGAACTGTCCCTTGCCGCCATCGACGATGACGAGATCGGGACGGGATGGGAAGCCGTCCTCGTCCTTGCGCGGCTTTGGCGCCTTGCGGGGCTTCTTCGGCGAGCCCTCATCCTGAGGAGCGCCATCGGGCGCGTCTCGAAGGATGGTCGCGGAGGTTCCATCACTCTCTGGAGCATCCTTCGGCACGGCCGCATCCGCGGCCTCCTCAGGATGAGGGCTCAGAGAAATGCCTTCCTCCTTCGCGAGCCTTGAGAACCGGCGTGTCAGCACCTCCCGCATCATGCCGAAATCGTCGCCGGCGATGGTGTCGGTCGAGATGTTGAAGGTGCGGTAGTGGCTCTTCATAAACCCGTCCGGTCCGGCGACGATCATGCCCCCGACCGCGTTCGTGCCCATGATGTGCGAGTTGTCGTAGACCTCGACCCGGCGCGGCGGGGTCTCCATGCCGAAGGCGGCACCGAGCGCGGCGAGCAGCGCGCTCTGGCCGGCATTGTCAGCGAGCTTGCGGGAAAGCGCCTCGCGGGCGTTCTTGACGGCATGGGCCATCAGGTCGGCCCGTTCGCCGCGCTTGGGATGGGCGACCTCGACCTTGCGGCCGGCGCGGGCCGAGAGCGCCTGGCCGATCAGCTCGATCTCCTCGACCGGGTGCGAGAGCAGCACGAGGCGCGGCGGCGGCTTGTCGTCGTAGAACTGGGCGACGACCGAGGCCAGCACCTCGGCCGGCGTCAGCGAGCGGTCGGCGCGTGGGAACAGGGCGCGGTTGCCCCAGTTCTGGTGGTTGCGGAAGAAGAAGATCTCGACGCAGAAATGCCCGGCCTGTTCGTCGATGGCGAAGACATCGGCCTCTTCCACGCCTTGCGTGTTGATGTCCTGGCCGGCCTGCACGGCCGAGAGCGCGGCAAGACGGTCGCGGTAGCGTGCGGCCTTCTCGAATTCGAGTTCTTCGGCGGCCTCCTGCATCCGCGCCGAGAGCAGCTGTTTCACGGCGGAGGAGCGGCCGGAGAGGAAGTCGCGGGCCTGGCCGACCAGCGCCTGATAATCGGGGATCGAGATCTCGCCTGTGCAGGGGCCGGCGCAGCGCTTGATCTGGAAGAGCAGGCAGGGGCGCGTGCGGTTCTCGTAGAAGGAATCCGAGCAGGTGCGGATCAGGAAGGCCTTCTGCAGCGCGTCGATGGTGCGCGTCACCGCCCAGACCGAGGCGAAGGGGCCGAAATAATCGCCCTTGCGCTGGCGCGAGCCGCGGTGCTTCAGGATCGCGGGCGCGTCATGGTCCCCCGTCAGCAGGATGTAGGGGAACGACTTGTCGTCGCGCAGCAGCACGTTGTAGCGCGGCCTGAGCTGCTTGATCAGGTTCGACTCGAGCAGCAGGGCCTCGGTCTCTGTGCCGGTGGTGACGAACTCCATATTCGCCGTCTCGGCGATCATGCGCGCCACGGCGTTGGTGTGCGCCATGCCGCGGGCATAGGAGGTCACGCGGTTCTTCAGGCTCTTGGCCTTGCCGACATAGAGCACCTCGCCCGCACGGTCGAACATCCGGTAGACGCCGGGCTTGTTCGGAAGATGCCTGGCGAATTGCTGGATGATTTCGATGCCGGCCTTGAGCGCGCCGGGCGCAGCCTCCGCAAGATCGGGTGTCGGCTCGACGGGGAGTGCATCCTCCTCGTCATCGAACTCGTCTTGGGGCAGATCGTCCTGACGTTCGCGATTCATGATGTTCATGTAGGATGTCGCAGTGGCTTCGTCATGTCAGGAGCGGCACGGGGATGGCTGTGCTCCGACAGCGGCGGCCCGCGCTCCGCTTAACGTCGAGCGAAATCGGCGATGGTTTCTCAACGTTGTCTTTCGTCGCGCCGCGGGCAGGGGGCGTTTTCATTCGCCCGTCGATCTGATCTCGGTTTGACATCATGTTGATCGCGTTCTATTCGTTAATCTCGATTTAGGCCTGATGACTTGGCCATTCGCGCCTTGTGAGCGCGACACGCTGATGATTTCTTCCTTTTATCGAATTCGCCGCTGCATGTGACCCATGCGGCTTGAATAAGCGCGCTTGCGGGAGGCGCCGATGGCTTCGGGTTCAGTTAAGTGGTTCAATGCGACCAAGGGTTTTGGTTTCATTCAGCCTGACGATGGTGGACAGGACGTGTTCGTCCATATCAGCGCGGTAGAGCGCGCGGGTCTGCGCGATCTACGTGAAGGTCAGAAGATTTCGTATGAGCTGGTCCAGGACAAGCGGTCCGGCAAGAGCTCGGCCGATAATCTGCGCGCCGAGTAGCCGCTAGAGGCGCGAGCAACGGCGATTTGAGGGGTCACGGGTATACCAGGCCACGACGATACGTTTCTCGGCAACGGTGAGTAAGGGGTCGGGATCAGCTAGCCCGACCCTTTGTGTTTTTTGGAAAGGGTAGTCATGCAAGTTCTCGTTCGGGACAACAATGTCGAGCAGGCGCTTCGTGTCCTGAAGAAGAAGCTGCAGCGCGAAGGCGTGTTTCGCGAAATGAAGCAGCGCCGCGCCTATGAGAAGCCGTCCGAGCGCCGCGCCCGAGAAAAAGGCGAGGCCGTTCGCCGCGCCAAGAAGGCCGCGCGCAAGCAAGCGCAGCGCGAAGGGCTGCTGCCGGCGCCGAAGCGCAAGCTGCCCGTCGGCAAGGCACGTAGCGGAGCGCCGCGTCCGCCTTCCATCTGATCAGCATCGATCAGCTGTCGCCTGCCGAGAAGGAGTTTCCCATGTCTAGTCGGAACATGAAGCTGGACGAGATCAAGGCCCGGGCGCAGGCGGCTTTCGAGACGACCGAGCAACGCAAGCGAGATACGCTTGTTGCGTGGCAGGCGCTTGAGGACCAATCCAGCCAGACGCGCCTGAAGACCGAGAAGTTGAGAGCCCTGCGACTTGCAAGAGACGCCGAGGAAGCTGCGGCCAAGGCGAAGGCGCCGCGCAGCGCTGCGGCGGTGAAGCGCCCGCGCCGAGCTGCGGCCAAGCCGCTCTGACACGCTTGGCCGGGAGGATATCCCGGCAGGGCAGCCATCACGATATGGCGCTCTCAAGAGCTCGCTCGCATCATCTGTCCGTCGAGTGGCGGCCATTGCCACTGTCGAAGCGGCGCCGGCCCTGACGAAGGCGGTGAGCCGCCGCATCTCGTTTCGCCGCGACCTGTGCCAGGGCACGTTCAAGCCGCGGCATCGTCGTCGATCCACTCCTGAACGATCGCCTCGTTGGCGTGGATGCAGACCAGCTCGAGCCGCCCCGTTCCGATGTTGACGAATTTGTGCGGAACGCCGGCCGGCCCGACCACGATCGTGCCAGCGCCAGCTCGCAATTTTTCCGTCCCGAGGGTGAACTCTGCTTCGCCGGACCGGATCACCCAAGTCTCCGAATAGGGATGAACATGCAGGCCCGGTCCCTGCCCGGGCTCGTTGTCGATCAGGAAAAACGACACCTGCGAACCGTAGCTGCCGCCTTCGAACCGGGCAGTGCGGCTTGTGCCGCTGCGCAGGGCGTTGCTGTCGATCATCATCGGCATCACACTCCTTCAGTTATCTTTGCACAAAGATAGTTGGACTGAATATATCTTCTCGTCAAGATATCTCTTGGCGCGGGAGCCGGGCCAAGGCAGATGAGGGGACGAAGCGCGTGTGGGGCGAGCGATGACGAAGATGGACCATGTCGAGCGCGTCAGGGCTCAATGGGCCCGCGAATTGCCGGATCTCGACACGACGCCCACGGCGATCCTGGGGCGGGCGTATCGCCTGTCCAATCTCGTTCGTCCCAGCATCGAGGAGACCTTCGCGGGCTTTGGGCTCGATCGCGGCGAGTTCGACGTTATCAGTACCCTGCGCCGCAGCGGGCCGCCTTATCGGCTCACGCCGACGGCGCTCTATCGTTCCCTGATGATTACCTCCGGCGGGCTGACGCACCGGCTGGGGCGGCTGGAAAAGGCCGGGCTGGTGCGCCGCGAGAAATCGTCGGAGGATGGGCGAAGCGTCCTCGTCGTCCTGACTGAACAAGGCTTCCAGCGAGCCGAGGAGGCGCTTCGCGCCGATATGGCGAGCGAGGCACAGTTTCTCGAAAGCCTCAGCCCTCCCAAACGAACGGCTCTGGCGGAACTCCTCAAAGAGCTGCTGGCGACACTCGAAAGCGATGCGATGCCGGCGACCGAGACATGATGCCGTTCAAATCCGGCCGCATCATCCTGTTCAACGGCGCGTCGAGCAGCGGCAAATCCTCGCTGGCGCGGGCGCTGCAGGGCCGGATCGACGCCCCGTTCTGGCATATTTCGATCGACCACCTCCGTGATTCCGGCGTATTGCCGACGGCGCGGATCAAGAGCGGCGAGTTCGACTGGCGGAGGATGCGGGAGGCCTTCTTCCTCGGCTTCGAGCGCTCGCTGCTGGCTTATGTCGAAGCTGGCAACGATCTCATCGTCGAGCACATCATGGAGAGCGAGGACTGGCTGCTCAGGCTCGCCGATACGCTCGCCGGGCACGACGTGTTCTTCGTCGGCGTGCATTGCGAACTCCCTGAACTGGAGCGCCGCGAGCTGGTGCGGGGCGACCGGCCGGTCGGCGATGCGCGGCGCGACTATTTCCGCATCCACTCCTACTGCCTCTATGATCTCGACGTGGACGGGACGCAGGACATGCAGGCCAATGCCGATGCCGTCATCGCGGCGTGGCGCGGGCGGTCGCTGCCATCGGCCTTCGATCGGCTGAGGGAGCGTCGCGATCGAGGCTGAAGGCGGTTCGGGCATGATCTCGCCATGCCGCAGATGCGCTTGCCGTCGCCTCGGAATGCAGATCCGGGGCTGTCGCAGACGCAAGGCCGGCCCAATATGGGAAAGCCCGGCCTATGCCGTGCATTCATCAAGGATCGAAGCTCATGTCCCAGTCTGACAGTGTTCGGATCGTTCTCGCCTCCCGCCCGGAAGGGCGCCCCAGCCCGCAGAATTTCCGGGCGGAGCACGCGGCCATCCCGGCGATCGCCGAAGGGCAGGTGCTGCTCAAGGTCCAATATCTCTCGCTCGACCCGTATATGCGCGGGCGGATGAGCGCGGCGAAGTCCTATGCCGCTCCGACCGAGATCGGGCAGGTGATGGAGGGCGGTACGGTTGCCGAGGTGCTCGAAAGCCGCGATCCTGCCTTCAGGCGCGGCGACCTCGTGCTGTCCTATTCCGGCTGGCAGTCCCATGCGGTGGCGAACGGTTCGCAACTGCGCAAGCTCGATCCGAAGAGCGCGCCGGTGACGACGGCGCTCGGCGTGCTCGGCATGCCCGGCTTCACCGCCTATGCCGGGCTACTCACCATCGGCCAACCCAAGCCGGGCGAGACCGTCGTCGTCGCGGCGGCGAGCGGGCCCGTGGGCTCGGCAGTGGGGCAGATCGCGCGGATCAAAGGAGCGCGGGCGGTCGGCATCGCCGGCGGACCCGAAAAATGCGCCTTCGTGCGCGAGACATTCGGCTTCGATGCGGTCATCGACCATCGCGATCCCGACATGGCCGGGAAGCTCGCGGCTGCCTGCCCGGACGGAATCGACGTCTATTTCGAGAATGTTGGCGGCCATGTCTGGGATGCCGTCTTTCCGCTGCTCAACACCTTCGCCCGCATCCCGGTCTGCGGTCTCGTTGCTCAGTACAATGCGACTGGCGATTTTCCGGGGCCGGACCGGCTGCCGGTGCTGATGCGCCAGGTGCTATCCAAGAGCCTGACGATCCGCGGCTTCATTCAACGCGAATTCATCGCCCAGGCCCCGGTTTTCCGCGAGGAGATGGCGCGCTGGATCGGGGAAGGCGCGGTCAAGTACAAGGAAGACATCGTCGAGGGGCTGGAGAACGCACCCGAGGCCTTCATCGGCCTGCTCGAGGGCAGGAACTTCGGCAAGATGATCGTCAAGCTCTGAGGCAGCGTGCCACGGGCAAGCCTTTTTCCTTGACCATTGAGCGGGCGCGCGGCCATCACCGTGCCCCCGCCGCCGGATATTGGTCATGCCCGTCTTCGCCATCCCTTTCCCGATGATCGATCCCGTCGCGGTTCAGATCGGGCCGCTCGCGATCAAATGGTATGGGCTGGCCTATGTCGTCGGCCTCCTCGGCGGCTGGTGGTATGCGCGCCGCCTCGTCGCTTCCGACGGGCTCTGGGGCGGGCGGGCGCGGCCGCAGCCGGTCGAGCTCGACGATATGCTGCTCTTCGTCGCCTTCGGCGTGGTCCTCGGCGGACGGGTCGGCTTCGTGCTGTTCTATGATCTGCCGCGCTATCTTGAGCGGCCGCAGGATATCCTCGCGATCTGGCAGGGCGGTATGTCCTTCCATGGCGGTTTGATCGGCGCGACACTGGGCCTGTGGCTGTTCGCGAAGCGGCGCGGCTACCCGGCGCTGTCGGTGTTCGATCTGGCCGCGGCGGTAGTGCCGATCGGGCTTTTCCTCGGCCGCATCGCCAACTTCATCAATGGCGAGCTCTGGGGCCGGCCGGCGCCGGACTTTCCCTATGCGATGATATTCCCCAATGGCGGGCCGGTGCCGCGCCATCCGAGCCAGCTCTATGAGGCGCTCGGCGAAGGCCTGCTGCTTTTCATCCTGGTGAACCTCGTCGTCCGCTTCGGCGGCTTCAGGCGGCCGGGACTCGTCGCCGGCATCTTCGGCATGGGCTATGCGCTCGCCCGTATCGTCTGCGAGTTCTTCCGCGAGCCCGACGCACAGCTCGGCTTCCTGTTCGGCACCTCGGTCAATGCGCTCTCCGGCGGCATCACCATGGGCATGCTGCTGTCGCTGCCGGTGTTCTTTGCCGGGCTCTGGCTCGTGCTGCGCAGCCGGAACGCCGCGCGGGGCGAGGTGCGTGCGTGAGCGCGCTCAAGGCCGAGATCGCCGATCTGATCCGGCAGGAGGGGCCGATCGGCATCGGCCGCTATATGGCGCTGGCGCTCGGCCATCCCCGCCATGGCTACTACATGACGCGCGACCCCTTCGGACAGGAGGGGGATTTCACCACGGCGCCCGAGATCAGCCAGATGTTCGGCGAGTTGATCGGGCTCTGGGCCGCCCATCTCTGGCAGGCGATGGGCGCGCCCGCGCGGCTGCGCCTCGTCGAGCTCGGCCCGGGGCGCGGCACGTTGATGGCCGACATGCTGCGCGCGACGCGGGTCGTGCCCGGCTTCCACGAGGCGGCCTCGGTCCATCTCGTCGAAACCAGCCCGGCCCTGCGCCAGCGTCAGGCGGCGACGCTGATGGGAAGCGAACCGGTCTGGCATGACACGGTCGCCCAGGCGCTGTCCGGCCCCGCGATCATCGTCGCCAACGAATTTCTCGACGCGCTGCCGCTCGACCAGTTCGTGATGACGCCCGAAGGCTGGCGCGAGCGGCTCGTGGGGCTGGATACTGCAGGCAATCTGGCTTTCGGTCTGGCTGCGGAGATGAAGGACGCTTTGGACGTCTCCGCTCCAGCCGGAACGGTTTTCGAGCAGCCGACGCTCGCGCTCGACATCGTCGCACAGGTCGCCGGACATGTCGCGGCGGAGGGCGGCGCGGCGCTCTTCGTCGATTATGGCTCGGCGCGCTCCGGCTTCGGCGATACGCTGCAGGCAATGAAACGGCATGGATTCGTCGATCCGCTGGCGGAGCCGGGGGAGGCCGACCTCACCGTCCATGTCGATTTCGAGCGGATGGGGCAGG
Organism: Allobosea sp. 10L422; assembly: GCF_056395345.1. NCBI lineage: Bacteria > Pseudomonadati > Pseudomonadota > Alphaproteobacteria > Hyphomicrobiales > Alloboseaceae > Allobosea > Allobosea sp. 10L422. The sequence continues at coordinate 151,407 of NZ_JBFTJI010000002.1, forward strand.
TCGCGCTCAAGGCGGGGGCGGCACTGCACGGCCCCGCCAGCCAGCGCGATTTCCTGTTGACGTTGGGACTTCCGCAGCGGGCGCAGGCGTTGTCGCTCAAGGCCGATGCCGCCCAGCGCGCGGCGATCTCCGCGGCCTTCGACCGGTTGATCGAACCCGGCGAGACCGGCATGGGCGATTTGTTCAAGGTTCTCGCGCTATCGCAGCGGAACCTGCCGCCCTTGCCCGGATTTGACCTTCATCGACTGCCAGATCAGGGCTGACTTCAGCGAGCCTCCAGCGCCTTCGCTCAAACCGGACTCGAACCATGTTCATCACCGCCCGCGAACTCGCCGGAGAGCCCGGCATCCGCCACGCCTTCTTCACCCGCGAAGGCGGCGTCTCGACCGGGATCTATGCTTCCTTGAACGGCGGGCTGGGCTCTTCGGACGATCCATCCGCCATCGCCGAGAACCGGATGCGGATGGCGCAGCACCTCGCGGTCGAGCCGGCACATCTCGTCAGCCTCTACCAGGTGCATTCCGCCGATGTGGCGGTCGTCACCGGGCCCTGGGCGGGGGAGCGGCCGAAGGCCGATGCGATGGTGACGACCGCATCGCATGTCGCGCTCGGCGTCAGCACGGCCGATTGCGGGCCGATCCTCTTCGCGGACAGCGAGGCGCGGGTGGTGGGCGCCGCCCATGCCGGCTGGAAGGGGGCGTTCACCGGCATCGTCGGCGCGACCGTGACCGCGATGGAGAAGCTCGGCGCACGGCGAGAGCGTGTCACGGCCGTGCTTGGGCCGACCATCAGCGCAAGGGCCTATGAGGTGGGGCCGGAATTCATCGAGCGTTTCAAGGCTGAGAACCGGACCTATGCGCGCTTCTTCACGCCGTCCGAGCGGCCGGCCCATGCGCTGTTCGACCTCCCGGCTTTCATCACGCTCAAGGCGCAGGAGGCGGGAATCGGCCGATTCGTCGATATGGGCCTGTGCACCTATGGCGACGAGAAGCACTTCTTCAGCTATCGGCGCACCACCCATCGCGGCGAACCCGATTACGGCCGCCTGATTTCGGCGATCGTGCTCGACTGAACGGGAAACTGCCGACGGAACGGTCATAGCGCTTGTCGCGGCCCGCAAGCGGAGTCATCGTCGCTGCAGGCTGGTGGGAATGCATCGCTTCCCCGGCTCACAGACGTTCTTCGGGCGATGCATTCACATGCGGGGGCCGAGATGGAACAGATTCTGATGAACCTGATCGCCGGTGCGATCGGGGGGAATGCCGCCGGCAAGACCAGTCCCAGCTTCGATCTCGGGACATTGGGCAATACGATTTCCGGGCTGGTAGGCGGCGGCGTGCTCGGCCAGCTCGTCCCGCTCGTGCTGCCCGCGATCAGCGCGGCTGCACAGGGTGGCAATCTCAGCGTTGGCGGGGTCCTGACGAACCTGATCGCGGGCGGCGCGGGCGGCGCCGTCCTGACCGCGATCATCGGCGCGCTCAAGAACAGGGCAGCCTGACAGCGGTCCGCGAATACGGCAGCCCGGCTTCCCGCGGAGCCGGGCTGCGTTTTCTGCAGGGGCGCAACCTTGCGAGCGACACTCCGGGCGGGGATGCTGCGCCCGGAAGAAGTCGGAGGCCGCCTTGTCCCGCTCGATCACCTATTACTTCTCGCTTCACTCGCCTTGGACCTATCTGGGCAACGCGACCTTCCACGACATTGCGCGCCGGCATGGCTGCACGATCGATTACCGGCCGATGCCCTTGCGCTCGGTGTTCGACGAGACGGGCGGGCTGCCACTGCCGAAACGGCATCCCGTGCGGCAACACTACAGGTTGGTCGATCTTCAGCGCTGGCGTGAGCGGCGCGGCCTGCCGCTCGTGCTTCAGCCCAAGCATTTTCCGTTCGATCCGTCCTTGGCCGACCGGATGACGACCGCGATTCCGGCTGGTGGCGGCGATCCTTTTGCCTTCATCAGCGATGTGATGGCGGGCGTCTGGGCACGCGACGAAGACATGGGCCGCCCTGAAGCGCTTCTGGCTTGCGCGAACCGAGCGGGGCTCGACGGGTTGGCTTTGCTCGCCGCGGCCGACAGCCCGCCGATCCGGCAACGCTACGAGGCCGCGCTGGGTCAGGCCGTCGAGGCCGGTGTCTTCGGGGCACCGAGCTATGTGCTCGATGGCGAGGTGTTCTGGGGGCAGGATCGGCTCGAACTGCTCGATTCGGCACTGGCGAGCGGACGTGCTCCCTATCGGCCCGACAGCGAAGCCTGAGAATCAGCCGACGATATCGGGCGTGCGCCAGCCGAGATGCTGGCCGGCATCGACCGCGATCATCTGGCCGGTCACCGAGCGCGCCCGAGCCAGGTAGAGAACGGCCTCGGCGATCTCGCCCGGGGAGACCTTGTGGCCGAGCAAGGTCGCTGCCGCCTCCTGTTCCATCAGCGCGGGGCCGTCATAGGCGTTGGGAAAGGTTGGGCCGGGGCCGACCGCGTTGACACGAATCCGCGGGGCGAGCGCCTGCGCCAGGGTTCGCGTCGCGGTGAGCAGGGCGGCCTTGGTCAGCGTGTACGAGTAATACTGCGGCGTCAGCTTCCAGACGCGCTGGTCGACGATATTGACGACCGCTCCGCCCGCTTGCTCCGGCAGATGTGTCGCCAAGGCCCCAATCAACAGCGAGGGCGCGCGCAGATTGACTGCGAACTGGCGATCCCAGGCTGCAACGTCGAGCGAGCGGACATCGTCGTCGACGAAGCTCGCGGCGCTGTTGACCAGCAGCGTGACCGGCCCCAGCGCCTCCGCAGCTGCCGGAATCAAGGCAGACACGGCCTGCGTATCGGCGAGATCGGCGGCGAGGGTGCAGCAGGCGGAACCGGCGCCGCGGAGTTCGGCGGCCAGGGCTTCGGCCTCATCGCGACTGTCACCGTGGTGGATCGCGACTGCGTAGCCGGCTTGCGCCAGTCGCGTGACGATCGCGCGGCCGATACGCCTCGCACCGCCCGTGACCAGCGCGACTTCAGTCATCCGAGGAGGGCCGGTCGCCGGGCGTCACCACGCCCTTGACGGAAGAGCGCCGCTGCAACCGACGCTCCCAATGCTTGGCAGCGCGCAGATAGCGATAGAACGCATAATTCATCGCGGTCATGAAGCCGTAGACGCCGCGCAGCGCATGGCGGCGGCCGATATAGGCCTTGACGAAATTGGCGGGAAATTCGGCCAGGAGCCTGAATGCCGAGAGCGTCTCGCCGCGGGCGTCGAGATCATCCGCCTGGGCATCGCTGTAGGCATTGAGTTTTTCCATCTGCTCGCCCAGCGACCGGACGGAGAAGTGGTGGATCGTACCCTTCAGCCGTCCGACCTTGGTGCCGGGCAGCAGATCGACGCGGTCGTGCACAGGCGAAAGCGAATAGCGGCCCCAGCTCTTGCGATAGAGCCGCACGGGGGCGAGCGCATAGGCGAAGCGATGCGGCGCCTTCTCGCCAGGGAAGATCTCGGCGATGCGGATCTTGTAGGCGTCGGCTGGCGGTGGGCCGCTGGCAAAAAGCGCGGAAATCTCGGCCACGAGATCCGGTGGCAGCACTTCGTCGGCATCGACGTTGAGGAGCCAATCGTGACGGCACTGTTCTTCCGCGAAGCGCTTCTGCTGGCCGTAGCCCGGCCAGGGATTGAAGATCACGCGGGCGCCGAGCGATTCCGCCAGGGCCTGAGTCCCATCGGTCGAACCGGAGTCGACCAGCACGATGTCGTCGCTGAGCGCGCGGGCGGCTTCGATGGTGCGCCCGATGCGGTCCACTTCATTCAGTGCGATGAGGAAAATCGAGAGAGGAGGCACGGTTCCGTCACTTCTTGAGATTCCACGGCTTAAGCATGTCCAGTCCGGTGCGGCAAGTTTAGTGCCTGAAGCCCTGGGCAGATCTCGTTGAAATTGTGGAACCTTAAACTGCGGGCTGCGTTCGTCGCCCGGACCCGTTCCCGTCAGCGAGCGGGGCTAGCGTGTTATTAGTATTCGATCTAGCATGCCTATTCCTATGAGCGTGGTTAACCTGTATTTACCTATTTGCGTGCAGTCATCGCATTCGTGCCGCATTTCTGCCGCGGTCTGCACGACAGATGTGCTTCCGATGCAACAGACAAAGCCGTGGCCCTGTCTTATAAAGGGTTCATCGAAATCACCTGCCGGCCTGTCCGGCGCTTGCGACGACTAAGGAGTTTATCATGAAGAAGTATCTGCTTGCGAGCGTCGCCGCGCTCGGCATTGTCGCCGCTGGCGCTGCCTCGGCTGCCGACCTGCCGTCCCGCAAGGGCCCGGTCGCTGCTCCGGTTTACGTTCCCGTCTTCACCTGGACCGGCTTCTACATCGGTGCCAACGCCGGCTACGGCTGGGGCAACGTGAACAGCAACGGCTTCAACAACATCGGCAACCTCGACGGCTTCGTCGGCGGTGGTCAGGTCGGCTACAACTACCAGATCGGCCAGTTCGTGGTCGGCGCGGAAGCTGACATCCAGGGCGCTGACCTCAGCACCGGTGGCAACTTCTTCGGCGCCAGCGTCAAGACCGAGTACTTCGGCACCGTCCGTGCTCGCCTCGGCGTCGCCTTCGACCGGTTCATGCCCTACATCACCGGCGGCTGGGCCTATGGCAACGTGAAGACCTCGATCCCGGGCATCGGCTTCTCGTCCGACCGCACCCACACCGGCGGCTGGGCCCTCGGTGGTGGTCTCGAGTACGCCTTCACCAACAACCTGATCGCTGGCGTCGAGTACCTCTACGTCGACCTCGGCGACAAGAACATCACCACGCTGGCTGGCACCGGCAAGGTCGGCACCGATTTCTCGGTCGTCCGCGCTCGCCTCAGCTACAAGTTCTGATCTTCTCCTCTCGGAGACAGAACGAACCCGGTGGCCTCGGCCACCGGGTTTTTTGTTGTCGCGGTCCGGCGGATACTCCGCCCAGCTTCTGCCATGGAAACGCCGGCAGCTTTTGACTGCCGGCGGACCGGATTGATCAAGGCATCGGGATGGCCGATGTCGGTCGAGCTGTTCAGCCTTTGAAGCGCGTGGTCTCGAAGGCTGGGACGCGGGCCGCGAAATCGTCGAGCCAGGCGACGAGCGCCGGATGAGCGGCACGCCATTTTCCCGCGAAGCGCAGATCCAGATAGCCGAGCGCGCAGGCCAAGGCGATCTCGCCGATACGCGGGCGATCCGGGAAGGCGGGAGGCGCTGCCTCCAGCGCGGCGAGGCCGCGCGCAACCTTGCCTTCCTGATGGGACAGCCAGTTCGGGTTGCGCCCTTCCTCTGGGCGGAAGCGGCCTTCATAGACCTGGAGCAGGGCTGCGTCGGCGATACCGTCGGCAAGCGCTTGCAGACGGAGCTGCAGGAAACGCTCCTGGCCGGCCGGGATGAGCCTGCCGCCGGAGATATGGTCGAGATAGTCGAGGATGACCCGCGAATCGAACAGCGTCGTGCCGTCGTCCAGAATCAGCGTCGGGATCTTGCCGAGCGGGTTCTGCTGACGCAGCGGCTCCGACGGATCGGTCGTGTCGGCTGCGACGATTTCGATGCGGTCCATCAGCCCGAGTTCGAGGGCCGCCATCTTGACCTTGCGGCCGAAGGGAGAGGCGGGGGAGGAGCGCAAGACGAGCATCGGCGAATTCCTTCGGGAGAGCGGGCGATCAGCCGTCGGGGCGGATCGCGTCGCAGAGATAGCGCGGTCGCGGCCCCTGCGCGAGCCGCTCGGTCAGGGCCGGCAGCAGGATGTCCGCTTCCTTGGCGAGCAGCCATGGCGGGTTGACGATCAAAAGACCTGTCGCACCGAGGCCGCCTGCCGCTTCGGGCCGATCGACCGCGATCTCCAGGCGCAGGATCCGGGTGATTCCGCTCTCGACGATCTCTTCCACCATGCGCTCCACAGCCCGGAGATCCTTGATCGGATACCAGAGCGCGTAGATGCCGGTCGGCCATTTGCGGTGGGCCGCGATGAACTGGGCGGCGAGGGTCGCAAACTCGTCCTTCTGTTCGAAAGGTGGGTCGATCAGGACGAGGCCGCGGCGTTCCTTGGGCGGCACATTGGCCCTGAGTGCCGTCCAGCCGTCGATCGCCAGCGCCTTGCAACGCCTGTCGCGCCCGATCGCCTCGACAAGCTTCTGATAGGTCGGCGGATGTAGCTCGGCTGCGATAAGCCGGTCCTCGGGCCGCATGAGGTTGCGGCAGAACCAGGGCGAGCCCGGATAGGCGCCGGCTCCGTAGAGAGCGCGGATGCCGGCAATCGCGGCACGGTAGGGGGCAAGCAATTCCTCGGCCGCGGGGGCGAGCGGCGACTGGTCGAGCCGCGCCACGCCATCCTTCCACTCATGCGTCCGCAGCGCTTCCTCGGAGCCGAGGTCGTAGCGCCCGCTGCCGGCATGGGTGTCGATGATGCGATAGGGCGTCGGCTTGGCGGCGAGATGCAGCAGGACGCGCGTGAGAACGACATGCTTGAGCACATCGGCGAAGTTTCCGGCATGGAAGCCGTGGCGGTAGTTCATGGCTGCGTTCGTAGATCATGCGGCCCGCGCCTGAAAGCGGCAAAGGCCATCGCGACAGCCGCTTTCAGCGCGGTGCGACGACGGTGAATTCGCGGGCGCGGCAACCGGAACGATCGACCTGCTGGCAACTGCGAAATTCGCGGAGATCCTTGCTCAAGCAGATTCGGACTTCCTGCAGCACGCCCCGCTTGCACGCGACGGACATCATGTCGGTGCGCAGGCCGGGATTGGCCGCGACGAAGGCGCGTTCGAGATCGATCGCCGTCCAGCTCTGGTCGCGATCGGCCTTGGCGAGAGCCGGCGGAATAGCCACCTTGTCGCGGGCGCGGCGGACATCGCGAAAATAATCGCCCGGGCTCGATCCGCTGCAGGTGCCGTGCTTGCGCCATTCGTAGCGGGCAAGGCTTTCGCTCGGAAACAAGCCATCCGCCTCGCTCAGCGCGAGCCGCGAGGGCGAACGGCCGGCGGGCCCGCAATCGCTGGGGTAGCCACGCTCGTTCTGCGGCCAGAGGCCGTGGACGACGAAGCGAAGGCCGTTGGCCTCGCCGCACTGCTCACGGTTGCGGGTGCGATCACCATCGAGTTCGCAGAAGCCGGGCGACCAGGACAGGGCCAGGACGTAGAAATCAAACTCGCCCGGCGTGCCGCCGCGCGAGCCGAAGCCCTGCGCGGAGGCGGTGGCGCCGAACCAAAGCAGCGACAGGGCTGCGAGCGCGAGGCGCTTCATCATGGCGCGCTCTGCGCGTCAGGGGCGCGCCATCTGGCAGTCGGGCGCATAGGCCCGGTTGCGGTCGAGACCGCTGACGCACCAGTTGACGTTCCAGGTCATCCCGAAGAGGCCGAGACGCTCGCGGACGGAATAATCGACGCGGTGGAAGTTCCCGTCGTTGAGCAAGATGCGGCCGGTGCAGAAGCGGCGCGGAATGAAGTCGTCGCCCCAGGGGCGAAAGCCGATCTGCGCGATGCGGTCATAGTTCACCGCGCGAAGCGGGCCCCAGAACTTCGCTTCGCGGGAGTTGAACCAGCTCGTCAGTTCGTCGAGCACGGCAGGATCCTCGCAGGCGGGGACGTTGCCGGAATAGGGGATGATGCGCGCCTCCGCCCGGTCCGCGGGATCAACGTAGCGGCGGCCGGTCGCGCCGGCGGCAAAGGCCGTCAGGCAGGCGAGAGAGACGAGGGCGGTTCGCAGCAGGGCGCGGCGCATGGAATCAGGCCTCTTCAGGAGGGCAAAGCTAGACGGCACGATGGCGATGCCGCGGGCGAGGGTCAAGAAAAGATGCTTCTCGTTGCTCTTGCGGAGCGCCCTGGGGTCTTTGCGGTAACAGTCTCCGCGTCATGCGAGACAGTCGGGGCATCTCGTCGGATGCCATGCTGGTGCGCTTCTCCGGCTTCGGACAGATTGTGCGTGATAGGGGAGACGCCATGACGAACTGCTTCGACGATCCGGCCGCGCGCATCGCGGATGCCGATGTGTTGCGCAATCATATCGGCCCGGTCCATCCGCTGGCGACCGGCAAGGTCCTGAGCAGGCTCGACCGGTTCTGCCGCGATTTCATCGCCCTCTCGCCGTTTCTCGTGCTGGCGAGTTGCGATGCGCAGGGCAATGCCGATGCGAGCCCGCGCGGAGACGGGCCCGGCTTCGTGCGCGTGCTCGACGACAAGACGCTGCTGATTCCGGATCGGCGCGGCAACAACCGGGTCGATTCCCTCGGCAATGTCATGTCCGCGCCCGGCGTCGGCCTGGTCTTCATGGTGCCGGGCATTCCCGAGACGTTGCGCGTGAACGGCAAGGGGCGGGCTACGCGCGATGCCGAACTGCTGGCGCCGTCGGCCATGCTTGAGCGTGCGCCGGTCACCGGCCTGATCGTCGAGGTCGAGGAGGCCTATTTCCACTGCGGCAAGGCGCTGATCCGCTCGAAGCTGTGGGACCCGGCTTCGCAGGTGCCACGCCATAGCTTCCCGACGCTCGGCCGCATCATCGCGGACCAGACCAAGGCGGTCGATGGCGACGAGGCCGATCGCAATCTCGAAGAAGGCTATCGCACGCGCCTCTACTGACGGGGCGCCGGACAGATCGAACGAGGTTCCCGGGGCCGTTGTCTGCCGGCCGTCCTTGGTCGGCGGGCGTCAGGGAGCACCGGCTCCCGTCGCTTCAATCGGTGACGGCGCGGGGGCCGCCCGGCGCTCGAGGATGAGCAGGGCGAGGCCCGCGGCCACGATCAGAGCCGCGCCGCACAGCATGGCCGGTGTCGGCCAGTCGTGGAAGATGAACCAGCCGAAAACCAGTGCCCAGACGATCAGCGTATACTGATAGGGGACGACGACAGAGGCTTCCGCCAGCTTGAGCGAGCGGGTGACGCAGATATGCGCGGTCATGGCGACGATGCCGAGAAGGCCGAGCAGGGCCGCGTCCTTCAGGCTCGGCGTAACCCAGCCGAAGGGCAGCAGCGCGAGGCCCATCAGCAGCGCGCCGAGCGTCTGCCAGGTCACCAGCGTCACGTCCGGCGTGCCGCGCAGCTGCCGGCCGGCGATCATCATCGCAGCAAAGAAGAAGCTGCCGACCACGGCGATCAGCGCCGGCATGGACAGGCTCGCGCCGCTCGGATTGAGGGCGACAGCGACGCCGACGAAGCCCAGCGCCACGGCAAGCCAGCGCCAGCCATCGACGCGCTCGCCCAGCAGCAAAGCCGCGAGGATGACGACCCAGACCGGTGCGGCGAGCCAGATCGTCATGGTGTCGGCGAGCGGCAGATAGCTGACGGCGAGATAGAACAGCGCGACCTCGCCGGAGCCGAAGAGGACGCGCAGCGCCTGCAGGCGGGGACGCTCCGGCTTCAAGGTTCGGTGTACACCCTGCTTGAAGACGAAGGGCATGATGACGACGAGCGCGGCCAGGCTGCGCATCACCAGGACCTGCCCCACCGTGTAGGTGGCGACCAGCCATTTGCCCATCACGTCGTTGAGCGAAAACAGCAGGATGCCGAGGAGCATCATGGCGATGCCGGTGAGGGAGGCGTTGCGGGCGGTCATGGCGGGGCGTTGGTTCTCTGAAGCGGGCCACAACTGGCCGAGTCCGGGAGTTCTGGCAATCCTGCGCCGCAGCATCGCGGGTGCTGCTTCATAATTTAAGTATTGACTTAATTAAGCGAGAGCGGAATCATTCCGGCATGGACCGCTTCGCCGCCCTTGCCGACCCGACCCGTCGCAGCATCGTCGAGATGCTGGCGGAGCGAGCGCTTCCCGCTGGGGATATCGGGGCGCACTTCAGTGCGAGCCCCCCGGCGATCTCGCAGCATCTCAAGGTGTTGCGCGAGGCGGGGCTGGTGACGGTCGAGGTCCGTGGCCAGCAGAGGATCTATCGGCTCGACCCGGCCGGGCTCGATGCCTTCGACGCCTGGCTGCGCCGGGTGCGGCGCTTCTGGGGGCGCCATCTCGATCTGCTGGAGCAGGAACTCGCAAAGCCCGAGGCGGGCGAGGGAGAAACGCGATGAGCGAATATGGTGTCGTGCTGGAAAGCGGGGCGGTGCGCTTCGAGCGCTTGCTGCCGGGACCGATCGAGCGCGTTTGGTCCTATATCGCGGAATCTGAGAAGCGCGGGAAATGGCTGGCGACAGGGGTGTTCGAGCTGCGGGCCGGCGGGCAGGCCGAACTGCTGTTCAGGCACTCCGAAATCACCGATGAGGCACCGCCGGAGGCCTACCGCGGCGTGCATGAGAACGGCGTGCGCGCGACCGGCACGATCACGCGCTGCGAGGCGCCGCGGATCATCGCCTTCACCTGGGGTGGCGGCGGCGAGCCGGAGTCCGAGGTCGAGTTCGCGCTGACTCCCAAGGGCGACAAGGTCCTGCTGGTGGTGACGCACCGCAAGCTCCCCAGCAAGGCGGAGATGACCAGCGTTTCCGGCGGCTGGCACATGCATCTGGGCCTGTTGGAGGATCTGCTCAGCGGCAGCGCGCGCCGCGGGTTCTGGTCAAGGCATGCGAAGCTCGAAGCCGAATATGCCGCACGCTATGCCGGCTTGCCGGAACCTGGCGGGGCGGATTGACTACAAGCTCGCCGCCGCCCGCGCAGCCTGGTCGTACTGGCCCGACAGGGAACGCATCGCGGCGGCGATCTCCGAGAGTCGGGCGGGATCCGTGCCGGTCGCACGGACGGATTTGACCAGGAGCTGCTCGCGGATCTGAGCGTAGCGCCGGCAGGCCTCCTCGCCGGCCGGAGTAACCTCGACGGTCTTCTCCTTGCCCTTGCGACCGCCCTTGAGCAGCTTCAGCCGTTCGAGCTTCTTCATCGAATAGTTCACCAGATGGGTGTCCTCGATATTGAGCACGAGGCAGACATCGGCGAGCCGCTTCGGTTTGCCGCGGTGGTTGACGTTGTGCAGCACGAGCACGTCGAGCGGCGACAGGTCAGCGATACCGGCCGCCGCCATGCAACGGATCATCCAGCGCTGGAAGGCATGCACCGTCATGTTCATGGCGAACTCGAATTCCGAGAGCGCCGGTAATGCTCCCGATGCGAGGTGGCCGGAGGAGACGATCGGGCCGAGGTCGTCGGGGGGCGAAGAGGTCATGGCGCTCGATCGTCCTGAATAGAAACGCTGCGTCGTCCCGGACAAGCCGCGTGAGCGGCGCCGATCCGGGATCCATGCCTGAATCACTCCGGCATGGATCCCGGGTTTCCTCCGGTCGCCCGGGATGACCGTGATCGCGATTTGGCGCGGGGGCGAAGCGCCCGCCTCACATCTTCTTATAGGAGTCGACGATCGCCTGGCCGTCGCTGCCGGCCTTCTTCAACCAGTCGGCGGTCAGCGTCTCGCCCGCCTTCTTGAAACCGGCCGCCAGTTCCGGCGACGGTGCCTGCACCTTCATGCCCTTGGCCTTGAGCTGGTCGATGTACCAGCCGGCCTTATCCTGCCACATCTTCCAGCCGCGTTCCTCGGCGGCGGCGGCGGCCTTGAGGATGGCGTCCTGCGTCGGCTTGTCGAGGGCGTTGAAYGCCGCCTTGTTGACGAAGGTCGCATCCTTCGGGATCCAGGCCTGGACGTCATAGAAACGGTCGAGCGACTCCCAGACCTTGGAATCGTAGCCGGTGCCGCCCGACGACATGAAGGAGTTGACGACGCCCGTGGCGAGCGCCTGCGGCAGTTCCGCCGCCTGGATGGTGACGGACTGCATGCCGAGCAATTCGCCGAGGCGGGCTGTGCCGACATTGTAGGAGCGCCATTTCAGCCCCTTCATGTCCTCCACCGTGTTGATGTCCTTCTTGGCGTAGACGCCCTGCGGCGCCCAGGGAACCATGAAGAGCAGCTTGATGCCCTGCGCGTCGAGCTTCTTCTCGACGGCCGGCTTCGAGGCGAGATAGAGCTTCTTCGCATCGGCGAAGCTGGTCGCCAGGAAGGGCACCACGTCGATGCCGTAGATCGGGTCCTCGTTCTCATGGAGCGACATCAGGACCTCGCCCATCTGGGCCTGGCCGCTGGCGACGGCGCGCTTGATTTCGGGCGCCTTGAACAGAACCGCGTTGGCATGGACCGTGATCTGGAGCTTGCCTGATGTCGCAGCCTCGACGTCCTTGGCGAAGAGGGCGAGGTTTTCCGTATGCGGATTGTCGGTCGGATAGGCGTTGGGGAGATTCCACTTCGTCTGCGCCGAGGCCGGGGCGGCCATGGCGAGCGCGCTGACGCCGAGGGCGAAGGCGGCTGCCGTCAAGGTTCTGCGGTTGATCATGCTGACATTCCCTCTCTCTGGTTGATTGTGATTGCGACGGTCACCGATCCGGGAAGGCCAGGTTCGGCAAATAGAGCACGATGTCGGGGAAGGTGGTGATGATGATGACGGCGACGTTCAGCAGAAGGAAGAACGGAAAGGCCGCCTTCGCAATCGTCATCGTGTCCTTGCCGCTCATGTTCTGCAGCACGAACAGGTTGAAGCCGACCGGCGGGGTGATCTGCGCCATCTCGACATGGATGACGAGGTAGACGCCGAACCAGACGAGATCGAAGCCGGCCTCCTTCACCATCGGCAGCACGATCACCGCCGTCAGCACGATCATCGAGATGCCGTCGATCAGGCAACCCAGGATGATGTACATGCAGGTCAGCGCCAGCACGAGCATATGCGGGGAGAGCGACTGGCCCTTGACCCAGTCCGCCAGCGCCGCCGGGATGCCGGTATAGGCCATCGCCGCCGTGCAGAAGGCCGCGCCGGCCAGGATCAGCATGATCATGCAGGTCAGGCGCGTCGCGCTCATCACGCTTTCGACGAAGGTTCCCCAGGTCAGCGTGCCGCTCCACCAAGCCAGGAACAGCGCGCCGGTCACACCCCAGGCGGCGCACTCGGTCGCGGTGGCGAAGCCGAGCACGAGTGAGAGGAAGACGGCCGCGATGAGCAGCAGACAGGGCGCGAGCTTGGCGGACTGGTGGACCTTGGCCATGAACGCCATCGGCGGATCGCGCGGCGGCACCTTCTTCGGGTTCAGCCAGGACCAGATGATGACGTAGCCCATATAGAGCGCCATCACGAGCAGGCCGGGCAGGAAGCCGCCGAGGAAGACCTGCAGCACGGAGACATTTGCCGTGACCGCGTAGACGACCATCGGGATCGACGGCGGGATCAGCAGTCCGAGGGTGCCGGAGCCGGCGAGCGTGCCGATGCTGATGCCTTCGTCATAGCCGCGCTTCTTGAGCTCCGGCAGGGCGATCTTGCCGATCGTCGCGCAGGTCGCCGCCGAGGAACCGGAGACGGCGGCGAATATGCCGCAACCGACGATATTGGTATGCACGAGCCGACCCGGCAGCCATTGCAGCCACGGGGCGAGGCCCTGGAACATCTGCGCCGACAGCCGCGTCCGGAACAGGATTTCGCCCATCCAGATGAAGAGCGGCAGCGCGGCCAGCGTCCAGGAGGCCGAGGCGCTCCAGACGGTCGTGGCCAGCACCTGTCCGATCGGGACATCGGTGACGAGGACCATGGCGAGCAGGCCGACGAGGCCGAGGCCGACGGCGATCCAGACACCGCTGGCGAGGATGACGACGAGGAAACCGAGCAGGACGATGGCGAGGACTGGAAGGGTCATGGCTCAGACGCCCCCGCCTTGCGCGACGCGCTCGATCAGCTCTTCCGTCGTCTGCGGCGGCTCGGGCTCGTAGGTCGGCTTGCCGCCGCGCGCCACGGTGATCCATTCCTCGGCGATCGCGACCAGCAGGATCGCCAGTCCGATGACCATGCCGCTCTGCGGAATCCAGAGCGGCACCGAAACGACGCCGGTGGACATGTCGAAGAACTGCCAGGAATCATAGGCGAGCTTTCCGGCCTGCCAGGTGAAATAGCTGATGAAGGCCCCGGCGATCGTCAGGGAGACCAGTTCCGCGATCCGTCGCGCGCGGCCATGCAGGCGCTCGAGCAGCAGCCCGACGCGGATCATCTCGCCCTTCCTGAAGGTGTGGGCAAGGCCAAGGAAGGCCATCGCGACCAAGGACCAGGCGGTGAAGTCGTCGCCGGAGGGGACGTTGAGATTGATCTCGCGGCCGACCGACAGCAGCATCATCAGCACGAAGATGCCGACGAGAAAGAACCCTGCGAGGTAGCCGGCGGCAAGATAGAGCGCATCGAGCGTGCGGCGGATCATGGCGTGCGCCGCTCCCGCCGGTCGATGGCGCGTGCGCGCCCGGTTGCCAGGGTTGCTCGCATCGTCACATCCTCCGCTTTCGTGCCGGCCTGGCCCCTCAGCCATGTTCCAGTCACAATCGAGATCGTAGCCGTCGGAATCGCCTTGTCAATAACTCATCGACGATTTATCGATAAAACGTCAGCGTAATCCATTGCTGGCCTGGCGGAGGGGAGATCGTCTTATGTCGGCGGCTTACTGGGACTTCTGGATCGATCGCGGCGGCACCTTCACCGACGTGATCGGGCGCGATCCTGCTGGCAATCTCCATGCCAGGAAGCTGCTTTCGGAGAACCCCGGCGCCTATCGCGATGCGGCCGTGCAGGGCATCCGCGACCTGCTCGGGCTGAAGAAAGGCGAGCCGATCCCGGTCGGGGCCGTCGGCGAGGTGCGCATGGGCACGACCGTCGCCACCAACGCGCTGCTCGAGCGCAAGGGCGATCGGACGCTGCTCGTCACCACCAAGGGGTTCCGCGACGCACTGCGCATCGGCTACCAGGCGCGGCCCGACATCTTCGCCAAGGAGATCGTCAAGCCCGAGCAGCTCTATGACGACGTGCTGGAGGTCGAGGAGCGCGTGCTCGCCGACGGCACGGTCGAGCAGGCGATCGACGAGGCCGCGGTCCGCACGGCGCTGCAGGCGCAGTACAATGCCGGCTTCCGCGCCGTCGCCATCGTCTTCATGCATGGCTATCGCTATACGGCGCATGAGCAGGCGGCGGCGCGCATTGCTCGTGAGATCGGCTTTCCGCAGGTTTCGGTCAGCCACGAAGTCTCGCCGCTGATCAAGCTGGTCGGGCGTGGCGATACCGCCGTGGTCGACGCTTATCTCTCGCCAATCCTCGGCCGCTACGTGCAGCAGGTCTCGGAGGAACTCGACGTCGCCCGCACCGGCGCGCGATTGATGTTCATGATGTCCTCGGGCGGTCTCACCGCCGCCGAGCTGTTCCAGGGCAAGGATGCGATCCTGTCCGGTCCGGCGGGCGGCGTCGTGGGCCTCGCCGAGACCGGCCGCTCGGCCGGCTTCGACAAGGTCATCGGCTTCGACATGGGCGGCACCTCGACCGACGTTGCCCATTACGATGGCGAATACGAGCGCGCCTTCGAGACGGAGGTCGCCGGCGTGCGCATGCGTGCGCCGATGATGCTGATCCATACGGTGGCGGCCGGCGGCGGCTCGATCCTGCACTTTGATGGGGCACGCTTCCGTGTCGGGCCGGATTCGGCCGGGGCCAATCCGGGGCCAGCCGCCTATCGCCGCGGCGGGCCGCTCGCGGTGACCGACGCGAACGTCATGGTCGGCAAGCTGATCCCCTCCTACTTCCCGACGATCTTCGGCCCGCAGCAGGATCAGCCACTCGATGTCGAGGTGGTGCGGGCGAAGTTCGCCGCGCTGGCAGAGGAGGTTGGCGATGGCCGCTCGGCCGAGGAGGTCGCTGACGGCTTCATCCAGATCGCCGTCGCCAATATGGCCGAGGCGATCAAGAAGATCTCAGTGCAGCGCGGCTACGACATCACCCGCTATGCGCTGAATTCCTTCGGCGGTGCCGGCGGCCAGCATGCCTGCCTCGTCGCGGATGCGTTGGGCATCAAAACCGTGCTGCTGCACCCGTTCTCCGGGCTGCTTTCGGCCTATGGCATGGGGCTGGCCGAAATCCGCTCGACGCGCACCGCCGCGCTCGATGTTCCGGTCGACGGAGGGGCGAAGGCCGCGATCGACGCCGTGGCCGAGAAGCTCGCGGCCGAGACACGCTCGGAAGTCGCGGGGCAGGGCGTGGCGGAAGGCGACATCGTCATCCATGTCCGCGCCCATATCCGCTATGCCGGCACCGACACCGCCATCGCGGTCCCGGCCGGCCAGCGTGCGTCGATGCAGGAAGCCTTCCAGGCGGCGCATAAGGCGCGCTTCGGCTTCATGGACGAGACCAAGGCGCTGGTCGTCGAGGCTGTCGAGGTCGAGGCCGTCGGCGGCGGCGCGAAGTTCGAGGAAGCAGCGGCCGGCGAGCAGGCCGGCGAGCCGGCCGTGGCCGAGCGCACGCGCTTCTTCGCCAAGGGCGCATGGCACGATGCGGCGATCGTTCGCCGCGAGGCGATGAAGCCCGGCCAGAGCGTCGCCGGTCCCGCCATCATTATCGAGCCGAACCAGACCGTCGTCGTCGAGGACGGCTGGACGGCGAAGCTGACGGCCAAGGACCATCTCGTCCTCGTCCGCACCAAGGCGCTGATCCAGCAGGCGGCGATCGGCACCAAGGCCGACCCGGTGATGCTCGAGATCTTCAACAACCTGTTCATGTCGATCGCCGAGCAGATGGGCGTGACGCTGCAGAACACCGCCTATTCGGTGAACATCAAGGAGCGGCTCGACTTCTCCTGCGCGGTCTTCGACCAGACCGGCGCGCTCGTCGCCAACGCGCCGCACATGCCGGTGCATCTCGGCTCGATGGACCGCTCGGTCGAGACGGTGATCGCGAACAACCCGGTCATCCGGCCGGGCGACGTCTATTGCCTCAACGCGCCCTACAATGGCGGCACGCACCTGCCCGACATCACCGTCTGCACCCCGGTCTTCGATGCCGAGGATAAGGAGATCCTGTTCTGGGTGGCGAGCCGCGGCCACCATGCCGATGTCGGCGGCACGGCCCCGGGCTCGATGTCGCCGCTGGCGACCAACATCGAGGAGGAAGGCGTCTATATCGACAACTTCAAGATCGTCGACCAGGGCCGCTTCTGCGAGGAGGAGCTGGTCAAGCTGCTCACCGGTGCGCGCTATCCGGTCCGCAACGTCGTGCAGAACGTCAACGATCTGAAGGCGCAGATCGCCGCCAATGAGAAGGGCCTGGCGGAGCTGCAGAAGATGATTGGCTCCTTCGGGCTGGATGTCGTGCAGGCCTATATGGGCCATGTCCAGGACAACGCGGCCGAGAGCGTCGCGCGGCTTCTGACCAAGCTGCATGATGCCGAGTTCACCTATCCGATGGACCAGGGCTGCGCGATCAAGGTGAAGATCACCATCGACCGCGAGAAGCGCGAGGCGACGGTCGATTTCACCGGCACCTCCGAGCAGCGGCCGGACAATTTCAACGCGCCGGCGCCGGTGACGCGCGCCGCCGTGCTCTATGTCTTCCGCGTCATGGTCGACGATGCCATCCCGATGAATGCCGGCTGCTTGAGGCCGATCAGGATCGTCGTGCCGGAGGGGTCGATGTTGGCGCCGCGTTATCCGGCGGCGGTGGTCGCAGGCAATGTCGAGGTGTCGCAAGCGGTGACGAACACGCTGTTCGGCGCGCTGGAGGCGATGTCGGCCTCGCAGGGCACGATGAACAACCTCACCTTCGGCAACGACCAATATCAGTATTACGAGACGATCTGCTCGGGCTCGCCGGCCGGTCCCGGCTTCAACGGCACCTCGGGCGTGCATGTCCACATGACCAATTCGCGCCTGACCGATCCGGAAATCCTGGAGACGCGCTTCCCGGTCGTGTTGGAGGATTTCCACATCCGCCTCGGCTCCGGCGGCAAGGGCGAATGGTCGGCGGGCGACGGCACCAGCCGCACCATCCGCTTCCTCAAGACGATGGACTGCGCCATCCTCGCTTCGCACCGCAAGGTCCGGCCCTTCGGGGTGAAGGGGGGCGAACCCGGTCAACTCGGCAAGACCGTGGTGCGCAGGCTCTCGGGCGTGGTCGAGGAGCTGAAGCCTTCAGACCAGACCCTGCTCCAGGCCGGCGAGGCGGTGACGGTGATCACCCCGACGGCGGGCGGCTATGGCAAGGCGAAGGGCTGAAGCCGCGGCAGCTTGAGACGTCCCGTGCCTCAGCTCGGCATGGGCACGCGCCCCTTCACGGCGTTGGCCCGCGCGACATAGGAGGCGCGGCCATCGTCCCCGATGGTGATACGCGTGCGGACCCTGTCCTTGAGCTGTGCCACAGCCTGCGAGGGCAAGGCGGCGATGGCGGGGGCGATGGTCGCGCCGAGCGTGCTTGCGCGCCAGAACGCATCAAAATCGGCGAAATGGCGGCGTACGCTGATCTCGCGCGTCTCGACATCGCGCAGCCCGGCCTGCGTCCAGAGCTCGGCCATGCTCTCGATCCGCGAGACGTCCGCGCTCGGCGGGCGTGGCGGCGTCATTCCGAGCGCTTTGAGTTCGATCAGGACGGGGTCGAGCGGAAAGCCGCCGCCCGGCATGTCCCAGGCATAGGCGGCGACGAGGCCGCCGGGCCGCGTGACGCGCACCATCTCGGCCACGCCCTTGGCGGGGTCGGGCACGAAGAAGATCACCAGCGCCATGATTGCGGCGTCGAAGCTCCGGTCCGGATAGGGCAGTTCCATGGCATCGCCCAGCGTGAATTCCGCGAGGCTTGCGACGGCGCGTTTGCGGGCATAGTCCAGTTGCCCCTGCGATGGATCAATGCCGCTGAGGGCCGCCGGCGCGCAGCGATCGAAGATCAATTGCGTCGAGGCGCCGTTGCCGCAGCCGATATCGGCCCAACTGAGGCCTGCGGGAGCGGCGAGCCAGTCAAGGAAGACATCTCCTGCGAGGCGGCTCCACTTCCCCATCATTTCTTCATAGGCGGCGCCGTCGTTGAAGCGGATCTGCTGCTCGGTCATGTCGACGGCCTTTTCCAACGTTCGGCGGTGGGACTATCCGTCTGGAAATAGGCGCCGCCAAGCCCTACCTCCAGTTTTCGTCACGGAGAATGCTCATGCCCCAGACCTGGATGATCACCGGTGCCAATCGCGGCATCGGGCTTGCGCTCACGATCGAATTGCTGCGCCGTGGCGACCATGTCATCGCCGCCGCGCGCAGTCCCTGGGGCGGAGCGCTCGGCGAACTCGCGGCGGCGCATCCCGGCGCGCTGACGCTGGTCGAGCTCGACGTCACCTCCGACGCGAGCGTAGCCGCCGCCAAGGAGGCGCTGGCCGGCCGCGCCATCGATGTTCTGCTCAACAATGCCGGCCTCTACGGCCCGCGCGACCGGCAGGCCGGGCTCGACGTCGATTTCGACGCCTGGCGCGAGGTCTTCGAAGTCAATGTCTATGCGCCCGTCAGGGTCGCGCAGGCCTTCCTGCCGAACATCGAGGCGGGCCAGGGTCGCAAGATCGCGACGATTTCAAGCCGCATGGGCTCGATCGGCGCCAATCCCGGCAACGCGCTGATCTACCGCTCGTCGAAGTCGGCGGTGAACATGGCGATGGTGGTGTTCGGCAACAGCGTGCGCGAGCGCAATGTCAGCGTGATGCTGTTCCATCCCGGCTGGGTTCAGACCGATATGGGCGGCAGCGGCGCCGACATCACGCCGGCCGAGAGTGCCCGCGGGTTGATCCGAACCATCGATGCCTCCGGCATGGCCGAGACCAACAGCTTCCGCGACCACACAGGCGAGAAGATCGCCTGGTGAGGCCGAGGCATCGTCGGCTCAGTTCGCCCGCGTCGAGGCGAGCCAGAGACCGCCGCCAATCAGAAAGCCGCCGCTGAGCTTGGACAGAAGCCGGACGCGCCGCTGCGAGAGCAGATGGCCGGCGCGTCCGGATAGCAGCGCATAGGTGCCGTCGCTGAGCGCGGCGAAGGCCAGCGCCGTCGCGCCCATGATCGCAATCTGGGTGGCGTGGTCGCGCGACGGATCGAGGAATTGCGGGAAGAAGGCGCCGAAGAACAGCAATGTTTTTGGATTGCTGAGAGCTACGAGCGCGCCCTGCAGGAAGAAGCCGCCGCGCGGCGGCTTGGCCGGGGCGCCGCGATCGAGATCAGTGCCGGCCGAGCGGAACATCTTCCAGCCCAGCCAGATCAGATAGGCGGCGCCGGCCAGCCGTAGCCACTCGAACCAGTGGCCGAGCGCGGCGATGACCGAACTCAGCCCGATGCCGGCGATGACGACCATGACCCCGAGGCCAGCCTGCGTCCCTGCCACATTGAGGAGGCCGGCGCGGGTACCGTGCTTCAGGCTGTTGGCGACGATCAGCGAGACCGTGGGCCCGGGAACGATGATGATGACGATGCAGGCGAGGAGATAGGCGGCATAGACTTCGAGCGACATGGCACGGGCCTCCGGCTGTGGCGCCTAGTGATCTGCCGATGTCGGACGGGTGTCCAGCCGCTTCGCCGGGTTGCGAAATGGGAGTTTTCTATGGATCGGACCGGCTTTGCCGTGGTTCCCCTCACGCCGGAACGCTGGAACGACCTGGAGGATCTCTTCGGTCCGCAGGGGCCCTGCTATGGCTGCTGGTGCAACCATTTCCGCATGCCACAGCGGCTGCGCATGGCCCTGCTAGGCGAGGGCGCGCGGCAATTGTTCGAGGACCGCGTGAAGAAGGGGCCGCCGCCCGGCGTGCTCGCCTATGCCGAGGGCAAGGCTGTCGGCTGGCTGCAGGTAGGTCCCCGCGCCCACATCCCCGAATGGAACAATCCGCGGCGCGCCTCGACGCCGCTGCCGGATGCGCCGGCGGACGACGAGCGGAACTGGGCGGCTTCCTGCTTCTTCGTGCGCAAAGGCTTTCGCGGCAAGGGCGTCACCGGGTCTCTGCTCAATGGAGCGATCGATTTCGCGCGGACGAGCGGCGCGCGATTGATCGAAGCCGCTGCAATGGCGAATCAGGACAAGCGCAGCGCGGAAGGGCTCTATGTCGGGCCGGAAACCATGCTCCTGCGCGCTGGCTTCGTCGAGGTCGCCCGCCAGAAGCCGGGGCGGCCGCTGCTCAGGCTGATGCTTTAGGCGGGGCGGGCTTCGCTCTATGCGAGGATGAAGCTACGGATCGCCTGCAAGGCGCCATCCCGATCATCGGCGACGATACCGTGTCCGCAATCGGCGAAGCGCTGAAACTGGACTTGTTCAGGTGGGAGGCTTGCCGCGATCTGCTCGCTGAACGCGATCGGTGCAATCGGGTCCTTGTCTCCGGCCATGACGAGGACCGGACAGGAAATGCGCGCAAGTGCATCCCTGAAATCGAAACGGCCGTGCTCGTTGCGGGGGCCGTTGAAGTGGAGGCCGGTTTCGTTGCGCGTGATGGCGCGGGCGATCCATGACCCGTCATCCGTCTGGTTGCGAGGCGCGTAGAGCGGGACGCAGACCTTCCCGTAGACCGCCCGGGTCGCATCGGAGGGGGCCGACCAATAGCCCCGTGCCGCGTTTTCCGCTTCGGCGCCTCCGATGCGTTCGAAGGCCTCATAGACCTGCTGAAAATCGAACTTTGCGGCCGTGCTGACCAGGATCAGCTTCGCGGCATGGCCGGGATGGCGCTTCGCATAGGCTTGCGCGACGAAGCCGCCGAAGGACGTTCCCAGCACGATGGGCTTCTCGATCCCGAGCGTGTCGCAAAGGGCCCTGACATCGTCACCCCATTGGTCGAGCGTCCAGCTGTCTGTCGGACCGTTCTCGCTACGCCCGCAGCCGCGGTGATCGTAATAGACGATCTGGGCGATATCGCTCAAAGCCGAGAAGGCAGGCTTGTACATGCTGTGGTCGAACCCCGGCCCGCCATGGAGCAGGACGAGTGTCGGCTTCTCGCGCATCCGCGGCCCGTCGGGGACCAGCCCGGCTCCTTCGATATCGACGTAGAGGCGAACCCCGTTCACTGTGACGTGCATGATTGTCGTATCCGGGAGTTCAATTCTTCAGGTCGTTCAGGAAAGCCGTCAGCCGGTCCAGAGCCTGCCTTCCTTCAGGGCGGTCGAGATCGAACTGATACTCGTGCGGCAACTTCGGCTCGGTCTCCGGCGGGAAGAACAGCGTCTCGACCTTGACGCCACGGTCGCGTAGCGCCTGCGCCATCACCACCGATTGCGGCGCCAGCGGGTCGCCATTGCCGACCGAGATGAAGCTGCGCGGAAAGGCTTCCGTCACATAGCGGGGCACCGCCGCCTCGGTGATGCGTTCGCTGTCGAATGGGTTCGACGTGCCGAAATAGGCCAGGAGCACGGAACGGATGAAGCCGCCGAAGGGGCCGGTCAGCTCGAATGCGGTCGGGTCGAAGGCGCCGCAGAACAGGATGGTGCCCCGCAACGCTGCCGGGTCGACGGCCGGTTTCAGGCCGAGCAATTCGGCATAGTCCCCGCCGGTCAGCGCGGCGGCGAGTTGGGCGGCGATATGGGCGCCGGCCGAGTCGCCTGAGAGCACGATCCGGGTGGGATCGATGCCGAGGCTCTGGCCTTCGCGCTGCAGGAAGCCGAGCGCCTCGTTCACCTGTCGAACAGGCTCGGGATAGCGGGCGGTCGGTGCGCGGGTATAGCCTACGCGACGGCAGAAAATCCGCGCCCGGCCAGAACCTTGAGATAGGGCGCGACATCCTTGCGGTCGCCGGCGACGAAGGCGCCGCCATGGATCCAGACGATGGTCGGCCGCCCCGGTTTGGCCTCGCCTTGGGGAAGATAGACGTCGAGGCGCGCCTCCTCCGCTGCGCCATAGCGGATGTCGAGCAACTCGCGAATATCGGTCGGAACATGTTTGGCGAGGGAGGCATCGGTCTTCGAGGCGCCGTAACCGAAGGCAAGCCGTGTCAGCAGGGCCGAGGGCCAGGGCGACAGGACGAAGGCTGCATAGGCTGTCAGCACAAGGCCAAGACAGAGCAGGAGAATCCGGGTGGCGCGAGGTCTCATGCGGCGAAGCTAGGCTGCCTCTTCGCTGCGAGCAATGGCGGGAGGACCGGCTCGGAGCGGAGCGGCCGGCGGCTTTATGTAATCGGCTAAAATATTGATTTTGTTCCGGTATGCCGATCCGCATTAACCTTGCGTTCGTTCGCATCTGCGAAAGGAGCCTGGCTACGAGGTGGTGACGGCCATGAGGCGATTGGGATTGACGGCGAAGATCATGGCGTTCTTCGCGTTGCTGAGCCTTGCCGGGGCGCTCGGCCTGGTCAGCGCCTTGCGCGGTTTCGACGAGGCCCGGCGTATCGATGCTGCGGCCTTCACCGATATCGGCCTTGCCAGCAGCGCTTCCCTGCTCTCCAGCCGCGTCGCTGCCACGGCGCTGCTGAGCAGCGTCGATCCCGAGATGTCGACGCAGCAGGTCCAAGCCATGCTCGAGCGGCTCGACGGCGCCATCGAACTGGTCGATGCGGCCCGCGCGCATCTGATGTCCGCCTTGCCCGCCACCTTGCGCGAAGCCAATCCGACGCTGGATGCGCGGATCCGCACCTTCATCGCCTTCCAGCGCGGCATCGTCGACATCGGCCACCGGGTTTCGGCGAAGGCGGCGCTCCTGGAAGCGGGGGCGGAGGACGCACGCGTTAATGTCGACCAGATCATCACGACGACATCGACGTTGCGCGACCAGCTTGCGCGCCGGGCGAGCGCGGCGACGGCCCAGGCTGGGGAGCGCGCTGGCGATGTCCGCCTCTGGACCATTCTGTTTGCCTGCCTGCTGCCGCTCGGCGGTGGGCTTGCCACGCTCCTGCTGCTGCGCAGCCATCTGACGCGCCCTCTGCGGCGGCTGATGGCCGCGATCGGTGAGGCCGCGGCGTCGGACCGCGTCATCGAGGTGCCTTATCGCGAGAGGGCCGACGAGATCGGCCAGCTCGCCCGCGTGGTGCGCCAGTTCAGCGAGGTGCGGGCAACGCTGGTCACGCAAGAGGCGGAAGCCGGCGACGCCCGACGCCATGCGCAGATGCGCAGCGCGGAGCTTGCCCGGATCGCCGATGATTTCGAGATGCGGCTCGGCATGCTGCTCGGCGAGATCGGGCGGGAGAGCGAAGTGCTGCGCATGGCGCTGCAGGACTCGGCTGTGCGCGTCCATCAGGTCTCGAAGAGCACGGAGACGGCTGCCGCCTCGGTCGATGGAGCCGGCGTCGAGGCGATTCGTTCCACCGAGGCTGCGCTGCGGATGGAGCACGTCATCGGGCAGATCAATGCCGAGGTCAGGCGCGTCTCGGAGATGGCGACGGCCGCGACCCGTGAAGCCGTCGGAACGCATGCGCTGGTCTCGCGGCTGACGGAGAACGCGGCGCAGATCCGCGATGTCGTCGGCATTATCGAGGCGGTCGCGCGTCAGACCAATCTGCTCGCCCTCAACGCCACGATCGAGGCCGCGCGGGCGGGGTCGCATGGCCGCGGCTTCGCCGTCGTCGCCGCCGAGGTGAAGACGCTGGCGAACCAGGCGTCGGAGGCTGCCGCGCGGATTGTCCATCGCATCGCGCAAGCCGACGAAGCGCTGTCCCACGCGGCGCAAGCCGTCTCGACCATTGGAGCGAGCGTCGCGGCGGTCGAACAGACCGGCACCGAGATCGCGACGATGGTGGGATCGCATGTCGAGCTTCTCGGCTCGCTCGGCGAGACGGTCGGGCGGATCTCCGACGTGACTGCGACAGCCGCCATTGCGATGTCCGAGATCGCCGCGGCCAATCTGCAGACCGTCGGGCAGGCCGATATGGGCGCGCACAGCGCCGGCGAGCTCGACCGCCGGATCAATGCGCTGCAGGCGGAGGCTGGCGCCTTCGTCCGGCGCCTGCGCGCGGCCTGAAGCGGTTCCCGCATCGTCGCGCTTGCCTTTGGCGCGCGACTCTGCCCCATCTGGGCCATGCCCTTTTCGACGCTTCCTTCGCGATGAGCTGGTCGCCCCAGCAGGATGCGGCTTTGACCGCCGTGGCGCGCTGGCTGCAGGCCGGCGAGCCGCAGCTCTTCCGCATGTTCGGCTATGCCGGCACCGGCAAGACGACGCTCGCGCGCCATATCGCCGAGGCGGTCGATGGCGACGTCGTCTTCGCCGCCTATACCGGCAAGGCCGCGCTCGTGCTGCGCAACAAGGGTTGCCATGGCGCGCAGACCATCCACTCGCTGATCTATCGCTCGCGCGGGGTCGAGGAGGAGAGCCCGACCTTCGTGCTCAACCGCGAGAGCGCCGCCACCAAGGCCAAACTCATCATTATCGACGAATGCTCGATGGTCGACGAGGAATTGGGGCGCGATCTGCTCTCCTTCGGCACGCCGGTTCTGGTGCTGGGCGACCCGGCGCAGTTGCCGCCGGTGAAGGGCGGCGGCTTCTTCACCGAGCAGGAGCCCGACGTGATGCTGACCGAGGTGCATCGGCAGGCGGCGGACAATCCGATCGTGCGGATGTCGATGATCGTGCGCGAGGGCGGCCGGCTCGACTATGGCGAGTACGGCCCCAGCCGGGTGATCCGGCGCGACGAGGTCAATCCCGAGATCGTCATGACGGCCGATCAGGTGCTGGTCGGGATGAACAAGACGCGGCGCAACTACAATGCCCGCATCCGCCAGCTCATGGGCCGCACGGACAACAGCCCCGTCGCCGGCGAGAAGCTGGTCTGCCTGCGCAACGACAAGAGCAAGGGGCTGCTCAATGGCGGCTCCTGGATCGTGCAGGAGATCAAGACCTCGAAGAAGGGGCTGGTCACCATGCGCGTCACGCCGGAGGACGACACCGGCGCCAAGGCGGTGAAGGTCTCGGTGCTGCCGAATTTCTTCGACGGCACCGAGGAGGAGGTGCCGTGGGAGCTGCGCAAGCACACCGACGAGTTCACCTTCGGCTACGCCCTGACGGTGCACAAGTCGCAGGGCTCGCAATGGGACGATGTCGTGCTCTTCGACGAGAGCTTCGCCTTCCGCGAGCACCGGGCGCGCTGGCTCTATACGGGGCTGACGCGCGCGGCCGAGACGATCACGGTGGTGATGTAGGGACGAGCGTCCGGTAGGGGGTGGGGAGCCGAAGTTGATCGGGCGCCCGGAAGCGGACCTTCGGCCGCCGGCCACCTTATGCTTTGAACGGCGCGCGGGGACGCAGGATCCATCTACGACTGAGGGCTTCGGTCAATATGCGCGCAGATGGAGGGAGAAATCGCCCTTTGGCGCCGGCAGCCAGTTTGATACCTGCGCCTCGGGAGGCGGATCCGCCTGGACGTAAAACGTCAGCGAGCCGTCCGGATTGTGTTTGCGCGACGCAGCAAATTCTCCATCTCCCTCTCCCTCCGCTCGGATGGTTGCGGCTGCGAAATAGTGGCAGCCTTCCAGTTCGTCATAGACAGCGCCTCTCGGTCAATCTTGGAATGCTTGGCCTTGTTAGTGCCCGGGAGCGTTCATCAGATCGCAAGCAAAGCATTTTGTGGCCTCCCACTATGAGGTCTCGGCCATCAATTCTTCGGGAGCGGCGATCTTTTATTTTAGGCGGCCACCCGATAGCAAGGAACGCATTGTCCCGGCTGCAGTTGATGGGTTGAGGTCCGGGGGAGGAAGCTCGTCAGAGGAACGAGGCAATGACCGATGCGAGCGAAATGCGGCCGACGGACGAGAAAGCGGGCCGCCAGATATCCGATGATGAGGAAGCACCTGTCGGAGCGCCAACGAAATTTCCAGTTCTTTTCGCTGTGATCGCCGGATTGGGCTTGGTCGTCCTCGCCTCGATGCTTGTGGAATTTGTAGCGCGCTGACCATCGTCATGCCCTGTGCTAAGCCGACTTCTCCTGCGCCCGGATGGCTGCGGCCCCACGCGCGTGACAAGACGCTGGCCTCTGGCGTAGCGACGGCGCTGGCGCGGTGGGCCGTCGTACCTCCCCGATCTTCCGACGTAGAGCGGTCAAACGCTGGAATATTCTCCAAGGAAATATCGCTTGCGCGAACATGCGGCGCTGTGCACCTGGGGCGCGCGTATTACCGGCATCATGTCGGCTGGCGCTTCAGGATTTTCATCATGCCTATGACTACGACACGCCGCACTGTCGCTGCTGCCTTTGCGTTGACGCTCGTTTCCCTCTCTGCCTCTGCTCAGGTCACCGACCCTGAGATGACCTGCGCGGATTATCTCAAGACTGTCGCGGCCAATGGCGGCACGCCGAAGACCGGCGACGCTGCCATGGACAAGATGGCCGCTGATGTCGATGCCAAGATGAAGACCTATTGCACCGCAAATCCAAAGGCAAAGGCGATGGATGCCGCCATGAAAGTCATGGGCGGTTGAAGCTTCTGGCCCTGCAGTCGTCCGCGGCGGCGGGGCCGGTTACGCGACGCCAGCGGCGATACCCCTTATTCGGAAGGGCTCGATCTTTGGGTGTGTCCGACTGGCGCTATCGAGGGCTCGGTCGGCTTCGCCCTCGGGCTCGTTGGCATGACGATCTGCGATGCGCTGATCTGCTGGGCGCGCGCTGGCGGGACTGCCCTCCGTCGATCCCAATGCCTCCGAAATCGAACGGCTGAACGCCGCAAGAACGGCTGGCCGGCCCAGCCGGCTGCCTTCGGGCGTTTCCTCTCTAGACTTGGGCGCCGTCATCCTTCGGGGTGGCAGCGGTTTTTTGCGTTCGCGCAAACTTCCGAGATGGGTCGCGTCCCGATATTGGTCCGTTGCCTGAAACAGGGCATGTCCCGAAACAGGAAGCAAAGAACGGCGCTACTCCTCCAGCGCCTCGATCATCTCCACCCGCGTCGCATGCCGGCCGCCTTCGAATTCGGCGCTCAGGAACGCATCCACGATATCGAGCGCCAGCCCTTCGCCGACCACGCGCGCGCCAATCGACAGCATGTTGGCATCGTTATGCTGGCGGATCATGCGGGCTGAGAATGTGTCGGCGCAGACGCCGCAACGGATGCCCTTGACCTTGTTAGCCGCCATCATGATGCCTTGGCCGGTGCCGCAGAGGATAATGCCGAGCCGGCAATCGCCGGAAGCGACGAGCCGCGCCGCTGCTTCTCCGTGCTTGGGATAGTGTGTGCTCTCCGGTGTCGTCGGTCCGATGTCGACCACATCCCAGCCCTGCGTCGCGATATGAGCGGCAATGGCCCGTCGGAGTTGAATGGCAGCATGGTCGCTGGAGAGGACGATGCGGTTGCTTGCTGTCAAGGAGAAGGCGTCCTGTTTCCCGAGGCAATCCGACGGCTTGGCCGAGTTGGATCAGGTGCTGTTTGTTTCGTCAATTCTTCCAGTTTTCGAATGGCGGCAGCCTGATCGAGAGCGGGCGGGGTCGGTGCCTGGAAAGGGCCGGGAGCCGGCGGTCTAGATACTTCACGAGCGAAGTCTCATGGTCGAAGATTGCCGAATTGTCATGAATCCCTTTGCTTTTTTGCCATAGTCGCTGCGGATGCTGGTGGGGATGGTCAGCGGAGGCCGGCGGCATGGCGGGACCGGACGATCTGAAGGCGGGCGCCATCGCCCTCCAGCGTTTCGGCCTTGGGCCGAAGCCGGGGCAGGGCGAGGCAGTGCGCCGTGATGCGCGGGATCGGCTGCTGGCCGAGATCGCGACCGGGATCGTCGCGCAACCCCAGGGCGCGCTGCTGTCAGGCGCGGCCGAGATCGGCAAGGCGCTTTACGCTTTTGAGGATGATGAGAAGCGGGAGCGCGAGGCCAAGCGCATGGCCATGCAGCAGCCCGTTCAGGGCATGCAGGTCGCCAGCGCGGCGCAAGCTGAAACGCCGCCCGCGGCATCGCAGAACCAGATGGCTCAGCCAACGAAGGCGCCGAACCAGCCGGCGCTGCCCTACAAGACTTATCGCGACGAGGTGAAGGCGCGTGTCGATCTGGCGCTCGCGGCCGAGACCGGCTTCGCCGAGCGGCTGGTGATGTTCTGGTCGAACCATTTCTGCGTCAGTGCGATCAAGAGCAACATGTCCCGGATCATGGCGGGAACCTATGAGCGCGAGGCCATCCGCCCGCACATTTTCGGCCACTTCGAGGAGATGCTGATCGCGGCCGAGAGCCATCCGGCAATGCTCGACTTTCTCGACAATCGCCAGTCCGTCGGCCCCAACTCGCCGGCCGGGCGGCGCCAGCGACGCGGGCTGAACGAGAACCTCGCCCGCGAGATCATGGAACTGCACACGCTCGGCGTTGCCGGCGGCTACGGCCAGGCTGACGTCACCAATCTCGCCCGCATCATCACCGGCTGGACCGTCGTGGGGCGCGAAGGCGTGCTTGGCTTTCCCGGCTCCTTCGCCTTCAATGCCGGGCTGCACGAGCCGGGCGTGACGCCGTTGCTCGGCCGCTCCTACGATCAGCCGGGCCGGGCGCAGGGTGTCGCCGCGCTGACCGACCTTGCGCGCCACCCGGCGACATCGCGGTTCATCGCGACCAAGCTCGCAAGGCATTTCGTGGCGGACGTGCCGCCGCCCAAGCTCGTCGAACTCTTGGCCGCGACCTTCCGCCAGAGCGGCGGCGACCTGCCCTCCGTCTATCGAGCGCTGATCGGCAGCAATGAGGCGTGGACAGCGCCTGCAAGCAAGATCCGCTCGCCGCAGGAATTCCTCCTCGCATCCTATCGGGCGCTCGGGCGTCAGCCTGATTTCGGGCAGATCGTCGGACCGCTCGCGGCTATGGGGCAGCCCTTCTGGCAGCCCCCCGGGCCGAACGGCTATGCCGACACCAATGCCGCCTGGGCCTCGGCCGAAGGCATCAAGACGCGCATCGACGTCGCCGCCGGCTGGGGCCGGCAGGCGGCGAATGCGGTTCAGGACCCGCCGGGTCTGAGCGAGGACGTTCTCGGTCCGATCCTCTCGCCTGAGACGAAGCAGGCGGTGGCGCGGGCGGAGAGCCGCCCGCAGGCGCTGGCGCTGTTGCTGATGTCGCCCGAATTCCAGCGGAGGTGAGGCCGATGGATCGCCACGACGATGACGATGATTGCGAACGGATGACGCCGTCGCGGCGCGCCGTGCTCGGCGCGGCGGGTGCACTCTTTGGCTGGTCCTTCGTGCCGAAATTCGCCTATGCGGCGCCGGGCAGCCGCGACCCGCGCTTCCTGCTGGTGGTGCTGCGCGGAGCGCTCGATGGGCTTTCGGCCGTGCCCCCGATCGGCGATCCCGACTATGCCGGCCTGCGCGAGGGCATCGCGCTGGCCAAGGACGGCCCCGAGGCGGCGCTGCCGCTCGACGGCTTCTTCTACCTGCACCCGGCGATGCCGAATCTCGCCCGGCTCTATCGTGAGGGCCGGGCGGCGATCGTCCACGCCGCCGCTACGGGCTATCGCGAGCGCTCGCATTTCGACGGTCAGGATGTGCTGGAGAGCGGGCAGCCGGGGCCGGGCCGCACTGAGAACGGCTGGCTCAACCGGCTGATCGCGAGCCTGCCGGCCGGGGAGGGCATTTCGCGCAAGGGCGTCCTCGGCGTTGGCGTCGTGCCGCCGCTGGTGGTGCGGGGGCAGGCGCCGGTGCTGGGCTGGGCGCCGCCGCGCATGGCGCGAGCGGGCGTCGATCTGACGATGCGGCTCGCCGATCTCTACGGCCAGCGCGATGCAGGCCTCGCCGCGGCGTTGCAGCAGGCGATCGAGACGGAGGGGGTGGCGCGGCGCAGCGGCATGGCTGAGCCGAAGGGCGGCGGCGGGCCTGATACGGCCGACGGCATGCGCCGGATCGCTGAAGGTGTCGCCGGGCTCGTTGGCGCCGATGACGGGCCGCGCATCGCGGCGCTGGCCTTCGAGGGATGGGACACCCATGCCAATGAAGGCGGCGCCAAAGGGCGGCTGGCCAATCTGCTTGGCAGCCTGGACGGGGCCTTCGCGGCGCTGGAGCGCGGGCTTGCGCCGGTCTGGAAGGATACGGTGGTGATGGTCGCGACCGAGTTCGGCCGCACGGCCGCCGTCAACGGGACGGTCGGAACCGACCACGGCACCGGCACTGTCGCTTTCCTCGTCGGCGGCGCGGTGAAGGGCGGCCGGATGATCGCGGACTGGCCGGGGCTCAAGTCGGAGCAGCTCTACCAGAACCGCGACCTCACGCCGACGACCGATATCCGCTCGATCGCGAAGGGCGTGGTTGCGGACCTCTTCGGGCTGTCCGGGCCGGTCCTGGCAGAGAAGGTGTTTCCCGGCACGGGGGATCTCAGGCCTATGCAGGGATTGGTGGTTTAGGCTCCTTCCTTCTCCCCTCGGGGGAGAAGGTGGCTCGGCGAAGCCGAGACGGATGAGGGCGGAACCTCGACCGAAAACAAGAAAGGGCCGCTTGCGCGACCCTTTCTTCATCCGTCTGCTTCGCAGACACCTTCTCCCCCGAGGGGAGAAGCAATCACGCCCAGGCGCGTTGCTTCAGCTTGTCCTCGAAGGCCTCGATCTTCGAGGACTTCTCCATGGTCAGGCCGATGTCGTCGAGGCCGTTGAGCAGGCAGTGCTTGCGGAAGGGGTCGATCTCGAAGGTGATCTCGCCGCCGTCCGGCCCCTTGATCGTCTGCTTCTCGAGGTCGATGGTCAGCGTCGCGTTGGAGCCGCGCTCGGCGTCGTCGAACAGCATGTCGAGCTGCTCGGGCGTGACCGTGATCGGCAGGATGCCGTTCTTGAAGCAGTTATTGTAGAAGATGTCGGCGAAGCTCGTGGAGATCACGCAACGGATGCCGAAGTCGAGCAGCGCCCAGGGGGCGTGCTCGCGCGAGGAGCCGCAGCCGAAATTGTCGCCGGCGACGAGGATCTCGGCCTTGCGATAGGCCGGCTGGTTCAGCACGAAATCCGGGTTCTCGGAGCCATCCTCCTTGTAGCGCATCTCGGAGAACAGCGCCGTGCCCAGCCCGGTGCGCTTGATCGTCTTCAGATACTGCTTCGGGATGATCATGTCGGTGTCGACATTGACCACCTTCATCGGGGCGGGTGTCGAGGTCAGCGTGGTGAAGGGCTGCATGGTTCTTGTCCTTGCGTAAGGCCGGCTCAGCCGGCCGCCTGTTCGATGGCTTCCATGTCCTCGTCGGAGAAGCCGAAATGGTGGCCGATCTCATGGACCATGACGTGGGTGACGATGGCGCCGAGGCTCTCGTCATTCTCCGCCCAGTAGTCGAGGATCGGCCTGCGATAGAGGTGGATGGTGTTGGGCATCTGGCCGGTCTGCGGCGAATAGCCCTGCTGGGGCAGGCCGACGCCGCTGAAAAGGCCGAGCAGGTCGAATGGGCTCTCCGCCTCCAGCTCCTTCAGCACGTCGTCCTCAGGGAATTCTGTCACGTTGAAGATCACATCCGAGCAGAGCGCGCGGAATTCCTCCGGCAGGCGGTCGAAGGCGGCCTGCGCCAGCACCTCGAATGCTGCCTGCGACGGCGCCTTAACGCCGTCCCAGTCGATCTCCGCTGTTGTCGTGACCCTGGCGTCCACAGCCTTGCCCATCACCAGATCTTCAATTGGTGGCCGAGCCACCAGGCCAGCACCACGACGCCCAGCAGCGAGAGTGAGCGGCCGATGCGCCGGCCCCAGAGCTCGATCCTGTCGCCTTCGGGCGCGTCCGCGCCCGAGAAGTGCTGTGCCGCCCGGCCCATCGAGGAGCCGAGCAGGCTTTCGCTGTCGCGCTTGACGCGCTCGAGCGCGGCCTTGGCCTCGGCGTCGCGTGCGGTTTCGCGGGGATCGTTCGACATGATGCGTTCCCCGCTTGTCCGTCTCAGCCCAGCGTGCGCACGTCGACGAAATGGCCGGTCAGCGCCGCTGCCGCTGCCATCGCCGGCGAGACGAGATGCGTGCGGCCGCGATAGCCCTGGCGGCCCTCGAAGTTGCGGTTCGAGGTCGAGGCCGCGCGCTGACCCGGCTTGAGCTGGTCCGGGTTCATGCCGAGGCACATCGAGCAGCCCGGCTCGCGCCATTCGAAGCCGGCGGCGAGGAAGATCTTGTCGAGGCCTTCCAGCTCCGCCTGCTGCTTCA
This sequence comes from Allobosea sp. 10L422, assembly GCF_056395345.1. Taxonomy (NCBI): domain Bacteria; kingdom Pseudomonadati; phylum Pseudomonadota; class Alphaproteobacteria; order Hyphomicrobiales; family Alloboseaceae; genus Allobosea; species Allobosea sp. 10L422. Next base: position 184,099 of record NZ_JBFTJI010000002.1, read on the forward strand.
CCAGGCCGGAGCCCGGCACGATCATGGCGTAGTCCAGGCTATCATGGATCTTCCTGCCCTCGACGATCTTCGCGACCGTGCGCAGATCCTCGATCCGGCCATTGGTGCAGGAGCCGATCCAGATCACGTCGAGCGGGATCTCGGTCATCTTGGTGCCGGCCGAGAGGCCCATATATTCCAGCGCACGCTTCTTCGAGGTGCGCTTGACCTCGTCCGCGATCAGCTCCGGATCGGGCACCGCTCCGAGCACCGAAATGACGTCCTCCGGGCTCGTGCCCCAGGAGACGATCGGCGGCAGGTTGGCCGCGTCGAGCTTCACGATGCGGTCGAAATGCGCGCCCTCGTCGGTGCGCAGCGTCTCCCAGTAACGGATGGCGGCTTCCCAGGCCTCGCCCTTCGGCGCCTTGGGGCGACCCTTGAGGTAGTCGAAGGCCTTCTGGTCGGGCGCGACCATGCCGGCGCGGGCGCCACCCTCGATCGACATGTTGCAGACCGTCATGCGGCCTTCCATCGAGAGCCCGCGGATGGCCTCGCCGGCGTACTCGATCACCGAGCCGGTGCCGCCGGCGGTGCCGATCTCGCCGATGATGGCGAGCGTGATGTCCTTGGCGCCGACGCCGGGAGCAGGCGTGCCGTCCACCTGGACGAGCATGTTCTTCGCCTTCTTCTGGATCAGCGTCTGCGTGGCCAGCACATGCTCGACCTCGGAGGTGCCGATACCATGGGCGAGCGCCCCGAAAGCACCGTGCGTCGAGGTGTGCGAGTCGCCGCAGACGATCGTGGTGCCCGGCAGGGTGAAGCCCTGCTCGGGGCCGACGATGTGGACGATGCCCTGGCGCTTATCCAGCTCGTTGAAGTACTCGACGCCGAAGTCCCTGGCGTTCTTCGCGAGAGCCTCGACCTGGACGCGGCTTTCCTCTTCCTGAATGCCCTTGGAGCGGTCGGTCGTCTGGATGTTGTGGTCGACGACGGCGAGCGTCTTCTCCGGCGAGCGGACCTTGCGGCCGGTCATGCGCAGCCCCTCGAAGGCCTGCGGGCTCGTCACTTCATGGACGAGGTGGCGGTCGATGTAGAGCAGGCAGGTGCCGTCGTCCTGCCGGTCGATGACGTGATCGTCAAAGATCTTGTCGTAGAGGGTGCGGAGGCCTGTTGACGCAGTCATGGCTTGGTCTCGGTCTTGGGAATTGTGATCTGGAAAATCGATGCATTGCCGCGCCGGTCATTCCGACGCGCTCAAATCAGTCGCCTGTCGCCGGCCGCGCGGAAGCGGCCGGTCTCAGGCGCCGGTAAGGCCCGCGGCGATGGAGGCGGTGAAGCGGCCGAAGAAGCGCCACGGCAGGCGGGCATGGTCATGCAGCGCGGCAAAATCCTGCGTCGTCGGCAGGGGCGGCAGATGGCCCTCTCCCTGCACGGCGCTGAAGCGCTGCAAATGATGCTCACACGGCGACATGGCCACTATGTAGCAGTTCCAATGAAGGTGGACAATCGATGCCGCGCAGGAGCGTCATCGCCGTGACGCAGAGGTCTGGCCTGGCATGAGAGCGGGCAGGACGGCCGGTGCGTCACAGCTCGCTGCGCAACTGCCAGAGCTCCGGGAAGAAGGAGCGCTCCAGCGCCGTCTTCAGGAATTTCACGCCGCTGGAGCCGCCGGTGCCCGGCTTGAAGCCGATGATGCGCTCGACTGTCTTCATATGGCGGAAGCGCCACTGCTGGAACTGGTCCTCAAGATCGACCAGCTCTTCGGCAAGTTCGTAGAGATCGAAATGGTGCTGCGTGTCCCGGTATATCGTCAGCCATGCGGCCTTCACCATCTCGCTCGCCGCATGCGGCACGCTCCAGTCGCGCTCGATGCAATCGGCCGGGATCGGCAGGCCGCGCCGGGCGAGCAGGCGCAGCGCCTCGTCGTAGAGGCTCGGCGCTTCCAGCAGCGCCTGCAGGTGGGCGTGGTGCTCGGCATGGTGCCGGTGCATCGCCAGCATGCGCGGGTCCTTGGCGCCGAGGCGGAATTCCAGCGCGCGATACTGATAGGACTGGAAGCCTGAGGACTGCCCGAGCGCGTCACGGAAGGCGAGGTAGTCGGCCGGGGTCATGGTCGAGAGCACATCCCAGGCGGTGACAAGCTGGGCCTGGATGCGCGAGACGCGCGCCAGCGACTTGAAGGCGGGCTGCAACTGGTCGTCCCGGATCGCCGCGATGGCGCCGTCGAGCTCGTGCGCGGCCAGCTTCAGCCAGAGTTCCTGGACCTGGTGGATGGTAATGAAGAGCAGTTCGTCCGGAGCATCGCTCAGCGGCTTCTGTGCCGCCAGCAGGAGATCGAGGCCGAGATAGGAGGCATAATCCATCCGCTCCTTGAAGTCGGTCTGCATGCCCGGCTCGATCCGGCTCCGATGATCGCCCGATCCGGTGCCCATCGCTCCGACCTCCTCGCTGCCCGCCTTGACGAAGGGAAGGCGGTCTATATTTTAAGCTTAAAGTATTTCGCCGTGTCGGCAAGGCGGGCAGGACGTGACGATGGCGATCGATCGGGCGACCCATGCTCCTGCGCGGCTCGGCCAGCCACCCTTCGATCTTGCCGCGGAATTCTCACGTTTCCGGCAGAACTGGCCGGACGAGCTGCATTTCGCCGCCCATAGCCACCATTTCTGGCCGAACGTCACCCGCGAGGCGCATCTGCGCTATTGGGACGATGCCGCCCGCCTCGTGGACGGCAAATGGGAAGAGGTTCTCGACTCCGTTTGGCCGAAAGTGGCGCGGGGCGTGGCTGGGCATCTCAACCTGCCCGGCATCGACGGGCTCGTGCCGGCCAACAACACCCATGAATTCGTCAACCGGCTGCTTTCCTGTCTGCCGCGGGACCGCGTGCCGCGCATCCTGACCGATGACGCCGAATTCCATTCCTTCCGGCGGCAGATCGAACGGCTGGCGGAGGAGGGGCTGGTCGCGCTCACAATCGTGCCGGCCGAGCCCTTCGCCGGCCTGACGGAGCGGCTGATCGCGGCGGCGAAGGCGGGCGATCCCGACATGGTCTTCGTCAGCCAGGTGCAGTTCAATTCCGGCTATGTGCTGACCGATCTTGACGGGCTGGTCGCGGGCGTCGCCGCGCCTGGGCGCCTGGTCGTTATCGACGGCTATCACGGCTTCCTGGCGCGGCCGACCGATCTCTCGGCCATCGCCGACAAGGCCTTCTACATCGCCGGCGGCTACAAATACGCCATGGCGGGGGAGGGCGCCTGCTTCATGCACTGCCCGCCCGGCTTCGCCATGAGGCCGCGCGACACCGGCTGGTATGCCTCCTTCGGCGCGCTCTCTGGGCCGCAGGGCGGCGTCGGCTATGCAGAGACGGGCTGGCGCTTCATGGGCGCGACTTTCGATCCTTCCGGGCTCTACCGCATGGGCGCGGTGTTCGACTGGCTCGACGCGCGAGGGTTGGACGCGGCGGCGATCCACGCCCACGCCCATGCCCTTCAAGCCATCGTCGCGGAGGGGCTGGTGCGCCGGCCTTGCGGCGTGCTCGCGCCGGAGAATCTCGTGCTGCCGCTTTCCGAGCCGGCGCGCGGCAATTTCCTGACCTTTCGCCATGCCGATGCGCCGCTCTGGCATGAGCGGCTGGCGCGGGCCGGGATCACCGTCGACCTGCGCGGCGACAGATTGCGCCTCGGCTTCGGCCTCTACCAGAACGCGGATGATGCGCGGCTGCTGCTGGAGCGGCTGGCGACGCTGGCCTGAAGCGCACGGGGTCAGCGCCGCGAGGTGTCGACGCTGACCACCACGGACATGCCGGGCACCAGTTCGTCCGCAAGGGGCTGGCCCGGATCGATGACGATGCGGACGGGCACGCGCTGCGCGATCTTGATGAAGTTGCCGGTGGCGTTTTCCGGCCGGATGACGCTGAACTCCGAGCCCGCCGCCGGCGAGAAGCGCTCGATCTTGCCGGTCAGCGTGGCATGGCGCAGGGCATCGACGGTGAAGCTCACGGGTTGTCCGATCCGCATGCCCGCAAGCTGGGTTTCCTTGAAATTGGCGATGATCCAGGTCTGGGCGGGAACGAGTACCATGAGCTGCGTGCCGGCCGAGACGTATTGACCGAGCCGGGCCGAGACCTCGCCGAGGCGCCCGTCCTGCGGGGCGGTGATGCGGGTGTTGCTGAGGTCGATCTCCGCGAGATGGACCGTGGCCTCGGCACCCTCGACCGCCGCCACCAGCGACTGGCGGTTGACGATGGCGGTCTGAATATCCTGCCGCGCCACTTCGGCAGCGGCATTGCTGGCGGCGAGGGAGGCGCGGGCCTGGTCGAGCGCTTGCTGGCTCTGGTCGGTGCTGGTCTGGCTGACGACGCCGCGTTCGCGCAGCGGCTCGATGCGGCCCCAGTTCGCCTCGGCGGTGCGCAGCGCAGCCTCGGCGCTGGCGACATTCGCCACTGCGGCACGCAGCCTGGCCTCGGCGGAGGCGCGGGCTTGATCCGAATTGGCGAGCGCCGCGCGCTGGGCGGCAAGGCTGGCGCGGGCCTGCTCCAGCTTCTGCGCATAGATGCGGTCGTCGATGCGCAGGAGCAGGTCTCCCTGCTTGACCGTGGCGAAGTCCTGCACCGGCACCTCGGCGACATAGCCGGCGAGCTGCGGCGCGATGACGGTGACCTGGCCGCGGACATAGGCGTTTTCGGTGGTCTCGATGGCGCTGGCGAAGGGCGGCAGCCGCCAAGCGTAGAGGATCACGGCGAGGCCGACGAGGCCGATAGCCAGGGCAACATACGTCGAAAGGGAGCGGAAGAGGCGGGTCATGGTCGGTGCAGTGATCAGCCGGCTGCGGGGGCAGGGGCGGTGGCGGAGCGCGCCCTGAGGCGCAGGATGGCAAGATGGAGAAGGAGGCCGGCGAGGGCCATGCCGGCGAGCAGCGAGATCAGCAGAAAGGCATCGTTATAGGCAAGAACGAGGGCTTCTCGCGTAGCCTGCTGGGCAAGAAGCGTCACGCCCTCGGCCCGGGCCAGCGCAGTGTCGGTCAGGACGTGGCCGTAGCTGCCGCCGAGTTGGCCGATGCGCTGGGCGACCAGCGGATCAGACATCGCGAAATGCTCGGTCAGCACATGATAGTGGAAGCTGGTACGCAGGGTGACGAAGCTGCCGAAGATGGCCGAGCCGAGCAGGCCGCCGATGCTCTGCGTAAACAGGAAGACGGTGATGAAGCTGAGGATATAGACAGGGCCGCGCGCAATCGCGCTGCCCATGCCCTGCGCCATCGCAGTCGGCAGGTAGAGCCCCGAGCCGTAGGCGACGAGTGCCTGGCTCAAATGGATGTCATGCGGCCGGGTCAGGCTTGTGGCGCCGCTGTCGAGCCAGGCGCCCAGCGAGACGCAGGCCAGAGCCACGCCGTAGAACCAGTTCTCGCGGCCGGGCCGCAGCAGCAGCGCACAGGTCAGCCCGCCGGCCAGGACCGCGCAGAAGATGACGGCATAGAGCGGCATGGTCTGCTCGTTCTGGATGCCGAGCGCCTGGAAGAAGTTGGAGGCGCCGACCGTCTGTTCCGCCAGGAGCACGCGCAGCAGCAGCAGCGCGCCGGCGAAATGCAGCGTCGTCGGGCTCGTCAGCCAGCGGATGTCGATGAGCGGGCTGTCGCGATGCAGCTCGATGATCGCGGCCAGCATCAGGCAGAGGATGGCGCAGGCGACGAGCCAGCCGAGCCAGGGCGCCTCGAACCACCAGTAGATCCGGCCGAGGCTGAGCACGACGGCGATCGAACCGAAGCCGACGGCGATGAACAGGTAGCTGACGAGATCGAGCGGGCCGATGCACTTCACCCGCGGCGGCGAGGTCAGCGGCAACGCGTAGACGAAGCCGAAGGCGAGCAGGGCCAGCCCCATCTCGAACAGGGTCAGGCCATGGAAGCCGCCGATGTCGAGCAGCCAGGGCGAGATCAGCCGCGTCACGGGTATGCCGAGCGTGGTGTTGGTGAGCGCCAGCGAGATTCCGACGGTGAGCTTCTTCGGCGGCGGCAGCGGCTCGATCATGTAGAAGAAGGCGAGGGAGGACATTGGCGCCGCTGCCATGCCGCTCATGAAGCGGACCACCACGGCCGATTGCAGATCGCGGACGAAGAGGAGGTTGAGCAGCGTCGCGAAGACGAAGCCGGCCAGGCTGATCTCGGCGAAATTGCGCAGCCCGTACTGCATCCGGATCTTGATCAGGGCGATCGAGAGCGAGACGTTCGGCGCCATGTAGGCAGCGATCAGCCAGTTGGTCTCGGCGAGGGTAGCGCCAAGCTCGCCCTGGATCTGGTAGATGTTGGTGTTGACGATGTTCTGGCCGATCTGCTGCGTCATCGCCAGCGTAACCGAAGCCAGCATGTAGGCGAGCGCGCGGGCCGGCGGCATGGTGAGGCCGAAGGGCTGGGCGGGCGGTGCGGTCGTGGTTTCCGGCGCGCTCATGGGGCGGCGCTCCGCCCGGCGGCGATATTGCGCGAGGTGCGGCGGAGCACATCGAGCGCCGCTTCCAGTTCCTCCGGAGCGATACCCTGCAGGATACCGGCGCGCAGCGCGGCGAGGAAGTTCAGGATGTCCTGCGCCTGGGCGCGGGCGGTCTCGGTGAGGAAGACGCGGCGGGCGCGGCGGTCGCCTTCGACGGCGCGGCGCTCGATCATGCCGTTGCGTTCGAGGCCGTCGAGGAGCCGCACCAGCGTCGGCTGCTCGATGTCGAGCAGGCCGGCGAGATCGGACTGGATCGGTCCGTCCTCCTTGGCGAGCTCCATCAGCAGACGGGCGCGCGAGAGCGTCAGCCCCATGTCGCGTGCGCGCTCGTCGACCAGAGCCCTCAGCTTCCGGTTGACGGCGGCAAGCTCGGCGGTGAAGGCGGCCTGAAGTGGGGAGAGGTCCATGATGTTGATATAAATAGCATGCTAATGATTGTCCTACTTATAGCCGACATAGATGCATATCAAATGAGGATTTTGCGGTTCGATATGCGTTTTTGGAATGAATAGATATTGGGCAATAAAAAACGCGGCCCCGAAGGACCGCGTTTCGAACTCTCTGCGCTGAAGCTGCGGCTTACTTGCCGGCCGCCTTCGAGCCCTTGGCAGGCCTGGCCTCGACGCGCTCGGCGATGCGGGCCGACTTGCCGCGGCGATCGCGCAGGTAATAGAGCTTGGCGCGGCGCACCTTGCCCTTGCGGATGACCTTGATCGAGTCGAGGTTCGGCGAGAACAGCGGGAAGACGCGCTCGACGCCCTCGCCATAGGAAATCTTGCGGACGGTGAAGCTCTGGTTGAGGCCGCCGCCGTTGCGGGCGATCACGACGCCTTCATAGGCCTGGACGCGGCTGCGCTCGCCTTCCTTGACCTTGACGTTGACCTGCACGGTGTCGCCGGGCTGGAACGGCGGGATCTCGCGACCTTCGCTCAGCTTGGCAATCTGCTCCTGATCGAGCTGTTCGATGATGTTCATGGGTCTCTCCATGGCCGTTTCGCGTGTGGACACGCGGGCGTTACGGCTCGCTGTTTTCAGTTGAGTGCGGGGCCTTACAGGAGCGCGGCGGATTTGTCGAGCGGCAATGCCGGCAAAGCGCGGCGGCGCCGAACCGCTTGTTGGCGATCCATGCGGCATGCTTAGCCTTGCCCGGACCGAGACGCCACACCGACCGGACGCAGGCCATGACCGACCAAGCCATCAAGATCGCCCTTGTGACGGGTGCCGCGCGCGGCATCGGGCTTGCCACTGCCAAGCGATTTCTCGCTGAGGGCTGGCAGGTCGGTCTGCTCGATATCGACGGGGCAGGGCTCGAGCGGGCGGCAGCCGAGATCGCGCAGCCGGAGCGGACGCTGGTGCTGACCTGCGACGTCGCCGACCCGGCACAGCTCGAATCGGCCTTCGCCGGGCTCGCCAAGCGCTTCGGGCGGCTCGACGCGCTCGTCAACAATGCCGGCACGGCGGTGTTCAAGCCGCTGCTGGAGACGACCTATGAGGAGTGGCAGCGGGTGCTCGCGGTCAACCTCACCGGCCCGTTCCTGGCGACGCAGCTCGCCGCGCCGCTGATGGCCGATCATGGCGGCGGCGCCATCGTCAACATCACCTCGATCTCGGGCCTGCGCGCCTCGACGCTGCGCGTGGCCTACGGCACCTCGAAGGCGGCGCTGGCGCATCTGACCAAGCAGCAGGCGGCGGAGCTCGCGGGCCTGGGGATCCGCGTCAACGCGGTCGCGCCGGGGCCGGTGGAGACGGCGATGGCCAAGGCAGTGCACAGCCCCGAGATCCGCGCCGATTATCGCGATACGATTCCGCTCGGCCGTTACGGGCTGGAGGAGGAACTGGCCGAGTCGATCTTCTTCCTGTGCTCGGAGCGCGCGAGCTACATCACCGGCCAGGTTCTGGCGGTCGATGGCGGCTTCGACGCCGCCGGCATCGGGCTGGCGACGCTGCGCGGGGAGAGGCGGAACCTCTAGGGGCGCGGGGCTGATCTGGTCGGCATTTCGGAGCGGTTCGAGAGCTTGCATGCGGCGCCGCGAAGGCGAGGACCCCGCGGCCTTTCGCCCCGGCGGACCTGACCCGTCGGCGCAGTCCGCTTTGCGCGATCAGGCGGGGACGTATGTCAACCTGATCGTGTCCTCGCCCACCTGATCGCTGGCTACAAGGCGGAGCGGTGGCCGGGGGCCTGCGAAGAATGGCGTGCCCTGACCCAGCACGACCGGGTGGAAGTAGAGTCGATACTCATCGACGAGACCAAGGTCGGTCAGGCTCCGGGCCAGATCCGGTCCGGCGACTGCAATCTCCCCAACGAGTCGAGCTTTCAGCCCGCGGACCACTGCCTCGAGGCCATGCTCGACAAGTGTCGCGTTTGGGCCGACGGACTTCAACGAGCGTGACACGACCCATTTCGGTTGGCTTCGCCACGCCGCCGCGAAGTCGCGCCGCGCCGCGTCCCACTCGGGATCGTCTTCATCCCAATAGCGCATGATCTCGTACATGCGGCGACCGTACACACTGCCGGCCAGGTCGCGTACGTGCTCTGTCCAGTGACGGAAGAGCGCTGGACCTGTCTCCATTTTCAGGTGGTCGACATAGCCGTCCAGCGACTGGTTCATTCCGAAGACGAGTTTCGCCATTCTGCCAACTCCATCCCAGCTTCTCGGGCTTAGCGTGAACTCCCGTGGGGCGGAAGTGAAGTTGGCCGCGATCTGCGCGCCGCCTCGCGCGTGAGGCCGATAATTCGGAGAGCTTGGGCTCACGATCCAGGCTGAATCGAGGGGATTGTCAGGAGCCCGCCGCGTCCTCCAAATGATCGGGTCCAGGCCGTTCCCGGGGACACTGGAATCGTTGCCACGCTGATGTGAGAGGCTGGTCCGCGATGGAACCGTTCACGATTGGCATTCTCGCGTTCTTCGTCATCTTCGGCGCGACCCTGCTCGGCATGTTCGTGAAGAACCGGCTTCCCGAGCACCATCTCACCCCTGACTCGAGAGATGCCATCAAGCTGGCCACGGCGATCATCGGAACGCTCTCGGCGCTGGCGCTCGGTTTGCTGATCGCTTCGGCCAAGCGCTCTTTCGACGATGCGGGGGCCGAGCTGAGGGCGACCGCGGCGCGCATCCTGGTACTGGACCGGGTCCTGGATCATTACGGACCGGAAACCGCCGAGATGCGCCAGTTGCTCCGCAAGCTGGTGGAGCAGCGCAGGCTCGAGATCGACAGCAGCATATTGAACGGCGACTCGCTCAATGACGGGCTGGACGTCGAGCCGATTCAGGATCGCCTGCGGGACTTGGTCCCGAATACGGATGGGCAGCGCTGGCTTCAGTCGCGGGCACTCCAGCTGACGGGGCAGGTCGCGGAGACGCGATGGTCGCGGCCGGAAACCGAGGCTGGAGGGTTTCCGAGCGTTTTCATCGTCTTCATCGTGTTCTGGCTGGCGCTCCTCTTCGTTTCCTTCGGATTGCTTACGCCGGGAAATGCGACTGTGACCGTCTTCCTTCTCGTGTCGGCGATATCCGTCGCGGGGGCGCTGGTCCTCATCATCGATATGGACCATCCGTATCTCGGCTACATCCGTGTGTCCGATGCGCCTCTGAGGTTGGTCTTGGAGCGGCTTGGCAGGCCCTGACATTCGTATCGGCGGCTCTGTCTCCCGAATCCCGCTTCGCGCCGTTCCGGCTGTCAGCGATTGACGCTGCTCAGATGAGGACGCAGGCTCGCAGAAACCCGGGAGGAAGGCCATGATGCGTGCGTCGATGATCGTCTTTTCTCTGCTCGGCGGCCTTTCGGCGGCATCGGCGCAGAGCGCCGTTCCTGTTACCGTCGACAACTTCATCCGCGCCGAGTCCGACACCTACATCGCCAATCTCGCCCAGCAGAGCGGTGGGCTCGGCAGGCTCCTTCATCGACGCGAGCCCGCCTCGGTCGATGAGCAGACCGTCATCCGGCTGAACCGCGACACCCTCTACTCGTCGGCCGTGTTCGACCTCGATGCCGGGCCCGTGACGGTGACATTGCCGGATGCGGGGCAGCGTTTCATGTCGCTGATGTCCGTCAGCCAGGATCACTATGCCGCGACGGTCTATGGCGCGGGCACCCACCGTTTCACCCGCGACAAGGTCGGGACCCGCTATGTTCTGCTGGGTGTCCGCACCTTCGTGAATCCGAACGATCCCGAAGATGTTCGCAAGGTTCACGCGCTGCAGGACGCGATCAAGGTCAGTCAAAAGAACAGCGGCAAGCTGGAGTTGCCGCGCTGGGATACCGGGAGCCAGAAAAAGGTGCGCGACGCCCTGCTGGTCCTGGGGTCGACAATAAGCAGTTTCGACGGAGCATTCGGCTCCAAGGCGGAGGTCGATCCGGTGCGTCACCTCCTGGGCACGGCCGGAGGATGGGGAGGCAACCCCGAAAAGGATGCGAAATATCTGAGTGTGACGCCGGCGAAGAATGACGGCAGCACCGTCTACAAGCTCAACGTCAGAAACGTGCCGGTGAACGCGTTCTGGTCGGTCAGCGTCTACAACGCGCAGGGATATTTCGAGAAGAACCCCTACGATGCCTATTCGCTGAACAGCATCACCGCAAACAAGAGCGGCGACGGCACCTCCCTGATCCAGTTCGGTGGTTGCGACGGCAAGATTCCGAACTGCCTGCCGATCATGAAGGGACGGAATTACACGGTGCGGCTCTATCGGCCGCGAGCAGAAATCCTGTCCGGCAAGTGGACGTTTCCCGAGCCGCAACCCGTCAACTAGCGCTTAAAAGCATTTGCTGAGCAAAAGGTGCAACGGTCAGCGCAAGCCACACCGTATGGGACCGAGCGCGCCTTGCTGTCAGGGCCAGGAAAAGGAGCGCTGATGCGTGCCGCTGCAGTGCAGCGGACAAATCCCTTGCACCTGCTCCAGAACGGCGCGAACCTTCCCCGACATGCCTCTTCGACGGCCGCCCGACCTGCTCGGGCCGGTGCGACCGCCGCCCGACCGGCGCCTCCGGGCTTCCCGCCGCGCCGCCATCCGCGCCGATGATGGGCTCGACCTTTCGTCCTCGCGGTCCAACCCGAAGGAGGACGTCATGGCAGCACAAAACGGCAGAGGAGACACCGCCGGCGGCACCAGGCGGGCGGGGCCGCGATGCATCGCGATCGTCGGCCCCTTCCAGAGCGGCAAGACGACCTTGCTGGAAAGCATCCTGATGCGCTGTGGCGCACTTTCGCGCACGGGCTCGGTCAAGAACGGCAATACGGTAGGTGATGCGGCGCCCGAGGCGCGTGCGCATCAGATGAGCACGGAACCCAGTGTCGCGACCGTCGAATTCCTCGGCGACACCTTTCATTTTGTCGACTGTCCCGGCTCGGTCGAGTTCCTGCACGAGATGCGCCACGTGTTGCCGGCGGTCGATGCCGCCGTCGTCGTCTGCGAGGCGGACGACCGCAAGGCGCCGGCACTGGAACTCGTGCTGCGCGARCTCGAGGAGGCCGACATCCCGCGCTTTCTCTTCCTCAACAAGATCGACTCGGCCTCGCGCCGGGTCCGCGAGACGCTCGGCATTCTGCAGCGCGCTTCGCGGACGCCGCTGCTGCTGCGCCAGATCCCGATCTGGAAGAACGGCATCGCCGTCGGCTTTATCGATCTCGCGCTGGAGCGGGCTTTCATCTACCGCGAGCACGCGCCGAGCGAGATCGTGCCGCTGGCGGTGGATGAGAACGGCCGGGAGAAGGAGGCGCGCTTCTCCATGCTCGAGCGCCTCGCCGACTATGACGACGAGCTGATGGAGGAATTGCTCGGCGACATGGAGCCGCCGCGCGACCGCATCTTCGATGATCTCGCCCGCGAATTGCAGCATCGCCATGTCGTGCCGGTGCTGATCGGCGCGGCCGAGCGCGGCAATGGCGTGACGCGGCTGCTCAAGGCACTCAGGCATGAGGCGCCGGGGCTCGCCGAGACACGCGGGCGCGCCGGAATCCTGGCAGAAGGACCGCCGCTCGCTCAGGTGATGAAGACCTGGCATTCGAGCCAGGGCGGCAAGCTCTCGCTGGCGCGGGTGATGCGCGGCCGGCTGGCGGAAGGCGACGTCGTAACCTCGTCGGGTGGGGTCGAGGCTCGCATCGCCGGCGTGCTGGCGCTGAAGGGCGCGGAGCAGAGCCGCAAGCCGGCGGCCGAGGAGGGCGAGGTCGCGGCCTTCGCCAAGCTGGAAGGCATCGGCACGGGTGAAGCCTTCATGCTCGGCAAGCAGCGGGCGAGCGTCGTCAGCGCGATCGCGCCGCCGGAGGCTGTGCACGCCGTCGCGATCTCCGTGAAGGACCGCAAGGACGATGTCCGGCTGGCGGCGGCGCTGCAGCGGCTGACGGAGGAGGACACTGCGCTTTCGGTCATGCAGATCCCCGAGCTGAGCGAGACACGCCTGACGGGCCAAGGAGAAATGCATCTGCGCGTCGCGCTCGAGAAGCTTGCCGGCCGCTACGGCGTGACCGTCGCGGGCCGTGCGCCCCAGGTCGGCTATCGCGAGAGCATCCGCGGCCACGCCGGAGCGCGCGGCCGGCATCGCAAGCAGAGCGGGGGCCATGGCCAATATGGCGATGTGGTGATCGATGTCGCGCCGTTGCCGCGCGGGGACGGCATTCGCTTCGTCGACAAGATCACCGGCGGGGTCGTGCCGCGCCAGTATATCGGTTCGGTCGAGGCCGGCATGCGCGACTTCTGCGAGAAGGGGCCGCTCGGCTTCCCGATCGTCGATATCGAGGTCACGCTGACGGACGGCTCCTACCACACGGTGGATTCGTCGGACATGGCATTCAGGCAGGCTGCGCGGCTGGCGATGAGCGAGGCGATGCCACAGGCGAAACCCGTTCTGCTCGAGCCGGTCCTGTCGGTCGATGTCGTGATTCCGTCGGAAGCGATGTCGCGCGCATCGGCGTTGATCTCGTCGCGGCGCGGCCAGATCCTGGGCTATGATACACGGCCTGGCTGGCGCGGTTGGGACCAGATCAAGGCGCTGGTGCCGGAGGCCGAGATGCCCGGCCTGATCGTTGAGTTGCGCTCGGCAACCTCGGGCGTCGGCTCGTTCAATGCACGCTTCGACCATCTCGCGGAGCTGGCCGGGAAGTCTGCGGAGGCGGTCGTCTCCGCGCAAGCCCTGGCCTCCGCCCAGGGCCGCTGACGGGGCCGATCCTGTGGATGGGCTCCTTGTGGGTTCATCCCCGCGGGGTGACCGGGAGGGATGCTCTGGAAGGCTCGTCCGCACGGCCTCGCGCGACCAGCGCCTGCGGCGGTTGCTTGCGTCTGAGAAACGCGCGCGGAACACAATCCCGAAAGGCGATGCTTGCAAGCACATGAAGAGGCCGGACACGTGGCCACCGTCTTCTCCGATCGCCGTGCCGCCGGCCGAAAGCTGGCGAGCAGGCTTCGCCGGTATCGCGAGAGGGGCGATGTTGTCGTCCTGGCGTTGCCGCGGGGCGGCGTACCCGTCGGCTTCGAGGTCGCGCGGGCCTTGAAGGCCCCGCTCGACGTTCTCGTCGTGCGCAAGCTCGGCGTTCCCGGAGATGAAGAAATGGCCATGGGCGCAATCGCCACGACAGGGGCACGCGTCCTGAACCGGGAGGTCATCGCCGCGCTCGGCATCGCTCAGGACGTCCTCGACAGGGTGACCGCGAAAGAGGAGCAGGAGCTGCTTCGCCGCGAGCGTCTCTACAGGGGCGGCCGCACGCCGCTCTCTCTGGAGCGGCAGACCGTCATCATCGTCGATGACGGTCTGGCTACGGGCGCGACGATGCGGGCCGCGGTGATGGCGCTGCGAGACAGGCATCCCGCCCGCATCGTGGTCGCGGTGCCGGTCGGCAGCCGGGAGATCTGCCAGGCGATGAACGCCGTCGCCGACGAGGTGGTGTGCGCGACGATGCCGCATTACTTCCTGGGGGTCGGCAGCTGGTACTCGGACTTCTCGCAAACCGGCGACGACGAGGTTCGCGGCCTGCTGGACGAGGCCAGCAGGTTGCGGCCCGGGCCGGGCGATCAGGGCGATGGCGGCGCGGCCCCGGACGGTTCCGGTCACGCCGACCGCGCATAGGGGCCGGTCTGCTCGTCGAAGCGGGTCCAGCCTTCTCGACGGTATTCGGCGCGGCGCAGCTCGGCATCGATCGGGCCGGCCCCTTGCATGATCTTCTCGACGGCCGGAGCGTGGCTGTCGCTGGTGCGGACCACGACGACTGCTCCGCCCCGGCGGATGGTCTCTGCCAGATAATGGGCCTCGTCATCGCCGAAACCGGCGCCGGCCATGGCACCGATCAGAGTGCGGGCCGTGGCGCCGGAATTCGTCCCGACAGCGAGCGTGCCGAAAATCCAGCCGGCCGCCAGGACCGGGCCCACTCCGGGAACCGGCATCGCAGCCAGCCGCGCCAACAGGCCGGCACCGCCGCCAACCGCGCCGCCGACTTCGGCGCCTACGGCCGCGTCGTCCGCGAAGGTCGCCGTTTGATAGCCGATGATGCTGATATCCTCCGAAGAGAGCCCGGCCACTTCGAGCCGGGTTACCGCCGTCTCGGCATCTGCATGGTGCTCGTAGGAACGTGTGACTGTCCGTGACATGAAGCATCCTCCCTCGACGGGAAGCCCCTCGGCACGAACCGGCTGGAATCGACCTTGTTCCCTGCTCGCCGGCCTTCGGAAGGGATGTTTCCGAGAGGCATCCGATTGATTGCGACGAAGGGCCGCGGTCCTCGCCAGGACTTCTCCGGCTGGCGGGAGCGTCAAGTCGTCGCGGTAAGAACCCGGTTTCGCCGTCCCTGCGAGCCCCGCATCCGGCCGCGCTTGCGGTTTCGCTTGCCTTCACGGTGTTCGGACAGTTTATATGTGAACGTTATGCTGAACGGAGCAACCGGCGCTTGCGCCTTGGTTCGCCGTTCCGCACTCTAAGACGATAACTGTCCAACGATGTCGACAAGGCGCGGAACCCTGCGATGACGGGTAACCGCGCGACACGGGAGGGAATGATGAAGGCGATCGACGCCGCGCAGGCCAGGCACGAGGCGCGCCCCTGGCTTGCGCAGTATCCGCCCGCGGTGCCGGCGGAGCTGGACGAAGCCAAGATCGGGACGCTGGTCGATCTGATCCGCTCGTCCTGCGCGCGCTTTGCCGACAGGCAGGCCTTCGAGAGCTTCGGCAAGACGATCACCTTCGCGGAAACCTTGCGTGCGGCGGAGGCCTTCGCCGGGTGGCTGCAGGCGAAGGGGCTGAAGAAGGGCGATCGTGTCGCGCTGATGATGCCGAACATCCTCTCCTATCCAGCCGCGATCTTCGGCACGCTCCTCGGCGGTTTCGCCGTCGTGAACATCAATCCGCTCTACACGGCGCGCGAGCTGACCCACCAGGTCAACGATGCCGGCGCGCGCGTGCTCGTGGTGATCGAGAATTTCGCGCATGTCGTCGAGGAGGCGAAGCCGAACTTGAAGCTCGATGCCATCGTGACCGCGACGGCCGGCGACCTGATGGGTTTCAAGGGCAGGATCGTCAATTTCGTCGCGCGCCGGATCAAGAAGGTCGTCAAGCCGTTCAACCTGCCCGGCTCGGTGCCGCTGCAACGAATACTGCACGGCGGCGGAGGGATGACGCCGGTCACGGTGACGCCCGAGGATGTCGCCTTCCTGCAGTATACGGGGGGGACCACCGGCGTCGCCAAGGGCGCGACGCTGACCCATCGCAATGTCGCGGCGAACGTCCAGCAGGCGGGGCTGTGGCTCGAATGGGTGCTGGAATCGCCGCAGGGCCGCAGCGACTACCAGCACGTCATGGTCACCGCGCTCCCGCTCTACCACATCTTCGCGCTGACCTGCTGCTGCATGTTCCTGCTGCGGATCGGCGCCAAGAGCCTGCTGATCGCCAACCCGCGCGACATTCCGGGCTTCGTCAGAACGCTGAAATCAAGCCGCTTCACGCTGATTTCCGGCGTCAACACGCTTTACAACGCGCTCGCGAACCACCCCGATATCAAGAACGTCGATTTCTCCGAACTGCGCTTCGCCGTCGCCGGCGGCATGGCGACGCAGGCCGCGGTCGCCAAGCAGTGGAAGGCCGTGACCGGGCGCCCGATCATCGAGGGCTACGGGCTGTCCGAAACCTCGCCGGTCGCGACGATCAACCGGCCGGACATCCAGGAGTTCACCGGCACCATCGGCTATCCGATCCCCTCGACCGAGATCGCTATCCGCGATGCCGAGGGCCACGACATGCCGCTGGGCGAATCCGGCGAGATCTGCATCCGCGGGCCGCAGGTGATGGCGGGTTACTGGAACCGCCCGGACGAGACGGCAAGGGCGATGACGGCGGATGGCTTCTTTCGCAGCGGCGATATCGGCGTGATGCTGCCGGACGGGCAGGTCAAGATCGTCGACCGCATGAAGGACATGGTGCTGGTCTCAGGCTTCAACGTCTATCCGAACGAGGTCGAGGACGTTCTGGCCGCGCATCCCGGCGTGCTGGAGTCGGCCGTGATCGGCCTGCCGGACGAGCATTCAGGCGAGGCGGTGACCGCCTTTGTCGTCCGCAAGGACCCGACACTGACCGCTGAGGAATTGCGCGCCTACTGCAAGGAGAACCTGACCGGCTACAAGGTGCCCAAGCAGATCTTCTTTCGGGAAACCCTGCCAAAAACGAATGTTGGCAAGGTGTTACGCCGCGCGCTGCGCGAGGAGGTCGTCGCCAGGAGCTGACGGAACGCAGCCGCGCGGTCGACAGCCCGGGCAGCAACGTGTCTTCTGTGCGGGTTCGCGGGCGGGAATCGCCGCCGCGGACCGTCACGGAGTAGATCGTCATTTGCCTCGCCGTCTCGTCGAATTTCCGCTGCTGCGCCGGCTGAAGCCTGGGCTCCATGTCTACGAAGAGGAGGCGCTGAACGCCGAGCCGGCCATCGGGCTGCTCGACCAGACGATCACGCCGATCGATGCCTTCTTCATCCGCAACAATGGCGACCTGCCGGAGATTGGTGACGAACATGACTGGACGCTGACGATCGACGGCGAGGTCGAGCGCCCGACGGTCTGGACCATTGCGGGCCTGCGGCAGCGTTTCGAGACTGTCACCGTCACCGCTGTCCTGGAATGCGCCGGCAATGGGCGTTCGCAGTTCTCGCCGGCCACGGACGGGCTGCAATGGCGGCTCGGCGCCGTCGGCTGCGCGCGCTGGACCGGAGTGCGGCTGGCGGATGTGCTCGAACATGCCGGCCCGAAGCCGAGCGCCGTCTATACCGGGCATCATGCGCCCGACCGGCAGATCGGCAAGCCGGAGAAGGCGGCCCTTTCGCGCGGCCTGCCGATGGCCAAGGCGCTGGCGCCGGAAACCCTGATCGCGTTCGGGATGAATGACGAGCCGCTGCCTCGCCTCCATGGCGGCCCTCTGCGGATCGTCGCGCCCGGCTATCCCGGTTCTGCCTGGCAGAAATGGCTCGACGGGATCAGCCTGCGCCCGGTCGAGCATGACGGCGAGAGGATGCGCGGCACCGACTATCGGATGCCGCTCCGGCCGATGAGGCCGGGCGAGACGCTCGATGCGGCCAATTTCGCTGTTATCACCGACATGCCGGTGAAATCGCTGATCACCACGCCGGTCGACGGCTTCATGATGAAAGAGGGCGAGCGGCTGACGGTCGGCGGCTTCGCCTGGAGCGGCGCCATCCCGCTCGCGTCGGTCGAACTCTGCTGCGATGACGGCCAGAATTGGCAGGACGTGCCGTTGCTGCCGGGCGAGGGGCATTTCGCCTGGCGGCGCTTCGAGGCTGAGATATCCGCCGATCGGGTCGGACCGCTGGTCATCATGGCGCGGGCGCGGGATGTCGCCGGCAACAGCCAGCCGCTGGAGGTTGCCTGGAACCCGCGTGGCTATTGCAACAATCAGGTGCAGCGCCTGCGTGGCTCGGTCGTCGCCTGAAGCTTTGAACCTTTGCGGCCCTCGCCGCGTCTAATGTTCGGGCCCGCCGCACCGGCAAGGCTCCGCCGCCCCGGTCTCTCCTCCTCCTCCCATCGGCGACCGGGGCGGCTATTCTTCCCTGATCGCGCGCATCCTGGCCCGTGCAAGCTCGTCGTGCTCGGGCTTGACCCGAGCATCTCCTGCAAGATGAGGCTCCTGCGCTTCTTGAGAGCCGAGATACTCGAGTCTGCGCTTCGGCTCGCCCGAAACTGACGCGCCGAGGTCAGGCGGCGAGAAGGGCCTTGCCATCGGCCGCATGGCCGGTCGTCCTGACGATCTGGCCGGCGGCGATATCGCGGTCGAAACGCACCAGCGTGAAGTCTTCGGCCCGGCCGGTGTTGCCGCGCTCAGTCAGGACGCTGAGCAGCCGGCCGACGCGCGCGGCGAGATGCCGTTCATGCGCGGCGCCCGCCGCTGCCCGCAGCCGCGCCGCACGCTCCGCGACGACTTCGCCGGGCAGTTGCGGCATGCGCGCGGCCGGCGTGTCGGGGCGGGCGGAATAGGGGAAGACATGCACGAAGCTCAGCCCGCATTCCTCGACCAGTTCGAGCGAGCGCGTGAACATCGCCTCGTCCTCTGTCGGGAAGCCGGCGATGAGATCGGCGCCGAAGACGATGTTGGGGCGCGAGGCCCGGATCTCGGCGCAAAAGCGGATGGCGTCGGCTCGGTTGTGGCGGCGCTTCATGCGCTTCAGGATGAGGTCGTCGCCGGCCTGCAGCGACAGATGCAGATGCGGCATCAGCCGCGCCTCTGTCGCGAGCAGGTCGCGCAACGTGTCGTCGACTTCGACCGCATCGATCGAGGACAGGCGCAGGCGTGGCAACTCGGGCAGCGCCCGAAGAATTGCCTCCGCGAGAGCGCCGAGTGACGGCTGCTCCGACAGATCGCGCCCATAGCTGGTCAGGTCGACGCCGGTCAGCACGATCTCGCGGGCGCCGGCCTCGACCAGCTTGCGGCATTGCTCCAGCACATCGCCGATCGAGAGCGAGCGCGAATTGCCGCGGCCGAAGGGGATGACGCAGAAGGTGCAGCGATGGTCGCAACCGTTCTGCACCTGGACGAAGCCGCGTGTATGGCCGGTGAAACGGCCGGTGACCGGCGCGCGCAACGTCGTGCGGGCCATGATGTCGCCGACCGCGAGCTTGTCCGCGGCCGTTACGTCCGCGCTGCCGAGACTGTTCGACCGCGCGAGCGCGGCCCAACTTTCGGGACGTAGCTTTTCGTCGTTGCCGAGAACCCGGTCCGCTTCCGGCATCGCCGCGAAGCGGGCAGGCTCGATCTGCGCGGCGCAGCCGGTGACGATGACCGGGCGGTCCGGCTGCTCGCGCTTGAGGCGGCGCACCGCTTGCCGCGCCTGGCGCGTCGCCTCGGCGGTGACGGCGCAGGAGTTGACGATGGCGGCGTCCTTCAGCCCGGCGGCCTCTGCCTGGAGCCTCAGCGCCTCGCTTTCGACGATGTTGAGGCGGCAGCCGAAGGTGACGACCTCCAGAGCATTTTCGCGTTTCTCCGAACCGCGAAAATGCTCCGGGTTACTGTTTGGTCGCATTTTCTTCACGCGAACCGGCAGCACTTCGCTTGAAAATGCTCCGGGCCATCAGGCCGCGCTCGTGAATAACGCCGGGCCGAGCGTGCCTTCCCATTCGAACTCGACCGGGCCGGTCATCAGCACATGTCCGTCGCTCTCGCGCCATTCGATGGCGAGGTCGCCGCCGGGCAGGCTGACCGTGGCCTTGCGGGCGGTCAGCTCGCGGCGCACGCCCGCGACCAGCGCCGCGCAGGCGCCGGAGCCGCAGGCTTGGGTGATGCCGGCGCCGCGCTCCCATACGCGAAGCACGATATGATCGGGCGCCTTCACCGCAGCGAGCTCGATATTGGCCCGGTCGGGGAAGATCGGGTGGTTTTCGAGCARMGGGCCGATCTGTTCGAGATTGTAGGCGTAGGGGTCCTCGACGAAGAAGACCGCATGGGGGTTGCCCATGTTGACAGCGCAGGGCGTGTGCAGGATCGGATTGTCGATCGGCCCGATCTGCAGCTCGAAGCGGCTGGTATCCTCGAAGGGTTCGGCCAGCGGGATTTCATCCCAGGCGAGGCGTGGCGCACCCATATCGACGGTGAACAGGGCTTCGCCCTCGCGCACTGTCGGCAGCAGCCCGGCCTTGGTCTGGAGGGCGAGGCGGGTCTTGCCGCCATCGCCCATCTGCGGATCGGCGACCATCGCCCAGGCGACGCAGCGCGTGCCGTTGCCGCAGGCGCCGGCCTCGGAACCATCGGTGTTATAGATGCGCACGAAGGCATCGGTGCCGGGCGCCACGGCATCGTGCAGGACCATGAGCTGGTCGAAACGGGCGCGGGGTTCGGCGGCGATGGCGCGGGCCTCGGCCTCGCTGACGATATGCTTCGTGCCGCGCAGGTCGAGCACSGTGATCTGGTTGCCGAGCCCGTTCATYTTCAGGAACCGGCGATTGGCCARWGCGTTCATTTGGTCACACGTCCCATGAATAGTGGGTCTATGGCCGAGGCGACGTGAAAAAGCCACCCTCATCCCGGTTCCTGAGGAAAGGTGGACATTCTATGTTGCGGTGCAAGGGCGCGAATCGCGTGAAACTCAGGACCGTGACGATGCGGTATTCCCGGATTTGTGTTCTGGCGCTCGCCGGTGTGGCGAGCGTGTTCAGCGGAACGGTCTTCGCGCAGGGGCGGGTGGCTTCGCCGAGCCCGGTCGAGTCCGCGCCGCTCGCGCCGCCGCCCGGCGCGGCTCCCCCCCAGGTCCCTGTCGCTCCGGCGCAGGCGCAACCGGGGCCCGAGCAACCCGCGAGCCCGCAGCCGGTGCAGCCGCCTCCGGCGTTGCAAGGGCCGGTGACGCCGCAGCCTGTCCAGCCTGCGCCTACGCCGTCGATGCCGATCGAGCCGCAGCCGGTCCAGCCGCCGCCGACGCTGCCTGCCCCGGGACAGCCGCTGCCGCCCGCGCCATCGCAGCAGCAGACCGGCGTGCCCGATCCCAATTCAACGCTGGCCGGAAAAGGCTCCGATTCCAGCGATGTCGGCGAGGTCGTGCTCGCGCCGAAGCCTGTCCTGATGCAGTCGGGGCAGGCGACCTGGGATCAGGGCTTCCAGAAGCTGTCCAACAGCATCAGGGCTCTGCGAGCCGAGGCCCAAAGGGCTGGGCTGGCCGTGGCCGGCCGTCCGCTCTCGCTCTTCGTCGAGACCACCGATGACGGATTCCGCTTCGAGGCGATGCTGCCGGTGGCGATCCCGCCCGGTGGGCAGGCGCCGTCGCTGGGCCCGGATTTCAGGATGGGGACGTCGCCCGCCGGGCCGGCGTTCCGCTTCCTGCATCAGGCGCCTTATGACGACATCGACTCGACCTATGAGACAATCACCGCCTATCTCGAAGCGAAGAGCATCGTCGTGAAGGATGCCTTCCTCGAGGAGTATGTCAGCGAGCTCAACGATCCCGGCGACCCGAATCTCGAGATCAACGTCTACGTCCAGCCGAAATAGGGCCTTCCAACGCGTCGTACTCGGGCCTGACCCGAGCATCTCTCCTCCCTATGACGCGGGCCCTCAAGCACTCCAGCTCAAGCCGGGCCGCATCGGCCTGAAGCGCTCTTCCGGCAGGCCAGCCGTGGCAAGCGCCACTTTCAACGCTTCCGGCGGGCGCTCTACGCCCTCGTCGGTGAGCTGGAAGGTGCCCCAGTGGTGGCCGATCGCCTGCTCGGCGCGCAGAGCCAGCATGACCTTGACCGCCTCCTCCGGATTCATGTGGTTGTCCGACATGAACCAGCGCGGCTCATAGGCGCCGATCGGCAGCACGGCGAGGCGGAACGGCCCGTGCTCGCGGCCGAGCCGCTCGTAGAGCGAGCCGTCGTGATAGCCGGTGTCGCCGATATGGAAGACCTTGGTGCCGGCGGCTTCGAGGACATAGGAGCACCACAGCGCCATGCGCCGGTCGAACGCGCCGCGCGCCGACCAGTGATAGCTCGGCAATAGCGTGATCGCGACCGCATCGGACAGCTGAAGTCGGTCGTTCCAGTCATGCGCCTCGGCGCGGGCGTCCGGGATGCGGGCCCTGACGATGGCGTCGTTGCCGAGCGGCATGATCATGCGTGGCTGGTCGCGGTCGTGCAGACGCGCCAACGTCTCGATGTCGAGATGGTCGTAATGGTTGTGCGTGATCAGGACCGCATCGATCCGCGGCAGCTCGTCGAAGGCGACGCCGGGTTCGTTCACCCGCTTCGGGCCGACGAAGGAGAAGGGGCTGGCGCGCTCCGAATAGACCGGGTCGACAAGCAGGTTGAGGCCGCCGAGCTGATAGAGAAACGAGGCGTGGCCGAGATGGACGATGCGGACGCCGTCGACGCGCTCCGGCGGCTTGTCCTGCGGCGGCGCGGCGTATTGCGGTGGGAAGGCCTCGCGCTCGCGTTTGCCGGTCTGCCAGCGCAGGACGTCGAACAGCCCCTTGCTGACCGACCGGCCATCGCTGAAGACGACGCCATCGAAATGGTCGCTGACGGGGCCCTGGTAGTAGGGATTGCGTGAGCGGGAGATGGTGGCCCAGGCGGCTCCGGTCGAGGCCAGCAGCGCACCGAGACCGACGAAAGAGAGAAGTTTGCGGCGGGTCATGGTCCAGAAGAGGTAGGCCGCCGCAACGCAGCGTCAAGCCTCCGGCGCCTTGATCGCCAGCGCGTGAACCCAGCGTGTGGCCATGCGGTCGTAGCCGGAGCCCATCTCTTTCCTCGATTTTCAGGTCCTGCCAGCGCTCGTCGGCACGGTAGGCGTCGCGCAGCTCGGCGGCCGAGAGGTAGTTGAAATAGCGGCCAAAGCTGTCGCGTCCCTCGGCCTCTCCCGCCTTGAAGCTGGCATAGAAGATCCCGCCCGGCCGCAGCGCGGTATGAATCCGGTCGATGATGCCCGGCAGGGCGGCGCGGGGAGCATGCAGCAGGCAAGCATGAGCCCAGACGCCGTCATAGGCCGCGACCTCGTCCAGATCCTCGAACAGCAGGACACGAACCTTGCGGCCGAGCCGCTCTGCGGCCTGCCGGGCCAGCTCCGGAGAACCGTCCGTCGGGACCAGATCGAAGCCGCGCCGCAGCATCTCCGCGCTGTCCTGACCGCCGCCGCAACCCAGTTCGAGAATCCGCGCGCCGGGCGCAAGCTCCGCTGCGAAGATGTCGATGCGGTGGTGCTCTGCCGGCCGGTCACGCCCCGCATAGGCGCCGGCTTCCTCGGCATAGAAGCCGAGGGTCTGGTCGTCCTTGCTCGACATGGCCGGTGTCAGTTGCTCCCGGAGCGGATCGCGACCGTCGCGACGCCTGCGCCGATCAGCAGCGTGCCGCCGGCCTTGTTGAACAGCCCGATCGCGCGGGGATTGCTGACCACGGCCCGGGCGCGCGAAGCGATCAGCGCGTAGCCCATGGCATTGGCGAAGGCGAGGCTGATGAAGGTCGCCTCGAAGATCAGCATCTGCGTCCAGAAATCGCCCTTGGTGTCGAGGAACTGCGGCAGGAAGGCGACGAAGAAGGTGATGCTCTTCGGGTTCAGCGCGGTCACCAGCCAGGCATGGCCGAGCATCTTCCAGGCGGGGGCGGCATCCTCTCGCGGCTTGGCGTCGAGCGAGCCGCCGGCGCGGAAGAGCTTGATGCCGAGCCAGACGAGATAGGCGGCGCCGATCCATTTCAGCGCGGTGAAGACCATGGCGGAGGTGGCGAGCAGGGCGCCGACACCGAGCATGGAGAGCGTCATCGCCGTGAAATCGCCGAGCGCGACGCCGACGGCGATCGGGAAGGCCGTGCGCCAGCCCTGGCCGAGCGCATAGGAGATGACGAGGAGGATCGTCGGTCCGGGGATGACCAGGAGGACGGCGGTGGCGGCGGCGAAGGCGGCCCAGGCTTCGAAGGTCATGGTAATGGCTCCGCTAAAAACCAGAGCCATCACCAGAAGCGGGTGTTTGTAAAGGGGTCAGCGGATCGGCTGGGGATTGTTGCCGAACCAGACCGTCTGTCCCGTTCCTGCGGCGCCGATCTCGCGGCGAACCTCCGGGTCGGCCGCGACGACCAGCACCCACCAGGCCCGGTAGCTCGTACGCGGGTCCTTGGACAGCGCGATGCCGTAGCGGGTCGCTTCCTTCATCCGCAGATTGGCATCGTGGCCGGGGGACTTGCGCCAGCCGTCGAAAGCCTCCTCGACCGAGAAATAGCCGCCGCCGAGGTTTTCCGCCGCCCGCGCGCTATCGATGCCCGCAGCATGGATGCGGGCGGTGAAGTTGCCGCCCGCGTCGTGCGAGAGCGCGTTGGCGGCAACCATCGCATCGGCCTGGCGCTGTGCCATCGCCATCAGCCGCGGATCAGGCCGGACCGGGCCGAGGCCGTTGCTGGCGCGATACGCGTTGAGGATGCGTCCGGCCTGCGCCGGATCGAGCGAAACGGCACTGAGCTTCTCGACCATGCGGGAATCGAGCGGACCCTCGCGCCGCGGGTCGCCGGCACAGGCGGCAAGGAAGAGGGTGAGGGCCAGCAAAGGCAGGGCGGTCGCAATCTTCATGGGCATCGCTGTCGAATCAGGGGCGGCAGCGATGCGGCCAGATCAGGGCCATTCTGCGGCCGAGGCTCGCGATTCCCTGCACTCCCGGGCAAAAAGCTGGCAGACCTGCTTCCTGCGGCGATGGAGGCCAGCGCCACAAAGACACGCGTATCCGAGGCAAAACCAATCCCAACCTTGACTTTCGCCGCATTCTTCCGCTTTAAGACCGCATTCGTTTCGCCGACATCGCCGAAACCACATCCGCCGACCGGGCCGCGCCAAGCGCTTTCATGAGCCCGGAGGTCAACGTCCGACAGCGCGATTGCGCCCTCGGGCGCGAAACCGTTTGGCGGAAGGTTCTGGTGCTGGCGGTTCCTTGAGGCAAGCAGGCAGGTCCGCATGTTCGGCACGCTCAGCGACAGACTCTCAGGCATCCTTTCGGGGCTGACCCGCCGGGGCGCGCTGACCGAAGAGGACGTCAACGCCGCGCTGCGCGAGGTTCGCCGCGCGCTGCTCGAGGCCGACGTCGCGCTCGAGGTCGTTCGCAGCTTCACGGACAAGGTGCGCGAGCGCGCAGTCGGCGCCGAGGTGCTGAAGTCGGTCACGCCCGGCCAGCAGGTCATCAAGATCGTCAACGACGTTCTGATCGATACGCTGGGCGGCGAGGGCGCGGTCATCACCCTCGATGCCGTGCCGCCGGTGCCGATCCTGATGGTCGGTCTGCAGGGTTCGGGCAAGACCACCTCGACGGCGAAGATCGCCAAGCGCCTGACCGAGCGCAACAAGAAGAAGGTCTTGATGGCGTCGCTCGACACGCGACGCCCGGCCGCCATGGAACAGCTCGCCGTGCTCGGCCAGCAGGTCGGCGTGCAGACGCTGCCGATCGTCGCCGGCCAGTCGGCCGTGCAGATCGCCCGGCGCGCGATCGAGGCGGCTCGTCTTGGTGGCTACGACGTCGTCATGCTCGACACGGCCGGCCGCGTCACGCTCGACGATACGCTGATGGAAGAGGTCGCACAGGTTAAGGCCGCGACCAGCCCGCATGAGGTTCTGCTCGTCGCCGACGCGCTGACAGGTCAGGATGCGGTCAACACGGCGCGCGCCTTTGACGCTCGCGTCGGTCTCACCGGCATCGTCCTGACCCGTATGGACGGCGATTCGCGCGGCGGCGCGGCGCTCTCGATGCGCGCCGTCACCGGCAAGCCGATCAAGCTCGTCGGCACCGGCGAGAAGGTCAGCGAACTCGAGGACTTCCATCCCTCGCGCGTCGCCAACCGCATCCTCGGCATGGGCGACATCGTCAGCCTCGTCGAGCGCGCGGCCGAGACCATCGATGCCGAACAGGCGCAGGCGACCGCGCAGCGCATGGCGAAGGGTCAGTTCGACCTCTCCGACATGCGCGCCCAGCTCCAGCAGATGGAGAAGATGGGCGGCATCGGCGGCGTGATGGGCATGCTGCCCGGTATGAAGCAGGCTCAGTCCCAGCTCGCCAACGCCGGCGTCGGCGACAAGATGTTCAAGCGCATGATCGCCGCGATCGATTCGATGACGCCGGCCGAACGCAAGAATCCCGATCTGCTCAAGAACAGCCGCAAGAAACGCATCGCGGCCGGTTCCGGCACTTCGGCGGAGTCGATCAACAAGCTGCTCAAGATGCATCGCGGCATGGCCGACGCCATGAAGGCGATGAGCAAGCAGAAGGGCGGCATGCTCGGTAAGCTCGGCAGCATGTTCGGGCTCGGCGGCGGATTGCCCGCCGGCATGCCCGATCCCTCCAAGATGGACCCGGCCCAGCTCGCCGAATTGCAGAAGCAGCTCGGCGCGGGCGGCGGCCTGCCGTCGATGCCGCCGGGCGGTTTCCCCGGATTGCCGAAGGGCGTCACCCCGCCGGCGGGCATGATGCCGAAACTGACGGGCCTCGGCGGCGGCGGCCTGCCAGGGCTGGGCGGCAACCCGTTCGGCAAGAAGAAGTAGCTTTCAACGTTACACACGACTTCAAACTTCAAACCAAAGGAAGAAGACCATGTCCCTCAAGATCCGCCTGACCCGCGGCGGCGCCAAGAAGCGCCCCTACTACCGCATCGTCGTCGCCGACGCCCGCTCGCCGCGGGATGGCCGCTTCATCGACAAGGTCGGCTCCTATGACCCGATGAAGCCGAAGGACTCCGCCGAGCGCGTCGTGCTCGACACCGAGAAGGTCCAGTCCTGGCTCGCCAAGGGCGCCCAGCCGACCGATCGCGTGCTGCGCTTCCTCGACGCTGCCGGCCTCGTCAAGCGCCCCGCCCGCAACAACCCGAACAAGGCCGTTCCGGGCGAGAAGGCCAAGGAGCGCGCCGAGAAGAAGGCCGAGAAGGCCGCTGCTCCGGCTGCCGAAGCAGCAGCCGAGGCGTGAGCTTGACCGTCGGCACGTCGGTCTCGGGCGAAGCGCAGCTTCGGCCCGGGGACCTCTCGCGAGGGACGCTCGGGCGCTGCCCGGGCGTGGCGTGCTGATATGGCCGAGCTTATCCTGCTCGGAATCGTCGGCGCGCCGCATGGCGTGCGCGGCGAGGTCAGAATCAAGACCTTTACCGGCGATCCGCTCGCGATCGCCGAGTACGGCCCGCTCTCCGACGGCAAGGGCCGCAGCTTCGAGATCACCGATATCCGCCCCGCCAAGGAAGTGGTCGTCGCTCGCCTGAAGGGCGTTGCGACGCGCGAGGCGGCCGAGGATCTGAACGGCGTCGAGCTGTTCGTTGCGCGCGACAAGCTGTCGGCAGGCGAGGACGAGGACGAGTTCCTGCAGGCCGATCTGATCGGTTGCAGCGTGGTCGGGCCGGACAGCATCCTGCTCGGCACCATCACCTCGGTTGAGAACTTTGGTGCGGGCGATCTGCTCGACATCGAGACGCCGGATGGACGCTCCGTCCTGATGCCCTTCACCAAGGCCTTCGCGCCACGCATCGACATCGCCGCGCGCCGGATCGATGCCGAGCCGCCGCTGGGATTGTTCGAGCCCGACGATGACAAACAATAGGCCCGCCCGCGCGCTGATCTTCGACATGGATGGCACCATCGTCGACAATATGCGCTTCCATGACGACGCCTGGGAAAGCTGGCACGTCAGCAACCAATTGCCGTTCGACCGCAATACCTTTGCGGCGCGGACTGCCGGCATGGCCGGCAATGAGATCATTTCCTCCTATTTCCCGCAGGCGGCCGTGGCCGAGCTCGATGCCATGAGCGATGCCAAGGAAGCCCTTTATCGGGAAGCCTATCTGCCGCATGTCGCGGCGAATGCCGGCTTCCTCGAATTGATCATGCGGGCCGAAGCAGCGGGCATCCCGATGGCGGTGGCGACAGCCGCTCCGCCGGCGAACATCGAGGTCGTGCTCGATACGCTCGGCCTGCGCCAGCGCTTCGCCACCATCGTTTCGCCGAGCCAGGGTTTCCGCGGCAAGCCGCATCCGGACATGTTCCTGGCCGCCGCGGAGCGGATGAAGGTCGCGCCGGCCGACTGCATCGTCTTCGAGGATGCGCCGCTCGGTGTCGAGGCGGCGCGGCGCGCCGGCATGCGGGCCGTTGCGCTCTTGACGATGCTGGATGCGAGTGGCTTTGCCGCTTATGACAATCTGATCGCATCGGCGCGCGATTTCACGGCGCTGGACGGGCTCCCGGCGCTGCGCTTTGCTTGAAGGCATGCCCTTCCGCGCCTCGATCCTGACGCTCTATCCGGAGATGTTCCCCGGGCCGCTCGGCATTTCGCTGGCAGGCGAAGGGCTGCGCAAGGGGCTGTGGTCGCTCGACACGCACCAGATCCGCGACCACGGCATCGGCCGCCATCGCAATGTCGACGACAACCCGGCCGGCGGCGGCGCCGGCATGGTGTTGCGCTGCGACGTGCTGGCGGCAGCGATCGATGCGGCGGTGTCGGCGGATGACGCGCGCCCGCGCCTGCTGATGTCGCCGCGGGGCCGACCGCTCCAGCAGCGCCGGGTGCGCGACTGGGCGGAAGGACCGGGACTCGTCATCGTCTGCGGGCGCTTCGAAGGCGTCGACGAGCGCGTGATCGAGGGGCGCAACCTGATCGAGGTCTCGATCGGCGACTACATCCTCTCCGGCGGCGAGATGGCGGCGCTGACCTTGCTCGACGCCTGCGTCCGCCTGATCCCCGGCGTGATGGGCAAGGTGGCCTCCGGCGAGGATGAGAGCTTCGAGAACGGGTTGCTCGAATATCCGCATTATACGCGGCCGCGCGAATGGGAGGGCAGGGGCCTGCCCGATGCGCTTCTCTCGGGCGACCATGCCCGCATCGCGAAATGGCGACGCGAGCAGGCGGAAAAGATCACGCGGGAGCGTCGGCCCGATCTGATGAAGAGGCATGGCGAGGGCTAAGCTCTTGCCGTCATTCCCGGGCGAAGCGCAGCGCAGACCCGAGAATCCCTTTCGGAAGGGACGCCTTTTTCGGCATGAAATGCTCGGGTCAAGCCCGAGCATGACGGCTGCCTGTTATGGAAACGCCGCCACCGGCAGCTTTTCGGCCAGCCAGCCGCCCGGTCCGAGCACCCCCCCACGCACCGCCGCGAGATCGCGCCAGCCGCGTCCGGCCAGCTTCTGCGCAATGGCCACGGCCTGTGCGCCGGTGCG
This sequence comes from Allobosea sp. 10L422, assembly GCF_056395345.1. NCBI lineage: Bacteria > Pseudomonadati > Pseudomonadota > Alphaproteobacteria > Hyphomicrobiales > Alloboseaceae > Allobosea > Allobosea sp. 10L422. Next base: position 213,646 of record NZ_JBFTJI010000002.1, read on the forward strand.
GTCGATCAGCACGATGCGCTTACCGGGATTGTCGAGGCGAAGCCCGGCGAGACGGACCTCGAAGGCCGGCGCATCGGCATCGAATGGCCGCGCGCCCTGCGGCAGGCCGGTATCGGCCCACTCCTCCGCGCTGCGGATATCGATCAGCAGGATCCGTTTTGCCTGAGCGGCTTCAAAGGCTTCGCGCGAAGAGAGCGTGTTCGCGTCCTGACCGAAAACGAAAGAGGCCGGGAGCACGAGGCTCCCGGCCAGAAAAATTCGGCGCGTCGCGGCGCCCTTGCGCATGACGCTCAGCGCAGCTCGGCGCAGAAGCGCTGGATGCGGCGGCAGGCCTCTTCCAGCTTCTCGTCCGAGGTGGCGTAGGAGATGCGGAAGTTCGGGCCGAGGCCGAAGGACGAGCCGTGCACGGCCGCGACGGCTTCCGTCTCGAGCAGGCCCATGACGAGGTCTTCGTCGGTCTCGATCTTCTTGCCGTTCGGCAGGGTCTTGCCGATCAGGGCCGAGCAGTCGGGGTAGACGTAGAACGCGCCTTCCGGCACCGGGCATTTCAGGCCGCGSGTCTGGTTCAGCATGGAGACSACGAGATCGCGCCGGCGTTCGAAGGCCTTCTTGAAGACCGGGATGTGCTCCTGCGTGCCGTCGAGCGCCTCGACCGCGGCCCATTGCGAGATCGCCGAGGTGCCGGAGGTCTGCTGGCCCTGGACCAGGTCCATGGCGTTGATCAGATGCTGCGGGCCGGCGGCGTAGCCGATGCGCCAGCCGGTCATGGCATAGGACTTCGAGACGCCGTTCATGGTCAGCGTGCGCTCGTAGAGGGCGGGCTCGACCTGCGCCGGGGTGACGAACTGGAAGTCGCCATAGACGAGGTGCTCGTACATGTCGTCGGTCAGGATCCAGACATGCGGATGGCGCATCAGCACATCCGTGAGCTTCTTCATCTCGGCATGGCTGTAGGCCGCGCCCGACGGGTTCGACGGCGAGTTCAGGATCACCCACTTGGTCTTGGGGGTGATGGCCTTCTCGAGGTCTTCAGGCTGCAGCTTGAAGTCGTTCTTGAGATAGGTCTCGGCGAAGGTCGCCGTGCCGCCGCAGAGCGCGACCATCTCGGGGTAGCTGACCCAGTAGGGCGAGACGCAGATGACCTCGTCGCCGGGGTTCAGCGTGGCGAGCAGCGCATTGTAGATGACGTGCTTGCCGCCGGTCGAGACGATGGTCTGGCTCGCCTTGTAGTCGAGGCCGTTCTCGCGCTTGAACTTGCGGGCGACGGCTTCGCGCAGCTGCGGGATGCCGGAGACCGGGGTGTACTTGGTTTCGCCGCGCCGGATCGCGGCGATGGCGGCTTCCTTGATATTATCCGGCGTGTCGAAATCGGGCTCGCCGACCGAGAGCGAGATCACGTCCTTGCCCTGGGCTTTCAGGTCACGGGCCTTCTGCGTGATCGTGATGGTCGCTGAGGGCTTCACGCGCTTCAGGGCATCGGCAAGAAAGGCCATGGGACTGATCTCCGAGGGAGCGGGAGGTTGAGCGCCGGAGCAGGCGCGCGCGTGGTGTATGACTCGGCGGCAATGATCGCAAGCGCAACTGCTTGATGTTTTGCAGAAGCGTCATGAATTCGAGGCGGTTTGCCCTTGCGGTCACCGCATGCGAAGGCGGGGCATGACGAGCGCTGCCGCAACCATTGCGATCTATGTCGATGCCGACGCCTGCCCGGTGAAGCCGGAGATCTATCGCGTCGCCGAGCGCCATCGCGTCAAGGTCTTCGTCGTCGCCAACAGCTTCATCAACGTGCCGCGCGAGCCCTGGCTCGAGCGCGTCACGGTCTCCGGAGGCTTCGACGCCGCCGATGACTGGATCGCAGAGCGCGTCGGGCGCGGCGCGATCGTCGTCACGGCCGACATTCCACTGGCGGATCGCTGCATAAAGGCCGGCGCCGACGTGATCGGACCGACCGGCAAGCCCTTCACCGAAGCCTCGATCGGCATGGCGCTGGCGACGCGCGACATGATGGAGGATCTGCGCGCGATGGGCGCAGCCACCGGCGGGCCGAAGCCGTTTTCGCCGAAGGACCGCTCTGCCTTCCTGCAGGCGCTCGACCTCGCGATCCAGCGCCTCAGGCGTGCCGGCTTCCAGGCCAGTCGATAGACATGTGGACCGCAGGCCTTGACCTGCGCCCGTCTCAGCGCTCCGGGAACAGGAACGTCAGCACGGCACGCACTCCCCAGCGCGGGGCGTCATCGGGCCTGACGGCATAGTATTTAAGGCCGATGCTGGCGCTCATCGCCTGTTTGCCGACATTGAAGACCTGCGAGGCGCTGACATTGATCGGGACGGTCCATTTGCGGTTGACCCAATCATAGTTCGTCTCGGTGTTGAGACCGACGCTGAACCCTTGCCCGAAGCTGTAAGACAGGAATGGCTGCAGCAAGGTCGTGCTGACGTCGCTGCGACCATCCGGCCCGGCATAGGACCAGATGTGGTTTGCCAGGCCGCCAACGGTCCACGCCCCTTCCTGCACCAGCAGGAGCGCGGTGGGCCCTGCGCCCCATTTGCCGGAGCCCAGCTTGTCGCTCGAGGCGCTGGGCCAGAGAAAGACCGGGCCCAGCGCCCATATCACGCCGTTCTTGGGTGAGGTCGGCGTGAGGAAGAAGCTCTGGGTGATGTCGCCGACCCCGACCGCGTCGGCCGCGCCATAGCGCTCGCGCTGGATGACCGGCAGGATCGTCCGGATGATCAGGTTCCAGTCCTGGTTCAGATGAACCGGGACGACGGGCTGGATATTCGTCGTCGAGGAAAAACCATCGTTCTTGGCCCCTCCGCGGAACTCGAAATTGCCCTGCAAGGGCAGGCTGATCATGGGTGAAACCGGATTTTGGAGCCTCTTCGAGAGCTCTTCCGCATCCTGTGCGGCGGCAACGCCGGGTAAAACACAAATGGCCGCGACAAGCTTCGCGGCCATCCTCAACAACGATTTAGCCATAGACAGAAAACGCCCCCACGCCTGCGGCCCGAATCGGCCGCCGCGTTACGCTTACCCGAGGGGCCAGCCGCGCTACAGCGCGCCGAGCGCAGGGCGGGATGTCATCCCGGTATTCCCTGCCGCGCTGGACCTCGGCGGGGTTTCACCCTAATTCTCGCCGCAACCAAGGCCCGTATCCAAACCGGGCGCTCCGGAGGAAGCTCATGTCGTTGACCCGCCGTTCCACGCTCGGCCTGATGGCCGGCGCCGTCTTCGCTCCGTCGATCGTCCAGGCCCAGAGCTTCCCCAGCAAAGTGGTCACCCTGGTCGTGCCCTATCCGGCGGGTGGGCCGACCGACGCCATCGCGCGCTTCGTCGCACAGGATCTGTCGACCGCCTTCGGCCAAAACGTCATCGTCGACAACCGGGCCGGCGCCTCCGGCGCGGTCGGCACCCGCGCCGTCGCCCATGCTGCCCCCGACGGCTACACCATCGTCTTCGGCAACAACCAGACGCATGGCAACAACATGTTCCTGCTGAAGGAGCCCGGCTACGACGCGGTGAAGGACTTCGCGCCGCTCGCCGGCGTCGGCGCCTTCGAGCATGCCTTCGTCGTTCGCAACGACCTGCCGGCCAAGAACATCCAGGAGCTGATCGCGCTSGCCAAGGCCGATCCGGGCAAGCTGAATTACGGCTCGACCGGCGTCGGCTCCGGCTCACATCTCGCCATGGAGCTGTTCATGCAGCGCACCGGCATCAAGATGACGCATGTGCCCTTCCGGGGTGCCGCGCCGCTGGTGCAGGAGATCGTCGCCGGCCGCATCGACATCGCCAACTCGACGCTGCCGAGCGTGCTCGAGCAGATCAATGGCGGCGCCCTGCGCGCGCTCGCGCTCGCCAGCCCGGAGCGCAATCCGCGCGCCAAGGACATCCCGACGCTGCGCGAGCAGGGCGTGACCAATGCCGACGCCGATTCCTGGGCGGCGTTCTTCGCCCCCGTGAACACGCCGGACGCGGTGCTCGGCACGCTCTCCAAGGCAGTGCTCGCCTCGCTGAACAAGCCCGAGACGCGCGAGGCCATCCTGAAGCTCGGCTTCACGCTCAAAGTGCGCGATCCCGCCGCGTTCAAGCCCTACCATGCCCAGGAGATCGCGACCTGGAAGCAGATCATCGCCGATGCCGGCGTGAAGCCGGAATAACCTGCCTGAAGCGTCATTCCCGGGCGGAGCGGAGCGCAGACCCGAGAATCTCGTTGGAGAGATGCTCGGGTCGAGCCCGAGCATGACGGCGCTCCGGACGGAGTGAAATCATGAATCTGATGCCCAAGCTCGCCGCCCGCCGCGAGGCAGGGAAGCCCGTGCGCGCGGCGCTGATAGGCGCCGGCAAGTTCGGCTCGATGTTCCTGTCGCAGGTGCCGCATATCGAAGGGCTCGAAGTCGCGGTCATTGCCGACCTAGACCCCGAACGCGCCAAGGTGGCCTGCCGCAATGTCGGTTGGGATGAGGCGCGGATCGCGCGGACGCGCTTCGTCGATGACGGCGTTCAGGCTGCCCGCGCCGATGGCGTCGAGGTGGTGCTGGAAGCGACCGGGCATCCGGCGGCCGGTGCCCGGCACGCCCTGGCCGCGATCGAGGCCGGGCGCCATGTCGTCATGGTCAATGTCGAGGCCGACGTGCTGGTCGGGCCCGTGCTGGCCAAACGCGCCCAGGAGGCTGGCGTCGTCTGTTCCATGGCCTATGGCGACCAGCCGGCGCTGGTCTGCGAGATGGTCGACTGGGCGCGGGCGACCGGCTTCACCGTCGCGGCTGCCGGCAAGGGCACCAAATACCTGCCGGCCTATCACAACGTCACGCCCGACGATGTCTGGACGCATTACGGGCTGACGCCGGAGGCGGCGAAGGCCGGCGGCATGAACCCGCAGATGTTCAATTCCTTCCTCGACGGCACCAAGTCGGCCATCGAGATGGCGGCGATCGCCAATGCTTGCGATCTCGACGTGCCGGAGGCGGGCCTTGCCTTTCCGCCCTGCGGCGTCGACGACCTCGCCCATGTGCTGCGCCCGCGCGGCGTCGGCGGGCAGCTCGAACGCGACGGCATGGTCGAGGTCGTCTCTTCGCTGGAGCGCGACGGGCGGCCGGTCTTCCGCGACCTGCGCTGGGGCGTCTATGTCGTGCTGAAGGCGCCGAACGATTATGCCGCTGCCTGCTTCAAGCAGTATGGCCTGCCGACAGACGCGACCGGCCGCTATGCGGCGATGTACAAGCCCTTTCACCTCATCGGCCTGGAATTGCCGATCTCGGTGCTGAATGCGGCACTCAGGGCCGAACCGACCGGTACGACTCGCGGCTGGCGCGGCGATGCGGTCGCTGTCGCCAAGAGGGCGCTCAAGGCTGGCGAGATGCTGGACGGCGAGGGCGGCTACACCGTCTATGGACGGCTGATGCCGGCGGCCGCGAGCCGCGCTTGCGAGGCGCTGCCGATCGGCCTCGCCCATGGCGTCAAGCTCAAGCGGGATGTCGCAGCCGGCCAGGCGGTGACGGAGGCGGATGTCACGCTCGACGACAGCCAGCCGATCGTCTCACTTCGCCGTGAGCTCGTCGCAACGGCTTGGTGATCGGCGGCGTTCCCTTCTATTTCTGACAGGCTCGGAAGATGGAAAGGGAGATGGCGATGCGGCTCGTATTGGTGGGAAGAGTGTTCGCAGCAGCAATGCTGGCGGCACTCATTACGGACGTTGCTGATGCCCAGCAGCGTTTCCCCTCCAGCGCGGGCGAACTCGCGGTCGAGACTGTCGCCACCGGGCTGGAGCATCCCTGGGGTCTCGCCTTCCTACCGGATGGGCGCATGCTCGTCAGCGAGCGCCCCGGGCGGCTGAGGATCGTCGATGCGGATGGCAAGCTGTCCCGCCCGATCACCGGCGTCCCCAGCGTGATGGCGCGAGGGCAGGGAGGTTTGCTCGGCCTGGCGCTCGATCCGGCCTTCGCGCAGAACCGGCTCGTCTACTTCTCGTTCGCGGAGCCGCGTTCGGGCGGCAACGGCACCAGCGTCGGGCGCGGGCGCCTCAACGAGCAGGGCACGGCGCTGACCAATGTCGAGGTGATCTTCCGGCAGATGCCCACGATCAGCTCCAACATGCATTTCGGCTCCCGCCTCGTCTTCGACAGGACGGGGGCGCTCTTCGTCACGGTCGGGGAGCGCTACAGCCAGCGCGACCAGGCGCAGAACCCGGCCAATCATCTCGGCAAGACCATCCGTATCCGCCCAGACGGCGGCGTGCCGACCGACAACCCAAAGAAGCAGGGCTGGGCGCCCGAGGTCTGGTCGATCGGTCATCGCAACGTCCAGGGCGCGGCGCTGCACCCCGACACGGGCCAGCTCTGGACGGCCGAGCACGGCGCGCGCGGCGGCGACGAGATCAACACGCCCAAGGCCGGGCTGAATTATGGCTGGCCGGTCATCACCTACGGCGTCGATTATTCCGGCGCTAAGATCGGCGAAGGCACCGCGAAGCCGGGGATGGAGCAGCCGCTGTTCTACTGGGATCCGTCGATCGCACCTTCGGGCGCCGCCTTCTATACCGGCCCGGTCTGGCCGGCCTGGAAGAACTCGCTCTTCGTCGGGGCGCTTGCCGGCCAGATGCTGGTCCGGCTCTCGACTCAGGGCGAGACGGTGACGGGCGAGGAGCGGCTGCTCACCACGATCGGCGAGCGTATCCGCGACGTCGTCCAGGGGCCGGACGGCTTCCTCTACCTGCTCACGGACGAGGACAACGGCAAGATCCTGCGGGTGCGGCCGGCCAAATGATGGCCGCACATGTGTTTTGGATCAGGGGCCGCAATCCCATTCGCGCTCCATGACGAAGACCTTGCGTGTGGCGAGGTGGCCGTTGGCGTCGAAGAGATCGCCGACATAATACTCGGTGCCCGCCGCGTCACGAGTGCTGCGCTCGACCTGGAGTGACCAGCCATAGCTGACCTGCTTGCCGCCCTGCCAGGCGCGGTGGACGGCGCTCGGCGAGGCGGCCGAGAGGATGCGGGCGCTTTCATCGCTGGGGCTGCAGGTAGGGCCGGCCAAGGCTGCCGCAGGAGCGAGCAGGAGGGCGCAGGCAATCAGTGCCGTCATTTTCAAGGCAGGAAATCCTATCGAGAGAGTTTGGGGAAAGGCGCTGGTGGGGCGTGTCTCAGCCCTTGGCGTGGAAAATGAAGAAGGCGCCCGCTGTGATCAGGGCAAAGCCGACAGCATGGCTCCAGGTCAAGGCCTCCTTGAGCCAGAGCACGGAGAAGCCGGCGAAGACGATGAGGGTGATGACTTCCTGCATCGTCTTGAGTTCGGCGGCCGAATAGACGCCCGAGCCGATGCGGTTGCCCGGCACCGCCAACATGTATTCCGGCAGGGCGATCATCCAGCTCGCGAGGATGGCGAGCCAGATCGCGGTGCTCTTGTAGCTGAGGTGCCCGTACCAGGCGAAGGTCATGAAGATGTTCGAGGCGAACAGCATCGCGATCGGCAGGATATGAGCTGCGGTCAGGGAGGGCATGCCGGGGGCTTTCTTCGCGACGGCCTGATCGATGACGACAGATTGTCGGCTCTTCGGAGGGCGGTTCCCGCCGTCAGCCGAAGCGGAGCTTCATGGTGATGATGACGAGGACGAGCAGGAGCGTGAGCGCATTGGCGGCGATGACCGGCCAGGACAGGATCTGGATGCCGTAGCTCAGCCACAGCGCGGTGCCTGCGGCAAAGAGCCCCTGCGTCCATAGCGAGATCGCGCGGGTGTCGCGGGTGCGGATCGTCCGCCAGGCCTGCGGCAGCCAGCACAGGCTGGTCAGCGCGGCTGCGGCGAAGCCGAGAAGCTCGATGGCGGCTGGCGACATGGCGGCGAATCGCAGGAAGAAGAGTTGCCTCCCCATAACGGAATTCGTTCCTTCGTGCCGCCATTCTCGACGGTTAATCTCCGTTAACCACAGCGACCTAGCCTGTCCGAGAATCTGTCCGAATCGGTGGAGACCATGCGCGTCTATCAACTGGCCTTGCCACTCATCCTGCTTGCTTCCACAGCTTCGGCTCAAGGCAGCTTCCAGTCCTGCCTTGCGGGCCTGCGCTCGGAGGCGGCGGCCAAGGGCGTGTCGGGCGCGACCTTCGACCGGGCCATGGCCGGTGTCGAGCCGGACATGAAGGTCATCGAGGCGATGAACAACCAGCCGGAGTTCAAGACGCCGATCTGGGATTATCTCGGCACGCTGGTCGACGACGAGAAGGTCGCGGAAGGACGCTCGATGATGCGACAGCATGCTTCGACCCTTGCGGCGGCCGAGCAGCGCTTCGGCGTCGACCGCTACACCATTGCCGCCGTCTGGGGCGTCGAGAGCGATTTCGGCAAGGCGCGCGGCAAGATGCCGCTCGTGCAGGCGCTCTCGACCGGCGCTTGCCTCGCGCCGCGCCGCAACGCCTTCTTCAAGGGCGAGCTGATCGCGACGCTGCAGATCATCCAGCGCGGCGACGTGCGGCCCGAGCGGCTGTTCGGCTCCTGGGCGGGTGCCTTTGGCCACACCCAATTCATTCCCTCGACCTATCTGCGGCTCGCCGTCGACGGCGATGGTGACGGACGGCGTGATCTGGTGGATTCCGTTCCCGATGCGCTGCATTCGACCGCGAATTTCATGGCCAAGGCAGGCTGGGTGACCGGCGCGACCTGGGGCTACGAGGTGCGCGTCCCCGATGGCTATTCCGGCCCGACCGGACGCAACCCCAAGCAGCCGGTCTCGACATGGGCGGGGCGCGGCATCGTGAAATATGACGGCTCGCCGCTCAACGGCACCGGCAATGCCGGCCTGCTGATGCCAGCGGGGCGTAATGGCCCGGCTTTCCTCGTCTTCAAGAATTACGATGCAGCCTACAGCTACAACGGTGCGGACTCTTATGCTCTCGCCATCTCGCTGCTCTCCGACCGGCTGCGCGGCAAGTCGGGCGTGCAGGGCGAGTGGCCGACCGACGATCTGCCGCTGTCGCGCGAGCAACGGCGTGAGCTCCAGCGCCTGCTGATATCCCGCGGCTACAATGTCGGCGAGCCGGACGGCGCGGTGGGGTCGCTGACCCGGACGGCGATTAAGGAGATCGAGGGCAAGCTCGGCATGCCGCAGACCGGGCGGCCTGGCGAGAAAGTGTTGCGCGCGCTGAAAGGCGGGCGAGTTTGAGGTCCAGAAATCGGGTGGCGTCGGGAACGCATTTCGGGGAAGCGTTTCTTCCACTTCCTCTGGAGACGCCTGCATGACACGCCGCCTGATTTCCACCGGATCGCCCTTCGAGCGCTCCTTCGGCTATTCGCGCGCCGTCATCGACGGGGATCTCGTCTTTGTTTCCGGCACGACGGGCTACGACTACGCCACGATGACGCTGCCGGAGGACCCGGCCGAGCAGGCGCGCAACATCTTCCGCACCATCGGCTCCGTGCTGGAGGAGGCGGGGTCTTCGCTGTCACAGGCCGTGCGGGCGCAGTACTTCGTCACCGATCGCAGCTATTGCGAACCGGTTCTGGCCGTCTGCGGCGAGTTTTTTCGCGAGATCAGGCCCGCGGCCGGCATCTATGTCGTCGCCGGGCTGCTCAGGCCGGAGATGAAGATCGAGATCGAGGTGACGGCGCGCCTGCCGAAGGGCTGACCGCGCCACGGCGTGAACAGGACGGGCCTGCATTCGCATGCTTGCGCGCCGGGCGCTGCGCTCGTAATCACCCCGCCAACGCAAACACGCGACAAGGCGAGGCGACGATCATGGCGACCCACAAGCTCCTGCTGCTCCCCGGCGACGGCATCGGCCCCGAGGTGATGGGCCAGGTCGAGCAGATCGTGTCATGGTTCGGCAAGCAGGGCCTGGCCTCCTTCGAGATCGAGAAGGGGCTCGTCGGCGGCGCCGCCTATGACGCGCACAAAGCGGCGATCTCCGAAGGCGACATGAAGCTGGCGCAGGACGCCGACGCGGTGCTGTTCGGCGCGGTGGGCGGCCCGAAATGGGCCGATGTGCCCTATCAGCACCGCCCGGAAGCCGGCCTGCTGCGCCTGCGCAAGGATCTCGGCCTGTTCGCCAATCTGCGCCCGGCGATCTGCTACCCGGCGCTGGCCTCGGCCTCGTCGCTGAAGCCTGAGGTCGTCGAGGGGCTCGACATCCTGATCGTGCGCGAGCTCACCGGCGGCGTCTATTTCGGCGAGCCGAAGGAGATCGTCACGCTGGAGGACGGCTCCAAGCGCGGCGTCGACACCCAGCTCTACACCACGCCGGAAATCGAGCGCATCTCGCGCGTCGCCTTCGAGCTGGCGCGCACCCGCCGCAACAAGGTCTCCTCGGCCGAGAAGCACAACGTCATGAAGACCGGCGTGCTCTGGAAGCAGACGGTCACCGCGCTGCACGCGGCCGAATACGGGGATGTCGAGCTTGAACATGTGCTCGCCGACAACTGCGCCATGCAGCTGGTGCGTTGGCCGAAGCAATACGACGTCATCGTCACCGACAACCTGTTCGGCGACATCCTCTCCGACGTCGCGGCGATGCTGACCGGCTCGCTCGGCATGCTGCCCTCGGCCTCGCTCGGCGCCGAGGACAAGGCCACAGGCAAGCGCAAGGCGCTCTATGAGCCCGTTCATGGCTCGGCGCCGGATATCGCCGGCAGGGGCCTCGCCAACCCGATCGCGATGATCGGCTCCTTCGCCATGGCGCTGCGCTATTCCTTTGGCGCGGGCGAGGCGGCCGACCGGCTCGAGGGCGCGATTTCCGACGTGCTTGGCCAGGGCACCCGCACCAAGGACATCGCCGCTGATGGCGCCAACGCCGTCTCGACCAGCGAGATGGGCGCCGCGATCATCAAGGCGCTGGAAGCGCGTGGGTGAGCTGATCCCGCCGCGTCGTGGTCGGGCTTGACCCGACCATCTCCGGCAGAATCTGGCTGGTTTACTAGATGGTCGGGTCAAGCCCGACCATGACGGCTGGAGAAAACCTCTCCCCCTCGTGAATTGCGGTGCCTCCGCTTTCATGGCCTAACAGCGCCATCGAAAGCGGAGTGTGTCCGTCATGCTGATCAAGCGCCGTGCCGGCTGGGAAATGCCGGAAAGCGAGGCCACGCCCGAGAGCGCGTTCCTCAACCGCCGCCAGTTGATGAGTGCCGGAGCGGGGCTGATCGCAGCGGCAGCGTGGCCGGGCCGTGCCGGAGCGGAGGCACCCGATCCGACGCTCGACCTCTACCCCGCCAAGCGCAACGACGCCTACAAGCTCGACGTGCCGCTGACCAAGGCGGAGGATGCGGCGAACTACAATAATTTCTACGAATTCGGGATGTCGAAGGACATCGTCGATGCCTCGCAGCGTCTGGCGACACGGCCCTGGTCCGTTCAGGTCGACGGCATGGTCGAAAAGCCGTTCGAGATCGGCTTCGACGATCTCGTGCGTAAGCTGCCGCTGGAGGAGAGGCTCTACCGCTTCCGTTGCGTCGAGGCCTGGGCGATGGCCGTGCCCTGGACCGGAATTCCGCTCAAGTCGTTCGTGGCGCTGGCCAAGCCGCTCTCGGGCGCGAAATACATCCGCTTCGAGACCTTCCTGAACCCGCGTGTCGCGCCCGGCCAGGGCCAGCGCTGGTATCCGTGGCCCTATACGGAGGGGCTGACCATCGCGGAGGCCACGAACGAATTGCCGCTGCTCGTCACCGGCATCTACGGCAAGCCCTTGCCGACGCAACACGGCGCCCCGATCCGGCTGATCACGCCGTGGAAATACGGTTTCAAATCGGTGAAATCGATCCGCAAGATCAGCTTCGTCGCCGAACGGCCGAAGACCTTCTGGGAAGGGCTACAGGCTTCTGAATATGGCTTCTGGGCCAATGTGAACCCGGCCGTGCCGCATCCGCGCTGGAGCCAGGCGAGCGAGCAGGTGCTGGGCTCGCGGGACCGGCGCCCGACGCTGATCTATAATGGATACGGCGAGCAGGTTGCCGGCCTCTACAAGGGGTTGGAGAACGAGCGCCTGTTCATGTGAGGGAGCAGGTTTCGGGTGCCCAAGCCGAGCGGGGCCATGGTAGCGTGCAGCCACCATGTAGTTGGAACGGCACGAGTCGCCCATGGCTATCCAGCATTTCCATCTCTTCGACACCGCGATCGGCACCTGTGCGCTGATCTGGGAAGGTGAGCGCTTCGTCGGCGCGCAATTGCCCGAACGTGACGAGAATACGGCGCGCAGGCGACTGGCGCGGCGCTATCCGCAGGCTGACGAGGCAGGGGCGACCGGCATCGTCGCCGAGGCGGTAGCCGGCATCCGGGCGCTGTTCGATGGCGAGAAGCGTGAGCTGGCCCATCTGCCGGTCGCGCTGGAGACGGTCTCCGACTTCAACCGCAAGGTCTATGAGGTCGCGCTCTCCATTCCGCCGGGCGAGACATTGACCTATGGCGAGGTGGCGCAGCGCATCGGCGAGCCCGGCGCGGCGCGGGCCGTCGGCGTCGCTCTCGGCCAGAATCCCTGGCCGATCATCGTGCCCTGCCACCGCGTGCTGGCGGCAGGCGGCAAGACAGGCGGCTTCTCAGCCGATGGCGGCATCGAGACCAAGCTCAGAATCCTGACCATCGAGAAGGCGCGCACGAGCGCCGAGCCTGGCCTGTTCGGGGAGCTGCCGCTTGCGGCACGGCCTGCCCGACGCTGAGTCGCGCAATCACCCATTTTTCGTACACCTGTTTTCCTTGAAATCGCGCAATACGCGTTTGCAGCGAGGTTGCTTGCGAGGCGCGCGCAGGGGCCGCTACTGTTCGGCCTTTCAACGCTTCTTCGAGAGGTATCATGGCCAAACTCAAGCTCGCCGTCATCGTGGGCAGCAATCGTCGCGATTCGATCAATCGCAAGCTGGCCCAGGCGCTGGTGAAGCTGGGGGCGAACGCCTTCGACGCGTCCTTCGTCCAGATCGACGACCTGCCGATGTTCAACCCGGATCTTGAGCCACAGCGGCCGGAGCCGACGCTGAGGCTGAAGCGAGAGATCGAGGCGGCTGACGCGATCCTGATCGTGACGCCGGAACACAACCGCTCGATCCCTGCGGTGCTCAAGAACGCCATCGACTGGGCCTCGCGGCCCTATGGCCAGAGCTCCTGGGCGAACAAGACCGTGGCTGTGACTGGCACCAGCAGCGGCGCGGTCGGCACCGCCGTGTCGCAGCAGCAACTGCGCATGATCCTGACCAACCTTGTCGGCGTCGTGGTCGGCGGGCAGGTCTTCATCACCTTCAAGGATGGCCTGATCGACGCGGAGCACAACATCACCAATGAAGGGACGCGGGCCTTCCTGCAGGGTTTCCTCGATCAGTTCGCCGGAATTGCGATCAAGCTCGCGGCCTGACAGGCCGGCGCCCTTCGCAAGCTTCCATCGCAGGCGCCGCCTTTCGGGGCGGCGCTTTTTTGCTAACCGGTGGCCAGGCAAAAAAAGAGCCGGCGTCCCCGAGGGGAGCCGGCTTTGAAAGTTTGAAACATCTGGCGAAACGCCAAACATCTCAGAGGGGAACGGCTGAAACGAACTCAACGCCGGGAGGAGATTGCGGAGCCCGTTCCGAACAACCGTGAGCACAATATCGGGCATGATCTGCCTTTTTGCAATGCAGCATAGTTTGGGGCCGCTATGCGTTATCTGCATGAGATAGTGGCAAATGGTACGAATTTGATCCTAAATGATTGAGAAATATGCATTCGTTGCACACGCTTCTGGCGTGGCGGTACAATTTTAGGTCGATTAGCGGGGTATTTTCGCTCTTTTGGCGGCTTTCCTGCGTTCCCGGCGTGCGGATTTGCGCGAGGATTATGCTGCTCTGGTCACAAAACTGTCAGAATTGAAAACGGGCGCCGTAGGCGCCCGATTCAACGGCCTATCGAAGAAGAGGGCGGCTTGCTGTCAGTAGGTCCAGCGCTGGGCCTTTTGGATCAGGAAGTCACGGAAGACCTGGACGCGGGCGACCGACTTCATTTCTTCCGGATAGACCAGATAGCTTTCGAGCTGCGGCATCTCGGTCTCGCGCATCAATTGCACGAGCGGGGACCCGGTCTCGATCAGATAGTCGGGCAGCACGGCGATGCCGGCACCCGAATCCACCGCGCGCTTCATGGCGGTGATGTTGTTCACCGTCAGATGGATCGGCCGCGGGTTGCGCTGGTCGCGTCCCATCGTGCCCAGCCAGTGCACCGCTGTCAGATAGGAGGGCGAGGTGCCCCCGAAGGACAGGATGCGGTGGTTGTCCAGATCGTCATAGGTCTTCGGCTCGCCGAAGCGCTTCACATAGGCAGGCGAAGCGTAGACGTGGAAGTGCACCGTGAAGAGCTTGCGCTGGATCAGGTCCGGCTGCTGCGGCTGGCGCAGGCGGATCGCGATGTCGGCTTCGCGCATCGACAGGTCGAGCTCCTCATCCGTGAGGATGAGCTCGACCCGGATGTCCGGATAGAGATCCATGAACTCGGCGAGGCGCGGGGTCAGCCAATGGCCGCCCAGGCCGCGCGTGGCGGTAACCTTGAGCTCGCCGGAAGGATGCTCGCGCGTCTCCGAAAGCTGCGAGCGGGTCCGTTCCAGGCGCTGCGTCATCTCGCGCGCCGCCCGCCAGAGCAACTCGCCCTGTTCGGTCAGGATGAGACCCCGCGTATGCCGATGGAACAGCGGCGCGCGCAGCTCTCGCTCAAGCGCCCCGATCTGCCGGCTGACGGCCGATTGACTCAAGCCGAGAACATCGCCAGCTTTGGTGAAGCTGCCTGACTCCGCGACCGTATAAAAGATTCTAATGCGGTCCCAATCCACCGCGCTTCCCCCGCTATGCGTTTTTTGCATGATGGGGGATAAAGCTGCTGTGCGTCAATGTCCGTGTGACAAATGTCGCCCATTATCCGTACTTAATCTGGTGACTAAACCCATCAGCTTCGGTGATGAGTACGTAAAGGGCGGCTGCTCGGCAGCTTCCCCTGATGGGCGCGCAATGGCGGCTTGCTGCCGCCTGTTGTGGCCGATCAGTGTGACCGGCCAAAAGTCGAATATGGCTCGCCCAAGGATCTGCATTGGCCAGGGGGCTCGGGCGAAGGTCCGGCGGCCCCGGCTGCACTGTCGGGCTGCGCGGCGATATCCCGAAAACGCGCTTATTCAGCCGGCAGCCGCGCTGCGAGATTCGTCGCTGCCGGCACGATCGCTGCCACCAGCTTGCGCTGGGCCTCCTCGTCGAAGCGGCTGATGAGTGTTGAGAGCGAGAGCGCGCCGCGCAAATGGCCGGCGCTGTCGATGACCGGGGCGGATACCGCCGCCACTTCGGGATCACGCTCTCCGCGCGAAATCACCAGGCCAGCGTCCCGGATTGCTTGCAACGAAGGATCGTCACGTTCGGTGAAGGCGAGCAGCACGCGCCCGGCGGCGCCGCGGCCGAGCGGGAGGCGCACGCCCTCATCAAGGTGATGGCGGGCCGAGCGCGGCGAGTTGAGCCGATACAGGCAGATGCGCTGATCGCCGTCGCGGATGTAGAAGGAAGCCGTCTCCTGCGTCGCCTCGACCAGGGCACGCAGCGTCGGGCGGACATATTCGCCGAGATCGAAGCTGCGGCGATAGAGCGAGCCCAGCCGCCAGAGCTCCGGTCCCAGGCGAAAGGCGCCGTCGCTTCCGCGCGTCAGGAAGCGCGTGTGCTCGAGCGAGGCGGCCAGCCGGAGGATCGTGCTTTTGTAGAGCCCCGTCCGCCGGGCCAATTCGGCAAGGCTCAGCTCCTGGGCCTGCTCACTGAACGCCGTGAGAATGGCCAGAGCCCGCTCCACCGCGTCGACTCCCTCCCGCTTCGTGCCGGGTTCGGACATGTCTACCTCGTCATCAAAATCGTTCTGTCTAATAGAACGTAACTTTCTGCATTGTGCAAGGAGGCCGTTATCACGCTGATTTTATGTTCCGCTTAACGGAACGGATGTTGACCGGCCACCTGTGTCCTGCTAGAAGCGCAGCAAAATAGAATGCTATTCTGTCAGGAGGAACGATGACCGAGGGAACAGCAGCCGTTCGGCTGCACGACGTCGCTGTGCGCTTTGGCGCCTTCACCGCCGTCGGCAACATGAATCTCACTGTGGGAGACACCGAGTTCGTGGCTGTGGTCGGGCCGACCGGCTGCGGCAAGTCGACCATTCTCAACGTCGTCACCGGATTGCTTCGCCCGGCCGCCGGCGAGGTCGCCATCTTCGGCAAGCCGCTCGAGGGCCTGAACGGCGACAGCGGCTACATGCTCCAGCAGGAAGCGATCCTTCCCTGGAAGACCGCCGAGGATAATGTCGCGCTGGGCCTGATCTTTCGCGGCATGGCCAAGGAAGAAGCGCGAGCCAAGGCGCGGGCCTGGCTCGCCAAGGTTGGATTGAAGGGCTTCGAGAAGCGCTATCCCCACCAGCTCTCGGGTGGGCAGCGCAAGCGCGTCGCCATGGCGCAGACGCTCATCATGGAACCGCGCATCGTCCTCATGGACGAGCCGTTCTCGGCGCTCGATGTGCATACCCGCCGCCTGATGCACCGGATCCTGCTCGATCTCTGGCAGGCCGACCGCCGCTCGCTCGTCTTCATCACTCACGATCTCGATGAGGCGATCACCCTGGCCGACCGGGTCGTGGTCATGTCCGCAGGTCCCGCCAGCCGTGTGGTCGGGGAGGTCGACATCACCTTGCCCCGGCCGCGCGACGTCTCGGCGCTGGCGACCACCGACGCTTTCGTCAGCCTCTACCGGGAGATCTGGAATCTCCTCGGCGCCGAAGTGGAGAAGAGCTATGTCGTCCAGTAAGTCGCAGACGCTCGCCTTTGCGCCGCCAGCGGGTGCCGCCTCCTCCGAGGATGCCGTCGAGGCGCGCCGGCGCAGCGCCGCTTCCGCCTATCGCATGAAGGTCAGGCTGACCCGGCTGGTGCTGATCGGCGGCTTCTTCGCCGCCTGGGAAACCGGCGCCAGATCCGGCCTGATCGACCCGTTCTTCTTTCCGGCCCCTTCGGCCATCGTCGGGCGCATCGCGCAATGGTTCGCCGAGGGCGACATCTGGGGCGACCTCGGCATCACCCTGCTCGAGACCGTGCTGTCCTTCGTGCTCGGTGTGACCGGCGGTACCGCGCTCGGCATCTGGCTCGGCCTCTCGCGCTTCGCCGCCGACGTCATCCAGCCGATCATCAAGGTCTTCAACGCCATCCCGCGCGTGCTGCTGGCCCCGATCTTCGTGATCTGGTTCGGCCTCGGGCTCGCCTCCAAGGTCGCGCTCGGCATGACGATCGTGATCTTCATCGCCTTCTTCAACACCTATCAGGGCGTGCGCGAGGTCAATCCGGTGGTCCTGGCCAATGCCCGCCTGCTGCGTGCCAGCAAGCTCTCGCTGCTGCGCCATGTCTATATCCCGTCGGCGATGAGCTGGATCCTGTCGTCGCTGCGCGTCTCGGTCGGCATGGCGGTGATGGGTGCGGTCGTGGCCGAATATCTGGGGTCCTCGATGGGGCTCGGCCATATCATCGCGCAGGCCGAGGGCGTGATGGACGCCACCGGCGTCTTCGCCGGCATCGTCGTGCTCTCCGTCTTCGTGGTGCTGCTCGATCTCGTGGTCGACCGCCTCGAGAAGCGGCTCCTCGTCTGGCGTCCGGCCCCCTCGCATGATGACGCCTGACCCGCATCGCAACCACAAACATAACCGAGCAGGAGGAAACAGATGACATCGTTCGCAAGTCGGGCTGCGGCCCTCGCCATCGCGCTGCTGCTTCCGGCGGGCGCTGCGCGCGCCGCCGAACCCGAGCACAAGGCGGTCACCATCGCCGTCGGCTCCGCCATTCTCAACTACATGCCGCTGGCGCTGGCCGATTCCCTCGGGAACTTCAAGAAGGAAGGCCTCGACGTCACCATTCAGAACTTCCAGGCCGGTGGCGCCAAGGCGCTCCAGGCATTGGTCGGCGGTTCGGTCGACGGCGTGGTCGGCTTCTACGACCACACCATCCAGATGCAGGCGAAGAAGAAGGACATCTCCTGCGTCTTTCTGCTCAACGACGTCCCCGGCATCGTGTTCGGCGTCCGTGCCGATCTCGCGGACAAGGTGAAGAGCGGCGCCGACCTGAAGGGCATGAGGGTCGGCATCACCACGCCGGGTTCCTCGACCGACATGATCGCTCGCTACTACGCCAAGGTGAACGGGCTTGGGCCACGCGACGTCGAGTTCATCGGCGTCGGCAGCGGTGCCCCTGGTATGAAGGCGCTCGAAAGCAAGGCGGTCGACGTGCTCGGCTTCTACGATCCGACCGCGACCATCCTGACGCGCAAGAACGCCGTGAAGATCCTGTTCGACGGCCGCACCGAGGAAGGGTCGAAGAAAGCTTTCGGTGGCGTCTATCCGACCGCCTGCCTCTATCTCAACCAGAGCTATATCGACAAGAATCCGGAAACCGTGCAGCGCCTCGCCAACGCCATGTTGCGGACCGTGCGCTGGATTCATTCCAACAGCCCGGAGGCTGTCGTCGATGCGATCCCGTCGGCCTACAAGCTCGACGACCGCGTGCTCAACATCGAGATCATGCGTGCCTCGACGGGTCTGTTCTCCAAGGACGGCCGGTTCTCGCCTGACACCCTGAAGACGCCGCTCTCGGTGCTCACCGCCTATGATCCCGCGATTGCCGCGGCTGGCATCGACCTGTCCAAGACCTACACGAACAAGTTCGCCGAGGAAGCCGCAAGGCGGATCGGCAAATAATCCCGCGCAGTCGGAGACAGAAAATGACTATGCCACTTGCGGGCGTGCGCGTTCTCGACCTCTCGAACGTGCTCGCCGGCCCGTTCTGCGGGTACAACCTCGCCCGCCTCGGCGCCGAGGTAATCAAGGTCGAGAAACCGGATGGCGGCGATCTCGCCCGCAAGCTCGGCGCCGATCCCGAGATGGCAGCGCGCCTCTCCGGCCTGTCCTTCGTCGCCGTCAATGCCGACAAGCAGTCGATTGCGCTCGACCTCAAGGCGCCGGAGGGGCGCGAAGTCTTCCTGCGGCTCGTCGGGACAGCCGACGTGGTCCTCGAGAACTTCCGCCCCGGCGTCATGAAGAGGCTGGGTCTCGCTTATGAGGACCTGTCGCAGATCAATCCGCGCCTGGTCTATTGCGCGATTTCCGGCTTCGGCCAGACGGGGCCCTGGGCCGGGCGCCCGGCCTATGACCAGATCGTGCAGGGTCTCTCCGGCGTCATGAGCGTGACCGGCGATGAGGAAAGCGCGCCACTGCGGACCGGCTTTCCAATCTCCGACACCATCTCCGGGCTGACGGCGGCGTTCGCGATCTCGGCGGCGCTCGTCGATCAGAAGCAGAGCGGGCGGGGACGCTTCATCGACGTGTCCCTGCTCGAATCGACGCTCGCCGCGATGGGCTGGGTGGTGTCGAACCATCTCAATGCCGATGTCGACCCGCAGCCGATCGGCAACGAAAACTTCACCGCCGCCCCGTCCGGGACGTTCCGGACTGGGAACGGGCCGCTCAACATCGCTGCCAACGAGCAGAAGCAATACGAGGCGCTGTGCGGACTGATCGAACGGCCCGAACTGATCGACGATCCGCGCTTCGCGTCCCGCCAGGCCCGCAAGGACAATCGCCGGGCACTGACCGCAGCGCTGGAACAGGCGCTGGCCACGCGCCCGGCACGCGAATGGGAGCGCCTGATGAACGCTGCCGGCGTGCCGGCCGGCTGCGTCCTCACCCTGCCCGAGGTGATGGCGGAGCCACAGGTGACACAGCGCGGTTTCGTTGAGCCCGTCGATGCCAAGGGCCGCGGCGGCCGCTCGCTGCGCGTGACCCGGCCGGGCTTCCTGCTTGACGAGCCCTTCGCGCCACCGGCCCATCCGCCCGCGCTGGGGGCGGATACCGCCGCCTGGCTGCGGCGCCTCGGCTATGGCGAAGACGAGATCGAGAGCCTGATCGCGCGCCGAATCGTCGGCTGCGAACGGCAAAAGAGCGCAGCATGAACGACGAAGCTTCACCCTCCGATCGCGAGAGGATCGCCGAGTACTGGTCGACCGCGATCGCGGATATCGCACCCGGTCGCATCGCCTTTCGCGGCTATCCGATCGAGGAACTGATCGGCGCCGTCTCCTTTCCGGCGATGATCTGGCTGATGCTGCGCGGCGATCTGCCGAGCCCGGAGCAGGAGCAACTGCTTCAGGCCGCGCTCGTCGCCTCGGTCGACCACGGCCCGCATGCGCCCTCCATCGCCATCTCGCGCATGGCGGTATCCTGCGGGCTGCCGCTCAACGGAGCGCTGGCCTCAGCGCTCAACACCCTCGACGATGTGCATGGCGGCGCGGGTGAGCAGGCGCTCGAACTCTATGACGACCTGCTGGCGCGATGTGCGGCGGGCTGTGGCATGGACGAGGCGGCGGCAGCCGCGAGCGATGCCTTTATCGCGACGCGCGGGAAATACCTGCCCGGCTTCGGCCACCGCTTCCACCCGGTCGACCCTCGTTCCGGCCGCCTGCTGGCGCTTGTCGACGCTACGGTCGGCAAGGGCGGCATCACCGGCCGCTACGCAGCGGCCGCGCGGGCGGTCGAGAGCTGCCTCGAGCGGCGCAAGGGGCGGCTGATCCCGATGAACATCGACGGTGCCACCGCGGTGATCTATGGCGAGCTCGGCTTCGCCGCACCGCTCGCGCGCGGTGTATTTTGTCTGTCGCGGGCAGTCGGCATCCTCGCCCATGCCTGGGAGCAGAGCGGACGCGGCGAACGGAACAAGGGGCCGATCCCACGCAGCTTCGCCTATCGCTATGACGGGCCATCGCGACGGCCCGTGCCCAACCGCGAGCCATGAGCGCGCCGCCCGCCAACTATCTGCCAGTGCGCCCGGACTGGCTGACGCTGGCGTCCGAGGCCGCGCTCGAACCAGAATTGCCGATCGTCGACGCCCATCACCATCTCTGGGACCGGCCGGGCTGGCGATTTCTGATCGACGATTACAAGACGGAGCTTGCCGCGAGCGGCCACTGCATCATCGCCTCCGTCTTCATGCAATGCCAGACCGCCTACGACCCGACGCAGCCGCCACATCTGCGCCCGGTCGGCGAGACCGCCTATGTCGCGGCCAAAGCCGAGCGGCTCGGCCCGGACGGGCCCGCTTTCTGCGCCGGCATCGTCGGCCATGCCGATCTGCGCCTGGGCGCTGGGGTCGAGGCGGTTCTCCTCGCGCATATCGAGAAAGGGCGCGGCCGGTTCCGTGGCATCCGTCACATCACGGTGTGGGATGCCGATTCCAGCCTGATGAACCCGCGGAGCGCCGGTCCGCCCGGTCTGCTCGGCGATGCCTGCTTCCGGGAGGGTTTCGCCCGGCTCGCGCCGCTCGGGCTGAGTTTCGACGCTTGGCTGTTCCAGCCGCAACTCGACGAGTTGACGGCGCTGGCGCAAGCCTTTCCCGAGACGACGATCGTGCTCGACCATCTCGGCGGCATTCTCGGCGCCGGCGCCTATCAGGGGCGACGCGACGAGTTGTTCCGTGACTGGAAGCGCGCGATCCGCGATCTCGCCCGCTGCCCGAACGTGGTCGTCAAGATCGGCGGCCTTGGCATGCGGATCAACGGGTTCGGCTTCGAGCAGGGGATGCGGCCACCCGATTCACGCGCGCTTGCCGAGGCATGGCGGCCTTATGTGGAGACCGCTATCGAGGCCTTCGAACCGAGGCGCTGCATGCTGGAAAGCAATGCACCGGTGGACCGGGGCTCCTATGCCTGCGCGGCAGGGTGGAACGCCTTCAAGCGCCTGACTGCCGACTACTCGGCCGACGACAGGTCGGCACTGTTTTGGGACACGGCCAGTCGCATCTATCGCCTCTGACGGGCGGCGCAGAAGCGAACAGCGGGGCTCCAGCCGCAGCAAGCCAGCCGGGGGCGGAGAGCGCCCGGCTCGATGTCGGCGGCCGACGTCACGGGGGCGGCGGGAAAACGGTCTTCCAGTCGTTCTTCATGTCCACGATCGTCCAGCCCCTCGCCGCGGCCTCGTCAAGCGCCTTGTCGAGCTTCCCGACTTCGGACTTGCGATCATAGGCCCATTCGCGCTCGGCATCGGTGTGGTGGACGATCAACGCCATCCTCGGGCCGCTGCCGCCGACAGTGTATTGCAGCATCTGGAGATCGCCGTCGGAATTGCCGAATGCGAATATCGGACGACGGCCGATGAAGCGATTGATGCCGACGGGCTTGCCCGGGCCGTCGTCGACGAACTCGACCTTGGCCTCCTTGATCAGTTCAGGCTTCCCGTCTTTGCCCAGACGAAACTTGACGACGCCGGACGAGCCGACGACCTGTTCGGGCGGGATCCCGTAGGCCTTGTCCGCGAACACCCTCATGAACTCGACCCCGCCGCCCGAAACGATGAACGTCTTGAAGCCGTTTGCGCGCAGATAGGCCAGCAATTCGAGCTGTGGCTGATAGACCATTTCCGTATAGCGGCGCTTGGTTTGCGGATGACGCGCGGTCTCCAACCACTCGGCGACCGAGCGGGAAAAGGCCTGTGTCGTCATGCCGGAATGGGTACGCGCGAGAACCAGGCCGAGGCCCCTGTTGCCATCAGCCATCAGCGCCTTCAGATCGCCCGCGAGAACGGTCCGGAACGGCTCCTTGGATTTCAGCGCGGGTGTCGCCGCGGCTTGGCTCCTGATCTCGTCAAGGGCAAACTGCGCCTGGAAGTAGATCGGTTTCTCGGCCCAAAGCGTCCCGTCATTATCGAAGGTCGCGATTCGTTCGGCTGGCGGCACAAAATCGGGTCCGCCCTCCAGAGTAACCTTGCGAACGAACGCCAGAATTGCGGCCTTGGACTTGCCGTCATTCCACCCAGGCAGCGGGTCCGGCTGCGCCGATGCCCAACTCGTCGTGAGGGCCGCAGTGGCCAGCGTCAAAACCGCAATGAGTTTCGTGATACCCTTCATGAAACCCTCCAACGCACATAAAGCACAGAGAGCGGGGCCTTCCGGTCGTCGATCGTCTTGGCGGTGCTCGGCTGCTCCGCGCCGAGCGGCAACGGCAGGTCGGAAAGTCCTCGGCTCCTTCCTGCCAAATGCAGGCATCGAACTGCCTGTAGATCTTGACCCGCGCGGAGACCGACACCTCGCCCGCTTTCGTATTGTACGCGGCAGTCCCGCGGACGGCTATCGCGTCGCTCCCGTGCGCTTTCGCCGTCCAACTGCCGGCCATGACATGATCAGGTCCGGGACCGGATTTGCGAGCTGCCTGGCGAGCCTATCTGCGCCTGTCGATTGCGCAGACAAGTGCGGCAGCGGCGAGGAGCCACAGCGAAAAAGCGCAGCAAGGCACATGCCTAACGCCGACGAGCGCATCGGAAATTCCTTTTGATCTCCGTTTCGTGAGCTTGCGAGACGATCAGTTCTCCGCACCCAGCCATCAGCATGCTGACCGCAATTACTTCGAAGATATTGCTGAAACTATCGTCCAATATTGAATGCCGTCGACATCCGGCCGTATCGCGACCATAATCTGTTGCGGAAAGTTGGCTATGCCATTTCTGCCAATGGAGGACGCCGATGGTGGATGCGGTTCACCAGTCTGTTCTCGACAACATCGAAGCGCTCCAGCGCCCGATCGCTGGCGCCGAGGTCCGCGCGACGCAACTTTCTGCCGCGGGCATTCATGGTTCGCTCCTCGTCGCAGATTTGGACGGAGCCGTTCTCTCGTTCGGCAGGGTCGCGGGGGATTTCTACCTGGAGGGCCCGCTGTCGCCGGACCGCGTCGTTTTAGGTGTTCTGCTGTCGTGCATGCGGCCCGTGACGCATTGGGCAAGCGAGGTGGAATCCGGCGATCTTGGCTTCTTCCCGGCTGGAAGCCCGCAGACGGCACTCTATCAGGGCTCGGCCGAGTATCTGACCTTAGCCTTGTCTGAAGATCGATTGGCCGCGTTCGCGGATCAGAACGAATTCCGGCTGGGCCGCAAACAGTTGCAGTCCGAGGGCATCATTGCCGACGGAAAGCGCGCCTTCTGGGTCGGCCGCATTCTTTCGAACTTCTTGCAGCACAGCCCGGAGCGCTTCTCCTGCCCAAATTTCGCAGCTGAAGTGCGCGACCGGTTTCTAGGTGCATATCTCTCCAGACTCGATCCGGAAACGTCGGATTCCAGAAGAGACCCGACAAGAGATCGGAAGATCGTCAACGACGTTATCGAGTTCACGCGGTCGAGCATCGAACGGGGCAGCGGGATAGACAGCATCTGTGCCGAACTCGCCATTCCGAGGCGAACGCTCCATAGGGCTTTCGTCAGTCTAACGGGCATGCCACCGGCAAAGTTCGTTCGAAATTATCGACTGAACGAATCGCGTCGCCGTCTTGTCAGTAGACGAGAAAGCGTCACCGAAGCGGCCACTCAATGTGGCTTCTCGGAACTTGGGAAATTCGCTGCGTACTACCGACGATTGTTCGGTGAAGCGCCATCAGCCACGCTCGCGGGGCTCAACGCCGGTGTTCGATCTTGCGTGCCATCCATGCAGTTTGGCTAGTGCCGGAAGCGGCTGATCTTTCGTTCCCAATTGTGCGGACACGGCTTGCCCGCGGTTCGGCCCAACGAAAAGCGCATCCCCGTTGAACGGGTAGCGACCCGCGCGCACTGCGTGCGGTTGAAAAGGCTGCAATCGTCGACGGTCGGATGGGTGCCGTCCCTTGCCTCCGATAGCGCCACAGCGGATCCGCGAGTTCACGGACAGCGCTGCGGCAAAAAATTGGGGGAACAGCTTGATCTGCGCTGGCCTTGGGCTGGCGATCGGATCAGTATTCATCGCACCTGACCACCTCGCGTATCCGTGCGTAGACGTTGAGTTGCCGGATGCCGTGTTCGCGCAAGCGCCGGTATCGTGGCTTTGAGAAAGCGGACATAGGCTCTCAACCATCTTAATGTCATGAGGTTGATCATGAACGTATCATTTGAAGCCGGAATGGCCGTCCTTGAAGCTCTAGCTGGAAGTAAGCATCCCAAGACCATCGATCAAATCAGCTCTCAGACGCGATTCGATCAGGCAATAGTTCAAGAGACGCTCAGGATACTCGAAACGACACGCTATATCTCGATATCTCAGGCTTCCGAAATCGTAACGTTGTCGCCAAAATTATGGAGCCTGGGATTCTGCTCGAAGGCCACGGCCGATCTAACACGTGTTGCGGATCATCATCTTTCCGAGCTTGTCATGAGCACCGGCGAGTCGGCGTGTATGGCAATCATTGCGGATACGGAGATTGTCGTCGCGGCCGGATTTAACGTGCCTGGGCCAATGGGGGCGGAGTTCGAGGTTGGAACAAAAGTGCCGGCCCTCGCTTGCGCGGCAGGGAAGGCCATTCTCGCTTTCCAATCCCTCGATGTGATTGGTGAACTAGAGAAAAGCGCGCTTGCCGCCGCTCCAACACAGGGTGATCCCGGCGCATTTCGACGCGAGTTCGAGGCGATCCGCTCGCAAGGATATGCTGCTCACTGGACCGGCGGCGACAGCGCGAGATGCGAGATGGCGGCGCCGATCAGATGCGCCGACGGGGCAATCCACGCAGCAGTCGGCATATCGGGTTCGTCGAGCCGATTGACCGACGAAGTCATTCCGGCGATGGCAGAACACATTCTGGAGGCCGCCGACAGGATTTCGCGTGAGCTGCAATGTTTACGAGCTGCAACGACCTATAAGGGGTAAAGGCGCTGTCGCCGTATTTAAAAGGCCGAGCGAGCTATGAATCGTTCGTGTTTTACGCCGGGGCGAGATGGTGATGATCTCAACCGGTGCAATCCTACGGGTGACCTCGCCGCGTTTGCAGTGGAATGAGTCTTGACTTCGGGTTCCAAGAGATGACGCCTGCTCCACATAGGACCGATCTTCAGGATCATGGAGCGGAACAACGCGGCCAAAATCAGCCTGGAGCGAGTGAGACTCGGGTTCTCAAGCGTCGCGTGTACCATGTTGGTGGCTATGACCCGGCCCCGCCATCGGCCGTGTTCGAACGTTTCGCCAAGGAATTGAAGCGCTTCGAACGCGCCTGGAATGTGCGCACGACGATCTCTGAGCTGACAGCGGAGCCAGATCTCGCGACATGGCAGGTGTCTGCAGCGGGCCCCAACTGGCGCACCGAAACCGAAGTTCGTCTGGTTCGGTGGGATGATCTGATAGCTGAATCGGTCGCAGGGCCGACATGGGGACGCTTGATACCGGGGGCGGCGGCCTTTTTCGATTTTTTGAGTGCAGGAGCGTTCGTAGGATATCTTCGATCAAGCTGGCGTTACGCGATGTTTTTCATTTATCCGTTCGTGATATTGATGTCGATTATCGCGCTCGCTATCGGTTCATTTTATTTGGTGTCGAAGATTGTCGGTAGTGTATTTTTTGGTTTGGCTGTCTTATTTTTGGTTGTTTGTTTATTGCTATACATGTCTGATCGCTTGTTATATCTTGGGTTATTGCTGGATGATTGGATTTTTTCGCGTCACTATATCCGATTTGGCAATGAAATTTTGGACGGCCGCCTGCAGCGGGTCGCCGCGGATATCGCCGCCAACGCTCAAAGCGAGGCGGTGGATGAGGTTCTTATTGTCGGGCACAGTCTGGGCGCCGTGCTCGCTGTCGATCTCATTGATCGCGCCACGAAGCTTCAACTCGAGCGCCGGGTAAGCCGGAAGCTGGCCTTTTTTTCGGTCGGGGCTTCCATTCTCAAAATTGGCCTCCACCGCGCTGCAAGCGGATTTCGCGAGGCGGTCGGGCGTGTCAGCTCGAATCCGGACGTTGTGTGGGCGGATTACCGCGCTCGTTCCGATGTGATGAACTTCTATGGCGCGGACCTGCTGCGAGATTTGAAGCTGCCTGCCACCGGCTCTCCAATGGTTCGCAATGTCAGCATCCGACGGATGATCGCCCCGGAGCGTTATCCGAGAATCCGCAGGAACTGGTACAAAATGCACTGTCAATTTGTGAGGGCCAACGATCGGCGGGCCCCTTATGATTACTTCATGTCGATCTGCGGCCCGATCTCCGCGGAGCAGAGCGCGCGATCGGAGCGAGGTGTGATGGATTTATTCGACGCAGACGGTCAACTGATCGAATCAGTTGAGCTTTCAGGCGATCTCGATGCCGCCGGGGTCGTGAAGCTATGACCCTTTCCGTTGCCAAGGCGATCTATCTGGTTCTCGCAATTGGTTGGTACATCATCCGCATTCCGCACGAGCGGCGTTCTCGTCGGACGCCTGTTTCCCGGTCAGCGCGCGGAATCAAGGAACGCATCCTGCTGAGCATCTCTTTTACGGGTTTGGGGATCCTGCCTTTTGCCTATGTCGCATTCGGGTTTCCGCGGTTTGCGAAATACGCGTTCCAGCCCACCTTGGCCTGGGCAGGGGCGTTTCTCGCAGCCGCGTCATTGCTGTTGTTTTACCTGACTCACCGCGCTTTGGGGCGCAACTGGTCTGTCTCCCTCGATCTTCGAGAGAGCCACAAGTTAGTAACCAGCGGAGTGTATACTTACGTTCGTCACCCGATGTATAGCGCCTTTTGGTTATGGGCCATAGCGCAGGCGCTGCTTTTACCTAATTGGATTTCGGGTCCGGCTGGACTCATTGGCTTCGGGACGCTGTATTTCTTTCGTGTCGGGGAGGAGGAAAGGCTCATGAGCGGGGCGTTCGGCAAGCAGTACCAGGATTACATCAATCGTACCGGCCGGGTTGTGCCACGTCTGAATAGCGCTCATCCTCCCCACTGACGAGTTGCCATGGAGCGCGGATTCTTCGGCCAGGGCGGCCGTCTTCATGTTGTTTGGCAACCATAAATCGTCGTCCCGCAGCTAATGGATTTTTGTCAATTGAAATTGCTTATGGCATCTGAGATGATGGGCAGGTGCCACACGACGACTTGTATTTTTCGGCACGATGTTGCGCAGTTGCACTAGGCTAATGATTGCGCTGACCTCAAAGTGGGCTTGTTTAACCGAGGGCGAACCGATGAAAAAGATCGTAGTGTTGGCCGTATCTGTTGCACTCATTAGCGTTGGCGGGTGTGCTTCCATCGGTAAGGGTAAGGGGAAGGCTCCGCCTCCCGCTGCTGCCCCCATCGTAACCAAGGGTTAGCATTATCTATAAGGAAAGCGGTCGAGTACTCGGCCGCTTTCTCCTTTGGTGCGGCGCGTGCGGCGTTCGGATTACTGAGGCGCAGTCGCTGGCACGTTGAAGCTTGATCGGAGGCTTGCGATGCGGTTCGCCAAAAACCCTCCAATACGCTCCTGGATCTTCGCTTGTGGCCTAACGAGCATTCTGCTCGTATTTGGTAGCGGTGTAGCGGCCGCGCGCGATCATGAATCGGGCGAGAGCAGGAGCCAGGCTACTGCATCGACGACGCGAACGGTGTCGGCGCCGAGATCGCCATACGCACCGCGCGAGAGAGCGCAATATTTCGTCGAGTTTCGCTCCCGCTACGCCTTGAGCTATGGGCACACATTCCTGGTTCATGGACGCCTCAACGCGAGAGGTGAGGTCGGCCCGGTCACTGCGGATCAAGTCGCTGGCCTCCACCCCGCGGGAGAGGGGCCTCAGCTCTGGTCGGCCGGGCACGTCATACCGGTCCCGGCAGAAACCGGAGCCAGCGACGGCGACACGGAAGATCAGTACATTTCCAACCGATTTCGCGTATTGCTCGATGAGGCTCAGTACCGGCGGGTGCTAGCTTATATCAAGCAAAAGCAAAGGACTGCCACGATGTGGCATGCCGTGCTTTATAACTGCAATCGCTGGGTTGGCGAGGTCGCTACTTTCATGGGAATGAGAGCGCCGGATAATACGCTGCTGTACCCGGCGGATTATATCTCCAGTCTTCGCGATCTCAACAGCCGTAAAATGTCGGAGCCGCAATTCTCATCGCATAGCGGTCAATAGATCCGTTCGAAACACGAGGTGTTTCTCGTGTTATCTAGCCACTATGACCGGGGTTCCAACCGGGACACGACCGAACAGGTCGATAATGTCGTCATTCAGCATGCGGATGCATCCATAAGACGCAAAAGTCCCGATGGAGTCGGGCCTGTTCGTTCCGTGTATCGCGTATTGCCCGCCGCCGGAAAGCGTCATTGCACGGGCACCCATGGGGTTTCGCGGAGAACCTCCCGCTATGACATCGGGTATATTTGGGTTGTCGCGCTTAATTTCGTCCGGCGGAGACCAGGCTGGCTCGACATATTTGCCTTCAATCCGAACGGTTCCTTGCCATTGCTTCGCTGATTTCCCTACCGCTACGCGATATCGGATGGCCGTTCCATCTTCCAGAATAAGGTATAGCCGTCGGTCTTTTGTCCGGATGACGATAGAGCCAGGCCCTTCCGTGCCATTATAGCTGACGACTTCTCTGCCACTTGCGGGCGAAGGCGCCAGCGGCGCGGCTAAAGAGAGTGCCAACACTGTCGTCCAGCCAATTCGCATGTCACTCACCCTGCACAGTCAGGCTCTCACGCGGCTCGGTAGCGCTGCCTATCTAACTTCGCTTAGAACCGCGCTCATCTCAAGTGAGAGACAGAGCGTTCAGAAACATATGCTGCAGTGCATTTACGAAATGATGCATGGCGCAACTCACCTGCGACCGCTTTTGTCTTCCGGCTTGATGGAGCGGCCTGCTGGCGGCTTCGGGGACAGGCGGCCAGGATAAGCCGATCTTCTTCTCGGATGCGGCCGGACTGATGCAACCGGCAATCGAGCGCGACGCCGCCATCGGCCGCGAGGCCCCGATCGCGAGGGCTTGAAGCCGCATCCGGACCATCGGGAAGCTTTGCCGTGGAAACGAGCGCAATCCGCCAAAGCGATCTCGCCTAGGCGCGAAGGCCCGGGCGCGATCGTCGCGATCCACGTTGGATCTTGTGGCGACCACGCCGGCATTGCGGGGCGCGGTCAGGGAAGTTCAACTCACCAGGCTTCGATCATCTCGGAATGCTGCTTCTCTTCGGCGGCCACCTCGGGATTCGAGCTGTGCTCGGCCAGGTATTTCTCGGCTTCCAGAGCCGCCATGCAACCCATGCCGGCCGCAAGGACGGCCTGGCGATAGGTGGGGTCGGCCACGTCTCCCGCCGCGAGCACGCCCTTCTGGCTGGTCTTGGTCGACCATGGTGCGATCTTGATATAACCGGTCTCGTCCATATCGATCTGGCCCCGGAACAAGCTGGTGGCAGGATCGTGGCCGATTGCGACGAAAACGCCGTCAGTCGCGATTTCCCTGAGCTCTCCGGTCTTCACATGTCGCAACCTTGCGCCGGTGACCGATTTCAGCGGGTCGGTGGTGCCGAGGATCTCGTCGACTGCGTGGTCCCAGATCACCTCGACCTTAGGATTTGCGAAAAGACGCTGCTGGAGGATCTTCTCGGCCCGAAAGCTGTCGCGCCGGTGGACGACGGTGACCTTGCTGGCATGGTTGGTCAGATAGAGCGCTTCTTCGACGGCCGTGTTACCGCCGCCGACGACCACGACTTCCTTGCCCCGGTAGAAGAAGCCGTCGCAGGTCGCGCAGGCGGACACGCCATGGCCGCCAAAGGCTTTTTCCGATTCGAGGCCTAGCCAGCGCGCCTGGGCTCCGGTTGCGATGATCACGGTATCCGCGAGATAGATATCGCCGGAGTCGCCGATCGCCTTCTTTGGATTGGCCGCGAGGTCGACCGAGACGATCAGATCGTAGACGAGCTGCGTTCCTACATTCTCCGCCTGCTGGCGCATCTGCTCCATCAGATCAGGCCCCTGCACGGCGTGTGCAAAGCCAGGGTAGTTTTCCACGTCTGTTGTGATCGTGAGCTGGCCACCCGGTGTCATGCCCGTCACCAGCATCGGCTTGAGGCTGGCTCGCGCTGCGTAAATCGCCGCGGTGTAGCCGGCAGGACCTGCGCCGATGATGAGCGTCTTGGTGTGATGAGTCTTCGACATCAATGAAACCCGTAAAGGTAGCTGCTGGAATCAGGCGGCCTTGAGAGCATACGTCGGATTGCCGCGACTGCCTGCGATGCGGGCGATCGGGCGGCCGGGCCGGAGCCGATGGCCATGACGCGGGCGTGGGTATGAGGCCATCGTCTCAGTTCCTCTCCTGCGGCCGGGCCGCAGCCTCGATCCGTCAGATACGGCGGCGCGGCGCAGAAACAAGACCCTTCGGACTCATGCCGCTCCGAGCCCCAAAGCGGCCCTGTGGCGTTGCCAGCCCCGCCGTATCGCATCGGCGATGACGGGTGTGGAGTCTATCGGCTGATAGCCCTCGCCTTCAAGGCGTCCACAGAAGCGATGCACAGCGCCCTCGCGCTCCAGCGCCTGGATCAGCGCCGCGATCTTCGGATGGCCGCCTTGCGGCTCGAAAACCAGGATCGGTGCGCCCGTCGCGGTTGCCTCGCCGATCATGTTGGTTGAATCGGCGGTGGCCACGACGGCGTCGGCATTGGCGAGCAGCGCGAGATAGGGGTTCGCGCCCGAGCCATCCCACCACCAGCCGCCGTGACGGGCGAAGACGGCCGCGACGGCGGTGGCCAATGCGGGGGAGGTGCGCCGGGAAGGCGAGCCCATCAGGGACGCGCCCGAGCGGGCCAGCGCGTCGAGTTGCCCGGTGAAGTGCTCGATGTCGGCAGGCGTGAAGCGGTGATGGCGGCTGTCGCCACCGACCAGTACGGCGACGCGCGGATGCGGCAGTCCGGCGATCGCGGGGGGCGGAGCAGCGCGCGCAGCCGCGAGTTTCTGCGGCGTCAGGCGGTGAGGGGAGGTGGTGGTGACGAGGACATTGTCGCCGCGCAGCCGGTCATGCCCGGCAACCCAGATCAGGTCGGCGGTGCCCGGGCCGGTGCGCGGGTCCTTGAGGAAGACGGTATAGGTCGCGCCGTTCGAGACCTTCTTGAGGGCGCGCAGATAAGCGACGGCGCGCCGCCCCGAGGCGATCGCGATCTCCGGAAAGGGCGGGCTGAGCGGGCTCCCCGGCCGATCCGGCGCCTCGCGCGGGTCGATCGGGCCGCGCGGCATCAGCCAGGCCCATGGCTTGCGCGGCTTCACCCGGCGAATCTCCGGGGCGGCACCCAGGCGCTCGGCCACGCCGAGGCATTGCAACTCGTCGCCGGCCTTGCCGTCGCTCAGGACCCAGACGGTCGGCGTCGGATTTTCGTGCATGGCTGTCTGCGTCCGCGGCATGCGCCTTGTATCGCCCGTCGCTGCCGTCTACACCAGCCCGGCTTTTCTTTGAGGATACTTTGCCTTCGGGGATCTTCGTGCGTCCGAAACTCGACGATATCGACCTGCGCATCCTGCGCGAGCTCCAGGCCGATGGGCGCATGACCAATGTCGAGCTCGCCAGCCGCGTCGGCATCTCGCCGCCGCCTTGCCTGCGCCGTGTCCGGGCGTTGGAGGAAGCCGGGCTGATCCGCGGCTACCATGCCGATCTCGACGAGCGAAAGCTGGGCTATGAGGTGGTCTGCTTCGCCTTCGTGCATCTGGCGAGCCAGGCCGAGGCCGATCTCGCGGCATTCCAGAGCCGCATCCGCGAATGGGCTGCGGTGCGCGAATGCTGGACGCTGTCAGGGGACATCGATTTCGCGCTGAAATGCGTGGCGCCGGATCTGAAGGCCTTCCAGGATTTCGTCGGCGAACTGACGGCCATGCCGAATGTCCGCAACGTCCGCACTGCGCTCGCCCTCGACCGGGTCAAGGACGAGCCGATCGTGCCTTTCGGCTGAGAGCCCGTCTCGAAACTCTGCTGCAGCGGCCATCTGACGGCGTTGGCTGCGCGTCCGGTGCCCGCGGACCAGAGCACGCTGCCGAAAAGTGGTTTCCACTTTTTCGAGAACATCATGCTTAAGGTATTAGAATCGATCAACTTTTCTGCCATTGGGCGATTCTGCCCAATGGCAGGTTGATCTAATGTCCGCTGCGCTCCGGTTCTCGAAAACACCGCCATCTGACTGGCCGCAGCGAGTTTCGAAACGGGCTCTGAGCGCTCAGCCGATGTAGCGCTTGATCCAGTAGGCGTTGTTGCGGGCGAGCGCCTTCAGACGGAGTTGATCGATGTCCGGCCGATACCAGGCGCCGGCCCCGCCGGACAGTTCCGTCGACATGATCGGATAGCTGGCGAGCTCGCGGCCGTTGCGATCGTAGAGCGTCGCGATGCTTTCCAGATAGTCGTTGGAACCCCCGCCATCGGATGGCTTGCCGCCGCCGCCGCCGCCGGCGAAGCTCGCCAGCCAGATACTGCTGACATTGACGACGAGGGATGTGCCGGCGCCGCGCTGCAACGACGGTCCGAGCAAGTCGATGAGCGTGCGCTCGAGCTCGCTCTTGACGATGGCAACGTTCGCGCCCCAGGCGTGAGTCACGGTTGGCGAGAACTGGATCTTGATCGAGCCGATCGGCACGGCCTGCGCCGAGGCTTTGCGGGGCACGAGAGTCAACGCCGCGGCACCGAGCGAGGAAGCCAGAAAAAGTCGACGCGTCATCATGGCCGGGGTCTCCGAAGGCTTGTCACATCAATGTAGGCGCGCGGCTGCGATATTCCATGGCTGCGGGCCCGCGCGCCATCTTCACTCGATCTTGGTTTCCAAGGCGTGTCGCGGGTAGGCAGCATAGTCGCCATCGTCTCGGCATGCTCTATGGGCGTCAGAATCGCTGGGGGATTCGATGGAACGCTGGCTGACGGAATTCGTGAAGCTCTGGGTGGTGATCGATCCGATCGGGACCCTACCGGTATTCCTGGCCGTCACCGCAGGGCTCGGCGCTGCGGCGGCGCGTCGCATCGCCCTTCAGGGATCGCTCGTCGCCTTCATCGTGCTGCTGTTCTTCGTCGTGCTGGGCCAAATCCTGCTGACGGCGATGGATATCGAGCTGAGCTCCTTCCAGATCGCCGGGAACATCGTGCTGTTCCTGTTCGCTCTGACGATGATCTTCGGCGAATCGAAGCTCGATGAGGATCAGAAGCTGCTGAGCTCCTCGGATCTCGAGAAAGCGGTCTATCCGCTCGCGATCCCGAGCATCGCCAGCCCCGGCGCGATGCTGACGGTGATGACCGTCACCGACAATTCGCGATTCAGCATCGCCGAGCAGGCCGAGACCGTGCTTCAGATCACGATTATCTTTGTCGTCCTGGTCGGGCTGTTGTTCTGCGCCTCGCGCATCATCGCGGTGATCGGCAATGCCGGTGCCAGCGTCATCAGCCGCGTAATGGGCCTGATCCTGGCGAGCGTCGCGGTGGACGGCATCATCAAGGCGGTAAGGATCGTCGTGACGGGATGACGACCGTGTGCGTCGTGCCCGGATTCATTCCGAGCGCTTGAGTCGCCATCGCAGGCTGGGCCCGAAACACAAATGCTCGCCACGAGGGCGAGCATGGTGCGTTCTGCGGGGAGGCTGAGCTCAGCGGAAGGCGATGCTGACGACCTCGTAGGATTTGCCGCCGCCGGGCGTGTTGACCTGGACGGAATCGCCGACTTTCTTGCCGATCAGCGCGCGCGCGATCGGCGAGCCGATGGAGACCTTACCGGACCTGACGTCCGATTCCGGCTCGCCGACGATCTGGTAGCTCTTCTCTTCCTCGGTATCGTCATCGATCAGCTTGACGGTGGCGCCAAACTTGATCGTATCACCGCCGAGCTTGCTGACATCGATGATGTCGGCGCGGCCGATCAGCGATTCGAGTTCCAGGATCCGGCCCTCGTTCAGCGACTGTGCTTCTTTCGCCGCGTGATATTCGGCGTTCTCCGACAGGTCGCCGAGGGCGCGCGCCTCGGAGATCGCGGTGATGATACGCTGACGCTCGACCTGCTGGCGCTGCTTCAGCTCCACCTCCAAAGCAGCGAAGCCGCTAGCGGTCATCGGAACCTTTTCCATTCTTTCCGTTCCATAAGCTCCGAAAGCGCAGTTCGCCGGCGGCAAATCAGCCGCCGGCGTTTCCGCGCTTCCGCTCAATCCTCGTTCGCCACGAACAGCCTGTCTCAGGCAGCGCGTTCGAAGTATGACTGCAACGATCGTACTTCGAGATCGCCGCTGCAATAGGCCTTGATGCCCTCCGCCGCAGCGATCGCTCCGGCCAAGGTGGTATAATAGGGCACCTTGTGCAAGAGGGCTGTTCGACGGAGCGAACGGGAATCCGCAAGCGCCTGTGGACCCTCGGTGGTGTTGAAGATCAGCTGGATCTCGCCGTTCTTGATCGCGTCGACGACATGCGGCCGGCCTTCCAGAACCTTGTTGATCCGCGCGGCATCGATACCCTGTTCCTGCAGCAGGCGTAGCGTGCCGCCGGTCGCGACGATCCGGAAGCCGAGATCGGCCAGGATGCGGACGGCCGGGACGATGCGCGGCTTGTCATCATCCCGCACCGATACGAAGACCGTGCCCTTGACCGGAACCTTGGAGCCGGCGCCGAGCTGGCTCTTGGCGAAGGCCGTGTCGAAGGAGCGGTCGAGGCCGATGACCTCGCCCGTCGAACGCATCTCGGGCCCGAGCAGCACGTCGACGCCCGGGAAGCGCGCGAAGGGGAAGACGGCTTCCTTGACGCCGACATGGTCGAGGCTGGCCGGCTTCAGGTCGAAGCCCGCCAGCGGCTCGCCGGCCATGATGCGGGCGGCGATCTTGGCGATCGGCTGGCCGATGACCTTGGCGACGAAGGGCACGGTGCGCGAGGCGCGCGGGTTCACTTCGAGGACGTAGATATCGCCGTCCTTGATGGCGTATTGCACGTTCATCAGCCCGCCGACATCGAGCGCGAGCGCCATCGCCTTGGTCTGGCGCTCGAGCTCGGCGATGGTCTCGGCCGAGAGCGAGCGCGGCGGAAGCGAGCAGGCCGAGTCGCCGGAATGGATGCCGGCTTCCTCGATATGCTCCATGATGCCGGCGATGAAGGCGTCCTTGCCGTCCGCGAGACAGTCGACATCGACCTCGATGGCGTCCGATAGGTAGCGGTCGAACAGCAGCGGGTTCTTGCCGAGGACTGTGTTGATCTGGCCGGTCTTGTCGTTSGGATAYTTCGCCTTSACCTCGGAGGGGATCAGCGWGGGCAGSGTGCCGAGCAGATAGTCCTCGAACATCACCTCGTCGCGGATGATCGCCATGGCGCGCCCGCCGAGCACGTAGGAGGGGCGGACGACGAAAGGCAGGCCCAGTTCGCCGGCAATGATGCGGGACTGCTCGACCGAATAGGCGATGCCGTTCTTCGGCTGCTTGAGATGCAGCTTGTCGAGCAGGCGCTTGAAGCGGTCACGGTCCTCGGCGAGGTCGATCGCGTCAGGCGAAGTTCCGAGGATCGGGATGCCCGCCTCTTCCAGCGCATTCGCGAGCTTCAGCGGGGTCTGGCCGCCGAACTGGACGATGACGCCGTGCAGCGTGCCGTTCTGCTTCTCGGTCTCGAGGATCTCGAGCACATCCTCGGCGGTGAGCGGCTCGAAATAGAGCCGGTCGGAGGTGTCGTAGTCGGTCGAGACCGTCTCCGGGTTGCAGTTGACCATGATGGTCTCGTAGCCGGCGTCGCGCAGAGCGTAGCAGGCATGGCAGCAGCAATAGTCGAACTCGATGCCCTGGCCGATGCGGTTCGGCCCGCCGCCAAGGATGACGACCTTCTTGCGATCGGAAGGATTGGCCTCATCCGCCGCCTTGCCGGCGAAAGGCATGGCATAGCTCGAATACATGTAGGCGGTCGGCGAGGCGAACTCCGCCGCGCAGGTGTCGATGCGCTTGTAGACGGGGCGGACGTCGAGCGATTTGCGCAGCGCCCTGACCTCGGCCTCGGTCTTGCCTGCAACCGCGGCGAGGCGCTTGTCCGAGAAGCCCATCGCCTTGATCTGGCGGAAGGAGCCGGGTGTCTGCGGCAGGCCGAACTTGCGGATCTTCTCCTCGGTCTCGACGATCTCGCGCATCTGGGCGAGGAACCAGGGGTCGATCTTGCAGCTCTCGTGGATCTCCTCGTCGCTGAAGCCGAAGCGCATGGCCTGGGCGACGTGGAGGATGCGGTCCGGCGTCGGAATCGAGATCGCCGCCTTGATGGCGTTGCGGTCGTCGCCATGGCCGAAGCCCTCGATCTCGATCTCATCGAGCCCGTCGAGGCCCGTTTCCAGCGAGCGCAGCGCCTTCTGCAGCGATTCCTGGAAGGTCCGGCCGATCGCCATGGCCTCGCCGACCGACTTCATCGCCGTGGTCAGCGTCGGCTCGGAGCCCGGGAACTTCTCGAAGGCGAAGCGTGGGATCTTGGTAACGACGTAGTCGATCGTCGGCTCGAAGGAGGCCGGGGTGGCTCCGCCGGTGATGTCGTTCTCGATCTCGTCGAGCGTGTAGCCGACGGCCAGCCGCGCCGCGACCTTGGCGATCGGGAAGCCGGTCGCCTTGGAAGCGAGAGCGGACGAGCGCGAGACGCGCGGGTTCATTTCGATGACGATCATGCGCCCCGTGGCAGGATCGATCGCGAATTGGACATTGCTGCCGCCCGTCTCGACACCGATCTCGCGCAGCACCGCCAGCGAGGCGTCGCGCATGATCTGGTATTCCTTGTCGGTCAGCGTCAGCGCCGGCGCGACGGTGATCGAATCGCCGGTATGGACGCCCATCGGATCGAAGTTCTCGATCGAGCAGACGATGATGCAGTTGTCCTTCTTATCGCGGACGACCTCCATCTCGTATTCCTTCCAGCCCAGCACGCTCTCCTCGATGAGGACCTCGCTGGTGGGGGAGGCGTCGATGCCGCGCTCGACGATGTCGATGAACTCGCCCTTGTTGTAGGCGATGCCGCCGCCTGTGCCGCCCATGGTGAAGGACGGGCGGATGATGGCGGGAAGGCCGATGTCCTCGAGCGCGTCGAGCGCCTGGCCGAGCGTCTTGATGTGGTGCGAGCGCGGGGTGTCCAGGCCGATCTTGGTCATGGCTTCGCGGAAGAGCTCGCGGTCCTCGGCCTTGTCGATGGCCTCGGCGGTGGCGCCGATCATCTCGACACCGAACTTCTCGAGCACGCTGATCTTGCTGCCATCGGGCTGGACGATCGACTTCTTGTTGAGCGAGAGCGCGCAGTTCAGCGCGGTCTGGCCGCCCATGGTGGGCAAGAGCGCGTCGGGGCGCTCCTTCTCGATGATCTTGGCGACGATCTCGGGCGTGATCGGCTCGACATAGGTCGCATCGGCCAGGTCCGGATCGGTCATGATCGTCGCCGGGTTCGAATTGACCAGGATGATGCGGTAGCCCTCGGCCTTCAGCGTCTTGCAGGCCTGGGTGCCGGAATAGTCGAACTCGCAGGCCTGTCCGATGATGATGGGGCCGGCGCCGATGATCAGGATGGACTTGATGTCTGTGCGCTTGGGCATGATCTCGACCGGTCTTGCGGGCGCGCGCAAGGCCGGTCCGATCGGGCGAGCGGAGGCCTGGCGAGCGTCTGAATGAATGCTAGGCGCTCGCTATAGACGGGCAAGGCGGCGGAAGGAAGCTAAAAGCGCTTCGGTCCTTGCTCAACGCACAGGCCGCGGTGCCGGAAGGGCGAGATCGATCTCCAGCGGGCGCGGCGAGCGACGCTCCAACCGGCGCTTGCGCCGCATGGCGATGAAGAGCACGGCGAGCGCCGCGATCTCCCAGGCGGCACCGACGAAGCCGAGCGGCCAGGTGCCGGCATGGCGCATCACTTGCTGGCCGAGCGCGGCGCCGGCCGCGATGCCGAAATACAGTGCCGAGGCGTTGAGCGAGAGCGCGACCACGGCTGCGTCTGGCGCCATCGCCGCGAGCCGCGACATCTGCGAGGGATGGCCGGCCCAGCCCGCCGCACTCCAGATCAGCAGCACGAAGGGAATCGGCCAGATCGCCAGTTCAGGGGGCAGGCTGAAGGCGATCAGCGAAGCCGCGAGCAGCGCCGCAGCCAGCACAGTCAGCACCACGGTGAGCGTGCGCTCGGGGCCGAAGCGGTCGCTGGCTATGCCGCCGAGCTGGTTGCCGATGGCCGAGCCGATGCCGGAAACGACGAGTGTTGCAGCGAGCCAGGGGCCGACGATCCCAGCGTGGTTGGTCAGGAAGGGGGCGATATAGGTGTAGAGGACGAAGGCGCCGGTGGTCCACAGCATGGTCGTGGCCAACGCCAGCAGCACGTCGCCGCGGCCTGCGACCTGGAGGCGCTCGCGCAGCGTGTTGGTGCCGCGCGGCAGGCCCCGCGGCAGCTTGACGAGCAGGCCCGCCAGCGAAAGCGCGCTGAACAGTGTCACGATCAGGAAGGCGAGGTGCCAGCCGCCGAAGCCGACGACGGCGGTGCCGATCGGGATGCCGAGAATCAGCGAGACCGTCATACCTCCGGTGACCAGCGCGATGGCGCGGCCGCGCCGCTCCGGAGCGGACACCGCCACCGCGACGGCGTTCGCCGCCGGCATGAAGACGCCGGCCGAAAGCGCCATCACGATGCGGGCGCCCATCACCACCCAGAAGTCGCTGGCGAAGGCGGCGCCGAGATTGGCAAGGCCGAACACCGCCATCGCTCCGACCAGAACGGCCTTGCGGTCGACGTCGCCGAGAACGGTGGAGAGGATGGGCGAGCCGATCGCATAGGCGAGCGCAAAGATCGAGATAAGCAGGCCGGCGGTGTCGACCGAGACGCTCAGGCCGTTGGCGAGATGGGGCAGAATGCCGGTGACGATCAGGCTGCCCGTGCCGATGGCGAAGGCGCCGCCGGCAAGCGAAAGAAGGCGCGTATCCATGGGAATGATCCTTGCGGATGATCGCTGTTTCGGAGTCAGGCTTCGAAATTCAAGGATCGTTGAATTAATCCGGCCCGACAATTGCCGCAAGGGTAATTTCAATGAATGTTGAATATTGTCAGGAGCGCGGGGATCGCCTATCTCGTCGGTCATGAAGCCGGTTTTTCATCCCGATATCGAGGATGTCGCGCCCGCCGACGTGTTCGCTGCGCTGGCCGATCCGATCCGGCTCGGCATCCTCGTCGCGCTCGCCGATGTCAGCGAGGTCGACAAGGCGCGCTGTAGCCATTTCACCGCCTTCGCCTCGCCTTCGCTGCTGTCCTATCACTTCGCCAAGCTGCGCGAGGCCGGCATCACTCGCATGCGGGTGGAGGGGACGTCACGCTATCTCAGCATCCGGCGCGACGAGCTGAACCAGCGCTTTCCTGGGCTGATCGACAGCGTGATCGAGACCGCGCGGCGCGATCCTGACCTGCCGCGGCTCGGCCCCGAATGGCTTTCAGGCGGCGATGAGGCGCAGGGTTCCACTTCGCCCCGTTGACAGCGGTCCATCCGGGTTTAGCGTCCTCTCTTCCGCGATGGCGTCGAGCCGGATCGCGACGCGGCACCGGCCACGCCCGAACACGAGGAGCATGGCCATGCGTGCAGCCGACCCTCAGAAACTCGATGCGCTGGTAGGACGTCTCGTCGGTGACGTCGGAGCCTCCGTCACGGGCGCCCTGATCGTGCTGGGCGACCAGCTCGGCCTCTACAAGGCGATGGGCGATGGCGAGCCCGTCACCTCCCTGCAACTGGCGGAGAAGACCGGCCTCAAGGAGCGCTATGTGCGCGAATGGCTCGCGGGCCAGGCCTCGGCCGGATATGTCGACTACGACGAAGGCAGCGACAGCTTCAGCCTGTCGCCCGAACAGGCCATGGCCTTCGCCGAGGAAGACAGTCCTGCCTTCTTCGCCGGCGCCTTCGAGATCGTCCAGTCGATGTGGGTCGATGAGCCGAAGGTCGAGGAGGCGTTCCGCAAGGGGGCGGGTCTCGGCTGGCATGAACACAGCCAATGCCTGTTCCGGGGCACCGAGCGCTTCTTCCGGCCGGGCTACAACGCGCATCTGACGGCGGAGTGGATTCCGGCGCTGGAGGGCGTCCAGGCCAAGCTGATGCAGGGCGCGACCGTCGCCGATGTCGGCTGCGGGCACGGCTCCTCGACCATCCTCATGGCGCAGGCCTATCCGCAATCGCGCTTCTACGGCTTCGACTATCACGGACCGTCGATCGAGCGGGCGCGAGAGGCTGCCGAGAAAGCCGGGGTCGCGGACCGCATCGTCTTCGAGCGCGCTTCCGCCAAGGACTTCCCCGAGCGGAAATACGACCTCGTGACGATGTTCGACTGCCTGCACGACATGGGCGATCCGGTCGGCGCGGGCAAGCATGTGCGCGAGTCGCTGGAGAGGGACGGCAGCTGGATGATCGTCGAGCCCTTCGCGCATGACCATCTCAAGGACAATCTCAACCCCGTCGGGCGGATCTTCTACGGGGCATCGACGATGATCTGCACGCCGGCCTCGCAGTCGCAGGAGGTCGGGCTTTGCCTCGGCGCGCAGGCCGGCGAGATGCGGCTGCGCAAGGTCGCGATGGATGCGGGTTTCTCGCATTTCCGTCGTGCGACCGAGACGCCGTTCAACATGGTGTTCGAGGTGCGGGCCTGAGGCCTGAATCCGGCGAGGCGCTGTCCGAAGCGTCGCGGACGGCTCTCCAGCGCTCGCGGTCGTAGCGGGTTGAAGCTGCGATCGCAAATGTGCAATGTTATATCATTGCATATCTGATTGGAGCTCCCCTTTGTCTTCGTCTCGCTTCGTCGCAGCCGGCTTC
Source organism: Allobosea sp. 10L422 (assembly GCF_056395345.1). Lineage (NCBI taxonomy): Bacteria > Pseudomonadati > Pseudomonadota > Alphaproteobacteria > Hyphomicrobiales > Alloboseaceae > Allobosea > Allobosea sp. 10L422. The sequence goes on from NZ_JBFTJI010000002.1 coordinate 255,099, forward strand.
TGCCTCGCCGGCTGCTTCCTCGCTTCCGCGGCCCCTGCGCATGATCATGCGGTGCTGCGCGGGCGCCTCGTCTTCGCCGACCACGAAAAGCCGGTCATCCGCATCCTCGACCTAGACAGCGGCGAGGTGACGCACAGCTTCGACGTTCCGAAGGCGAATCCGGGTTTCGCAGGCGTATCCGGGGGGCGCTACGTCGTGGTCAAGACCGGCGACGAGGCCGGCACGTTGCGCATCCTCGACACCGGGTTGATGGCCGAATCGCATGGCGACCATGTCGACCTCGCCAAGGCCGAGCCAAAGCTGCTCGAGTTCATGACGACGGGTGATCGGCCCGCCCATGTCATCTCGGGGCAGGGCCAGCTCGGGCTGTTCTATGACGGCTTGCGACCCTGGGAGGGCAAGAGCGAGCCCAAGGTGGTGATGCTTGCCATCGACGGCCTTGCCAAGCCGAAGCCCGATATGACGATCTGGCCAAGCCCGGCGCCGCAGCATGGCATCGCCGTGCCGCTGGGCGCGAAGCAATGGCTGATCTCGGTGCCCAACCCCGCCTATGCCGGGGGCGACGACCGCGGGGCCTCGCCGCGGCCCAACGGCTTCGAAATCCTTGAGCGGGCCAAGTCGTCCGCGACGGGAGACGGTTGGAGGCGGATCGCAAACTTCAACGATCCGGCGCGGCCCGATGCTTCCTGCAAGCTCTATCACGGCTATGCGCCGGCGCGCGGCGGACGGCATCTATTCGGTTGCGCCGAGGGCGAGGGAGGCGGCGTCCTCGTGCTTTCCAAAGCGGGCAAGGGCGAGACGGCGGGCTGGAGCGCGCGAAAGCTCGCCTATCCCGACGAGCGCCGCACCAGCGCTCTCAAATCCCGCGAGGGCGGACGCTATGTCGTCGGCAATTACGGACTGAAGGCGCCCTATGATGCGCTGCTGCGCATCGATCCGCATGCCAAGGCGCTCTCCGCCGAGGACGTGCTGTCGGTGCCGGGCGGACAGGCCGTCTGCCAGTTCGAGCTAAGCAGCACCGGCACCCGGCTTGCGAACCTCACAGCCGACGGCAAGCTGAGGGTCTATGAGGTTGCGCCGGCCTGGAAGGAACTGGCCTCCTTCGATGCCGTCCCGGCTTTCGACTGCGCCTTTGGCGCGAAGACTCCGACGCCCGGCCTCGCCGTGGTCGGCGGCAGCGCCTTCGTCAGCGATCCGACCGGTGGGCGCATCCGGGAATACCATCTCGACACGCTGAAGCAGGGGCTCGACATGCCGGTCGGCGGCATGCCGGCCAATCTCGCCGGCAGCGAAGCGGGCTGACGGACCGGACGCGCCGGGTGAAAAGCCATTCGCCCGGCGCGTCCGTCCTCCGGCTTTGACCTCATCGCATTTTCTTCACGCGAACCGGTGTCCACTTCGCGCGAAAATGCTCTAGGAAGCGCGGATGCCGTTTCGCCGCTATCCGCGCCAGTTCCGACAGCTCATGGCCTATGTCGTCGCCGGAGGGCTGACGGCGGTCGCGCATTACGGCGTGCTGATCGGGCTTGTCGAACTCGGCCGCATAGACCCCGTTCCCGCGACGCTCGCCGGCTTCGTCGTCGGAGCGCTGGTGTCCTACACGCTGAACCGCTGGATGACCTTCGACGCCACGCGCAGCCATGCGCAGGCGGGTTGGCGCTTCGCCCTGATCGCGGCCGGCGGCTTCGTGCTGACTGGCATCCTGATGCATGTCTTCGTGACGCGGGCCGGCTTGCCCTATCTGCCGATGCAGATCGTCACCACCGGCGTGGTGATGGTGTTCTCGTTCCTCGGCCACAAATTCTTCAGCTTCGCCGATCGGGCCAGCTAGCGACGAGGGGGCGTCCTGACGCAGCCCGAACTCAGTCCAGGAATGAGATGTCCTTGCAGTTCAGGCATTTGCCGAGCTCGGAATAGGCTTTCACCAGCGCTGCGCAGGAGGCCAGGATGCCGGCGACCAGATCGTCGAGCTTGAAACCTCGCGTGCCGATGAAGGTGAGCTCGCCGAGCTTGTGAAGCAGGTTCTGCGTGGCAACGGCGACCGCCATGCTCTGCTTGGCACATCGCGTCAGGGCCTCGGGCGACTGGTCACAGTTCAGCCGGCTCTGCTTCAGCCGCTCGATGAACTCCTTGGTCGTCTCGCGGATGTTCTCGATGGCGCGTTCCATCACCTGCACGGGGCCCGGCAGGTTCATCGCCTCGCGCAGCTCGTCGATCTTCTTTTCGATGAACTTCGCGAATTCGCGATGCGCCTTCTGATGCGCGGGCAGAAGGTTCAGCATCGCGATGTAGAAGACGATGATGATCGCGATGACGAGCCCGACCACCACGACGACGCCCGGGACGGCGGCGACCGGGCGAAATCCGTTGACCGTGGCGTGGAGCTGGCGCTGATAGGCGATACGACGGGGCCCCTGAATCACCGTGCCGTAGTGGGCTCCGAGTGCCTCGAACTCCGGAAACGTCACGCAGAGGGCATTGACCGAGGCTGCGCCGACGATCCCGTCCGGCCGCAAATCTACCGATTGCTGGAATTCGAGCACGCGCCGGCGCGTCTTCTCCCCGAAGATGCCGTCGAGCTTGAGAGCTGCCAGCTTGGTCGGAGGGAACAGGTTCAGAAGGCGCTGAACCTGCTTGACTTCAGGCCCTTGGCTGCCAGCCGACAGCAACTGGCCAGGCCTCAGAATCTTCGACGACATGGCAGCCCCGCCGGCGACGGAGGCGCGACGGCGCTTCCCCAGCATCGTCGATTGAAGGCGCGTGGGCTGCATGTGGCGTCACCCATTTGGATGACTCACACGGTGTATTCCGGCCCCTACGCGCCGCCTTACTGCTGCGGGGCGACGGTCAGCGTGAGCTGGCGGCGGCCGATGCGGCCTTCCTTGTCGGTCGCCTCGATCTCGATGATGTGGCTTCCGCTGGGGACAAGGACCGAAGGCGCGTCGATCCCGGCCGGGGTGATGAAGGGCTTGATCCGCTCGGTGATGTCGACCGGGGGCTGGCGGCGATAGAAGACGCGCACGGTCGCAGGATCGATGGGTACGCCATTGCTCGGCATGAAGCGAACGGCCAGGCGGAAGGGCTTGCCATCGACACCCTTGTCGGGTGTCGGCAAGGTGTCGATGCCGGGGCCGCGGGTGAGGTTGCGCGTGCTGGCCGGCGCCTTGGCCGTGGTCGGCAAGCCCGCTTCCTCGCGTGTGATGAGCTGAACCGGCTCGGCGGCGTGCGACGCCGTCGACATCGCAGCGGTGGCGAGAACAACACGCAGAATGTGCGGGATGAGCACAGTCTTCATCATCGTCCTATTTCACTCCCAGAATTCCGGCGATGAGGCCGGCGATGGCAGAAATGATGGTACCGGCCATCAGGATGGTGGTTTCGATGGTCTTCAGCGTTTCCATCGGCACCTTGCCATGCACGGCCAGCAGCCCCTTTCGCAGTTCCGGCAACGAGACGAGACCCCGCGCGGCAAGCGCAGCCTGCGTCACGCGCATCAACATCCCCGAGAACATCGAGGCGCCGATGCTCAGCGCGTAGAACGAAGTCTCGCGCCAGGCTGCCAGCCCTTGCGGAAGGAGCGGTATATTGTCGTGCCAACCCAGCAACGCGTTCATGGTCGCGACGGAAAAAATCGCGAAACCTATGGCGATGCCGATATCGAAAGCGAGCAGCCGCGGGCGAAGCCCGAAATAGAGCATGCCGGTCAAGAAGGGGATCCCGATCGAGGCGAGGCGCAGCGCCCAGAGCGGCAGGTCGAGCCAAAGGACGACGGCGCAATAGGCCAGCAGCAGCAAAGTCAGGCCGAAGGGCAGCACCCAGTAGCGGCGGCGTGCGGCGGGGTGGGCGACCGGCGCTGCAGGCCCTGGCGCGTCTGCCGGCTCCGATGCTGCGGGGTCGAGGGCTGCAACGGGTCTTGCAGCCAGCGCGGCGCGGTCCTCCTCTGCACGTTTCTCGAAGGTGGCGAGCCGCTCTTCGAGCGCACCGAGACGGCGCAGCAAGGGAAGCACGGGCGTCAGGTCACGTCCGCAGCAACGGCAGGACAGCACCCCCGCATTGAGCGTGGCATCGCAATAGGGACAGTTGAACTGGTCCTGCACGGAGCTCTCACGCCTTTGGGGCAAGCCGCGCTCAGAGCCATGTTTGCGTCGTTAAATCAAGATGCCTGATGCATTACAGTTACGGAACTTTAGTATTAGTCGCCATGGCGAGCCGTTGGATGCGCCGTGTTGCGGATCAGGCCGGCTTCATCGCCTTGAACGTCATCCGGTGCGGATTGTGGCCGAAATTCGCGGGCCGCTGCAGGTCGACGAAGCCGGCCTCGCCGATCAGTGCCGAGATGGCCTCGGGCGTATAGGTCGACAGCCCGTATTGGGCGCGCAGCTTGCGGTAGTCTGAAAAGGCGGTGCGGATGAGGCCACCGAGCGCCGCCGTCAGGAAGCCGCCGCGCCAGGCGAAGGCGAGGAGCTGCGATGCGTCGGTGAGCGGGCTGACGTTCGGCGGGATCACATCGGCGATCACCAGCTTTCCGCCGGGCTTGAGCTTGCCGCGCCAGGTTTCGAGCAGTGCCTTCAGCTCGTCGCGGGAGAGATACTGGACCAGCGAATTCGCGACGACGAGGTCGAGCGATGCCTCCGGCAGGGCCTCGACCTCCTCGGGCGAGACGACCGCGATGTTGTCCTTGCGGCCGAACTTGGCGCGCAGTTTGTCGCGCACACTGGACGCAGCTTCGCAGAGGTAGAGTCGGCCGCAAGCGGAGGCGACGCGCGCGGCGTCGAGCGCCTCGCCGCAGCCATGGTCGAGCACGACGGCGTCACGCGCGGGAACATGCGCGATCAAGTCGCTTGCGATGGCGCGGTAATGCAGCGCCTTGTGGCGCGGCGAGACGTAGATGGAATGTTCGCCGTTCCAGAAATCGCGCCAGGACATGGGCAGTGTCGATCCTCGGTGGCCGCTCGCGGCCGTCATCCGATGACTAGACGCAAGCGGCGTGGCTCCGCAACAGCCGGGGTTCCGGGACGCGTCCGTTTCCGCTTAAGTCGTGAATGCGTCCGCGAGTCGGGGACGCGCGGGAGGGGGATGCCGATGCTGCTGCTGCCGCGATTGCTCAAGGGGTTCGTCCGGCAGGGACGCCTGACTGTCATCACTCCGGACGGGAAGCGCCATGCCTTCGGGCCCGGTCCGGCCGAGATGTTGTTCGCCGGCGTGCGCAAGATGGCGCCGTCCGTCACGGTTCGCTTCCATGACGACCGCATCGAGCGGGAACTCTTCCTCAATCCCGAGCTCGCCCTGGCCGAAGGCTACATGGATGGCCGGATCGACTTCGAGGAAGGCACGATCCACGACCTGCTGACGCTGTTCTGGCTGCAGCGCAAGGAAWTGCGSAAGCAYCCGCTGCARAAGGCGATCCGGCASRTGCGCTTCCGCATCCGGCGCTGGCGCATGCACAACCCGCTCGGCCTCGCCGGCAAGAAGGTCAAGCACCACTACGACATCCCGACCGATTTCTACCGGCTCTGGCTCGACGAAACGATGACCTATTCCTGCGCGTATTGGCACAGTCCCGAGGTGGGGCTGGAGAACGCGCAGAAGGCCAAGCTCCGGCATATCGCCGCCAAGCTCAAGATCGAGCCGGGCATGCGCGTGCTCGATATCGGCTCGGGTTGGGGCGAACTGGCGATCTATCTGGCCAAGGCCTGCGGCGCCAAGGTGACCGGCCTCAACGTCTCGCCCGACCAGATGGCGGCGGCGCAGCAACGCGCCGACGCCGCCGGCGTCGGCGATGCCGTGACCTTCATCAACAAGGATTATCGCGAGCTCACCGGAACGTTCGACCGCATCGTCTCGGTCGGCATGATGGAGCATGTCGGCGTCGCGCATTACGGCGAGTATTTCGAGCGCATCCGGGATTTGCTGACGCCGGACGGGATCGCTCTCGTCCACTGCATAGGCCGCGCCGGGCCGCCCGGCTTCACCGGGCCGTTCTTCGAGAAATACATCTTCCCCGGTGGCTATGCGCCGGCACTGTCGGAGGTGTTCGCCGCCGTCGAGCAGACGGGGCTCTGGTCCTCCGATTGCGAGTTCTGGCGCCGCCACTATCACTGGACGCTCGAAGCCTGGCGCGAGCGCTTCATGGCCAGGCGCGAGGAGGTGGTCGGCATGATGGGCGAGCGCTTCGCCCGGATGTGGGAGTTCTATCTCTGCGCCTGCTCGATCTCCTTCGACATCGGCGGCGACATGGTGTTCCAGCTGCTGCTCGGACCGCACAAGAGCGCCGTCCCGATCATCCGCGACTACATTGCGGATGACGAGAAGGCGCTCGCGGCGAAAGGCTTCTAGGTCAGCGCTTCAGGTTGACCACCACCACGCCGGCCAGCGCCATGGCGCCGCCGATCAGGCCGAAGAGCGTCGGCACCTCGCCGAGCCAGAGGAAGCCGATCAGCATCGCCACCGGCGGGACTGCGTATTGGAAGTTCGCGGCGCGAGCGGCCGGCAGGCGCGAGAGCGTGATCGCCCAGGTGCCGTAGGCGATCAGGCTCGGCACGGCGGCGAGATAGACCACCGACCAAAAGGAGACGGCCGGGGCGACCTGCGCCTGTGCGATTGCGGAAGGCAGGAAGGGCAGCAGCACGAAGCCGCCGATCGCCATGTTCCAGGCCGCGACATGGAGCGGCTTGTAGCGGGCGAAGAGCGGTTTCTGCACGACCGTGGTGATGGCGTTGCAGAAGGCGGCGCCGAGGATCAAGAGCACGCTCATGCCGATCTCGACATCGAGCCCCTTGCCGAGCGCGATGACGCCTATGCCGGCGAAGGAGAGTGCCGTGCCGAGCCAGGCGGTCAGGCTGAAGCGCTCGCTGAGGATCATCATGGCGAGCACGGCCGTCATGATGGGGTTGGTGTTGATGATGAAGGCGGCGGGACCTGCCGGCACGACGCGCTGGCCGAAATTGAGCAGCAGGGCATAGCCCGCGATGAAGATCACGCCGCCGACGAGGAAGCGCCAGATGTCGGCGCGTTCAGGCAGCTTCGCCCGGGTCGCGACGAGGAAAAGCGCGGCGGGAACGCCGGCAAGCGCGAAGCGTAGCGCTGCCATCTCTGCAGGGCCGAAGCCGGCGAGCCCGGCGCGGATCGCCGGGAAGGAGGAGGCCCAGGCCATCACCGTGAAGGTGACGGTGAAGAGCAGCGTGGGGTCGAGGCGCTGGGAACCCGAAGAGGTCAGCGCGGGAGTGGCGCAGCTTGAGGAGGACATGGCGTCAATCCATCGGTGACGAAAGGTTGTTCCCGATAGACGCCTCGGCGAGCTGATTGACAAACGATCAATTCGCGCATGAGCTGTGAGGATGGATCACAGCTCAAACCTGCCGCCGCTCGATACCCTCCGTGCCTTTGAGGCCGCGGCGCGCACCGGCAGCTTCTCGGCCGCCGCCGAGGCCCTGAACCTGACGCATGGCGCTGTCAGCCGGCAGATCGCGAAGCTCGAGCATTGGCTGGGCCTGCGCGTCTTCCTGCGGCAGGCGCGCGGGGTTTCGCTGACGCCGGAGGGCCAGCGCCTGCTCCAGCGGACGCAGGAGGCCTTCGCGTTGATTGCCGATACGTCGGAACGCTGGCGCGAGGCGCGAGGTGCTTCGGTGGTGCGGGTCAGCGCGCCGCCCTCGGTCTGTGCACTCTGGCTGATGCCGAGGCTGGCTGTGCTGGAGGCGGGGACGCCCTCATTGCGGATCGTGCTGCAGGTCGAGCATCGCAAGGTGGATTTCGAGGAGGAGGGCGTCGATCTCGGCATTCGTTGCGGGCGCGGCGGCGCGCCGGACCGGCTCTCACTGAAGCTGTTCGAGGAATGGTGCTTCCCGATCGCCTCGCCGAAGATCGCCGCCGCAATCGGGGAGGGGGCGCCGGAGCGCCTGCTGGCGCAGCCGCTGATCCATGATTCCGACGCCGCCGGCTGGAAGGCCTGGTTCGCGGCGCAGGGGCTGGACTACCGTCCGCGCCCGCAGGATCGGCGCTTCGAGGACTACAATCTGGTCCTCGATGCCGCCGCGCATGGCCTCGGCATCGCGCTGGCGCGGCCGCCTTTGGCGCGCGAGCAACTGGCGGTGGGACGGATCGTCAGGGTCGATGCGCGCGAGGCACTGAACCCGGTTTCCTATTGGCTCGACCGGCCGCTGGGAGCGCTTCGCCCATCGGCTGCGGCGCTGGCTGAGCGGATCGCGCGCGAGGCAGGTGCCGCGCCAGCCGAGAGCGAGGCGTTCCTGAATCGCGAGGCGCGGGCGGCCTGAGCCGTATCTGCGTCATGCTCGACCCGAACATCTCGTGACTAGCAGGTGCCGAAATCCCTTTCGGCCTGAGATTCTCGGGACAAGCCCGAGAATGACGGACTGCATTCAGCGCAAGCTATGACGCGGAGCCGCGAATTCGCCCCGCTGGCTGGCGCGCGCCATCTCGAAGCTGTCGGCGATGCGCCGCGCCCGGACGATGAAGGCCTGCGCGATCTCGGGCGGACAGACCTCGTGCGCGGTGATCTCGAACAGGTCGAGCCAGCGGTCGAAATGCTCGCCTTTCAGCGGCAGGATCAGGTGCGGGCGCATCGGGCGGCCGTTGTAGCGGCCGCTGCGCAGCATCACGCCGCTCCAGAAATCAGTGATCTTGGCGATATGCTCGTCCCAGTCCTCGACGGCCGCTGCGAAGACGGGGCCGATCAGCTTGTCCTGTCGCGCCCTCGCATAGAAGGTGCGGACGAGCTCCGCGATCATCGGCTCGCGCAGGTCGGGATGGGCAGCGCCCGGGTGGGTCAGGGGATTGTCGGTCATCGCAGGAACGTTCGTGTTTCCGGTATTCTCGTAGGGAAGGATCGCAAAGGCTAGGCCTGCGCGACCTCTGCGACCTTGTGAGGCAGGTCGGCGGCCGGCTGTGCTGCTTCGGCATGGCCATCCTCCAGGAACAGCCGCATCTCCTCGGCGAGCGCGAAGAAGCGGTCCCGCACCGCCTTGGCATGTGGGTTTGCGCGCTCGATCGCCATGAAGACGTTGGGTGCGTCGTAGCGGACCATCTCGGTCGCCTGCATCAGGAGGTCGAAGCTCGCCGTCGTCATCGTCCGGGGCAGCGGTTCCATGCGGACCAGGATCTTGGCGATCAGATGGGTGAGGCCCTGCACCATCGCAACCTCGCGATCATGGGCATCGGCGGTCGTCATGATGACTTTGAGCTTGAGGACGCGGCGCAGGAAGGCGGCGATGCGCGGCGCGCTGCCGCCCCTGATAGGACAGAGCGCGATCCTGAGCCCGGCGAGCCCATTGCGGGCGCTCTGCGGGCCGAAAAGCGGATGCGTCCCGATGATCTCGACATCATCGGGCAGCGCCGCCTGCATGGCGCTGGCCGGGCCGATCTTGACCGAGCCGACATCGAGCACGACGGCGCCGGCCTTGAGATGGGGGCGCAGCACCGAGAGCGCTTCTGGGATCGCCGGGACTGGCACGGCCAGGATCACGAGGTCGCAAGCGGCTACCTCAGCGGGGCTGGCCGGCAGGAGCCCCTTGCCTGATAGGTCCGGTTCGGGCGGTTGCGCGGGGTCGCATACACATAGCGCGAAATGCGGCTGGAGATCGCGGGCCATCAGCCGGCCGAAGGCGCCGAAGCCCATGATGCCGATGGTGGAGATGGTTCTGATTTTGGAAGACATCGCTCTGGTCCGGTGGGAGCCGCGATGCCGGGTGATCTGCCTGAATTCAACCGCCAGCGCGGCGGTTGAACATGGGAATGCCACCGCCTCTATGAGGACGGGGCGTAATAGCCGTGAAGGAAGGCGAGCAGGCTGATCATGAGCCGCTTAAAGCGCGGGGCGGCGGCGCTGTCAATCGAGCGCAGGCGAATAGGCGGTCGGCGTCAGCGTGCGGTCCTCGATCGCGCCGACCATGTCGCCATGCTCGATCTTGGTGGTGCGCTTGATCTCGCTCCATTCCGGATCGGCCATGAAGCTCGCCCAGGCCTTCGCCTTCGTCTCTGCGTCCGGCCAGGCGAGGATATAGGCGAACTCGGTGCGCCCGGCGCTCGCCGTCTCCCACATCGCCACGATCCYGAAGCCGTGGCGCGCCATGATGCGAGCGGCATGGTCGCGGAAGCGGGCATGGAAAGCCGCCTTGTTGCGCTCGAAGATCTCGTAGATGCGCAACTGGTGGATCATGCCTGCCTCCTCTCGTCGTGGCTGCCGTCAGGCCGCCTTCTTGCCCTTTTCCGCCACCATCAATTCCACGAAACGGTTGAAGAGATAGTGGCTGTCCTGGGGGCCCGGCGAGGCCTCCGGGTGGTGCTGGACGCTGAAGGCCGGGCGGTCGGTCAGCGCGATGCCGCTGTTCGAGCCGTCGAAGAGAGAAACATGGGTCTCGACCGCATTGGCCGGCAGGCTCGCCGGATCGACGGCGAAGCCATGGTTCATCGAGACGATCTCGACCTTGCCGGTGGTCTTGTCCTGCACCGGGTGGTTGGCGCCGTGATGGCCCTGCTTCATCTTCATCGTCTGGCCGCCGATGGCGAGCGCCATCATCTGGTGGCCGAGGCAGATGCCGAAGGTCGGGATCTTCCGGTCGAGCAGCTGCCTGATCACCGGCACGGCGTATTCGCCGGTCGCAGCCGGGTCGCCAGGGCCGTTCGAGAGGAAGATGCCATCGGGATTCAGCGCCAGGATGTCCTCGGCCGTCGCGGTCGAGGGCACCACGGTGACGTCGCAGCCAGCCTTCGCGAGCAGGCGCAGGATGTTGCGCTTCACGCCGTAGTCGATGGCGACGACCTTGAAGTCGCTGGTTTCGCGCTTGCCATAGCCGGCCGGCCAGACCCAGGGCGTCTCGTCCCAGTCATAGCGCTGGGCGGCGGTGACGAGCGGGACGAGGTCGAGGCCGGCCATGGAGGGCAGCTCCGCCGCCTGCTTCTTCAGCCGGTCGATGTCGAAGACGCCATCCGGGCTGTGGGCGAGGATGGCGTTGGGCATGCCGTTGTCGCGGATCAGCGCGGTGAGGGCGCGGGTGTCGATACCGCAGATGCCGACGATGTTGCGGGCCTTGAGCCAGGCGTCGAAATGGCGGTTAGCGCGCCAGCTCGATGGTTCGGTGATGGCTGCGTGCAGCACGCAGCCGCGCACACCGGAAGAGGCGGCGGCGTTCACCGTCTCGGTATCCTCCTCGTTCACGCCGACATTGCCGACATGCGGGAAGGTGAAGGTGATGATCTGTCCGGCATAGGACGGGTCGGTCAGGATTTCCTGATAGCCGGTCATCGCCGTGTTGAAGCAGACCTCGCCCGGCGCCTCGCCCACGGCGCCGAGGCCGAAGCCTTCCAGCACCGTGCCGTCGGCGAGCACGAGGAGCGCGGTCGTGCGCGGTTCGATCCAGCCGCTATCGGCGGGGTTTCCTTCGGAGGCGGTCATGTCTATGTCTCGGTCCAGGCCGCGCCAGCGGCAGAATGCGGAGGCGGGGCTGCAGAAATCCGCTCCGCCGATCTGGAACGCGAGCCATAAAGAGCCGGGCGCTGCCCGTCAATCAAGGCGGGCGCAGGCCGCACAAGAGAAAAAGGAACAACGAGATGACGAGCTTGCGCGAGCGCTTCACCGGCGACCTCAAGGAAGCGATGAAGGCCGGCGAGAAGGGCAGGGTCGGCGCGATCCGTCTGATCCAGGCGGCGCTGAAGGAAAAGGACATCGAGGCGCGCGGCGCCGGCAAGGGCGAGGCCACGGCCGACGAAATCCTCGGCGTCCTCCAGAAGATGATCAAGCAGCGCCAGGAATCGATCGCGATCTACGACGCCAACAACCGCCCCGAGCTGGCCGATGGCGAGCGCGCCGAGGTCGCCGTGATCACCTCCTATCTGCCCAAGCAGATGTCGGACGAGGAGGTGAAGGCCGCGATCGACAAGGCCATCGCCGAGACCTCCGCGACCGCCGTCAAGGACATGGGCAAGGTCATCGCCGCCTTGCGCGCGGCCTATGCCGGCCAGATGGATTTCGGCAAGGTCAGCCCGATGGTGAAGGCTGCGCTCGGCGGCTGAGCCGGCGCGGCCGAAAAGCTCAGGCCGTCATGCTCGGGCTTGACCCGAGCATCTCGGAAACTAGCGCCCTCTGGTGATGAGATTCTCGGGTCGAAGCTGTGCTTCGCCCGAGAATGACGAGCCTGCTTGGACGCCCCCCCTTGTGGATATTCCCGACAAGCTCGGTCGAAGCCATGTTCGAGGTTGGCTTTCCGCCACGCAGAGGCCACATCAGGAACCATGAAATTCCCGCCCTCCGTCCTTGAGGAGATCAAGGCGCGGCTGCCGGTTTCGGCGGTCGTGGGCAAACGCGTGCGCCTCCAGAAGGCCGGGCGCGAATGGAAGGGGCTTTCCCCCTTCAATGCCGAGAAGACGCCATCCTTCTTCGTCAACGACCAGAAGGCGTCGTTCTTCGATTTCTCCTCCGGCAAGAACGGCGACATCTTCAAGTTCGTGATGGAGACCGAGGGGCTCTCCTTCCCGGAAGCCGTCGAGAAGCTCGCCGCGGAAGCCGGCGTCATCCTGCCAAAGATCACGCACGAGGCGCAGGTCCAGGAAGAGAAGCGCAAGGGGCTGCACGAGGTCGTGGAGCTCGCGGCGCAGTTCTTCGAGGCCGAGCTCATGGGCGATCGCGGCGGCTCGGCTCGGCGCTATCTCGCGACGCGCGGCCTCGACGGCGAGGCGCGTACGCGCTTTCGCCTCGGCTACGGCCCGGTCGACCGCTTCGCACTGCGGGACCATCTTGCCGGCAAGGGCGTGCCGGCCGAGCTGATGATGGAGGCGGGGCTGCTCGTGCATGGCGAGGAGATCGCCGTGCCCTATGACCGCTTCCGCGACCGTGTGATGTTTCCGATCCACGATGTGCGCGGGCGCGTCGTCGCCTTCGGCGGCCGGGCGATGAGTTCGGAGGTTGCGGCGAAATATCTGAACTCGCCGGAGACGCCGCTCTTCCACAAGGGCCATCTCCTGTTCAACCACCACAATGCCCGCAAGGCCGCCCACGACACCGGGCAGGTGATCGTGGTCGAGGGCTATGTCGACGTCATCGCCATGTCGCTTTCGGGGTTCCCGCAGACGGTGGCGCCGCTCGGCACGGCGCTGACCGAGGACCAACTCGGGTTGCTCTGGCGCATGGCCGACGAGCCGGTGATCTGCCTCGACGGTGACAAGGCCGGGCGCAAGGCGGCGAGCCGCGCCATCGATCTGGCGTTGCCGATGCTCGAACCGGGCAAGTCGCTCTCCTTCGCGCTGCTGCCGGACGGGCAGGACCCCGATGATCTCGCCCGCTCGGGCGGGCGGCAGGCGATTGCGGAGGTGGTTGCGGCGGCGCGTCCGCTGGTCGACATGCTCTGGCAACGCGAGGTCGAGGCCGGGCCGCTCGACACGCCGGAGCGCCGAGCCGCATTCGAGCGCCGGCTGAAGGAGCCGCTGGGGCAGATTCGCGACGAGACCACGCGCAAGCATTATCGCCGCGAGATGGATGAGCGGCTGGCGCAGCTCTTCGCCAGCGCCGCCCCGGCCCGGCCGGAACGCGGCGGTGGGGCAAATTTTCAACGCGGTAAGGGCGCAGGGCGCGGCGGCTTCGGCCGGCAGGTGCCGCCTTGGCTTGCCGGTCCGCTCAAGGCCTCGAGCGCGGTGACCCAGTCGCGGATGATGGCGAAGCTGCGCGGCGAGGACCAGCGCGAGGCCTTCATCCTGCTCGCGCTGGCGAGCCATCCCGATCTCATCCTGCGCTGCGCCGACGAAATTGCCGAGCTGTCGCTCGACGGTCCGGCCGCCGAACGCTTCCGTCAGGCGCTGCTCGATGCGGTGGACGACAAGCTCGACCTGGAGATCCTGGCGAATCGGCTGGTACAGCCGCGTGTGCGGGAGGCCCGCAATCAACTCATGGCTGTCACCGGCCCCGCAGAGAGGCGCAAACTGGCACAAGATGCTGATCCTGAATCGGTTTTTGACTCGATTCATCAGGCCATCGTCTTGCATCATCGCGCGCGAACGCTAAATAGCGAGTTGAGAGCAGCCGAGCGCGCATTGGCTGACGACGCGACCGAAGCCAATTTCGCCTGGATCAAGGACGTGAAGGCCCGCCTCGAGACAATCGAAGGCACCGAGGCCATGTCCGGAGATTGATAGCCCAGCGAATGGTGGACGCAGGTTCGATGCGCGCGGGGCTGCGGGGTGGTTCACGATTCGTCAACGACGTCTGGTGCCATCTGCGAATGGATTTGGGTGGGTGAGCGCGCCGGGCCTGCGGTCGCGCCGCCCTTTTATGCGTCGGTACATGACAGCTTTTGTCATCGCCGGCGCGCGAATGCGGAGCGCTGATTGATGGCGACGAAAGCGAGCGAACGGGAAAAGACCGATCAGGTCGCGCCCGACGCCCCCCCGACTACCGACGGCCCGTTGCTCGATCTGACCGATCAGGCCGTAAGGCGCATGATCAAGCTCGCGAAGAAGCGCGGCTATGTCACCTATGACGAACTGAACGAAGTGCTGCCCTCGGAGGAGTTCTCTTCCGAGCAGATCGAGGACGTGCTCGGCCAGCTCAGCGAGCAGGGCATCAACGTCGTCGACAACGAGGATCCGGAAGCGGCCGGCGAGGAACGCGCCAACCGCAAGGATGCCGCCGGCAGCGACGACGACGAGGCCGAGGGCGGCGATCTGGTCGATGCCTCGCGCCCGGCGCTTCCGGCCGAAACCAAGCGCAATCTCGAGCCGACCGAGCGCACCGACGATCCGGTGCGCATGTATCTGCGCGAGATGGGCTCGGTGGAGCTTCTCTCCCGCGAGGGCGAGATCGCCATCGCCAAGCGCATCGAGGCCGGCCGCGAGGCGATGATCGCCGGGCTCTGCGAGAGCCCGCTGACCTTCCAGGCCATCATCATCTGGCGCGACGAGCTCGTCGACGGCAAGGTGCTGCTGCGCGACATCATCGATCTCGAAGCGACCTATGCCGGCCCGGACGGCAAGAACCCGGCCGTCTCCGGCGAGGAGGAGGGCGAGGAAGGCGAGCAGGCCGAGGCCGCCGAGGGCGAAGCTCCGCCCGAAATGGACGACGACGACATCGAGAACAACGTGTCGCTTTCGGCCATGGAAGCCGAGATCAAGCCGCGCGTGCTCGAGACGTTCAACGCCATCGCCGACRACTACAAGAAGCTGCGSCGCCTGCAGGACCAGGACATCGCCAACCGGCTGGAGAACACCAAGCTCTCGCCGTCGCAGGACCGCAAATACAAGAAGCTCAAGGACGACATCATCACCGCGGTGAAGTCGCTCTCGCTCAACAACAACCGCATCGAGGCGCTGGTCGAGCAGCTCTACGACATCAACAAGCGCCTGATCGGCCATGAGACGCGCCTGCTGCGCCTCGCCGAGAGCTATGGCGTCGGCCGCGAGGACTTCCTCAAGCAGCATGTCGGCGGCGAGCTCGACCCGAAATGGGTGCTGCGCGTTTCCAAGCTGGGCTCGCGCGGCTGGAAGGAATTCGTCGGGTCGGAGTTGGAGCGGATCAAGCAACTGCGCGAGGAGGTGCACACGCTCGCCTCCGAGACCGGCCTGGAAATCCAGGAATTCCGCAAGATCGTGCTGATGGTCCAGAAGGGCGAGCGCGAGGCCCGGCAGGCGAAGAAGGAGATGATCGAGGCGAATCTGCGTCTCGTGATCTCGATCGCCAAAAAGTACACGAACCGCGGCCTGCAGTTCCTCGACCTGATCCAGGAAGGCAATATCGGCCTGATGAAGGCGGTCGACAAGTTCGAGTACCGTCGCGGCTACAAGTTCTCGACCTATGCGACGTGGTGGATCCGGCAGGCGATCACCCGCTCGATCGCCGACCAGGCCCGCACGATCCGCATCCCCGTCCACATGATCGAGACGATCAACAAGATCGTGCGGACCTCGCGCCAGATGCTGCACGAGATCGGCCGCGAGCCGACGCCGGAGGAGCTGGCCGAGAAGCTGGCCATGCCGCTSGAAAAGGTGCGCAAGGTCCTGAAGATCGCCAAGGAGCCGATTTCCCTGGAGACGCCGATCGGCGACGAGGAGGATTCGCATCTCGGCGACTTCATCGAGGACAAGAACGCGATCCTGCCGATCGACGCGGCGATCCAGAGCAATCTGCGCGAGACGACGACGCGCGTGCTCGCCTCGCTCACCCCGCGCGAGGAGCGCGTGCTGCGCATGCGCTTCGGCATCGGCATGAACACCGACCACACGCTGGAAGAGGTCGGCCAGCAGTTCAGCGTCACCCGCGAGCGCATCCGCCAGATCGAGGCGAAGGCGCTCCGGAAGCTGAAGCATCCGAGCCGGAGCCGGAAGCTCCGGAGCTTCCTTGATAACTAAAAGCGTCGGGAGCCTAGCGCTTTCAACGACTTGAGCTATATCAAGCACTTGCGCCCGTCGAACCGTGTAACGGAGGCGGGTAACCAATGCTGTATAGGCTTGTTCGTTCGGTGAAGCGTTCCGACTCTTCCCTCGTGCAGTTCGTCAAGCGCATCCCTGACGATGTGCTGCCGAGAGCCGCCAACTTGAAGCTCTCCATCCCTCTGGGCGATGGGGAGTTTCATCACATCACCATCTCGCCAAAAGCACAGGCCATCCGGTTCTCCCTGAGGACCCGAGACCCCAACGTGGCCAAGAGCCGGCAGGCCCATGCGCTGGCCCACCTTGAGGATGTCTGGCGGGGCCTTCGTGCCACCAAGCCTATCAGCCTCACCAACAAGCAGGCGCATGCGCTGGCTAGCGAGCTTTACCGGGCTTGGGCATCGGAGTGGCCAAACACCGGGACCATGGGCATCACCCTCAAGCCGGGTCGGAGAGGTAGAGAGCTTGGCCGGGACGACTGGGTGCTTGAGCATGGAGCCTCCCCCGTAGAGGAGGCGGGGGGCGCCCTTTCCCAAGTAACTAAGCTCAACGCACTGCTCGACACCCCAGAGCCCGAGCCAGCCCAGATGGAGCCCGTGGTCGGCCCAATCGTGGACCGCCTTTTGCTGGCTCGCGGCATCGCAGCGGTGGACCACCCCTCACGGCTCCTACTCCTAGCCGCCTTCGTGCAGGCCTTGCGCGATGCCTTAGAGAACCGCGCTCGGAACGCAGAGGGCGACTATTCGCCGGACCCGAAGTCGCAGCGCTTCCCGGAATGGGTGCCGCCTCAGGAAAAGCCTCAGGCAGTGCCAGCCCCGGCGCCTGCCGCCACGGTCTCGCTCAAGGGTCTCGTGGAGGATTGGTGGAAAGAGGCCGAGAAGACCGGGACCAAGCGCGTCACCTACGTGAACTACCGCAACGTGTTGCTCAAGTTCGCGGGCTTCTTGGAGCACGATGACGCCGCGAAGGTGGGGCCGGATGACGTGCTCCGGTACAAAGACCACCGCCTCGCCAGCGTCTACCCGAAGACGGGCAAGCCGATCTCGCCCAAGACCGTCAAGGATACCGACTTCGCGGCGCTCAAGACGGTGCTGGGGTGGGCCAAGGCCAACAGGAAGCTGCCGATCAATGCGGCGGAGGGTCTAACCCTCAAGGTGAGCAAGAAAGTCCAGCTTCGCGGGAAGAGCCAGCGGGACGATGAGACGGCGGCGTTGCTCGCTGCGGCATTGACCTACGAAAGCACTACCAAGGCGCGGCATACGGTCGCGGCCTCGCGGTGGGTGCCGTGGCTCTGTGCCTATACCGGCGCCCGCATTGGCGAGATGGCGCAGCTTCGCAAGCAGGACCTCCGCAGAGAAGGGGAGAACTGGGTCATCCGCATCACCCCCGAGGCCGGCACGGTGAAGACCAACGAGGCGAGGGACGTGGTGGTGCATGAGCACCTCGTGGAAGTCGGCTTCGTGGCCTTCGTAGACGCCTCGCCTCCAGGGCATCTCTTCCTCACGCCCGGCCGCGATGGCGATGTCACCATGAAAATCACCGGGCTCCGCAACCGGCTGGCGCAGTTTGCTCGCAAGCACGTCAAGGACCTCAACGTGGCGCCCTACCATGGGATGCGGCATCGCTTTAAGGAGGTTGGGCTTGAGGCCGGCATTGAGGGCCGGGTGCTCGATGCGATCCAAGGGCACGCACCGCAGCGGGTGGGAGACCAATACGGCAGCAGGGCCACCGTCAAGATACAGGCGGCGGCCATGGCGAAGTTCCCCCGCGTAAAGCTGGAGGACTGACCCGATGGAAAGCCTTTTGAATTTCCTCGCGGCGCTGGTCGTCATGCCATTGCTCGGAGGGGCGGCGGTATGTGTTCTTGGGGCTGCCTCCCAGGTCGCCTTGGCTTCCACCACCCCGGTCTGGCAAAAGTACCTGTGGTTCCTAGGGGCCGGCTACGTGCTGCTCAACCTGCACGACTTCATCCAGATGTTGGGCAGCGGGTCGGGGCTGGAGTGAGACGGTTGACCGGCGCGGGCCGCTCACCCGCCCCACATACGGGGCGTGCCTGATGCCAGTTTTTCGACATAACCATCTGCCTCGAGACTCGAAGCTGACGTTGTCAGAGGCATGTGCGGTGCACGGTTGACCACCTTGCGCCAGCCTCATGCTCGGCATCGAGTTTCGAGCGGAGGGCTGGCTTATGGGCCGCACAATTGGATTGTTGGACCTGTTGACCACTACGCCACACATCAACTCGCCGTGCGCCTTCGCTGGGCTGGCGTTGGTGGTGGGCGTATGGGGCTTTGATCGGTGGAGGAGGTCGCGGCGATGAGGCCGCTTAAAAAATGATCTCCCGCTCCCGCTTGGCGGGCTACCGGGCGATAGACCCCTTGTCAGTCCGCTCTCCACCCTGGGCTTCGAGCTTGGCCTGGAGAGCTTCCGCCACGAAGCGGTAGATGTCGCGGGGCTCAGTGCCGGGCACGAGGTTGACATGCTTTCCTGCCACCTCGTCGCGGGTCATCGCCGCGAGGTGCTGGATGCCGTTGCAGGTGCCGTCAACCTGGATGGGCTGGAAGGAGCAGTAGCCGTAGCCCTCCCGCAGGAAGCCGGCCCAGTCGAGGATGGCCGCGAGGGCCTGGAAGGGCTTGTCGCAGTTCACCCAGCCGTGGCCTTCGCCCATACCGTCAGGGCCATCCTCGCGGTAGCCGATGGGGTCTGAGGCTATCTTCTGCCAGAGGTCGTTGTGCTTCTCGACCCAGGCAATGCGCTTGTCGAAGTCCCACTTGTCGTTGCCCCACATGGACGCCAACTGAACGGCAATCCATCCGGCGCCACCATTCTCCTCCGTGACGGGCAGGCCCTCGTTGAAGCGCAGGAGGCCCCGCGCGAGGTCGTTGCCCTGAGGCTGCATGCCGCTCGGGATGGGATACATGCGGCCCCGGAAGTCCAGCATATGGGGGAAGTAGAAGCAGGTCGTGGAGGCGAACTCGTCGGCCAGGGAGATGGTCTGCTCCAAGGCCCACATCTTGGTGGCCTGCTCGTGGCGTGCCCTGTAGACGGAGGCCTGGGCCTTGCGCCAAATCTTCCGAGCGTCCGCGTTCTCCGCGATGTCTTCGGGCTCGATGATGTCGGATATCTCCGCCGTGGAGACCATCCCGTTCACCTTGATGCCTCGGTCGTAGCAGACTTGCGCGACGTGGAAGACCCCCGTGTTCACTGCCCAGCCGGTCTCCTGCACGAAGGCCAGCGCCGAGTAGACCTCGGGCATGTCGAGCGCTTCGTACTCATCGGCCGCCCCTTCACGCTGCTCTGCCTGGGAGGCCTTGAAGCGGATGAGGCGGGGAGTGCGGGCGTAGGGCGTCCAGTAGCCGCCGCCCTTGGTGCTCTCCCAGCGCTTGGGGGGCATCAGGGTGGGCTTGAAGACGGGCTGGGAGATTTGCTCACGGTCGAGCGCCTCGGAGAGCCACTGGAGCATCTCGGGGCGGGGCAGGAGGGCGAGCGCCGGGCCTTTCTTCGAGCCGGGCTTCCACACGTAGTTGGGGTCGTTCTCCAGGGTGAACCAGTTGGTGCCGCAGCACAGAGCCTCTAGCAGGGTCGAGCCCACGCGGAAGTGCTGCTCCACGGACCACGCTGTCCAGTCCACGCCTTCCATGCCGCCTTCGGCAGCCACGGTGTTGAACATGATGGCGTTGACGATGCGGCGGTGCGTGGCGGAGGAGAACTCGCGGGTGAGCTTGTCTTGGAGGCTGCGCCAGGAGCCCTTGCGGAGGAGGTCCTCCGGGACTTCAAGGCCCTCGGCAGCCAGCTCCTTGGCCAACTTGCGGCGGGCCTTCTCGTCCAGCCTGTCGTGACGCTCCCAGGCACGCATGCGAAGCTCATGCTCCACGAAGCGGCCTATCTCGATGCACAGCGGCGTGATGTTGGTGGCGCGGGCCGTGATGCGGTTGAGGACGGTGCGGAGGGTTATGGTCGCGAGGAGGTCGGGGTCCACTCCCTGGATGAGCGGCAGAGCGGTGGGTTTCGGGCCACGGCCTTGGGAGTAGGCACGACGCCAAGCGCAAATAAACTCCGAGACCTTCGGCACCCAGTCAAGCAACAGGTGGCGAACGGGTTCTAGCCGGGCCATGTGGCCTTTGCGGCGAGCCTTATCGACCGTGGCGACGTATGCCTCCGCGCCTTCGTCCCTCATGCCCTTCTCAAGGTCGATCTGGTCGGGCCACATGGGGTGGTGCTGGGCAGTGGAAGGGTCGGCAGGATCAAAGGCCGGGGTGGCTGGGAGGGCGAAGGGGTCTTCCGGCACGATGGGCCGGCAGTCAAAAAGGGCGGTGGCGGTCATGGTATGTTTGCCTTGTGGGATTGAGGAAGGCAGCGCTTCAAGGTCGGTCGCGGCACATGGCGCCCTTCAAGGGGCTCCTCCGGCGCTTCTCAGCGGGGCCTCGTAGAGCGAGTTTTGCCCAGGCAGACGGCAGCCAAAATGCCGCCTAGGTCCATCTAAAGGGTGGCCTAATTCATCACAGAATTGCCGCAATGTGGTTTCCGCCCGTGATTACAGACGGTTACGGCGAGTTATTAGGGTCTAAGGGGAGGCCTAAACGCCCAAGGCTCTGCGGTTGATAAAGGCGCCCGCAGAGAGGGTTATTCGTTTGCCGGTGGAGGTGACGTAGACAATCGTCGCCGGCTTGATGCCGGACGTTAGGTGGGATGTCATGTTGGTGCGGCCTCTCGTCATTCCGAGGATGCTGCCGTTTATCGTCTGTACGTAATTAGCTGTCAATAACGTCTGGACGAAATTGGTTTTGCGGAGGCATGAGCACGAGATGGGCCGGAAACTGCGTTATCCCGAGAGGACCGAATTGCCACTTGCGGCCGGCACGACTGCCCGAATTGATGCGGTGAGGCAGGAAGGCGAGACCCGCCTAGACTTAATCCGCCATGCCCTGGACCTTGAGCTTACCCGACGCGGGGCACCTGAGGTTGCAGATGAACAGGTAGGCGCACAGACACCGGCACCCAAGACCAAGAACACGGGCCGCCGCTAGCGAGTTGACCCTTGGTAGACCTTGCTGGCCGTCACGGGTTGCGCAAAGCTCCATGAGGCCAGCGGTGACCCCCGAGAGGCCATCCGCATGCTGCTCCAGGACTTGGGCACGATGTCGCTCGATGCCGACGCTGCGGCGTCTCGCGGCTTCCTTCGCGGTCGGTTCTCTGAGGGGGCGAGACGGCGGCCGGTTGAGGGTGAGGGGGTCTAGTGCGCTGCCCATTTTTTCCTTGTGGGTAAGCAACGTGCTCAGCGCCGTTCGGCTTAAGTTTCGGCTCTACCCGGCAAATACTGAGCCCTTTCCCGCTGAGCGGCTCCATAGCGCCGGAACGGAAGCGTATCATGCTAAAATCCCATCTCGATGCAGTGGAGCGGCATCTACTTGCCATTTCACAAATCCCAGCCAACGCCGGGCACATGCTGCATCGAGGGACTCCGCGAGAGGCGTTTATTCGCGAATTTTTACAGGGTCATTTGAGTTCAAAACTTGCGGTCGGGACTGGAGAAATTATCGATGCAAATTCAGCGCCCCGTGAGCCGAGAAACCAGTTTGATATCGTCATCTACAAATCAGATAGCCCGCGTATTGATCTAGGAGGAGGAATTAGCGCGTTTTTAGCGGAGTCGGTCGTTGCGACCATTGAGGTTAAGTCGCTTTTGACCGAGGCTGAGTTGGCGACAGCCAATCGCAATGCGGCCGCCGCGAAGCGTCTGACACGAAACTTATTCCGGTCCTTCAGCACCGGATGGGTTCCGCCTGGGATCATTTCGTTTCTGGTTTCTTATGCAGGTCCGGCTCGGATTGAGACCGTTCATGGTTGGGTTGAGCGCTCTGACCGCGATCTTGGAATAAACCAAGCGCCCTTGCCACCGCCCCGTGAGCAGCACCCAGGAATGCCTCCCGCTCCGTCCCCACGGCTCTCGGTGGTCGGCGGCGGAATAGATGCTTGTATATGCCTTGGGCTTGGGTCAATTATATTTGATAATTCACCTATTTCTCTAGTTGAAGATGCGCAGAGAATAGCGCAGCCTCTGGCAAAGCGCCTCATTATTGAAGAGGCTGATGGAAATTTACTTTGGCTGTTCCTGCTCTTGACGGAAGCGGCGTTTAACGTCTCTGCGCAGTGGCCGAACATGGCAGCTTATCTAGGAAGGCATCAGTTCCGAGGGCTGTTCAGATAAGCGAAGCACTTCCGTGACTCTCAGCCGTGTAACAAGCGGCCTTGACTGACGATAATTTCCCTTTAGTTTCAAGCGTAGGGGCGCAGGAGCTTCCTGGACAACTGATCCAAAGAAGGCCGGCCGCAACGCCGGCCTTTTTCATATGTGCCCTCCGACAGCCTGTCGGAGGATGTCCCACGAACGCAGGATGCGGCTTGAGAGCGGGCGAAGCAGGGTACGCTGCTACGCCACTCGATCGTAGAGGCTCGAAACCGCACGATGCTGCCATTTACCTATGCTGCGCTTGCCGAACGGTTCGCGACGGTCCGACCCTGGGCGAAGAAGACGGTCGGCGATGCCACCAATCGTTGTGCGATCTGCATGGGCTATACGCTGCGGCTGACGCCCTCGGAGGACGATGCGACGATCGAGCATCTGGCGAAGATTGCGAGCCGGGTGAATGGCGATGCCGGACCCGTGGGTGGAGCGCGCCCGATGGGCACGCTCAGCGCCAATTTCTTCATCCGGGCAGCGGAACTGGAGCCGCGAGTCCGGCGGGTCTATGGTGAGCCGGACGTCAAGGGCGCCTCGAACAAGGTATGGCGTTCGGTGCTCGGCAAGAAGGGCGTGCTTTATCTGGAGGATTGCTACCAGACGGAAGGCGACAAGAGCACGTCCTTCCTGTTCTTCCAGCGCGTGAATGGCGATCATTGGGATCTGTTCAACGGCATCAACATGGTCGCCGAGGAGTATCTGCTCAGCGGCAACAGCCATGACGGCCAGCTCTATTTCTGGATGGCGCGCTGAAGCAAAGTGCATCGGACACCGCGTTGGCGACCCAGCGTTGCCGGGCACTTGATCTCGCCGGTTGGAAGAGGCTTCTTGGAGCCAACTGCCCGGAGGCCTCATGTCCCCAGAATTCCTCCTCACCTCGCTGATCATCGTCGCTTCGCCGGGAACGGGCGCGCTCTATACTATCGCCGCCGGCCTCACGCGCGGCAGCCAAGCGAGCGTGCTCGCCGCCTTCGCTTGCACGATCGGGATCGTGCCGCACCTGATCGCGGCGATGATGGGCATCGCGGCGCTGCTGCATGCCAGCGCGCTCGCCTTCGCCATCGTGAAATATGCCGGCGTCGGCTATCTGCTCTACATGGCCTGGCAGACGCTGAAGGAGCATGGGACGCTCAAGGTCGAGACCGAGGCGGATGCGCGCTCGGCCTGGCTCGTGCTGCGCGACGGGCTGGCGATCAACCTGCTCAACCCCAAGCTCTCGATCTTCTTCGTCGCCTTCCTGCCGCAGTTTATCGCGGCGGATGAAGCCAGTCCGATGGCGCGGATGCTGGAACTCTCGGGCGTGTTCATGGCGATGACCTTCATCGTCTTCGCGCTCTACGGGCTCTTCGCGGCTGCGATGCGCGACAAGGTCATCGGCCGCCCGGCGGTGATGGCGTGGCTGCGCCGCAGCTTCGCGGCCGCCTTCGTCGCGCTCGGCGCCAAGCTTGCTCTCACCGAGCGATGAAACGGCGATGTCGCGCCAGGCAATCCTGACGATCGATACGCGCGGACCGGGGCTTTACGAGTTCACCGACCGCGCCGTCGCCTTCGTGCGTGCGGGCGGGGAGACCAGCGGCTTGCTGACGCTGTTCGTGCGGCACACCTCCTGCTCCTTGCTGATACAGGAAAATGCCGATCCCGATGTGCAGCGGGATCTCGACGCGTTTTTTCGCCGGCTGGTGCCATCCGCGGATGATCCGGCGATGGATTATCTCGTCCATCGCGCGGAGGGGCCCGACGACATGCCCGCCCATATCAAGGCGGCGCTGACCCCGGTCTCCCTCTCGGTTCCGGTGATGGGCGGGCGCCTCGCGCTCGGAACCTGGCAGGGGATCTATCTCTTCGAGCACCGGGCGAGGCCGCATCGGCGCGAGGTCGCGCTGCACCTCGGCGCCTAGCAGCGCTCAAGCCGGCGGGGCGACGACCAGCGCGACGAGGCGCCGGACCACGGGCAACACCAGCAGCAGGGTCGGGAAGGCGACGATCCAGGACAACGCCCAGGAGCCGGGCCAGGTCTGCAGGAATTCGGCCGTCGGGCCCAGCGCCTTCAGCGTCGAGATGCCGGAGACGACGAAGGTCATCAGCACGGACAGGAAGAACGGCATAGCCACCCCGGCGTAGCGGGCGGGCAGGCGGCGGAAGACAGGGCGAGGCATAGGTCAGGCTTTCGCAAGTGGCAGGCTGTTCGGATGCATCCGATGCGGCCATGGGCCGGCTGGACGCGTTGCCTGACGTGAGACGCTTACGAACGGGGACGGAGCCCGATGATGGCTCCATAGTCGATTGCCGAGATCGTGCCAAGCCGTCTACCGCGCCACGAATATGTCTGGGCTGGGCAGGGGCTCCCAGGCTTCGCCGGCGCCGACGAGGCAACTGACGCCGGCGGGCGTGGTGGCGAGCAAGGTCCAGGTGCTGGCGGGGCCGACATAGAGCTCGAACAGGACGCCGCTATCGGTCAGGCCACTCCCGACCATGCGCTCGCCGAAAGTCTCGCGGAGTTTTTCGGCAACATGGGCGCGTTCGGCACAGGGCGTCTCGTGCGGCGCAGCTTTCTGGGCGAGGGCGCTGGGCGAAAACGCCACCCCCGCCAATCCAGCGATCATCAGGACCTTGATCAACGTCATGGCCACCTCCTGTCCGGAAGCGGCCGCCCGGGCGGCACGACGACGGCAAGTCTTGCGACCGCCCAGAACAGATTGGATGTGGGAAGTTCCGTACGGTCGTTCAAGCGCTTGAAGCAGCGAGACGCGCCGCTTTCGGCATGCCGAAACAGTGCTCCCCTTGGCGCGGCTCCTGTCCTATATCAGCGGCAAGCAATCCGGAGGTGCCATGTCTTTCTTCAAAACACTGTTCGGCGGTCGCAAGCCCGCGGAGGAGAAGCCGGCCGGCCCGGTCAAGAGCATCGAGCACAACGGTTTCACCATTCATGCGACGCCCTATCAGGAGGGCGGCCAGTACCAGCTTTGCGGCGTCATCGAGAAGGTGATCGACGGCGAGACGAAGAGCCACCGCTTCATCCGCGCCGACCGCTTCCCGGGACAGGCCGAAGCCGCAGACTTCACCCTGGTGAAGGGCCAGCAGATCGTCGACATGGAAGGCGAGCGCATCTTCCGCTGAGCATCGGCGCGGGTGCCGTCGACGCCGCCCAGAGCGCGCTATTTGCCGGGGAGCCGCCGCAGCGCTCCCAAAAGCTGGTCTGCGGTCCATGAGGTCCGCAGGCTCTGGGCTTCGGCGTCATGGACGAGTTCGCAAAGCCGGGCATTGACGGGGGCGGCGCGTCGGAGGCTTGCCGCGAGCCGGACCACCTCGCCATTGATCCAGTCGATCTCGGTCGGGCGGCCGGCCGCGAGGTCTTCGGCCATCGAGGAGCGCGCGCTCGGATCGATGGCGAGCATGCGCCGCGCCAGCACGCCGAAGACGAAATTCGGCAATTCGAGCAGGGCCGGGATCCACCGCGCGGGCAATGGAGTGAGCCGCGCCGGCGCGATGCCCGCCTTGCCGAGAAGAGACAGCGCCTCGCGCTGCGCCTTGGCCAGGCAGCGTCGATAGCCGCGTTGCGACAGTTCCTGCTTCAACGGGAGGTTTGCGAGCGCATTGACGGCGTTGTTGAGGTTGAGGAGCAGCTTGGCCCACTGGACGGAGCGCATGTCGACCGGCCGCGTGAGCGCCAGCCGGGCCCGGTCGAAGATCGCGAGGCGTTTATCGGCGTCGCCGCCGGCCTGCACATAGAGGTTTCCTTCCGAGGCCTGGTGGAACCTGCCAGGTCCCTTGGAGACGACATTGAACGGCACCATGCCGTCGAGAACGGTGCGATCATCCAGGAGGTCGCGCAACAGGGCGCCGTTGCCTAGGCCGTTCTGGAAGCTGACGATGGCGGCCGCAGGAGGCAGCACCTCCGCCAGATCGCGAGCGGCCACGGCCGTGCCGCCCGATTTGACGGTGACGAGAACGAGATCGGCGCCCGAAGCCATCGCGGCATCCGAGCCGAAGACGATCGAAGCGGGCGGTACATGCCAGGCGCGGCCGTCGTAATGCGAGATGCTCAGGCCCTCGCGCGCCAGCACCTCGCCCATGACGGGGCGCCCGACGAAGCGGACATCGCTGCCCGTGGCGAGGAGGCGCCCGCCGATATAGCAGCCGATCAGCCCGGCGCCGTAGATGCAGATCCTCGTCATGTCGCGCGCTCCAGCCGTTCCGGTGTCCCGTCAAAGCGGAGAGGCGTCAAGCGCGCTCGGCAAGGCGATCCTGCTGCGGTCGCGCGGCGGCCCTGCCCCCGGTGCGCTTGTCCGGGACGTCCCAGTCGCTAAAGCTGCCGGGAGAAGAGCCATCTCCAAACAGGTGGCCGCCGAGGAAACATGTCCCAGCCTGCCGACCGTTATCAGCCCGATTCTCCCTATGCCTGGCTGCGCCTTGCCGTTGCGCTGGTGATCGGCACCGTCGCCTGCGTCGGCTCCTGGTCGGTCGTGGTGGTCCTGCCGGCGATGCAGGGCGAGTTCGAGACGCTGCGCGCGGGCGCCTCGCTGCCCTATACCTTCGCCATGCTCGGCTTCGGCGCCGGCAACATCGTCATGGGCCGGGTCGCGGACCGCTATGGCATCACGGTGCCGATCATCGCCGGGGCTCTGCTGCTGGCCGCCGGCTACACCGCGGCGGGGCTGTCGCATTCGCTCTGGCAGTTCGCGCTGGCGCATGGGCTGCTGATCGGGATGGGCAGCGCGGCAGGCTTCTCGCCGCTGATCTCCGACCTGTCGCACTGGTTCCGCCGCCATCGCGGGCTTGCCGTGGTCTGCGGTGCCTCGGGCAGCTATCTCGCCGGCGTGGTCTGGCCGCAGGTCATCACCTGGGGGCTGGCCCATCATGGCTGGCGCGCCACCCATTTCGGCATCGCCGTCGTGGCGCTGGTGGTGATGCTGCCGCTGGCCCCGTTCTTCCGCCGCCAGCCCACGGCCGCGACGCTGGCCGCCGCTGAGGCGCATAGCGCCGGGGCGCGCGGCGATCTTGGCCTCAGCGCCAACCAGCTCCAGCTCCTGCTCTGCGTCGCCGGCTTCGCCTGCTGCGTGGCGATGGCGATGCCGCAGGTGCATATCGTCGCCTATTGCGGCGACCTCGGCTACGGCGTCGCCCGCGGCGCCGAGATGCTGTCGCTGATGATGCTGCTCGGCATCATCAGCCGCGTCGGCTCGGGCTTCGTCGCCGACAGGATCGGCGGGGTGGCGACGCTGGCGCTGGGATCTTTGATGCAGGGCGTCGCGCTCTTCCTCTATCTCTGGTTCGACGGGCTGACCTCGCTCTATGTCGTCAGCGGCATCTTCGGGCTGTTCCAGGGCGGCATCGTGCCGATGTACGCGGTCGTCATTCGCGAATACCTGCCGGCCAAGCAGGCCGGCGTGCGGATCGGCCTCGTGATGTCGGCGACGGTGCTCGGCATGGCGGTCGGCGGCTATCTGTCGGGCGTGATCTTCGACTATTTCAGCTCCTACCGGATGGCCTTCCTCAACGGCCTTGCCTGGAACCTCGTCAATCTAAGCGTGGTCTGCTGGCTGATGCTGCGGTCGCGGCGCCCTGCGCCGCCGGCTCAACTGGTCGGCGAGGCGGGGCGGTAGGTGCCCAAGCACCAGACGTGGCCTTCCGGGTCCTTGCAGATGAAGGGTATTGCGACGGGGCGCGCTCAAGCTGGTGGCGCATCCGCTGCCGGCAAAATGCCAAAGTGCGAAAGTGGGAACGGCTCGCGGGGGCCAGAATGCGTCACGTCGCGTTGAGAAAGGCGACGATATCGTCGAGAACCGGCGCCTGCCATTGCAACAACCGAGCGATGGATGTCGCCGTTCCCGCGTGGCCGAGCCCCGGATAGATCTTGAGCGACACCGATTTGGCGCCGGCTCTTCTGAGCGCCCGTGCGAGGCGCTCGCTGTTGCGCGGCAGGACCGTCGTATCTTCAGAGCCCGTCGCCAGAAGGATCGGCGGGGCGTCGCGCCGGGCAAAGTTCACCGGCTGTGTCTGGGCCAGGTCGTGGGCGTTGCCGAACGCCTGCTTCGTGACGTCGATGTCGAGCGGGAGAAAGTCATAGGGGCCCGAGAGGCCGACGGTGGAACGGATCGCGCTCGCATGAAGCCCGGCGGCGGCAAGGTAGCGCTTGTCCAAGGTCAGCATCATCGCGTTATACGCGCCGGCGGAATGCCCAATCAGATGTATCGCCTGGGACGCACCGCCGAAGCTGGCGATATTGTCGCGCACAAAGCGCAGCGCCAGCGCGCCGTCCTCGATGAAGGCCGGAAAGCGGACCTCCGGTACCAGGCGATAATCAGCAATCACGGTGACGAAATCGCGCGAGGAGAGGGCGTCTCCGACGAAGGCATAGGTCTCCTTGTCTCCGCTGGCCCACGAACCGCCGTAAACGAAGAAGGCGACCGGCCTCGGAGCCGCTCCGGCACCGCGCGGCACATAAATGTCCATGCGCTGCCGAGGATGCGAGCCATAGGCGACGTCGCGCTTGCCCTCGGCCAAGCCGCCAGGCCGGAGGGCTGCGCAGCCCGGGAGAGGCGCTACAGCGAGTATCGGAATGATAGCGCGGCGGGAAATCTCGGTCGTCATGTCGCCATCGGCCGGAGGAGCATGCGAAATCATACGCCTCGCGTGCCGCGATGGATCTGTTCGCCGGATGGCGCAGAGGCCGGATGCGATACTGAACCGCTTCGGCATTCCCGGCGTATCCTCCATACAACCCGGGAGGTCATCATGCGCTTCGTTGCCGGTTACATCGCCTTCCTCGTCGCGTTCGGAATCAGCGATGCCATCTGGCTGGGCACGATGACCGCTGTGCTCTATAGGCCCGCACTCGGCGACCTGATCGTCGAGCAGGTGCGATACTGGCCGGCTGCTCTGTTCTATTTCGGCTTCCCGCTCGGCGTGATCTATTTCGCGCTGATGCCCGCGCTGCGGGATGGGAGCGCAAGCACTGCCTTGCTGAATGGCGCGCTCATCGGTTTGCTCGCCTATGCGACCTACGACCTGACGAACTACGCCACCTTGCGGCCCTGGACTCTGACGATCACGCTCGCGGACATCGTCTATGGCACGGTCGTCGTCGGTCTGTGTACATGGATCGCCTATGGCGTCGTCCGCCGTGCGGCCGACTGGGGCTGGGTTTAGCCGTCCCCTACCGGCCAGTCCCCTCAGGTGGCGCGCAGCCTGTAGTGATGGACACCCCAGACATTGCCGCTCGCGTGGCCGAACAGGCCGCTCGTTGCCAGAAAGAACAGGCGCCAGCGCCGGCGCCACAGCGGCGCTTCCGCACCATAGACCTGTCGCAGGATGGGATCGATCATCGGCAGGTTGCGATCGAAATTCGCCAGCCAGTCTTCGGCGGTCGCCCGGTAGTGTTCGCCGCTCCAGCGCCACTCGTCCTCGACGTCGAAGAGATCTGGGAACTGGTGCGCGAGCGCGGCACTCGGCATCAGGCCGCCGGTGAAGAAATGCTGGGCGATCCAGTCGCCCGCGTCGGCGGCATCGAAGCGGTAGCAACCCTGCCCGTGAGCGAAGACATGGATGAACAGCCGGCCGTCCGGCTTCAGCCAGCCGCGAATCCGCCCGAGAAGCGCGCGCCAGTTCGCCATGTGCTCGAACATCTCGACCGAGACGACGCGATCGAAACGCTGCTGCGACGCGAAGTCGTTCATGTCCGCGGTGACGACGCGCAGATTTCCAAGATGGCGGCGCCGCGCCTGCTCCTCGATATAGGCGCGTTGCGAGGCCGAGTTGGAGACCGAGACGATCCGCGCCTTCGAATAGCGCTCCGCCATCCACAGGGACAGAGAGCCCCAGCCACAGCCAAGCTCGAGGATGTCCTGCCCATCGGCGAGATCGGCATGCTCCGCCGTGAGTTGCAGCGCCGTCTCTTCCGCTGCCGCAAGCGTGTCGCCAGGGTCGGCGTAGTAGCAGCAGGAGTATTTGCGCCGAGAGCCCAGGACCAGATCGAAGAAGGCGGCAGGCAGCTCGTAATGCTGGGCGTTGGCGGCGTCGGTATGGACGGCAATCGGGAACGCCGCCATCGCGCCGGCGAAGGCCGCGGCGTCGGCCGATTGCGCGGCGAGCGACCGATCGGTGCGCCCGACCAACGACGCGATCACCATGCGGCTGACGGCATCGGGTACGGGCAGCCCTTCGCCCCAGGTCGAGAGCCTTTGCATGATCGTCATCACGTCGCTCCTTTCGGCGGCAGCGGGATCAGGGCGCTGGTGCGATGCTGGTATGCGCGATAGGCGTCGCCGTGCTTGGCGAGCATGTGCTCTTCCAGTGGCGGGATGCCGGAGATGCGGGTGAGCAG
This sequence comes from Allobosea sp. 10L422, assembly GCF_056395345.1. Taxonomy (NCBI): domain Bacteria; kingdom Pseudomonadati; phylum Pseudomonadota; class Alphaproteobacteria; order Hyphomicrobiales; family Alloboseaceae; genus Allobosea; species Allobosea sp. 10L422. Next base: position 286,028 of record NZ_JBFTJI010000002.1, read on the forward strand.
CACAGTGATGCAGGCCGGTGCCAGCAAGGCGAGCCAGCCCCAGGGATAGCCGGCTCCGGGAGCGATCACCGCATAGGAACACCAGAGAAGGCATTCGAAGAAATAATTGGGATGCCGCGACCAGCCCCACAGGCCACGCTCGCAGACCCCGCCCTTTCCCGAACGAGCGAAAGCGCGCAACTGCGCGTCCGCGAGGGCGCCGCCCGCCAGGCCGGCGACGAACACGGCCAACCCTGCGAGATCGCGCGAGCCCAGCGAAGGCGCGGGATTATGGGCCGCCAGGACGATCCCCAGCGCCAGCGGGATGCTGACCAGCGCCTGCATCTGGAGCAGCCGGACCATCCGAGGCGCCGCCTCGGTGCCCCAATCGCGCTTGAGCTTGGCATAGCGCGGGTCTTCGGCGATGCCGCTCGTGCGGTGTGCGATATGCATGCCGAGGCGCAGCGCCCAAGCGAGAGCGAGGCCGGCCACCAGCAATCTCCGCGACATCGGGCCTGTTCCGAAAGGCAGCAGCGCGGCAACGATGCCCGTGGTGCCCAGCCCAAAAGTCCAGACCACGTCGATCCAGCCGGAATTGCCGGTCCGGCGCTCGATCGACGCGGCCAGCGACATGAAGGCGGACATCGCCAGGGCCGTGAACACCGCAGCTCCGGCGAAGGAGGCGATCGTCACAGCCGCACCAGCGGCTGCAGCAAGCGCCCGAGCCAGCCCTGGAACAGCACGTTGCCGGTCATGGCGACGATGCAGGTGCAGCCTTCGACGGGATCGACGCGCGGGGTGTGGTCATGCTCGGAATCCGCTTCGTCGAAATCGCCGGACGCATAGCGTCCGTATTCGTGCTCATAGGCACCGGAGAGGATCGTGGTCCATTCGAGGCCGCTATGTTTGTGATGGGGCAAAGCGATGCCCGGCCCGGCGCGCAGCATGAAGACACGGGCCTCGGCGCCGGGAACCTCGACGCGCCGCATGGCGATGCGGATGCCGATCGGGCGCCAGGGACCGAGGCCGTAAGGGCGCAGCACCTGCGGCATCCCGGTCTCGGGCGTCGGGGTGGCCGCAACCGATACCGGAATTTCCCCTGCCGCGGTGCCCGCATCGCGTGGGCCGGACGCCATCGCGACGGGCTCCGCGGCATCCAGCAGCGCGCCCTGCACGGCCTGAAGTTCCCGCAGCCGTTGCCGGCTCTTCCGATCCGCCTCGATATGACAGGCGACGACCAGTGCGAAGCCTTCGTCGAGCTGCCCTGCGGCGAATGCGGCGAGCGTCTCGTCGGATGGGCGATGCATGATGCTCATCGCAGATCCTCCAGCCGGCCGCGCAGATGCGACAGTGCCAGACGTAGCCGCGATTTCACTGTGCCGAGCGGGATGGCGAGGCGGCGGGCAACATCCTGATGGCTGAAGCCTTCAAGGAAGGCGAGTTCGACCACGCGGTACTGATCGGTCGAGAGCTGCGTCATCGCTGCCCGTACGCGCGCGTCACGTTCGGCGCCGGAGAGCGTCGCATCGGGCTGTTCGGGGGAGTCTTCATCCAGAATCTCGTACACTTGCGACAGTCGCGAACGGGTTTCCCGGCGGGCGATATCGATGCGCAGATTGCGCGCGATCGTCGCGATCCAGGTCGAGGCGCTCGCCTTCTCGGGGTCGAACAGCGCTGCCTTGCGCCAGACGGCGAGCAGCGTTTCCTGCGCGACCTCCTCGGCGAGCTCGGCCGAGGTTCCACCGCGCATCAGCAATCCCTTCACCCGCGGCGCGAAATGATCGAACAGCGCTGCAAAGGCCGCCCGGTCGCCCGAGCGCGCAATAGCGGCAATCAATATGTTGGGGTCGAACAAGACGACGAACCGACCTCCTTGCGCGATAGCTCCCGCCTTGCGCATGCCATCGAGAGTCAGGGCGAGTGCGGGAACCATATGCGAAATACGTGGGCGTCGTCGCATCGGATCACCGGCCCGACTTCGGCGGTGACATCATCCACCGTCACTCGACGGCCTTCCAGTTCACGTCACGGCAGATCAGGCGCCCCAGGATGCAGCCGCGCGTGGTGAGCGCGCCGGCCGTCGCCGTGATCGTCATCGAATAATTCCAGTCGCGCTTGGGGTCATAGGCGTTTCCCGAGAACGTTCCGTCGGGCTGACGCGCAAGCGTCATGATGAGCTTGTCGCCAGCCGCCTCGCCCTTGCTGGTGTCGCCGATCCAGAGGTTGGTGGCGCAAATCTTGTCGCCGCATGGCGCGATGCGCACGCGCGCATTGCCGTCGTCGCGTAGCCACGTTCCATCGAGATCGGCGGCGGCCGCGCCAGCAGCCGAAGACGAAACCAGCGCGAGAGCGAGCAGCAGACGCCTCATGGCGGTGTCCTTTCAGCGAACGACTTCGTCTACGCTCCACGGTCGCGGTCGGTTTCATAGGGGCGCGAAATTGTGTGAAGGCGTGTGGCGAAGAGCCATCCGATCAGCACGGTCAGGGATGCGGCGCTCAGAAAATTCAGGCGCTGCAGAGCTTCGTATTCGCTCGGTTGGTAGCGGTGCAGCGGCGCCCCCAGCAGCGCCGTCGGCAGCAGATAGGTGACGAAGGCGAGCGCCGCGAAGCCCAATGCGAAGGCGCGCTCCGAGCGATGAAACAGCATGAGCGCGAGCATCAGGCAGGGAAACAGGAAGACTTCGACGCCGGAGCCTGGGCCGAAGGCAACGCGACAGAGCAATGTGTTGCCGATGCCGGCGAGGAGAAGCAGCGCCCGCCCGGCCAAAGGGCTGCGCCGCATGGCGACCGGTACGCTACGAAAAACGGCGTCGACAGGAAGGTGACATAGGACGGCGTGGCGACGGGCGAGACCGCCCAGTGGAGATAGAACGGATAGAAGGGTTGGTTGGAGACGACCACGATCGCGACTGTATTGGCGATCGCAGCCCGCGGATCTGGATCGGCTGAATAGGCGCCGATCGCCGCGACCAAGCGCTTCACTCGGCTCATCGGCATTATCGAACCCTCGCGGAATGTTCCGACCTTTCTTCGCTTACGAGCGAGACCCAAGGGTGGGTCACCTCGCCCGCGCGTTTTTGGTCGCGCCACAGCAAATCCAGTCCGGCGCGGGCCGCGTATACCGGTCATGAAAAGCGGGGACGCGACCATGGAGCGAGCAGGGGGAAAGGCGATGAAGATCGCCGTGGTCGGCGCCGGCATCTCCGGCCTGGCGGCAGCATGGCTGCTGGGGCAAGCGCATGAGGTGGTGCTGTTCGAGGCGTCGCGCCGCCTCGGCGGTCACGCCAACACGGTTCGCGTTGCCGGCGCTGGCAGCGAGACTGCGGTCGACACCGGCTTCATCGTCTTCAATGAGGCGACCTATCCGAACTTTATCGCGCTGATGGACCATCTTCGCGTCGCCACCCGGTCGACCGAGATGTCCTTCGCCGTGTCGCTCGACGGAGGCCGGCTCGAATATAGCGGTACCAGCGTCGCCGGGCTGTTCGCCCAACGCAGCAATCTGGTGCGGCCGCGCTTCTGGGCGATGCTGCAGGACATCACCCGCTTCTACCGGAACGCGTCCAGGGACGCGCTCGCGGGTGGCGCGGCCGAGATTTCGCTCGGTGATTACCTCGCGGCCGGCGGCTACGGCGCCGCTTTCCGGGACGACCATCTCCTGCCGATGGCGGCTGCGATCTGGTCGGCCCCGTGTTCGGAAATCCTGTCCTATCCTGCTGCCGCCTTCCTGCGCTTCCATCACAATCACGGATTGCTGCAGCTCGCGGACAGGCCCGCCTGGCGCACGGTGACAGGCGGCAGCGCCGTCTATGTCGACAGGCTGCGAAAGGCCTTCTCGGGCGAAATCAGAACGTCCTCGCCGGTGAGGCAGGTCAAGCGTGGTCCGAGCGAGGTCGTGCTTGTGGGCGAGGGCTGGAGCGAGTGCTTCGACGCGGTCGTCTTCGCCACCCATGCCAACCAGGCGCTCGCGATGCTCACGGACGCCGATATGGCCGAGGTGCAGGCGCTCGGCGCCTTCCGCTACAGCCGCAACCGCGCCGTGCTGCATGGCGACGCCGCATTGATGCCGACGCGTCGCCGCGCCTGGGCAAGCTGGAACCATATCGGCGACCGTGCCAGGCCGGACGCCGCCTGTGCGGTCACCTACTGGATGAACCGGCTGCAAGGCTTGGCGGACGCGCCGCCTCTCTTCGTCACGCTCAACCCGCCCGATTCGCTGCGCGGCGATGCCGTTCTGCATGAGGAAATCTACGAACACCCCTTGTTCGATGCGGCGGCGCTCGATGCGCAGCAGCGGCTCTGGGCGCTGCAGGGAGCGCGTCGAAGCTGGTTCTGTGGCGCCTATTTCGGATCGGGCTTCCATGAGGATGGCTTGCAGGCGGGGCTCGCCGTTGCCGAGGCGCTCGGCGGCGTCCGTCGGCCCTGGCGGGTTCGCGATGAATCCGGCCGCATTCCCGTTCTGCCCCGGCTGGAGCAGGCCGCATGACCTGGCAATCGGCCCTCTATGTCGGCCGGGTGCGGCATCATCGGTTCCGGCCCCGGCCGCACGCGCTGGCCTATCGCGTCTTCTGGATGCTCATCGATCTCGACGAGATCGATGAGCTGGCCGCCAGGCTTTCGCTGTTCTCGCGCAACCGCTTCAATCTCTACGCTTTTCGTGACGCGGATTACGGAGATCGCAGCGGGCGACCCCTGCGCCCGCAGATCGAAGCCGCCCTTAGTGATGCCGGGATCGCGCATGACGGCGGCCCGATACGCCTCCTGACCATGCCGCGCATCCTCGGCTACGCGTTCAATCCGCTCAGCACATATTTCTGCTATCGCCGCGACGGCAGCCTCTGCGCCACCGTCTATGAGGTGCACAACACCTTCGGCGAGACCCACAGCTACGTCGCGCCCGCCGATGCTGCCGGGCGAACGCTCCGCCAGGAAGCCTGCAAGCTCTTCCACGTCTCGCCCTTCATGGGCCTGGATATGCGCTACACCTTTTCAGTCGCGCCACCCGGCGAGCGCGTCTCCGTCGCGATCGACGGTCATGATGCCGAGGGGCGCCTCATCGCCACGACGCTCGGCGGCAAAAGACGGGCACTGAGCGACGCGGCGCTGCTGCTGCTCCTGGCGACCCACCCGCTCCTCACGCTGAAGGTCACCGCCGCCATCCACTGGCATGCGCTGAGGTTGCTGGCGAAGCGCATTCCCTGGCGGCCTCATCCGGCCGCGCCTGAGCGCCCCTTCAGCGTGGGCTGCGCCGTGACCCGGCATGCGAAAGGACCGATGCAGCCATGAGCCGGCCCGATACCGAACAGCATCTCCGGACGGGCGAGCAGCCGCTCGCGTTGCCGGGTGGCGTCGGCCTGTCGCGCTGGTTCCTGCGTCGGCTGCTGTCCCACATCAAGATCGGCCGTCTGACGGTCTTCACACCGGACGGTGCGCGCCATTGCAGCGCTCAGGCTGTGGCCGGACCCCAGGCGACGATGATCCTGACAAGCTGGCGAGCGATGCGCCGCCTGCTGCTCGACGGCGATATCGGCCTGGCTGACGCCTATCGCGACGGCGACCTGTACACGCCGGATCTCACGGCGCTGATCGAACTCGGCGCGCGCAACGACGCGACGCTGCGCAAGCTCGTCTCCGGCGCCTGGCCTGCGCGCCTGCTCAACCGCGTGCGGCATCGGCTCAACGCCAATACGCGCAGCGGCAGCCGCCGCAACATCGCGGCGCATTACGATCTCGGCAATGAGTTCTATGGCCATTGGCTCGACGCCAGCATGATGTACTCCTCGGCGCTCTATGCGGATCCGACGGAAACGCTCGAGGCAGCGCAACAGCGGCGGCTCGACAGGCTCGTCGCCATGCTCGGCCTCTCCGGGGGGGAGCGTGTCCTTGAAATCGGCTGCGGCTGGGGCGCGCTCGCGGAGCGGCTCGCCCGCGAAGGCTGCCGCGTGACCGCAATCACGCTGTCTCCCGCCCAGCTCGAAGCGGCGCAACGGCGCATCGCGGAAGCTGGCCTTGCCGAGCGCGCCAGCGTCCTGCTTCAGGACTACCGAGACGTCTCGGGCGAGTTCGACCGCATCGTCTCGATCGAGATGATCGAGGCCGTGGGCCGGGCCTATTGGCCGTCCTACTTCGCCACGCTCAGCCGCTCGCTTCGGCCCGGGGGCCGCGTGGTCCTGCAAGCCATCACGATCGATGACGCGATGTTCGAGGATTATCAGCAGGGCACCGATTTCATCCAGCGCTACATCTTCCCCGGCGGCTGCCTGCCATCGGTCCCGGCGCTAAAGCGAAGCGCGATGGCGGCCGGCCTCGGCGTGGTCGAGCAACTCGACTTCGGTGACAGCTACGCCCTGACCCTGAAGGATTGGCGGCGGCGATTCCTCGAACGCTGGAACGAGATCGCGCCGCTCGGCTTCGACGAGCCGTTTCGCCGCCTGTGGGAGTTCTATCTCTGCTATTGCGAAGCCGGTTTCCGGGCGCGGACGATCGACGTCAACCTCATCAGCCTGCGGGGCCGCTGACGGCCGCAGCGTTCCGCACTCACTCTGCGGCCCCTCGCGGTCAGAGGCGACGCATCATCAGCCCTTTGGCGACAACGAGTCCGGCCGGAGCAGCCGATGCCGGCCCCACGGTGATCGCGAAGGGCGTGTCGGTGGCCAAGGGCAGGTTGTCCAGCCCCGGCGGCGCGGCGACGGCGTGGCCGATGAGCTCTATCGGGCGCCGCCTGCCGGCCCGTGCTCTGGGCGTTGCGCGAGGCACAGTGGGCAGCGGCGCGCTTGCCTGTCGCCGGCCGCCTCGCCATCATCGCCGGCGAATACCCCGCCGAGACTCGCAGGACTCCCATGACCAAAGCCGACCACCGCCACGAACACGAGCCGCGCGGCACGCTGACGGTGCGGACAATCGCCATGCCCGGCGATACCAACGCCAATGGCGACATCTTCGGCGGCTGGGTGATGTCGCGGATGGACCAGGCCGGCGGCATCGCTGGCGTGGATCAGGCGCAAGGGCGCGTGGTCACCGTTGCTGTCGATGCGATGACCTTCATCCACCCTGTGAAGGTCGGCGACGTGCTGAGCGTCTATACGGAGATCGAGTCGATCGGCCGGACGTCGATGAAGATCCATGTCGAGGCCTGGGCGAAGCGCTTCCGGACCACGCTGCATGAGAAGGTGACCGACGCGACTTTCACCTTCGTCGCGATCGACGAGGAGGGCCGTCCGCGCCCGGTGCCGAAGCCGGCCAAGGACTGACCGCGCCTCAATTCCTAACGGGGGATGAAGTCGCCCTCCGGCAATGTGATTCAAAAGAATCCATTTTTAAACCGTTCTTTAAGCGCGCCCGGACGATGCTTTGCTCCGACAGACCGGGGAAGACCCGGCCGGGGGAATTCATGTCCGTTCGATGCCGCATGCGGGTCCAGCCGCCTGGCCGCCGCCAGGGGAGGGAGGGGATTCCCGTGGCCGCGGCGCCGTCGAACAGCCGCCTCCCGGCTGCGGCCCGGCCGGCACCTCGTTTCCCTTAAGTTCGTCGTTCAGCGTTGCGTGATATCCGGAGTACGACTTCATGACGAAAGCCAAGCCCGCGCGTGAGGGCAAGCCGTTGCGGATCGGCATCGCAGCACGCATCTATGCCGCGCTCGGTATGATGACGGCTCTGACCCTCGTCTCCTCCTCGGTCGCATGGTTCTCCTATAATCGCGTCGACCAGACGGTGGACGATCTCGTCGGCAAGAAGATGCCGGTCGTGGAACTCGCGCTCGAGCTGTCGCAGGCGGCGACGCAGTCGACCGCGCTGGCGGCGCGCTTCAGCGAGATCGAGTCGGTCCAGCAGCGCTCCGCCCTGACGGGCGAGCTCGACAAGGTCGAAGTCCGGCAGATGGACCTGCTGCGCCGTATTGCCGATCAGGGTCAGGTCGACAAGGCGAAGACACAGGGAGCGATCGACGCGCTGTGGCGCCAGATAAACGACATCAACGACCTGACCGGCGACCGGCTGCGCAACGCCTCGGAGCAGGGCGAAGCGCTGGGCAAGCTCTCGAAGGCCCGTGAAGGCTTCACCGCGCTCGCCGATTTCGAGACCGGCGATGCCCAGTTCAACGTCAAGATGAACATCGCCAGCGCCACCCAGCTCACCGGCAAGGAAGTCGAGGAAGCGCTGTCCAACATCATCGACAAGGATCTGGCGGCGCTGCAGACGGCACAGGCGCTGCAGCTCCAGGTCAGCGAGCTGGTCGGGCTGCTGCGCGAGATTTCCCAGATCGAGAGCCCCGAGAAGCTGGAGAACGCGAAGGCGCGCTTCAAGGCGATCCTGGGCCAGGTTCGCGGCTTCCTCGCCGCGGCGGACAAGATCCAGGCCAATCCGGCGCGCGCCCAGGCCGTCAACGCCGTGATCGACCTCGGCGAAGGGCAGAGCGGACTAATTGCGATCCGCGAGCGCGACCTGAACACCAGCACGGCGATCCAGGCCGGCCTCAAGCAGACCCATGTCGCCGCCGAAGCGGTTCGCTCCCAGGTCGGCGAGCTGGTCAGCACGGCGCGCAGCGAAGCCGTGGCCTCGGGCGAGGCCAGCGGGGCGCTGATCGACCAGAGCAAGCTCTGGCTCGGCGGTATCGGGCTCGGCTCGCTGCTGATCGCGCTGGCGCTGTCGCTGTTCTATGTCCGGCCGATGATCGTGGGGCGCCTCAACCGCCTCTGGGCCGCCACGAAGGCGATCGCCGACGGCGCGCTCGAGACCGCCGTCGACACCAAGGGCAACGATGAGATCTCCGACATCGCGAAGAGCGTGCTACTCTTCCGCGACAATGCGGTGGCATTGCGCGCCGCCGAAGCCGCCAAGATCGAGGATCAGGTCCGGGCGCAGGAGCAGCGCCGGCAGATGATGCAGGAGTTGGGCGAGGCCTTCGGCGTGGTGGTGGCCGCCGCCGCCGCCGGCGACTTCAGCCAGCGTGTCGCGGCCCAGTTCGCCGATGCCGAGCTCAATGCGCTCGCCGGCTCGGTCAACACGCTGCTTGAGACGGTGCAGGCCGGCTTGTCCGAGACCTGCGACGTCCTGGCGGAACTCTCGGCCGGTCATCTCTCGGCCCGTATCGAGGGGCTCTATCAGGGTGCCTTTGCCGAGCTCAAGGACGGCACTAATGCGCTGGCCGACGAGTTCGAGAGCACGCTGGCGCGGCTGGCCGAGACGGTTTCGGCCGTGCGCAGCGCCACCAGCGAGATCCTCGACGGCGTCACCGACCTCGCCGAGCGCACCAGCGAGGAGAGCAACGCCGTCTCGATGGCCACCAACCAGCTCGGCGCCTTCGCGGGCACCGTCAAGAAGACCGCGAGCGAGGCGGCCCAGGCCACGGGCATGGCCGAGGGCGCTGAGCAGCGCGCCCAGCAGGGCGAGAAGGTCGTCGCCTCCGCGCTCGAAGCGATGCAGCGCATCCGCCAGTCCTCGAGCAAGATCTCCGAGGTCATCGCGATGATCGACGAGATCGCCTTCCAGACCAACCTGCTCGCGCTCAACGCGGCGGTCGAGGCGGCGCGCGCCGGCGATGCCGGCAAGGGCTTCGCGGTGGTCGCGACCGAGGTGCGCAGCCTCGCCAAGCGCTCGGCTGATGCCTCGAACGACGTCAAGAAGCTGGTCGAGGCCGCGCATGGGGACGTCAAGGTCGGCGTCGGCCTCGTCGAGGAGACATCCGCCATGTTCGGTGCGATCGTCTCGTCGGTGAACGAGTTGACCGGGCTGATGAACGGCATCTCGCAGACTGCGCGCAACCAGGCCAACGACGTCTCGGCCATCAACACCGAGATCGACGGCATCGGCACGATGGCGCATCAGAACGCGGCCCTCGTCGAAGAGACCAACGCGGCACTGGCGCTGACGGACGAGCAGACGCGCGCGCTGACCGAGCACATCGCCCGCTTCACCTTCCGCGAAGGCCATGCCGCCGGGCATCACGACAAGCCGGCCATGGCGACCGCGGCCTGAACAACGGCACGCCGAGAAGACGAAGGCCCTGCGCAGCTGCGCAGGGCCTTTTCCTTTTCGATGTGGCCGCTATCGCCTTGCTTGCCGGCCTCGCACGGTGCTAGGCGAGTGACGGGCCGGTAGCTCAATGGTTAGAGCTCGCTGCTCATAACAGCGCCGGTGCCGGTTCGAGTCCGGCCCGGCCCACCATTTCCGATCAGAATTGCGAACCGGACCGTGCCCAGCGGCGTGGCTTCTGCAACTCAGGGCGGTCTGGCGATAGCAACATGCGGAGGCTGACGATGCGGTGTAGCGCCCGTCGGTTGCATCGATGAGCGCCACAATCAGACATTCGGTCCCTGCCAGGAAGCGGCCATTCTGCGCCGGCGGGTACCGCGACCGACATTGGCCCACACGGTCAGATCCGTTTTCCATGAGGTGGAACCGTCCGTTCTTAGCGATGTCAGGCTGCGTTCGCCGAAAGCTGTGCGTTCCATAGAGCGCGGGATCGAGGCCGATCGAGGCGACCCAGCCGTCGAGCGTGCGACCGTATTGCCGGGTCGTTACGTGATCGCCGGGTCGGCCGCGGCTCGGAAACAGCCAATCGCCAGTTGCTGCTGGTCGCCTCCTGAGCCGAGCTGTCAGCGCCTCTCGGGTCGGAGCCGTCAACTCGAATGGCACCGGCCGGCCGGTCTTCTGCTGGATGATCGACGTCCTCAGCCTCGCGGTTGCGCCGAGCACCACATAGCCACGTGAAGCCGGACAAGACCGCAGCCGCGCAGCTTCCTGTCGATCGCGAGATTGAACATTGCCAAATCTCGCATACGGCGTTCGTGCTGCAGCCGTGTCCTGATAGCCCGGATGTGACGCGGCTTTAGTGGCGGCTTCGGGCCGATAATGCGCCCCGTATTCCAGGCTGGATTCTGATGAGTCTCCTGAGCTTTGAAGAGCATGACGCATCCTCCATCGGGATGCCACATCCGGGACCAACCGTACCGCATCCGCCGCTCGTGCGTTGCGCCACAACCGGACATTGGGCGCGCAGCTGAACCCCGACAGTCAGACCAGGTGCCGGAGCCAGTTCGCCAGGCTGCCATCGCCCGCTTCGAGCGATGGCGACAGGCGCAGATGCACGACGTCGCGCGGCGCGATGCCGAACTGAGCCTTGAAGGCGCGCGAGAAGGCATCGTCGCTCGAAAAGCCGAACTGGCGCGCGATTTTCCCGATGCCGCCCCTTCCGCGCGTCGAAGCATTAAGCGCCAGACGGGCTCGCGCCAGCCGGCGCTGGCGGATATAGTTAGAGACCCCGCCGATTGGGGCGAAGAGGCGGTAAAGCGCCGAGCGCGACAGGCCGAATGCACTGCAGAGCATTCTGGCATCCAGAGCGGGATCGCCGATCCGGCGATCGATGAAGCGGCAGATCATCGCCACGCTTGCCGTCAGCGTTGCAGGGGCATCTCTGTCGCGCCTCAGTACAGGCGATAGGCAGGCCGAAAGCAGTTGCGCGCTTGCCTTGGCGATGTCCGGGGCTGCTGTCGGTTCCAGTGTGGGCGCCCCTTTCAGCAGGCTGCGCAGATGGTCCCCCGCCAGCGAACCGAGAGCGCTTGTCCCGGACAGAACGGTGCCATGCACGCGGTCCAGACTGCCGGCGTCGAGTGCTAGCAGGCCGCGCGGCAGGACGAGGCTGACCGCCCGCATGTCGGTGGCATGAGACCGGACCGGACGGGACAGGTCGAAAACCAGGACGTCGCCCGGGCCGGCATGAATTTCCTCCCCATCCAGGTCGAGCGTCGTATGACCGGCCTCGTACCGCTGGATCAGCAGGTGATCGACGCCGACCGCGCCGATCAGGCTTTCCGAGCGTTCATAATGCTGGGCGCTCGTCGCCACCTGCCCGACCAGCGCGGTGCTCAGATGGTGCCGATCGAGCTCGGCGTGGAAACCGGCATCCCAATCGCCCGCGAGCGGCCGGACATCGAAGATCGGCGCAATGGTCTCACGCCAGCTCCCGAAAAGCTGGCGCGCGTGATCGCCTTCCTTGCCCATCGCCCGGCCTGCCCCCCATCGCCGCACCGCCCATTACCAGGCATCCGCGACGTTTTTCTAGACGAAAGAGAGCTGCGATAATGTAAAGAGGCCGACGAGAGAGAGCGCTGATACGCCGCCCCGGATGATTGGGACGCAGCGTCGCCTCTCCACCGTCTCCCCGGTTTTCGTTCCATGTTACGCGCCGAACGACCGGTCCACGCCTGCTGGACCACGTTGACGAGCCTTGCCTATGCCGATCATCGCCGCGCACCGCGCCGTCCTTCGCTCCGCCTTCCTCTGCGCGACCGCGGCGTCGCTTCTCGCCGCTCTCATGCCGATGGCGGCTTCGGCATCGGATCTGCCTGCGCTGCCGGACGCTTTTTTCGGCCGCCCCGTCCGCAATCTCCCGCGTGCCGCAATGACCCCTGCGCCCGCGTATTTCGCGACGCCAGAATACAACGCCAATTACGGCCTGGCGCAGATCAACGCCGCCGACGCCTATGCGCTTGGACTCAGCGGAAAAGGCGTGCTGGTGGCGGTGGTCGACAGCGGCATCGATCTCACGCATCCCGAATTCGACGGCAGACTCTCGCCGCTATCCCGCAATTTCGGGTTCGATCGGCCCGACCCGGCCGATATCCTCGATCGGGATAGGTTCTCACACGGAACCCACGTGGCCGGCACGATCGCCGCCGCGAGAGACGGCAACGGCATGCAGGGCGTCGCCTATAACGCGGAGATCCTGGCCTTGCGCGCGATCGTTCCGGGCGGCGGGGATATCGCTGCCGCCATCCGCTATGCGAGCGAGCACGGCGCCAAGGTCCTGAACGGCAGCTACGGCCCTTCTTATCCCTCGCCGACCCTGCCGGACGGCAGCCCCAACCCCGACTACGTCGTCTTCCCGATCCAGCCCTACCATATCGACGGCACCTCTGCCGAAGTCTCAGCCATTCGACAGGCCGGCGCATCGGACATGGTCATGGTCTTCGCCGCGGGCAACGAGCGCGAGGACCAGCCGGTGATCGCGCGCAATCCGACGGGTGCGGCCTTCTACCCCGCGATCCGGCCGGAGAATGCCGGCAAGAATCTCTATGTCTTCCTCGACGGCAATGGCGACCAGATCAGTTCGAGCAGCCTCAATTATTCGGATCTCCAGCCCTATACGATCGCCGTCGTCGCGGTGGACCGCGATCGCAAGATAGCGTCGTTCAGCAACTATTGCGGCATCGCCGCCGCCTGGTGCCTTGCGGCGCCCGGCGTCAACATCGTCTCGACCGTAACCCCGGCCAATGGCAGCTCGCCGACCGAGCCGTACAATCTATCCAGCGGAACCTCGATGGCTGCTCCGCATGTGGCAGGGGCAGCAGCCCTCGTCCGCGAAGCGTTTCCATTCATGACCGCGCCGCAGGTGGTCCAGTCCATCCTCACCACGGCGACCGATCTAGGCTCGCCCGAGATCTATGGCTGGGGCCTGCTCAATGTCGGCAAGGCGGTGCGCGGCCCCGGCCAGTTCGTGCAGACCTTCGACGTCGACACCAAGGGCTATTCGGCGACTTTCGGCAACGACATCACCGGCGCGGGCGGGCTGGTCAAGCGGGGCGAAGGCCGGCTCGAACTGAGCGGCCGCAACACCTACGCCGGCGGCACCGCTGTCATCTCCGGAACGCTGGCGCTGAATGGCTCCGTTACCTCCGCAGTCACCGTCGGCCAGCAAGGCACCTTGCGCGGCACCGGCTCGATCGAGGCTGGCCTGTTCAGCGCCGGCACGGTCATGCCGGGCAACTCCCCCGGCACGCTGTTCGTCAAGGGCCCGGTGAGCTTCGGCGTCACCAACCGCTTCGTGCTCGACATCGACGGGACCGGCACGGGCAACGGGGCAGGCAACTATTCGCGTCTCGTCGCACAGACCGTTTCGGGACATGTCACCGTGGATGGGCGGATCGCCCCCGTGCTGCGCGGCATCGCCGGCGATGCGAGCAACGGCTTTACGCCCGTGTCCGGAACCGCTTTCCGGGTGCTGGTGGCCGAGGGAGGCCTGAGCGGCAGCTTCACCGGGCTGGACCAGCCGGCCAATGGCTTGCCTGCCAATGCCCGCTTCGACGCCCTCTACGGCGCCACCGGGCTGTCGCTGGTCGTGACACCCGGCTCCTATGCCGCGCTCGCAGGCCTGAACGGCAATGGCTTCTCCGTCGCAAGGGCGCTCGATTCCGTGCGGCCAGCCGCCGGGACGCGCCCCGATGCCGCGCGGCAGGAGGTATTCGACGCGCTCTACTCGGCCGCATCGGGCACGCTGCCTGGTGCGCTGAGCTCGCTGTCAGGGCAGAGCTACGCCGATGCCCGCATGGCGATGATGAACGCCCAGCGCACGGTCAGCGCGGCTCTCGATCAGCGCCTGACGGCCGGCTGGTCCTCCCGATATGACCAGCTCACCGGGCTGGGAGCGGCGGGCTATGCCAGCCTTGGCAGCGCTTCGGTCGAGCCCGGGCGAGTGCAGCCGGCGAGGGACGGCGTGATCTGGGGGCAGGCCCTCTACGGTTTCGGGCGGACGGGAGGAGACGTCAACGGGACGGGCTCGCGCTTCGGCCTCGCCGGCGCCATGATCGGTGCGGAAACCGCCGCCTTCCCGGCCGGAACGATCGGCGCCGCCCTGGGATACACGCGTTCGAGCGCAGACCCGAAGGCCGATGCGGCCGGCCGCGTCGCGCTCGACAGCTACAGCCTGGCGACCTATGGCCGCGCCGATTTCGGTGCCCTGACCCTGCGCGGCTCGATCGGCGCCAACTATGGCAAGACAGACGTTCGCAGGACGATCCAGCTCGGCAATGCCCAGCGGGCCGCACATGGCGAGGGCGATAGCTACGGCTTCTTCGGCAATGCCGTCGCCGGATATCGCCTCGCCTCCGTAGCGGGCCTCGATCTGTCGCCTGAAACCGGGATCAGCCTGCTTCATTCCCGACAGGATGGCCTGACCGAGACGCAGGCCGGGGCTTTCGCGCTGAGCCTGCGTGGTCAAGGCCAGACTTCCGTGCGTTCCCTGGCGGGCGCCCGGCTGTCGACGCCCCTGGCCGGCGACGCGAAGCTGCGCCTCGACCTCAAGGCCTACTGGTCTCATGAGTTCGCTGACAACGTCGCGGTCCTGCAAGCGAGCCTGCTGGGTGCGAGTGTCGTGACGCGAAGCCCGGAGGCAGCCCGCGACGGAGCGGTGATCGGCGCAAGCCTGTCGGGCTTCGTCACCCCGCGGATCGAGGTGGCCGGCTCCTATGACGGCGACCTGCGGCTGGGAGCCACGACCCATCGCTTCTCCTTCCAGGCGATGACCCGCTGGTAGGCCGACCGGAGATGCCTATGCTGCCCCCCTTCGGACGACGCCTGCTGGGCGCCGGCCTGCCCGCCTTCCTCCTCGCCTGCATTCTCGGGGCGATGCTGTGGCACCAGCATCGCAGCGTCGAACAGGTCGCCTCCCGCAACCGCGAGGAACAAATGCGGCTTGTCGGCACCTTGCTCGGCTCGAGCTTCGATCAAGCAGCCAGGTTCTCGCTCTCGCTCGCCGAATCCTTCGCGCGCAATGCCGAGATTCGCGACGCGCTCGCGGCCGAAGATCGCGCTCGGTTGCGGGCCCTGTCGGAGGACACCTACCAGTATCTCAGCCGGCAGGCGAACGTGCAGATCTTCGGCTATCACGACAAGGAGCTGCGTTACCTGCTGCGCATGCATCGCCCTGATCAGCATGGCGATGACATATCCGCCTTCCGGGCCATGATCGTCGCAGCAAACCGGTTGCGGCGCGCCCAGACCGGAATCGAGATCGGCATCGCCGGTATCGGCATCCGCGGTGTCGCACTGGTCCAGCGCGGTTCGGAGTTCTTCGGGACGATGGAGGTCGGGCTGGACCTTCGGCCATTGATCGAGCTCGTCAAGACGGCGACCAACAGCGAGATTGGGGTTGTCGCTGCTGCCTCTCTCACCGGCGTCGCACTCGACCCGAAGCTGCCTTCGGTCGGCGGTTTCAGCGTCATGGCATCGACCGACGATCAGCTTTTCCTGAACCTGCTGCGTTCCCGGGGAGCGCAGCCGCAACGGGATATCGAGTTCGGCCGCAGGCAGATAGGCGAGCGCAGCTACGCCTTCATGAGCCAGCCACTGGTCGACTTCTCCGGCAAGCTGGTCGGAACCGTCCTGATGCTCAAGGAAGAAACCCGGTCCGACTGGCGCCGCCTGAGCACCGAACTATGGGTCATCGCCCTCTGCGGCGGGATACTCGCCTTTGTCGGCTTTCTCGTATTGTCGCGCCCGCGGCGGGCCGTTTCATGATCGGCCGCCTGCTTCTCCTCCCCCTGATGCTCCTCGGCCTCGCTCAAGGCGCATGGGGCGAGGAAAGGACGGGCAACGGCAGGGCCACGCTGCCGGAGGCCTTCGGCTTGCCGGTACGCGTCCATATCGCGCTGCGCGTGCTCAACGTCCTGGAGATCAAGGAAGTCTCAGGGCAGGGGCGATTGCATCTCGAGTTGACCCAGCGCTGGCAGGACCCGCGCCTGGCCTTCGATGCGGTCGCGCGCGGCCTTGCCCGGGAAGATCGGGTCGGCGAAGAGGCCGACGACTATCTGAAGACCATATGGTCGCCCGGCCTCGCGCTCGACAACCAGATCGGAGACAAGGACGCACGCATCGTCGCTCTTTCAGTGCATGCCGATGGCGAGGTGGTGTTGATCGAGCGCTTCGAAAGCGATTTCCGCTTTCGGATGAACATGGACGCCTTTCCCTTCGACCGACAGAACCTGACGATCGGCCTCTCGCTGCCGCGCTATGCACAGCAGGAGGCGATCATTCTGACGACGGAGGCCGACCGTCCCTTCTCCGGCGTCGAGGATACGCTCTCGGTCGTCGACTGGCGGCCGGTCGGCCTGCGCTTCACCAACGATCTCGCGATCGGCTGGAACGCGCGCTCCTACTCGCGCCTCAACGCGACCGTGACGATCGCGCGCTATGCGGAGCGCTACCACCTGCGGGTCTTCATTCCCATTATCGCGGTGCTCGCGGTCTCGCTGTTCGTGCTGTGGTCTCCGGGTTTGAAGGAGCAAGACAAAGGAGGCCTGATCTTCTCCTCCCTGCTGGCCCTTGCCGCGATCAGCTTCACCTTCGAATCCTCGTTTCCGGGCTCGATCTCCCTCAATACCCCCGTCGCCGAGATGATATCGCTCGGATACCTCTATCTCGTCGCAGTGCTGATGTTCGAGATTGCCCTGTCGGTGGCGATCGCTCACCCCAGCTTTCGCTGGCGCGACCAGGCCGCCGATTTGCGTTGGCATTTGCGCTGGGCGGTACCGGCGATGATGTTGATCATCTGCATCGGGGCAGCGGTCCGCGTCCTGCCTGGATAGTTCCTCTCTCCCACCACCGGGCATTCGAGGCTAGTTCGAAGAGCGCACGATCCGGAAGGTTATCCGAAGTCATATGATGGTTTCGGAAATCGCTCGCATCCCGAAACTGGTCGCAACGGCGCCATAACCGGACATTTGAGCATCGCCTCGCCGCGCCACAGCAAAGTGGCGCAGCGTAGATGATCCCGGGAAACGGTTCCCTATTGGACGCCGATCACCGGAATTGGCGGAGACGCATCGTACCCCCGATTTCTTCCCTGGGCCTACCTTGCCGCCCCGAGCCTCAAAGCCGCGGCCGGAGGACGACGCTGACAAACCCGCGGGCCAGCGGCCATAAACGCGCCCTTAACCTTGATCGGTCATCCGTCGGACTAGTGAGTGGCTTCGCGCGGGCTGTACCTGCTGCGGCGCGAGGGTGGCAAACCATGCGGCTGATCGTCGGCACAATCATCGTCTTCGTCTGCGTCTTCGGCAGCTACGCGGCGATGGGTGGCCACCTCGAGGTCCTTTGGCAGCCGTTCGAGTTTGTTATCATCCTCGGTGCAGCGATCGGTGCCTTCGTCATCGGCAACCCCGCGCCGGTGCTCAAGGCCGTGCCCGCCATGCTCGGCACGCTCATGAAGGGCTCCAAGTACAAGCAGGAATGCTATGTCGAACTGCTGGGGATGCAGTATTCATTGTACAAATTCGTGAAGCAGAAGGGCATGCTCGCGGTCGAGGAGCATATTGAAAATCCAAGCGAGTCGACGCTGTTCAACGCCTTCCCGACTTTTGCAGCGAACCATCATGCAGTCGAGTTCGTCTGCGACTACATGCGTATGTTGACGATGGGCGCCAACAACGTCCACGAGATCGACGCTCTCATGGACGAAGAACTGGAGACGCACCACCAGGAGCAGGAGCGTCTCGTTGCGGCCATGCAGTCGCTTGCCGATGGGACACCGGCGCTCGGCATCGTCGCCGCCGTGCTCGGCGTGATCAAGACGATGGGGGCGATCACAGAGCCGCCGGAGGTGCTGGGACATCTGATCGGCGGCGCGCTCGTAGGCACCTTCTTCGGCGTCTTCGTCGCCTACGGCTTCTTCGGGCCCATGGCGCAGTCGCTCAAGGGCACCTTCGAGGCGGAATCCAAATACTTCCTTTCACTCAAGGCGGGTCTCCTCGCCCATATCGGCGGCCAGCCACCGGTGGTGGCGGTAGAATTTGCCCGCAAGGCTCTGATGAGCGACGTCCGCCCGACCTTCAGCGAAGTGGAAGCGGCAACCGCCAATCTGCCCGCCTAGATCTGACCCAATCTCCAGCAGGGACTCGATGGCCAAGCCCACCCAGCCGATTATCATCAAGAAGGTCAAGAAGGCCGCTCATGCGCACCATGGCGGGGCCTGGAAGATCGCCTATGCGGACTTCGTGACCGCCATGATGGCGTTCTTTCTGCTGATGTGGCTGATCAGCATGACGACGCAGGAGCAGAAAGTCGGCTTGGCGGAATACTTCGCGCCGGCGGCTCCAAGTCTTACAACCAGTGGCTCCGGCGGTGTCATGATGGGCACCGCCCTGGACAAGTCAGGCAGCAGGCCATCGGCGCCCCGCGACGCGGCGAGGGGCACTAACGGGCAAGAGGACAAGGCGCGCCCACCCAGCTCGGGCCGCAGCGACCGTGAAGTCAGCCGCCCGGCCGCCGGCGTGCAGGCCAACTATAGCGCCATAGCCAGCCTCCGGCAGGCGCTCCAGAAAATGCCCGAAATTTCCGAGCTGTCGCGCAACATCGTGATCGAGCCGACCAAGGAGGGGGTGAACGTTTCCCTCGTGGACGAGTACGGCCGCTCCATGTTCCCCGAGGGCTCGGTCCAGCCCTACGACCGCACCCGTCTCGTGCTGGAGGCGCTCGCGCCCACCCTGCGCCGGCTGCCCAACCAACTATCTGTCGCCGGCCACACGGCCCCTGCGCGCCCGGGCTCGGTGCAGGCCGCCGATTCCTGGAGCCTCACCGCCGGGCGCGCGCTCGCCGTGCGCGAGATCCTGTCGGGTGCCGGGCTCCCCAGCAACCGCTTTGCTTCCGTGGTAGGACGTGCCGACACCGAGCCGCTCTTCCTCGACGATCCCTACAACCCGTCGAACCGACGGGTGACGATCACGCTGCTCAATGCGGAGCCGCCGCTGCCCCCGGGCGTTCCCTGACGACAAGGCGCCTCGGCCGCCTCAGACTCCTTTTGAGATTGAGCTCAGTGGCTGAGACGTACGAGGCTGACCATTACGACGTGGATCATGGCCTCGGAGACGTCGATGCGCTGCGCGAAGTTGCGGACCGGGCGCCGCGAGCAGTCATCTACCGAGGGTCCGTTCTACGGCCTATGGCGCCAGTGGGACCCTCGAAGCCTCTCCGGTTCGTAAGCGCTCGGCTTGGATGCAGGAGCGGAAGGTCCATGCCTATAGGCGCCCGCCTTCCCCTCTTGAGCCCGAGGAGGCCTTGCCCAGCGGCGCGGCTCGGCCGTACGCGCTTGGGACTTCGACGACAGCTCGATCCAGTGCCGATAATTGAAGATCATGGGGAAAAACGAGCAGGTCCTTATCGTGGTAATCTGCGGCTACCCGCTCGACCATGAAGTCCGCCACCATCCCGTACTCGCTCGTCATCCTCCATGTGCGGCTGAAGCCGAAAAGGTTGAGGTCAGCGTTTTCATGGTGATGGTCGGATTGGGCAAAATGTCAGTCCCGCGCCTTCGGCCAGCGGAAGCCCCAATTGCCGTCAGATTCGTCTTCGTCGGCTATTGCCTACCCTCAGAGCGCCCGCGCTTGCAGCAATCCCCCGCTGGCGCGCAAACGCCTTATCATCGGTTCCGCCTGCGGAGCTACCGACCTCAATAGCGCGCCACAAAACCGACATTCCGGGCGCAAGCGAATGGACCATTTTTTGGCGGTTCAAGATTATCTCAGCCAGCCCCGCCGGAAAGCGGAAGCTCTGGGTGACCTCAACGGGCCAAAGATGTTCCCAGTTCTGTCCGGCCCGGCCCACCAATTCTTGCGGGGCGCAGGCCACTTTGGGCTTTGCCAGGCCGAAATCGCCACAGATAGCTGCCGGTCCGCATAGATGCCGGTCCTCGGTGTGGGGCGGCGGCAATTCGATCTCAACGATCGGATTTGCGCGCATACTCTTCGTCTGGAATCGGCCAAGCCCGGGACCGGCCGAACTGCTCGAGATCTGCTGCGAGCCTCTTCATCTTGTCGCCCTCGTCATGACGATCGGCGAGATAGTGAACCATCATCAGCCGGCGGGCTTCCTTCAGCTTCCTGAGCCACGCCTCCTGCTCGTCTTCAGCCATCCCGGAACCTCTCATCCTTGCGCGCGGGGTAGATGTCCGTCCTCGCCCATCACATGCACGCAGTTTTGGCTTGTGATTTGGCGGAGAGGGCGCGTGCTTTAGCGGCGTAGCTTCGCACAGGATACGCCAAAAGCGCCGGCAACGCCTTACGCTTCGATGAACGGTGCTTCGGCGTTGACAGGTCCGAAGGCTTGGCCAACCCTGCGATGGTCGTGCGCGGCAGCGTGGCGAACGCCCTCAAGGTCTTGGACAATCGGCCGATGACGTGCCTCGCGGCGGGCCAATGAACCGTTATCCGATGTTCAACCCGCAACTGCTGCTGAGCTTCGTCGCGGTGTGCGAGACGCTGAGCTTCACCCGCGCGGCCGACCGCGTGTCCCTCTCGCAATCAACCGTCAGCCAACAGGTCCGGCGGCTGGAGGATCTCCTCGGCAAGCCCCTGCTGGAGCGATCCTCGCATCAGGTCGAATTGACCGAAGAAGGCGGCAGGCTGTTGCGCTATGCGCGGCGCATCATCGCGCTGAACGAGGAGGCGCATGACGCGCTGACCGGTTACTGGCGCGACGGCGTGCTGCGGCTCGGCATGCCCGAGGACTTCACGGTGCCGACCGTCGACCTGCTCGCCGCGTTCAGCCGCGAGCAGACGCATTTGCGGCTCGACGTCACCAGCGGCCTCAGCGCCGATCTGCGCAGCGCCTATGACCGCGAGGAGCTGGACCTAATCCTGGTCAAGCAGCGCCGCCGCCAGCCGCCTCGCGCAGCCCGGCGGGAGCCCTTGCTGTGGCTCGACAGCACGGCGTATCCGGCGATCGAGCGCTCGCCGGTGTCGCTCGCCGTCTTTCCGCTCAATGGCCTCTACCGTGAGGAGCTTTGCGAGGCGCTCGACGGCCTCGGCATTCGCTGGCGCGTGAGCTACAGCAGCGCCAGTCTGGCCGCGCTCGCCGCTGCGTCGGCTGCCGGGCTGGGCGTGACCTTGCTGCCCGCGAGCTGCCGGTTGCCCGGTCACCGGATACTTGGCGCGGCCCAGGGGTTGCCGGAGATCACGGATTTCGAGCTCGCGCTCTACTACCGCGACACCGCGCCTGCCGCCGCCATCGTGCTGGCGGAGCGCTTGGCCGAATTCTGCCAGCTGGAATGGTGAGCGGGTGGCGGCCGTCAGGCGCCATTGCCGTTTCGAATAGCTGGGATTGTCAAATATCGCTGCCAAACGGAGTTGCCGGCGCGTAGATCCGGGAGCGGAAACGCAACCATCAAGGCAACGGAAAACCGCCATGGAAACCGGGCATCATCACAGCCGACGGGCCTTTCTCAGCCAGACCGGAAAGGTCACTGCCGCCTATGCCGTCGCCGGGCTGGCGAGCGGCGGCGCCCAGGCCGCCCCGAGCACGGCCGCACAGGGGCGTTCGGCGTCGGAGGCGGGCGTCAGCAAGCTGACGGACCAGCACTATTGCCTGACCGATGTGAGGCTGGAGGACGGCTTCGAGCGCGACGGCGAGATCGTCGTCGGCACGCGTACGGCGCTCTACACGCTGGAGATCAAGGCCGGGAAGATCGCCGCGCTGCATCCGGCCGGAGCCGCACTGCCAGCAGGCGTGCCCTGCTACCGCGCCCATGGCCAGCTTGCGTTGCCGGCGATGCGCGACATGCACATCCATCTCGACAAGACCTTCTACAGCGGTCCGTGGCAGGCGCCGCTACCGCGCCAGGGCAAGACGATCCTCGACATGATCGCTCGCGAAGAGAAGCTGATCCCGCAATTGCTGCCGACCTCGCAGCAGCGGGCCGAGGCGCTGATCGCCCTGCTGCAATCAAAGGGCACGACCGTAGCCCGCAGCCATTGCAACATCGATCCGGTGAGCGGCCTCAAGAGCCTCGAACATCTGCAGCGCGCGCTGGAGAACCATCGCGACGACTTCGACTGCGAGATCGTCGCCTTCCCGCAGCACGGCCTGCTGCATTCAAAGGTCGACGGCCTGATGCGGGAGGCGATGAAAATGGGCGCCGCCTATGTCGGCGGGCTCGATCCGACCAATGTCGACGGCGCGATGGAGAAATCGCTCGACGCCATGTTCCAGATCGCGCTCGACTCGGGCAAGGGCGTCGACATCCACCTGCATGAGACCAACCCGGCGGGTGTCGCGGCAGTCAATCATATGATCGACACCGTCGAGAAGAACCCGGCCTTGCGGGGCAAGGTGACGATCAGCCACGCCTTCGCCCTGACCACCCTGTCTGCGGGCGCGCTGACGGAGACCATCGGCCGCATGGCGGCTCAGCAGATGACCATCGCCTCGACGGTGCCGCTCGGTGGTTTGACGATGCCGCTGCCGCAGCTGAGCGAGAAGGGAGTCTTCGTGATGACCGGGACCGACAGCGTGATCGACCATTGGTCGCCCTTCGGCAAGGGAGACATGCTGGAAAAGGCCAACCTCCACGCGCAGCTTTACAGGGGCAGCGACGAATTCCGTCTGTCGCGCGCCATGGCGATCGCTACTGGTGGCGTGCTGCCGCTCGACGACAGCGGCAAGCGGGCATGGCCGAAGGCCGGCGACGACGCGGCCTTCACGCTGGTTCCGGCCAGCTGTTCGGCGGAGGCTGTCGCGCGCCTGCCGGAGCGCAGCGCAACCTTCCATCGCGGCCGCATGGTCTTCGGCAGCGTAGGCGTCGCCTGAGCCCTGGAACGCCGCGTTCGTCGTCAGTTTTCGCATGCACGCTGCCGATTGGCAGCGTGCATGCGCCTGTTCTCCGACTTGAACCGGGTCAGTCCGCGGCAGCTCAGATCGCGAGCTTGCCGGCCTTTGCAGCGGCGTAGCGCTCGTTGACCTTCGTCCAGTTCACGACGTTCCACCAGCTCTTGAGATAGTCGGCCCGGCGGTTCTGGTATTTCAGGTAGTAGGCGTGCTCCCAGACGTCGTTGCCGAGCAGGACCATCTGCTTCTCCATGATCGGGCTGTCCTGGTTCGGCCTCGGCAGCAAGGCGAGCTTGCCGTCCTTGTCGACGGTGACGAAGACCCAGCCCGAGCCGAAGACGCGCAGGCCCGCCGCCTCGAAATCGGCCTTGAATTTGTCGAAGCCGCCGAGGTCGCGGGTGATCGCGGCGGCGACGTCGCCGGTCGGTGCGCCGCCGGCTCCCGGACCCATCACCTCCCAGAACATGGTGTGGTTGGCGTGGCCGCCGCCATTGTTGCGAACGAGGGTGCGCACGCTCTCCGGCAACTGGTTGAGGTCCGTGAGCAGCTCTGCGACGGAGGCCTTGGCGATCACGCCATTGTCCTTGGCGGCGTTGTTGAGAGCCGCGACATAGGCAGCGTGGTGGCGGTTGTAGTGGATATCCATCGTGGTCGCGTCGATATGCGGTTCGAGCGCGTTGGGCTCATAGGCGCGCTTCGGCAGCGAAAAAGGGCCGGCCGGTGCTGCCGGGGCGGTGGCCTGCGCCCAGACCTTCGGCGCAGTAGCGACCGCGAGGGCTGCTGCGCCAAGCGTCAGCACGCCGCGGCGAGAAAGGGCTGCGAATTCCGTCATGGCGTTCTCCTGCAGGAAAGGATGGCCGGCAGCCCGTCCGGCCGCCGCCGGTTGTTGTCGTTCGTCTACGTCGAAAGGTTCAGGGCGGTTCCAGCGGCATCTGGCCCCGCCGGATGCGGCGACGGCAAGTCGAATCGCCCGCAACACGCTTAACGCCCCGAAACACCCTCTTAACCAGCGATTTACCGCGTTTCACTACGGTCTGGAAGGAAATCCGTCAGTTCGGGAAACGCCTCGCATGCACGCACTGGCTCTCAAGGCCGATCTGGCGACCCCGAACGAGCCGTTCAACGATGCTGCGGCGTCCGCCGGCGCATCCATTCGCCCGATTGCAACTCCGGAGACCGGCGCCGAGCGCGCCGTGCGCGAGATCGCCGATCGCTTCGGCAAGCTCAGCGCCGAGATCACCGATGTCGCCGGCCGAATCGGCGATGTGACCCAGCAATTCGAGACCCAGACCGCCGGGCTTCGGCGCGTCGTCGGGGCGGTCGAGCAGGTTTCGCGGGCCAATCACGCGATCCGGCAGTCCGCCGAGGGGGCGCAAGCTGCGGCTTCGGTAGTGCGCAGCGGGCTGGAACGTGTCGCCGGCTCGGTCAAGCTCGGTCTCAATGCGGCGCAGACGGATATCGAGACGCTCTCGGAGGAGGCGCAGTCGATGTCGCGGGCGCTGGCGCAGGCCGTCAGCGACGCACACAAGGCGCGGGCCTCCAGCGATGCGATCCAGTCGATCACCCGCGAGATTCAGCTGCTCTCGATCAATGCTGGCGTCGAGGCGGCGCGCAGCGGCGAGGCCGGCAAGGGCTTCGCCGTGATCGCCGCCGCCGTGAAGGCGCTGGCCGAGCAGACGCGGGAAGCGACGGCCGCGAGCGCGGCGCAACTTGATCTTCTGGTCAAGGCGGTCGACGCGCTTTCCCGCCGCAGTCAGCAGAATGCCCAGACCGCCCAGCGTGCCCGCGAGGGCAGCCAGACGATCTCGCAGCAGGTCAGCGAGTTCGACAGCTTCGGCCGCTCGGTCGTCGATCTGATCGGCGAGATCGAGGCGGTATCGCGGCCGACGCGGGAGAATGCCGAGGCCTGTGCGAAGGCCGGGCAGGATCTCGCCGGGCTCGTTGCCGGGGTCGACGCGTCGACCCACATCCTCGAACAGGCGGTCCAGCGCACCGACGCGCTGGTCACGATCAGCGAGGGCATTCTCGGCTCGATCGCCGCCTCCGGCGTGCGAACCGCGCAATCCGAGCTGATCGCGACGGTGATGGAGACGGCGGCGACGATCGGAGCGCTGTTCGAGACCGCACTCGCGCGGGGCGATGTGACGCTCGCCGATCTGTTCGACGAGGGCTATCGGCCGGTGTCGGGCTCCGACCCGGTCCAGCACGTGACCCGCTTCGTCGGCCTGACCGACCGCCTGCTGCCGCCGCTGCAGGAGCAACTGCTGGGCTCGAACGGGCGCATCGTGTTCTGCGCCGCCGTCGACCGCAACGGCTTCCTGCCGACGCATAACCGCAAATATGCCCAGCCGCAGGGCCGGGACCCGGCGTGGAACAATGCGAATTGCCGCAACCGGCGCATCTTCGACGACCGGACGGGGCTCGCTGCCGCGCGCAACCGCAAGCCCTTCCTGCTGCAGAGCTACAGGCGTGACATGGGCGGCGGGCAGTTCCTGGTGATGGAGGATCTGTCGGCGCCGATCCTGGTGAAGGGGCGGCACTGGGGCGGCTTCCGCATCGGGCTGAAGGCGTAGCGGCCATTCGTGCCGTCTGCGGAGTTGAGTGAGCGAGTACCCGAGCGAGCGCCATGCATATCGCGCCTTCCTTCCCGAACCTGTCGGTGTTGCTCATCGACCCGAGCCCGCATTATCGGCGGATCGTCCGCACGATGCTGTACCAGACGCAGCTCAATCGCATCTTCGAGGCGCCGGATCTGTCCTCGGCCGCCACGACCTTCATTCAGAAGCAGCCGAACATCGTCATTCTCGACTGGGATCTGCCGGATGGCGGCAGCGTGAAATGCCTGGCCGCGATCCGCTCCTTCAAGACTTCGCCCTTCGCCAAGGCGCCGGTGCTGGTGATGATGGAGCGGCCGGACCGGCGCTCGATCCTCCAGGCAGCGAAGCTCGGCGCGCATGAGATCATCACCAAGCCGATCTCGCCCAACAATCTCTGGCTGCATATGTCGGGGATCATCAACATGCCGCGAAAATACCGGGAGACGAACGGCAAGATCACGCTGGTGCCGCGGGCGATCAGCAACAATATGTTCTGAGCCGGGCCGGCCGCCGCGCCATCGTCGCGAAAGCGTCACGAGTGTTGACGGGCCTCGCGCCATTTAGCGAAGTTTTTACCAGTTTGTTGTGATGCTCCACGGGCAATCCTGGATCGCCCTTCATGGTCATCACCGTCTCGCTTCCGCCCTTCCTCGGCCGTTCCGAGGCCGCGACCTTTCGCAACCAGTTGCTCGTCGCGCTGGAGCAGAAGGAAAGCGTCGCCGTCGAATGCGCGGAAGCCGGGCCGCTGCCGAGCCTCTGGATCCAGCTCCTTCATTCCGCAGCCGCCAGCGCCAAGGCGCGGGGGCTTTCGGTCACGCTCAAGGCGGCCTCCTCGGAATGCCGCGAATCCCTGCGGGCGATCGGCTTCGATGCCGCTCACAGCGCTCTCGTTCTGGAGTGACAGGCATGAAAATCCTGGCCATCGACGATACCAAGACCCTGCTCAGCCTGCTCAGCCTGACTCTGCGCAACGCCGGTCACGAAGTGGCGGAGGCCGAGAACGGCGAGGACGGCCTGAACAAATTCGACCAGTTCAAGCCCGATCTTGTGATCACCGATCTCAACATGCCGATCATGGACGGCATCGAGTTCACTCGCGCCTGCCGCTCGCGGGCCGCCGGGCAGAACACGCCGATCATCGTGCTGACCACGGAGAACGGAGCCGAGATCAAGGCGGAAGGCCGCCGCGCCGGCGCCAGCGCCTGGATGGTCAAGCCTTTCGAACCCAACACGCTGCTCGGCCTCGTCGCGCGCTACCAGAACTGAAGGTCGGCCGATGGATCCGTTGGCAGAACTGAAGCAGACCTTCTTCCAGGAATGCGAAGAACTCCTCGGCGCGCTGGAGCAGAAGCTCCAGGCTCTCGACGAGGGTTCCGTCGATCCCGAGGATGTCAACGCCGCCTTCCGCGCCATCCATTCGATCAAGGGTGGGGCAGGGGCTTTCGGCTGCACGGAGCTGGTCGGCTTCGCGCATGTCTTCGAGGCCTCGCTCGACCATCTGAGGTCGGGCCGTGTCGCGATCGAGGACGCACCCTTCACGCTGTTCCTGCGCTGCTCGGATGCCGTGGCCGATCTGGTCGCGGCCGCGCGCAGCGACGAGCCCGCGACCGAGCGCCCGGATCTGCTGGCAGCGCTGGAGCAGGTCGGCAAGGAACCGGTGGCGTTGGCGCTTGCGCCCGTTCCGGCCGCTTCGTTCCACGTTTCCGCGCCTGCCCTCGCTGCTGCGGACAAGGATGCGCCTCTCGGCATCGCCGCGCTCGGCAACCTCCTTGCCATGGTCGAGGCGAAAACAGCTGCAACAGCGTCTGCCGACGATGGCTGGGATGACGAGCCCGCCGCGATGCCCGGGCCACCGCCCGTCGCCCTGAAGGCGGGTCGCGACCTGCGCCTGCGCATTACGCCGGAGAGCGATCTGTTCCGCCGCGTGATCGAGCCGCGCGTCGTCTTCGCCTCCTTGCCGGCGGACGATGTCGTCGCGATCCGCTGCGATCTCAGCCAGGTGCCGTCGCTCGAAACCCTCGACGTCACCGATTGCTGGATGCGCTTCGAGGTCGACCTGCGCACCGAATTGTCGGTCGAGGAGTTGCACGGGCGCTTCGATTTCAGCCTGGCGAACGAGGAATTCGAGATCGAGGCGCTCGAAGCCGCCGCCATCGTCGAAGAGACTCCGGAGGCCGAGGTTCCGAGCTCGGTCGCTGCCGATCTCTCGGCGATCCTCGCCAAACTCGGTCCGATGCCCGAGGCTGCGAGCCAGCCCGATGTCGCGTCTGCACCGGCCATGCCGCCGGTCGAGGCGCCTGCCGTCGCCGCCCCGCCGGCTGCCGAAGTGCCGGCTGCCGCCCGCACGGCCGCGCGGGCTCCGGCCAATGACCAAGCGACGCGCCAGCGCCAGGCTGTGAGCGTGCGCGTCGATCTCGATCGCATCGACAAGCTGATGAACCTCGTCGGCGAGATCGTCATCACCCAGTCGATGCTGGTCGAGTGCGTGCGCTCGCTGCCCTACGACGTCTACGCCAAGACCGCCGAAGGTATGCTGACCCTTTCCCGCCAGACGCGCGAGCTGCAGGATCATGTCATGGCGGTGCGCGCGCAGCCGGTGAAGGCAGTGTTCCAACGCATGCCGCGGCTGGTGCGCGAGCTCGCGCAGACGCTCGGCAAGGAAGTGCGTCTCGTACTGGAAGGCGAGAACACCGAGGTCGACAAGACGATCATCGAGGAGCTCGCCGATCCGCTGACCCACATGATCCGCAATTCGATGGATCACGGGCTGGAGACGCCGGACGAGCGCGTCGCCGCGGGCAAGCCGCGCGAGGGCACGATCAAGCTGATCGCCGAGCATCGCGCCGGCCGCATCGTCATCTCCGTCACCGATGACGGGCGCGGCATCGGCCGCGACCGGCTGCTGGCCAAGGCCCGCTCGCGCGGACTCGTCGGCGCCGACGAAAGGCTGCAGCCGGAGGAGATCGACCAGCTCATCTTCGCCGCCGGCCTGTCGACGGCGGAAGCGGTCAGCGACATCTCCGGCCGCGGCGTCGGCATGGACGTCGTGCGCCGCAACGTCGAGTCGCTCGGCGGACGCATCAGCGTCGATTCCGAGCCGGGCCGCGGCTGCAAGTTCACGCTGGCGCTGCCGCTGACGCTCGCGGTTCTGGAAGGCATGGTGATCCGCTGCGGCGACGACCGCTACGTGATCCCGATCGCCTCCGTCATCGAGACCCAGCATCTCGCCTCGACCCCGATCGAGCGGCTGCCCTTCGGTCAGGAGGTGCTGCGCTGGCGCGGCGAGGTGACGCCGCTCTATCGCCTCGGCGAGGTCATGGGTTCGACCGGCACGACCAACGAGAACATCGTGATCATCGCCGAGAACGAGCGCGGCAACAATGTCGGCATCGCGGTCGACGAGATCGTCGGCCAGCAGCAGGTGGTCGTGAAGAGCCTCGAGGCGAATTACGGCACCGTCAACGGCGCCTCGGCGGCGACGATCCTCGGCGACGGCCTCGTCGCCCTGATCCTGGATATCGACTCCATGCTGCGGCTCGCCGCGTCCGGCGGCCGAACTCCCGTGACAGATCTCAAGATGGCTGGATGACCATGACCCTCCAACTCGGCGAAAAGCACTTCTCGTCTGCGCAGCCGGAAGCGGCGGCGAGGCGGATCGTCACCTTCAAGGTCGGCGACCGCACCTTCGGCATCGATGTCGGCATGGTCCGCGAGATCAAGGGCTGGCAGGCGACGACCCCGCTGCCGCATGCGGCCCCGCATGTGCGCGGTGTGCTCAATCTGCGCGGCGTGATTCTCGCCGTCTACGACCTGCGTACCGCGATCGGCATGGGCGTCACCGATGCCTCAGCCACCCATGTCATCGTCGTCGTCGATGTCGAGGACAAGACCGCGGGCCTGCTGGTCGACTCGGTCTCGGACATCGTCGACGTGCCGGTCTCGGCCGTGCGGCCGGCGCCGGATCTGGAGCGCGACGAGCACGGCCTGATCGAGGGCCTCGTCCTGCTCGACAGCGACATCGTGGCGCTGCTCGATCTGGCGGCGGTCATCCGTGACGGTKGTGGCGGCGAAGTGCAGCTCAAGACCAGCCGCGCCGCCTGAACAGCTTTCAAAACATAGCCCGAGCGTAGCGTCCAGGCGGGCCAGAACAAGAAACGACAGGTCCTATGGGCAGCGCGCTCGGCCCCTTTTCGCGACTCTCGGTCAGCCAGCCGCTGACCGCCGCCGGTTCCGCGGCACTTGCCGGGGGGCTCGCCTATTATGCGGCAGCGTCGGGAACTCCAGTCATGGGAGCTCTCGCCGTCTCGGCCGTGGCGTTGCTCGGCGGCTTCGCCGCCTGGGGCGCGGGCCGATCCGTCGCGAGCCTGTCGCGGATCGCGCCGGGTCTGGTGGATGACGTCGATCTGGTTCTGCCAAAGGCCGGCGGCAGCCACGAATGCGCAGAGCTGTCGCGTGTCCTCGCCAGCTTGCAGGAGCGGGCGCAGGAAGCGGTCCGCCTGCGCTCCGTCCTCGACCATGGCCGCGCCAGCGTCATGATCTGCGATCCGGACGGCCGCGTCATCTATGCCAGCAAGGGGCTTCTGCGCTTCTTCGCCGAGGCGCAGGAGGATTTTCGCGCGGCGTTTCCGGGTTGCTCGGCCAAGGACATGCTCGGGCGCGTGATGGAACGTGTGCGGGCCGAGCCCCGCCTGGCGACCGGTCCCTCCGTTCGCCTGACGCTCGGCCGCCGGATCGTCTGCCTGACCCTGACGGCCGTCGAGGCCGCCGACGGGCGCAGCCTCGGGACGGCCGTGGATTGGCACGAACTGACCGACGAGCTGGCTGTTGCCCAGGAAATCTCGCAGCTGATCGAAGCTGCCATCGAAGGCGATTTCTCGCGGCGCATCGCCGCTCAGGGTAAATCCGAAACGGTGGCTCGGATCGCGGAGGGCATGAACCGGATCAACGGAGAGCTGGACGAGACCTTCGCCGATATCGACGCGGTGGTCGAGGCCCTGTCGGAAGGCGATTTGACCCGCCGCATGGCTGGCCGCCGCTCCGGCCGGCTGGGCCGGCTCCAGCACGAACTCAATCAGGCGCTCGGCCTGCTCGACGAGCGGATCGAAATGATCCGCGCGACGGCAGGCTCGGTCTGCCATGTCGCCATCGACGTGAACAGCGTGGCGACGGACCTTGCGGCGCGGACCGAGAAGGTTGCCGGCGAACTGGGCGAGACATCGGGAGCGGCGGTAGAGATCGCAGCCTCGGTCGGACGCAGCCATGAGCGTTCGCGCGAGGCCAGCGAGCTCGCCGGCACGACCATGGGCGTGGCACAGGAAGGCCGGAGCGTGGTTGCCAAGGCAGTCGGCGCGATCGAACGGATCGAGAGTTCCTCGCTGCGCATTGCCGAGATCGTCGGGGTGATCGACGAGATCGCCTTCCAGACCAATCTGCTGGCGCTCAATGCAGCGGTCGAGGCGGCGCGCGCCGGCGATGCCGGCAAGGGCTTTGCCGTGGTCGCTTCGGAGGTGCGGTCGCTGGCGCAGCGCTCGGCCCAGGCCGCAAAAGACATCAAGGGGCTGATCGCGACCTCGAACGGGCAGGTCGCCGAGGGGGTCGGCCTCGTGCGCGAGACCGGCGAGACGCTCGGCCGCATCGCCGCAGCAGTGAGCAAGGTTTCCGAGACGGTAGCCGAGATTTCCGCCGTGAGCGCCGAGCAGGCGCGCGGCATGGGAGGGATGAGTCGCAGCGTGGCGCAGGTGAACAAGGATATCCGGGCGAATGCCGAACTCGCCGGGCGCGGCGTCGAGGCGGCGGGCGAACTCGCCGATCAAGCCTCCATGTTGAGCGAGATCGTCGAGACGCTCCGCCTCGCCAGCGTGCCGGTGCGCAGCGAACCGCCGCGCGCGCGCCGCGCCGTGCCTGCACCGGCTCCGGCCGAACAGCGCTTGCCGCAGCACATGCAGCCTCGCCGCCTTGCCGCTGGCGCACGGGCGGGAGGCTGAGGCATGTCCAGACCTACATCGCTCCCGAGCATGGTGCCGTCGCTCCAGCCCGCAATGGCCGACATCAGCCTGACGCGCGACGACATGAAGTTCATCGCCGCATTGGTCTACGAGCAAGCCGGTATCGTCATCCGCGAGCATAAGGAAGCGATGACGCGCGGCCGGCTGGCGCGCCGCGTCAAGGCGCTTGGATTGAGCTCGGTGGCCGAATACTGTGCTTTCCTGAAGACGCCGCAGGCGGCGGGCGAGTTGCCCGAGCTGATCAATGCGGTGACGACCAATCACACCGCCTTCTTCCGCGAGCGTCACCATTTCGATCACCTGCGCAAGGAGGTGATGCCGCGGCTTCTGCAGGAGCGGGCGGGCCGGCGCGGTCGCATCCGCATCTGGTCCTCGGCCTGTTCGTCGGGCGAGGAACCCTATTCGATCGCGGCCTCCTGCCGCGATGTGATGGGCGCGCGTGGCGACCTCGATTTCAAGATCCTGGCGACGGACATCGACACCGACATCCTGGCGCGGGCCGAAGCGGGGATCTATCCGGCGGAGCTGTTCGAGCGGTTGCCCGCCGATGTGAAGCCGCTGCTCAAGCTGGAAGGCGGAGCGGGGCGCGCAGAGGCACGCATCGCAGAGGATCTACGCCGCCTGATCGCCTTCAAGCGTTTGAATCTCATCGAGAAATGGCCGATGAACGGGCCGTTCGACGTGATCTTCTGCCGCAACGTCTTCATCTATTTCGATACGCAGACCAAGGCCTCGATCCTCGATCGGTTCGTAGCGCTGCTGTCGCCGGGCGGGTTCCTCTATCTCGGCCATTCGGAATCGCTGCCGCAACCGCACCAGCATCTGCGCCTGATCGGACGCACGATCTACGAGAGGACAGCATGAGCGTTTCCCGGTCCTCGCGCCGCTATTTCGACCCGCGTTTCGAGGCGACGATCATCACCGTCGCTCCAGGCGAACATGAGATCACCTCGGCCAAGGACGAGATCGTCGCCACCGTGCTCGGCTCCTGCGTCTCGGTCTGCCTGCGCGACCCGCAGATCGGCGTCGGCGGGCTCAACCACTTCCTGCTGCCGAAGAACAACGGCAATGCCGACCCCAGCGCCGGCGAACGCTATGGCGATACGGCGATGGAGGTTCTGATCAACGACCTGCTGAAGCGCGGGGCGAGGCGCCAGAACTTCGAGGCCAAGGTCTTCGGCGGCGCGCGCGTGCTTTCGGGCGCGACCATGCTGGCGATCGGCGACGGCAACATCGCCTTCGTCAACGAATTCCTGAAGGTCGAGGGCATTCCCGTCGTCTCGCGGGATGTCGGCGGCACGCGCTCGCGGCGCATCCACTACCAGCCCTCGACGGGACGGGCCTGGGTGCAGCATGTCCAGCCGACGGCGCGCGACAGCGGCCACGAGCAGGAAATCGCCTATCTCAACCGGCTCAAGACTCAGCCCGTGGCTGGTGAAGTGGAGGTCTGGTAATGAGCATGCCGACGTCGTCCGCTGCGCCGGTCAAGGTTCTCGTCGTCGACGATTCCATCCTGATGCAGAAGCTGATGACCAAGATCATCGATTCTGCGCCGGGCTTCGAGGTGATCGGCGTCGCCGGCAGCGCCGAGGAGGGTTGGGACGCCATCCAGGAACTGCGCCCGGATGTGGTCACGCTCGATCTCGAACTGCCCGGACGGCACGGCCTCAAGCTGCTGGCACGGGTGCTGAAGCAGGACCCGCTGCCGGTGCTGATCGTATCGGCCTTCGGCGGGCCGGGCGCCGACAACACGATCCAGGCGCTCGAGCTCGGTGCCATCGACTTCATCGAAAAGCCGGACGGCACGACCCACACGCTCGAAGGCTTCATGAAACATCTGGTCGCGGGGCTGCAACGCGCGGCGGGAAGCCGCAAGATGATCGCGGCTGCTCGTCAAATCGCGCAGATCGCTGCGCCGGCGCGCCCGGCGCCACCGAGGGAGCCGGCCCGTGCCGGCAAGACCTTGCTGATCGCCATCGGCGCCTCGACGGGCGGCGTGCCGGCCGTGCAGACGGTGATGCGCGACCTCGCCCATCTGCGGCTGCCGGTCGTCGTCGTCCAGCACATGCCGCCGGGCTACACGGCAAAGTTCGCGGCACGGCTCGCGACCGCGACCGGCCTCGATGTGCGCGAGGCTGTGGATGGCGACCGGCTAAGGCCCGGCTCGGCTGTGGTGGCGCCGGGGGGATTGCGCCATCTCGAAATCGAGGAGCGGCGCGGCGAGTTCGTCTGCGTCCTGAAGGAGGGTCCGCTGGTCAGCGGCCATTCGCCCTCGGTCGACGTCATGTTCCATTCGGTCGCGCGTAGCCTCGGAGCGCATGCGATCGGCATCTTGCTCACGGGCATGGGGCGCGACGGCGCTGACGGTTTGTTAGCTATGCGCAAAGCAGGCGCCGAAACTTTAATCCAAAGTGGTGAGACCTGCGTGGTAAACGGGATGCCGAAAGCGGCCTTCGAGATGGGAGCCGCCGACAGAGTCGTTCCGCTCAGCCAGATCGGCGCGGCGGTCGGGCAGCTGATCGGCGAGCGCCCGAATCTGCGGAGCGCGTAAGGAGCAAAGTTATGTCAAAGGCCAGAAGCGAGTTCCGCATCCTGGTGGTCGACGACCAGAAGAGCATGCGCGGCCTGGCGACCTATTTCCTGAAGCAGATCGAGTTTCAGGACATCGACGAGGCAGAGAACGCCCGCGAGGCGCTGATGAAGATGCAGCAGAAGCGCTACGATCTGCTGCTGCTCGACTGGAACATGGAAGGCATGAGCGGCATCGACCTGCTGCGCGCCATCCGCTCCGTGCCGGAGCTCAACCAGATCAAGATCATCATGGCGACCTCGGAGCGCTCGGTCGACAAGATGGACGAGGCGACCAGCAACGGCGCCGATCATTACGTTGTGAAGCCCTACGAGCTGCGCGACCTCGAGGTGCGGGTGAAGAAGGTTCTCTCCTGCTGAGGCTCCTGATAGCGCCATCGTGAAGCAAAGCCCTGCGCCGACCGGCTGCGGGGCTTTTTGCTTTGGGGCATGATTGGCGCGTCGGATTGCAGGGAGGAGCGCCATGAGCGTGTCGCGCCGGGACGTGCTTGCTGGAACAGCCGCCATGGCAGGGGCCCTGTTGTCCCTCGATGCTCCCGCGCAATCGCTTGCGGGAGCGCACGCCTTCGGTTTCGACCGGCCGGGTGGGGGGCGACTTGCCCTGTCTGATTACCACGACCGGCCGATCCTCGTCGTCAACACCGCGACACGCTGCGGTTATGCCGGGCAGATGGCGACACTGGAGCAGCTCTGGCAGCGTTATCAGACGCGCGGGCTGATACTCGTCGCCGTGCCCAGCAATGATTTCGGCGGGCAGGAGCCGTTGGACGGCGCCGCCATCGCCGAGGCCGCCCATGAGAGCTATGGCGCGACTTACGCCTTCGTCGAGAAGACCGTCGTGCGTGGGCCGGAGGCTCACCCGTTCTATCGTTGGGCGGCGGCGCAGCGGCCGGCTGAGACGCCGCGGTGGAACTTCCACAAATATCTGATAGGCCGCGACGGCACGCTGATCGGCGGCTTCCCGGCGGCGACCGATCCGCTCTCCCCGCAGCTCGTCCAGGCGATCGGGCGGGAATTGGTGGCGGGTTGAGTTTCAGCGGTTCCGGCTAGCACAGCGCCGTCATTCTCGGGCGAAGCGAAGCGTAGACCCGAGAATCTCCGCCAGAACAAGACGCCGGAGCCTCTTTCGGCAGGAGATGCTCGGGGCAAGCCCGAGCATGACGCAGGGCTTGTTCGCTCATCACTTCCTCGGCCGGAACGCGGTGATCACCGCCGGGTCGGTCTCCAGATAGGGGCCTTCGATCAGGTCGATGCAATAGGGGATCGCCGGCATCACTGCGTCCAAGCATTCGGCAATGGCACGGGGGCGGCCGGGTAGGTTAACGATCAGGGTCTTGCCGCGGATGCCGGCCGTCTGGCGCGAAAGGATTGCGGTCGGCACCTTGGCGAGGCTGACCTGCCGCATCAGCTCGCCGAAGCCCGGCATCGCCTTCTCCATCACATCCTCGGTCGCTTCCGGCGTAACGTCGCGCGGGGCGGGGCCGGTACCGCCGGTGGTGACGACGAGGCAGCAGCCCTCGCGGTCGGCCAGCTCGGTCAAGGTCTGCGCGATCAACTTGCGATCGTCGGGGATGACGCGCTCGACCGCTTCCCAGGGCGAGGTTAGCACCTTCGCCATATAGCTGCGGATCGCGGGGCCTCCTTCGTCGGCATAGACGCCGGCCGAGGCGCGGTCCGAGACCGTGACAATTCCAATCCGGGCAACAACGGTCATCGGGCGTCTCCAACGCAGCACTGCGGCTCTATCGGCCGGCGGGAAGGGCGGTCAAGCGCATGGGCGGCGTTGCGAGCTCTCCCCGCTCCCGCTCCTTGAGACTATCTGGAAGGAGATACTCGGTCAGATCGGCTTCGAGCGGCCTCCCGCAGGCGTCGCAGCCACATCCGGCTGAAGGCCGCGATATGCGCCGGGCTGGGCCGGCCGGGTCCGATGCGGATGATGACGTTGCCCATCTCGCGGCGCTCGCCCCAGGCATAGGTGCCGGCATCGACGCCTTCGCCGGCGCCGCTGTCGAAGAACGCGGGTGGCGTACCGGCGAGGTCGGCCTGCAGCATCGCGATCGTCAGGGTGCGGCCAGGCGAATGGCGCGCCTGCGCTTCGTCATAGGCGATCTTGAGGAAATGACGGCGGTTGCCGCTCTCGACGAGCAGGCCCATCGCGAGCAGGCGCCCGTCGAGCAGCAAGGTATCGATCTGGAGGGCGTCCGCCTCGGCGAAGAGTTCGGCCATCCGGCGGATATAGGCGGCGTGCGTCGGTATGCAGGCGATTGCCGTCCCGGCCGCGCCCTTCCAGCCCGCGGCTTCGAGCGTGAGGAAGGCCTCGAGCGCATCGAGCGCCGCGGGGCCGCGGCTGCGGCGGAAGGTCAGCGCGCCATGCTTCGCCACCGCTCGGAACTGCTGCATCCGCTTTTTGTAGCTGGAGCCGAGCGAGCGCCGCAGATAGCGCTCCAAATCGTCGCCGGGCTGAGGGACCATCACCGGCCGGGTCCAGCGCTCGTAGATCGAGATCCGGCTGCCCGTCTGACGGCTGGCTTCCGAAAGGGCGGCATAGCAGGGGCCGTCGAGCGGCAGCAGCGGCAGCAGAAGCGCATGCGGCAGGTCGCGCGAGGCCAGAAGATAGCGCATCAGCGCCCGCGCGGCCTCCGCCGCGTGGTCGTGGTCGAGCACGGGCAGCGAAGAGACCTCGTAGAGCGGCACGAGCGGCGCGGCGAGGGCGCCGGCGAAACCGCTGCGCCAGCCCTGCACGTGCTTGAAGGCCCAGACACCGACCAGCCGCTCGAAATCGAGCGCCTCGCTGAACCAGGCGCAGAGGACGATGATCTCCTCTTCGGGGACGAGCAGGGTCGCCGCGCTGACGGCGGCCGGCGCCATATGCGGATTCGGCTCGGCCGCATGATCGGCGAGTTCCGCGAAAGCCGGCCCCAGTTCCGCGTAAGCGGCTGGGCCGATGCGCCTGACGACGATGCCGCTCAAGATCGATGGCCGTCGCGGTTCGGCCGGCGCCATTCGCCGCGCAATGCGAGGACGAAGGCGATCACCTGGGCCGTCGCGCGATAGAGTTCTTCCGGGATCTGGTCGTCGAGTTCGACGGCCGAGAGCGCCTGGGCGAGGATAGCGTTCTGCTCCACCGCGACATCGTGCTCGCGCGCGGTCTCGACGATACGCTCCGCCAGCTCGCCGCGTCCCTTGGCGGTGACGCGCGGTGCGCCATGCCCGTCATATTCGAGCGCGACGGCGATGCGGGGCGGCTGCGGATTCATGACAGGCGATCCAGAAACTGGCCGGCCGTCGGCTGCATCACACGGGGCTGTCCGGTGTGGATATCGATGGCGCCGCTGCTGAAGTCGGCATGGAGCAAAGCGCTCTCGAGACCGGGCGCGGCACCGCGCAGAAGCTGGCTGGTTTCCTCGCGCTCGGCCCAGAGCGTCACGCCGACATCGCGTGCCTGCAAGGTGACCACTCCTTGCAAGGGCCCCATCGGCTCGACATCGAGGGCGAAGCGGATGCGCCAGAGGGGCGGACTCACACCCTGGAAGTCCCGCCGCGGCGCTTCGCGCTCGACCTGCAGCGGCAGGATTGCTGTGCCGTGCTGGAAGGCGATCGGGATCTCGGCGAGCCAGCGCTGCGCCGGCTGGCTGCTGTCCTGCCGCGCCTGATCCAGAGGCAGTGAGGCATATTGGGTGAGCTTGATGCGATCCAGCGCCGCATCGGCCTGATCGAGCAGCGTCTCGACGATGGCGAGCGGCTTCTCGCCCGGCG
This sequence comes from Allobosea sp. 10L422, assembly GCF_056395345.1. Lineage (NCBI taxonomy): Bacteria > Pseudomonadati > Pseudomonadota > Alphaproteobacteria > Hyphomicrobiales > Alloboseaceae > Allobosea > Allobosea sp. 10L422. The sequence goes on from NZ_JBFTJI010000002.1 coordinate 324,321, forward strand.
AAAGCGTTGGCTCGGCGGCGGCCTGCGGCAGCAGCGGGCCATCGCGGCGCGGCGGAGCGGTGCGGCTGGCGCTGTCTGCCGTGGCGCCCGGCGGGCTGTCGGAGAGCCGGTCGAGTGCGAGCGCAGCGGCAGAGCGGTCCGGCTGGCTCGCCTTCGGCCCGGGCGACAGGCTCTCGATGATCGGCAGCAGCGTCTCGCGCAGCGCCTGGAGGCCGGTCTTGAGATCGCCTTGCCGCGGGGCGGGCGCTCCGATGGCCTGGCGAGCCTCCGTGAAGAGACCCGAGCTCTGGAACGCCTCCTTCAGCCGCTGCGCCGTGACCGGCTGGCGCTCGGCCGGTATCGCCTGGGCGAGTACGCGGTCGATCGCCGCCAGCAGAGGCTTCGGCAAGGTCAGCGCGATCGAACCCTGCGCGAGGCCGCGCAGGTTGGCGAAGAGCGGAGCGAGGCTGTCCTGGGTCTGCAGCACGGAGCCGAGCAGCGGCCCGGCAAGACTGCGCGCCGTGGCGGGATTTGGAATGGCGGGGCCAACTGGCGGCGGCGCCGCAGGCGCTCGGGGCTGCGTGGCGATGCCGGGTGCGGCTGTCGACGCAGGGGCGGCAAGCGGGCTGACGGCGGACGGAACGGTGGGATAGGCGGGAATGGCTGCCGGCCCTGAAAGCGGCGGCTGGCTGGTGGCCGGCGGCAAAGGCGGCGCGGCCGGTGCCGGAGCGATCGACGGCGTATTGGCGGACGGCAGCGGCATGCCGGTTCGGGGCGCCGGAAATGCGACTGTTGGCTGCGAGGCGGCCGGAGGGGCGGGCGACGTAGTGGGCGGACGCACCTCGACCAAGGTGGCGCGCAGATCGCCGCCGGCTTGCTCGGGCGGGTCCAGCCGCAGCAGCAGGGTGGCTCCCGGCTGCAGTTCCGCCTGCTTGGCCTGGGGGCCCGCCAGCACGAGCGCGACCTTGCTATCGCCGATCATCGCCGTTGCCGTTCCGTCCGTCTCCAGCGAGAGCAATCTGGCCTGCACCGTCCGGCCAGCCGTCAGCTCACCCGCCGATTCGAGCGCGTGCAGCAGGGTGGCAAAGGTCTGGCTCTGGACGAGCTGGGCGAGGTTCATCTGGCTGCCATGTGACGACGACTCATCCTGTCACGAAAGATTAAGCGTTTCCTTGCTGCTGGCCGTGCCGTGCAGGGCGCGCCTGCGCCGCCGGCTCTGGCGTCGGGGGTAGCGCTGCGGCAGGCTCGGCGCTTCCCCATCCGAAGGATCACCGCCATGGATTATCGCCGCCTCGGCCGTTCCGGCCTCAAGGTCTCGCCGCTATGCCTGGGCACGATGATGTTCGGGGGACCGACCGACGAGGCGACCTCGCGCCGCATCGTCGACAATGCTCGCGAGGCCGGCATCAATTTCATCGACACGGCCGATGTCTACAATGAGGGGCGCTCGGAGGAGGTCACCGGCCGCGCCATCGCCCCCAATCGCCATGACTGGGTGCTGGCGACTAAGGTGGCGAGTGCGATGGGGCCGGGGCCGATGAGCGGCGGGCTGTCGCGTCGCTGGATGATGCGCGCCTGCGAGGACAGCCTGCGCCGGCTCGGCACCGAGACGATCGACATCTATTACCTCCACAAGGAGGATCATCAGACGCCGTTGGAGGAGACGGTACACGCGATTGCCGATCTCGTCCGCCAGGGCAAGATCCGGCATTTCGGCGTCTCGAACTACCGGGCGTGGCGGCTGGCCGAGATCTGCCGGCTCTGCGACGAGCTCGGCATAGACCGGCCGGTCGTCAGCCAGCCCTATTACAACGCGATGAACCGCATGCCCGAGGTCGAGCATCTGCCGGCCTGCGGCTATTTCGGGCTCGGCGTCGCCTCCTATTCGCCGCTGGCGCGCGGCGTGCTGACGGCGAAATACGCGCCCGGTGAGGCGCCGCCAGAGGGCACGCGCGCCGGCCGCGGCGACAAGCGGATCATGCAGGCGGAATGGCGCGAGGAGAGCCTCGCCATCGCCCAGACGCTGAAGGAGCATGCCGCTAAGAAGGGGCTGACGCCGATCCAGTTCGCGGTGCGCTGGGTGCTGAACAACGCCTTCGTTACGGCGGCGATCGCCGGGCCGCGCACCTTCGAGCAATGGCAGGCCTATCTCGCGGCGGTCGATGCGGGTTTCGACAGCGAGGACGAGGCGCTAGTCGACGGCCTCGTGCCCCCGGGCCACCCCTCGACGCCCGGCTATTCCGATCCGGCCTATCCGCTGGAAGGGCGGACCAGCCGCGCGGGCTGACACCGACCGGATGGGCGTGCCCGCGTGGCTCGCTGCGTCCTAATCGAACAACCGCCTTGTTGAACCTTCGGCGCGCCCGCTAGGTTTGAACGGCGGGCCACAGTCGAGCCCGCCGCGAAGGGAAGGCGAATGGCTGCCGAGGCAGGATTGACGAGCGACCTCGTCAAGGTCGTGGCGCTGCTCGGCGCCGGCGTCGTGGCCGTGCCGATCTTCCGCAAGCTTGGGCTCGGCTCGGTGCTCGGCTATTTCGGCGCGGGGATCGTGATCGGCCCCTTCGGCCTCGGCCTGTTCTCGAACCCGGAAGGCATCCTCCACATCGCCGAATTCGGCGTGGTGATGTTCCTGTTCGTGATCGGGCTGGAAATGCAGCCCTCGCGGCTCTGGGGCCTCAGGAGCAGCATCTTCGGGCTCGGCATCGCGCAGGTTCTGACCTGCGGCTTCCTCCTCACGCTGCTCGGCATGGCTGGCGGCCTCGGCCCCAAGGTCGCCTTCATCGCGGCGATGGGCTTCGTTCTGTCCTCGACCGCGGTGGTCATGCAGATGCTGAACGAGCGCGGCGAGACCTCGACGCCGCAGGGCCAGAAGGCGGTCTCGATCCTGCTGCTCGAAGATCTCGCCATCGTGCCGCTGCTTGCGATCGTGGCGCTGCTGTCGCCGCAGCGGGGCGGCAGCGGGCAGGCCTGGGTCTCTTTCGCCATCGCGGCAGGCGCGCTCGGCGGGCTGATCGCGGCCGGGCGCTGGCTGCTCAACCCGATGTTCCGCGTGCTGGCGGCGGCCGAGGCGCGGGAGGTCATGACCGCCGCGGCCTTGCTCGTCGTGCTCGGCTCGGCGCTGGCCATGCAACTCGGCGGCCTGTCGATGGCAATGGGCGCCTTCCTCGCTGGGGTGCTCCTTTCCGAATCCACGTTCCGGCATCAGCTGGAGGCGGATATCGAGCCGTTCCGCGGCATCCTGCTCGGGCTCTTCTTCCTCGCCGTCGGCATGTCGCTCGATCTTGGCGTCGTGGCGCGCGAATGGCGCCTCGTCCTGGCCGCCGTCATCGGCTTCATGGCGGTCAAGGCGCTCGGCATCTTCATCGTCGCCAAGCTCTTCGGCTCGGATTGGCGCGAGGCGATCACGCGCGTCGCGCTGTTCTCGCAAGGCGGCGAGTTCGCCTTCGTGCTCTATGCGGCGGCTGCCGCCGCCGGCATCTTCGATCCGCGCACCACCGCCATCGCGAGCGGCACTGTGATTATCTCGATGGCGCTGACGCCACTGCTTGCGCTGGCGCTCGACCGCTTCATGCCTGCGGCACCGACCGATCTCGACGGCATCGAGGTGGCGGACGGGCTCAAGGGGCAGGCGCTGATCGTCGGCTTCGGCCGTTTCGGCCAGGTTGCGAGCCAGGCGCTGCTCGCCCGCGGCATCAGCGTCTCGATCATCGATTTCGATGTCGGGATGATCCGGGCCGCGTCGCAGTTCGGTTTCAAGCTCTATTACGGCGACGGAACCCGGCGCGACATCTTGCAAGCCGCCGGCGCCGAGCGGGCCGAGGTGATCGTGGTCTGCGTCGACCGGCAGCAGACTACGGATGCGATCGTGCGGCTGGCGCAGGCCGAGTTCGGGCACGCCAAGTTGTTCGTGCGGGCCTATGATCGGGGGCACGCGCTCGATCTTGTCCATGCCGGCGTCGAGTATCAGATACGGGAAACCTTCGAATCGGCGATGGTCTTCGGCACGGCCCTGCTGAAATGCCTCGGCGTTCCCGAAGACGAGGCCGAGGCGATCGAGGCTGATGTGCGCCGGCGCGACGATGAGCGTTTCGACCTGCAGTTGGCAGGCGATCTCTACTCCGGACGGGAGTTGCTCAGGAACAACGCGCCAGTCCCGACGCCGCTGACCAAGCCGAAGCGGCCCGGCCAGATCCCGGCGAATCTGCCCGACGATATCGGTGGGGAGTCCTGAGGGCGGGGCTCAGTTCAGGATGCAGAAGCCGCCGACGACCACCTCGGTCCGGCACCAGGGCTTCTGGTTGCCTTCATTGGCGGTCAGGCGCAGCAGAACGGGTTCCTCGCGCGGCGTGTCGGAAGGCGGGAAGGGCACCCGCTCGGGCTTTCCGGTCTCCGCAGCCTGAGCGCGATTGGCGGCGGCTGCACCAGGGACGATGACAACGCTGCGGCTGGTCTTGGTGGCGGCGCTGCCGCGCCCGCCGCGGAACCCGGCGGCTTCCGCCTGAACGGGCAGGAAGGTGGCGGCGGCGAACAGGCAGGCGGCGGCGGCGACGCGGCGCATGGGCGATCTCCCGGTTGCCGGCAGGATGTCGCGATCTGCCGCAAGGGCAAGCGAAGCTTCGGATCAGCCTCAGCGAGGCGTTAACGCGAATGCTGAGGCAGCAGCACGCGGCCGCGTCAGGCTATCCCATGCCGCCATGGCGCCCTGCACGATCGCTTCCAGCATCGCGCGCGAGGCGCCGTCGCGGGCCTGGATCGACATGCCCTGCTGGACGGTGACGTAGTAGCTGGCAAGGGCCCGCAGATCGAGCGAAGCGGGCAACTCGCCTTCCGCGACCGCACGGATCAGCCGCTCCTCGATCATGGTGACGCTGCCGGCCCGCATTTCCCGCAGAATGCGGCTGGTTTCCTCGCCGACGCCGACCGCGTTGACCGCCGAGAGCACGACCATGCAGCCGGGTGGACGGCCGGGGCGGGTGAAGGTCGCGGCGCTGGCCATGAGATAACCCTCTATCGCCGCACGCGCGGTCGGCGCGTGCTGCAAAGGGCTGAGAATGTCGTCGCTCTCCGTCGCGGCGAAATGGGCGATGGCCTCGCGATAGAGCTCTTCCTTGCTGCCGAAAGCGGCGTAGAGACTCGGCGAATTGATGCCCATCGCCCCGGTGAGGTCGCTCATCGACGCCGCCTGATAGCCGCGATCCCAGAACACCTCCATGGCGCGCTGCAGCGCGAACTGCCGGTCGAAGCTGCGCGGGCGCCCTCGCTCCGCCATCGCCATTCCATCTCCGAAATTTCTGTGTCGGTCGTTATATATTTCTCTTGACGTCATGAGGCAAGCGCGTCACCTATTTATGTATCGATCATCACATAAATGGAGTTTGCCATGTCCCGCCTTGCTGGAAAGCGCGCCCTCGTCACCGGTGGCAGCCGTGGAATTGGCGCCGCCATCGCCCGGCGGCTGGCAAGCGAGGGGGCCGATGTCGCGCTGACCTATGAACGTTCCGCCGACAAGGCGGCCGAGGTCGTAAAGGCGGTCGAGGCGCTCGGGCGCAGGGGCGTCGCCATCGCCGCAGACAGTGCCGATCCCGCCGCCGTGAAGCGCTCGGTCGACGAGGCGGCGAAGGCGCTGGGCGGCCTCGACATCCTCGTCAACAATGCCGGCATCTATCGCGGCGGCCCGGTCGCGGAATGGAGCCTTGCCGACATCGACGCGACCCTTGCGGTCAATATCCGCTCGGTGGTGCTGGCCTCGCAGGCCGCGGCCGCGCATCTCGGCAAGGGCGGCCGGATCATCTCGATCGGCTCCTGCCTCGCCGATAGAGTGGTCGAACCCAACGTGACGCTCTACGCGATGAGCAAGGCGGCGCTGATCGGTTTCACCAAGGGCCTGGCGCGCGATCTCGGCCCGCGCGGTATCACCGTCAATATCGTCCATCCCGGCTCGACCGATACCGACATGAATCCGGCCAGCGGCCCGCGTGCCGAGGCGCAGCTCGCGCGCATGGCCATTCCCGCTTATGGCAGGCCGGAGGATATCGCCGGAGCCGTGGCCTATCTCGCCAGCGAGGAAGGGCGCTTCATCACCGGCGCGGGCTTTGCAGTGGATGGTGGCGTGAACACCTGACGCCCAGAGCTAATGTCCGGGCAGGACGATCACGGTGGGCGTCGCCGGCAATGTGGCCTTGCTCAACGTGATCGCCGGCTGCTCGCGCCGCTCGGCCGGCCAGAGATCCTGCGTGCGGGCAAGGAAGCGGTTCAGCGTACCGCCGCCGAAGAAATGCATCGGGATCATGACCTTGGCCTGCAGGGATTTCAACACCTCGATCATGCCCTCCTGGTCAAGTGTATAGCTGCCATCGACCGGGAAGAGCACGACATCGACCCGGCCGAGCGCGCGCAGATGACCGGGTTCGAGCGGGTGATGCAGATGGCCGAGATGGGCGATGCAGAGATCGCCGATCTCGAAGACGAAGATCGAGTTGCCGTCGTAATCGGTGCCGCCGTCATAGGTCCTGATATTGGTCGGCACATTGCGCACGCGGACGTCGCCCAGCGTAACGTCATGATGAGCGGCGCCCTTGCCGTCCGGGTCCCAGCCGCGCAGCACCTGCTTGATGCCGGGGTCGGGATGGTTCGAGTAGTGGGTTGCATGCGCCTTGTTCATCGTGGCGATGTCGGGCGTCACCGGCGGACGGACATAGTCGTTGTAGTCGGTCGCGATCTTCACCCCGCCGGGCGTCTCGATCAGGAAGGTGGCATGGCCGACGAAGGTCAGCCGCACCTCGTCCTTGGCCAGTTGCACGCGCTGGATCGGCAGGCCAAGGCGCGCCATCTCCGGGCGGCAGCCCGGCTCGCCGGATTGGGCGCGGGTGGGCGAGGAGATGAAACCGGCTAGAGCGGCGACAACGAATGCCAGTGCTGCGAAGGGGCTCGACAGATTCATCGCACGCTCCTGCTTTCCCTTTTCCGGCGACGATCAGGCAAATGGCGGGCCGTTGGAAGCGCTCTGGCGGTTTTGTGAACTGGCGCCGAGACGCGGCCCGCCATACGCATTTCACTGCTCGGGCAATCTGACTTCGACATTCGCCTCGGCGAGGCGGCGGTAGAGCTTTCTGCGGCGCAGGATCGGCACCCAGTCGTAGAGAAACATTTCGGCCGGGCGCCAGATCACCACCCAGCCGATGATGATCAGGCTTTCCCGGAAGACGCGCGCGAACGGGCCTTCACTGTCCTGGGTCAGCAGCCAGCTGAGGGACAGGCAGGCGGCGAGCCCGGCAAAACCAATCATCAAGGCGAGGCGGCCGTCGTGGAAAAGCTCGTGCAATGCGCGGGTTTCGGCGCTCGCCCGGCCTGCGAACCAGCGGGTGATGGCGGTGGCGAGGTCCGGCAGCGGCTTGTCGGGAGCATCGGGCTTTTCGAGATGGATCACGATTGCGATCGGCTTGTCCTTTGGCAGGTCGCGCGCCCAATCGAGAATATACCCCTCGGCCTCGGCCGCGAGGTCGCCCTCGCGAAAGGGGAAAGGGTCGAGGCTGTTGAAGAGCTGCGCGCCGTCGCGCAGCCGCAGCTCGATCATCGCCTTGCCATCGTAATCTGACATCTCGGATCGAGTCCCGGCCGCAGTCGGTCCATTGTTCAGGACACGCGCAGCCGCCGCAATCGCCCGATGCGGTTGCGGCGGGCGCGGCCGCTCGCTACATAGCGGCCAGATTTCCCGACATCCCGTCGCCAAGCGCCTGAAAGCGGAGCCCGCTCGCCTCATGTCCCGCCAGTTCATCTACCATATGCGTGGCCTGTCCAAGACCTATCCGGGCGGCAAGCAGGTGCTGAAGGACATCCACCTGTCCTTTTACCCGGACGCCAAGATCGGCGTGCTCGGCGTCAACGGCGCCGGTAAGTCGACCCTGCTCAAGATTATGGCGGGCTTCGACAAGGAGTGGACCGGCGAGGCCTGGGTCGCCGAGGGCGCGCGCGTCGGCTACCTGCCGCAGGAGCCGAAGCTGGCTGAGGAGCTGACCGTCCGCGAGAACGTCATGCTCGGCGTCGCGCCGCAGAAGGCGATCCTCGATCGCTACAACGAACTCGCCATGAATTATTCGGACGAGACCGCCGACGAGATGACCAATCTCCAGGACGAGATCGAGGCCAAGGGCCTATGGGATCTCGATTCCAAGGTCGACCAGGCGATGGACGCGCTGCGCTGCCCGCCGGATGACTGGCAGGTCGACAAGCTCTCGGGCGGCGAGCGCCGCCGCGTCGCCATGTGCAAGCTCCTGCTGGAGCAGCCGGAACTGCTGCTGCTCGACGAGCCGACCAACCATCTCGATGCCGAGACCACCGCCTGGCTCGAAGGCCACCTGCGGACGTATCCGGGCGCGATTCTGATCGTCACTCACGATCGCTACTTCCTCGACAACGTCACGAGCTGGATTCTTGAGCTCGATCGCGGCCAGGGCATTCCCTATGAGGGCAATTACTCGGCCTGGTCGGTGCAGAAGCAGAAGCGCCTCGCCCAGGAAGGCCGCGAGGACGTGTCGCGCCAGAAGACCCTGGAGCGCGAGGCTGAGTGGATGGCGGCCTCGCCGAAGGCGCGGCAGGCCAAGAGCAAGGCCCGCATCCAGCGCTATGACGAACTGGTGCAGAAGGCCTCGAACAAGGGGCCGGACACCGCCCAGATCATCATCCCGATCGCCGAGCGGCTCGGCAACAACGTCGTTGATTTCGAGGACCTGTCGAAGGGCTTCCAGGACAAGCTCCTGATCGACGGCCTATCCTTCAAGCTGCCGCCGGGCGGCATCGTCGGCGTCATCGGTCCCAACGGCGCCGGCAAGACGACGCTGTTCAAGATGATCACCGGGGTCGAGAAGCCCGATGCCGGCACGATCAAGATCGGCGAGAGCGTCCAGCTCGGCTATGTCGACCAGAGCCGCGACTCGCTCGACGACAAGAAGAACGTCTGGGAGGAAATCTCGGGCGGCAACGACATCATCTATCTCGGCAAGAAAGAGATCAATTCGCGGGCCTATTGCTCGGCCTTCAACTTCAAGGGCGGCGACCAGCAGAAGAAGGTCGGCTCGCTCTCGGGCGGCGAGCGCAACCGCGTCCACCTCGCCAAGATGCTGAAATCGGGCGCCAACGTCCTCCTGCTCGACGAGCCGACCAACGACCTCGACGTCGATACGCTGCGGGCGCTGGAAGAGGCGCTGGAGGACTACGCCGGCTGCGCCGTGATCATCAGCCACGATCGCTGGTTCCTCGACCGCATCGCGACCCACATCCTCGCCTTCGAGGGCGACAGCCATGTCGAGTGGTTCGAGGGCAATTTCGCCGAGTACGAGGAGGACAAGAAGCGCCGCCTCGGCATCGACTCCACCATTCCGAAGCGCATCCAGTACAAGAAGTTCACGCGCTGAGCTTTCGCGAGGGCGCCGCGCGATGCGGCGCTCTCGTCCTGCCGCTGCCTTCCGTCGAGCCCGCCGATGCGCCTCCGGTCGCCGGCGGGCTTTGCTTTTGGGGAGGCGGCGCGGCGCCGACTGGCCGGCTCCTCGAAGGAGGGGCCATCCGAGGCTTTTGGGCCTGCTTCGAAAGCGGGCGATCAGCCGCAGATTTCGGCTTCGACCGACGTCATGGCCTCCCGGTACGACCGCACGTGAATGCCGTCATGGGTGCTGTCCGGCTTGGCGAGGCCCACGGCTCCGTCGCGGGTGCCGGCGAAGGGGTCGATGAAGGTGCAGGCGTTGCGACCGCAGGCCCGCTTCAGCCGCTCCGACAGGGCGACGACCGCCGCCGGCTCATAATATTTGATCATCGAGGGCTCGGCGGGGGGAACGGCGGCGACGAAGACCTTCGCGGACAGCGCGGCCGCGCTGGCGATGAGCCGGTCTGTGTTGCGTTCGAATGCGTCGAGGTACTTCGGCTGAGTGGGATTACGCTTGCGATGCAGGTCGTTGGTGCCGACTAGGATGACGATTTTGCTTGGCTTCTTCGTAAAAGCGAACTTCGCCCAATGGCCGTTCATATCCGTCATCTTGGCGCCGCTGATACCGGCGTTGACGACGTTGCGGCCGCAGAGGCGATGGGTGGAGTTGATCATCTCGGCGTTGGAGTCGCCGGCTATGAAAACATAATCCGCGTCGGCTTCGCCGATCTGGGCGTTGATGACCGCGAGCCTCGCCAGAAGCGGGAAGTTCTCGGCCGGTTTGCGCAACGCGAGATAGGTGCCGGCTGCCGCGGCGGCGATGAGCACTACGGCAAAGGCGGTGATGACGCGGCGAGAGCGGAGCCATCCGGCGAAGACATCGGGCCCCGGCAGGCGCGCGAGCAGATTTGTTTCGGTGGCGAGGAGCCGCGGGCGCAGCTTCATCGCGTTTTTTTCGACGAGGTGCCAGGAGAGGAAGGCGAGGGCGAATGCCAGGCACCAGGAGATGGCAGCATTGGCCCACCAGGACTGTCCTCCCGCGCCGAAGCTGGCGACCACGGCCTGCTGGATCGGGAAGCCGTAGAGGAACAGGCCATAGGAATAGTCGCCCGACGAGACCAGCCAGACGCGGCGCGGCCGGGTCAGCCCGATGAAGGCAGTCAGATAGGCGCAGGGCAGGGCGATCAGATAGTCGCCGCCCGGGAAGCTCAACCCCAGCAGCGTCGCTGCGAGGGACAGCGCGAACAGCGCCTTGCTCCACACGATCCGGTTCCGGAACAGATAGAAGCCGATGCCGTAGAGAAAACAGAGGATCAGCACGGGCCCCGAGACGGTGACGCCCGGCTGTTGACGCCTGATCAGGACATAGATGACGAAAATGACGGCGTGGACGACGAGGATCGTTGCAAGAGCGCGATCCTCCCGGCGCGACAGCCCGATTGCCGTGATGCCGGCGATGATCAGGTAGCAGTACAGCTCCCATGGCAGGGTCCAGAGCTGGCCGTTGACCAGTCCCGGCCACGGATTGTCCAGAAACACGCCCGGCAGGAGAAACTGGACGACGCCGAGGATGTTCAGGAAATACTGCCGGAAGAGCGGGCTGGCGAAATACTCCTTCAGCGGCAGCGTCGTGAAGATCGCGCCGATGACGATGGCTGCCGCAAAGGTCTCCACGGCAAGGGCCGGGACCAGCCGGAGCAGCCGCAGCCCGAGGAACGAGATCAGCGACCGGCAGCGTTCGAGGCTGCCGGCGACGAGAAAGCCGCTCAATGCGAAGAACATCGGCAGGATCAGGGCCACCGCCGGACGCAGCGCTCCGCCGAAAATCCGAAACGTTTCGCCGACGCCGTAGGCCACACCCACCGCATGGGTGACGATGACGAGCGTCGAGAGCAGGAGGCGCAGATAGTCGAAGCCGGCCGGCCGGTTACCAGCGGCCGCCAGACGGTCTGCGAAGGATGGGCCGGCGAATAGTCGCTGCGGGAGGCTCGAGCGAGGCGCTGCGGGCAGGTCCGCCGGCGCGGTCCCGCCCGGGTTGTAGGCCAGGGGTCTCAGGGTAGGGTCTCCGCGCGGTAGATCAAACTGTCGGCTTGCCGCCGACAAGGATGCTCGCATCGACATCCCTGATGTCACGCTTGCCGCAAAGGGCCATGGTGACGTCGAGTTCCTTGCGGATGATGTCGAGCGCGGCGGTGACGCCCTGCTCGCCCATGGCGCCGAGCCCGTAGAGGAAGGCGCGGCCGATGAAGGTGCCCTTGGCGCCGAGCGCGACCGCCTTCAGTACGTCCTGACCCGAGCGGATGCCGCCGTCGAACAGAACTTCGATGCGGTTGCCGACCTGCTCGACGATGCCGGGGAGGGCTTCTATCGAGGACAGGGCGCCGTCCAACTGGCGGCCGCCATGGTTCGAGACGATCAGCGCATCGGCGCCGCTCTTGGCCGCCATCTCGGCGTCCTCCGGGTCGAGGATGCCCTTGAGGATCAGCTTGCCGCCCCATTGATCCTTGATCCACTGGACGTCGTCCCAGTTGAGCTTCGGATCGAACTGGCTGGCGGTCCAGTTGGAGAGCGAGGACATGTCGGCGACGCCGGTGACGTGGCCGACGATGTTGCCGAACTGCCGGCGCGGCGTGTCCAGCATCTTCAGGCACCAGAGCGGCTTGAAGGCGAGGTTGATCAGGTTGGCGATGGTCGGCTTCGGCGGGGCGGAGAGGCCGTTGCGGATGTCCTTGTGGCGCTGGCCGAGGATCTGCAGGTCGAGCGTCAGGACCAGCGCCGAACAGCCGGCGGCCTTGGCACGCTGGATCAGGCGGGAGATGAAGTCGCGGTCCTTCATCACATAAAGCTGGAACCAGAACGGCGCCTGGGTGTGGTTCGCCACGTCCTCGATCGAGCAGATGCTCATGGTCGAGAGGGTGAAGGGCACGCCGGCCTTGGCAGCGGCGCGGGCCGCGAGGATCTCGCCATCAGCGTGCTGCATGCCGGTGAGGCCGGTGGGGGCGAGCGCGACCGGCATCGAGACCGGCTGGCCGATCATCTCGGATGCCAGCGAGCGATTGGTCATGTCGACGGCGACGCGCTGGCGCAGCTTGATCTTGGCGAAGTCGGTCTCGTTCGCGCGATAGGTGCTCTCGGTCCAGGCGCCGGAATCGGCGTAGTCGTAGAACATGCGCGGGACGCGGCGCTTGGCCAGGAGGCGCAGGTCTTCGATGGTCAGAGGCTGGGCCATGGTCTCGTCTCGCCGTTCGCTTCCCGTCAGCTGCTTCGGCTGACTCGCATGCCGATGGTCAGGGCGCAACCTCTCCGAGCAGTAGGAGGGCCTTCCATCAGGAGATCGCCATGTAGCGGCCCGGCTTGTGATTCATCGCCAGGATGGCGTTGAGCACGAGCGTGCCGACCAGCGACAGGGCGACCTTGTCCGGCGGAAGCACGAAAAGGGCGGCCGCGAAGATCCCCGCGTCGATGCCGAGCTGGACCAAGCCGGCGCGCAGGCCATGGCGCTCCTGCATGTAGAGCGCGAGGATGTTGACCCCGCCGATGGCGGTGCGGTGGCGCGCCAATGCCAGCAGGCCGAGCCCCATCGCGACGCCACCGGCGATGGCTGCATAGAGCGGCGCTACCGCCTCGATCCGGAACCAGCCCGGGGTCGCCCAGACGAAGAGCGAGATCAGCGCAACGGCAGCGATCGTACGCAGCGTGAAGGCAAAGCCCATCCGCCGGAAGGCGAGCCAGTAGAAGGGCAGATTGATGACGAAGAAGACCAGGCTGAAATCGGCGCCCGTGGCGAATTGCAGCAGCAGGGCGAGCCCGGCCGCGCCGCCCGTCAGCAGCGTCGCCTTGGCAAAGAGCACGATGCCGATGCTGATCATGAGCGTGCCCAGAGGAAGGGCGAGCAGATCTTCGTAGAGACGGTGCTGCTGCGGCATGGCGGCGACGGCGGTCTGGGACATGGCGAGCCCTGTATCGGCTGGAGGCTGCGAGCGCCAGAGGCTATGCAATGGACGAGCCAGGAGGCGGGGAACCATTCAGTGAGGCGCGGACTTCTCCTACTTCCCGTATTCTTCGGAGAGATGCCCCCGATGCTTCTGCGGCTCCTCGCCGCCCTGTTGCTGCTGATCCCGGCCGGCACCGCATGGGCACAGCAGCCCGTCGCCTGGAAAACCGGACGCGAGGCGCGCGCGATCGAACGCAAGGTCGATGCGCTGATTGCGCGAATGACGCTTGAGGAGAAGGTCGGCCAGCTCCACCTGTCGGGGCGGGGCGAAGGCTTCGACATCAACCAGGTCCGCAGCGGCGACATGGGCGCGGTGATGAACTTCGTCGTGCCGGCCGAGGTTCTGGCGGTGCAGAAGGCCGCGCGCGAGAGCCGGTTGAAGATCCCGCTGATCATCGGGCTCGACGCGGTCCATGGCTTCTCGACCTATTTTCCGTTGCCGCTCGGACAGGCTTCGAGCTGGAATCCGGAATTGATCGAGCAGGCGGCCTACTGGACGGGGCGGGAGGCCTCGGCCGCCGGCATCAACTGGACCTTCGCGCCGATGGTCGACATCTCGCGCGATCCGCGCTGGGGCCGTGCTCTCGAGGGAGCGGGCGAGGACGCCTATCTCGGTGCCGTCGTCGCGGCTGCGCGTACGCGCGGCTACCAGCGCGGAGGGGTGGCGACGACGCCGAAGCACTTCGTCGGCTATGGCGCCGTCGAGGCGGGGCGCGACTACAACGCGACCTGGATTCCGACGAGCCAGCTCTTCGACCTGCATCTGCCGCCGTTCAAGGCTGCCTTCGAGGCCGGAGCCATGACGGCGATGGCGGCTTTCACGGCGCTGAACGGCATGCCGACGACGGCGCATCGCGCCATGCTGACCGACCTGCTGCGCGGTCGCTGGGGTTTCCGCGGCTTCGTCACCTCCGATTTCGGCTCGATCTCCGAGCTCCGGCTGCACGGCATCGCGCGCGACGATGCCGAGGCGGCCCGCAAGGCGCTCCTGGCGGGAATCGACATGGACATGATGGGCGACGTCTACCACAAGCACCTCGCCGACGAGGTACGTGCCGGCCGCGTGCCGATGAAGGCGGTGAACGAGGCGGTGCGGCGGGTGCTGCGCGTCAAGTTCCATCTCGGCCTGTTCGAGAGGCCCGATGTCGATCCGGCCGCCGCACCGCGCCAGATGCAGATGCCGGCCGCCCGTGAGGTCGCACTGCAGGCGGCACGCGAAGGCGCGATCCTGCTCAAGAACGCCGACGAGACGCTGCCGGTTCGCGACACGGTGAAGTCGGTCGCGGTTATCGGTGCGATGGCGGTGCCGGAAGACGAGCGGGTCTGGACCGATCCCGCCGGACTGGGCCGGCGGGTCATCACGCCTCTGCCGGACGCACTGCGCGAGCGGTTGCCGAAGGAGGTCTCGGTTACCTATCAGCCTGCCTTCACCAAGAATTGCGGCACGGAATTCGCCGACAAGGAGGCTGCGATCCGCGCCGCCGCCGAAAGCGATCTCGTGCTCGCGATGCTCGGGGAAGATTGCGAATTCATCGGCGAGGCGGCCTCACGCACCAAGCTTGGGCTGCCGGGGGTGCAGCAGGAACTGCTCGAGGCGCTGGTCAAGACCGGCAAGCCGGTGGTTCTGGTGCTGGCGACGGCCCGGCCGCTCATCCTGACCTGGGCGAGCGAGCATGTCGGCGCGATCCTGCAGACCTTCCATGGCAGCACGGAGGGGCGGACCGCGATAGCGGACATCCTGACCGGCCGCTACAATCCGTCGGGGCGGGTGCCGATGAGCTTCCCGCGCTCGGTCGGCCAGATCCCGGTCTATTACGGGCAGCTTCCGACCGGCCGGCCGGAAAAACCGGGCGAGCGTTACGCGTCCATCTACATGGACGAGCGCGCCGAGCCGCTCTACCCCTTCGGCTATGGGCTTTCCTACAGCCACTTCGCCTATACCAATCCGCGCGTTTCGGCCTCGTCGGTGCGGCTCGGCGGCTCCGTCGAGGTCGCCGTCGACGTCACCAATACGGGTGCGCGCGACGGGCAGGAAGTGGTGCAGCTCTATATCCGCCAGCCCGTCGCGAGCCTTTCGCGGCCGGTGCGCGAGCTCAAAGGCTTCGAGAAGGTCATGATTGCGGCCGGAGAGACGAAAACCGTGCGATTCAAGCTGGAGATCTCGGACCTCGGGGCCCATGACGAACAGGGACGTTACGTCGTCGACCCGGGCGAGGTGGAAATTTACCTCGGTGGATCGTCCCGTGCTGCAGCAACGACACAATTCGTCGTGGTCAGGTCTTGAACGATTATTTGATTCGTCTGAACCGTGTTTAATCTCGACAAGTTTCGGTTTTCGGTGAATCCTTCTGTTGCCGGCTTCCGCGACATGGCGCGGAGGGCGGTGGGCGCGGCTTCGAGGGATGTGGCGATGGCGACCGGAACCGTAAAATGGTTCAATACTGAAAAGGGGTATGGCTTCATTCAACCGGAGGAAGGCGGCAAGGACGTGTTCGTCCATATTACTGCCGTGAAGGAAGCCGGTATGATGACGCTGACGGAAGGGCAGAAGGTTTCTTTCGAGCTGAAGACCGAACGCGGCAAGACCGCAGCCGGCGATCTTAAATTGCTCTGAACGTTTCCTGCTGCAGGAAGAACCGCCTGCCGCGCGCGGCCGAGGCCGCGGCGGGCGTTTGCTGACATCGAAGGACCGGATCGACGTTGACGCGCCGTGTTTCCGGTATTGCGGCTTGTCGATCCTTCAGGAGCGCCGCGCGAAAAGGCCGGTCCGGGCCCAGTCTGCGGCGTTCCCCGGGTTTTGCGCTCTTGGCGAGCAGCCATCTCGGCTGAGTCACACGCTGTCATATGCTCTGCCTCCCGCCGGCAATCTTGCTGCGATTGGCTACCGGGCTTGCGGCGCTGCTGCCTCCGTCAACTGCCGTGGGACTGGCAGCGCCGGTTCCGATCACCGGCCGAAGGCCGCCTTCAGCAGGTTGCGGCCTGCGATCAAGGCTGTGAGGCTCATGGCTGCCGCCAGCATCACGTACCAGGCCGGTGCGAGAGCGCTGCCAGTCCGGGCGATCAGCCAGGTCGTGATGAAGGGCGCGAAGCCGCCGAAGACGGTAACCGCGAGATTGTAGGCGATGGACAGGCCGGTCGAGCGCATGGCGGGTGGGTAGAGCTCCGCCATCGCAGCCGGCGCGGGGCCGCTGAAGCCTGCGATCAGGAGGGCAAAGACGATCTGCGCGAGCATGAGGTTGAGCGCTCCGGGCTGGCTCGTCAGCCAAAGTAGCAGCGGCCAACTCAGCAGAAGCAGCCCCAGCGCGGATCCCAGCATGATCGGGCGCCTGCCGATCCTGTCCGACCAGGCGCCGAACACCGGGGCCAGCATGACGATCACGACGAGGCCGACGCTGTTGGCGAGAAGGCTCGCGCTTTGCGGCACGCCGAGCTGGCGCACCGCATAGGTCGGCATGGTGACCAGGAAGAAGTACGTGCAGACCGTCCAGGCGATGGTGATGCCAATCCCGGTGATCACCGCGACGCGGTGCTGCCCGAGCGTGTCGCGCAGCGGTGAGAAGGTGGCCTCGGGCCGCGCGGCGCGCTCGCGCAGGATCGCCTTGAAGGCCTCAGTCTCGTCGACGCGGGAGCGGATATAGAGACCGACCGGCGCGATCAGCAGCCCCATCAGGAACGGCACGCGCCAGCCCCAGGCCTCAAGCTCCGCTTGCGGGAGGAGGCCGGTGAGCAGCGCGCCGGTCAAGGAGCCCAGCAGCAGGGCACCGGCCTGGCTCGCCTGCTGCCAGCTCGCATAGAGGCCGCGGCGTTCCGGAGGTGCATGCTCGACCAGGAAGGCGGTCGCGCCGCCGATCTCGCCGCCGGCGGAGAAGCCCTGGACCAGCCGCGCGAGCACGATGATGGCCGGTGCCCAGGCTCCGGCCGTCGCATAGGTCGGCGCGAAGCCGATCATGGCCGTGCCCAGTGCCATCAGCAGGATCGTCAGCGAGAGCGCGGCCTTGCGGCCGCGCCGGTCGGCGAGCGTTCCCAGCACGAGCGCGCCGACCGGGCGCATCACGAAGCCGACGCCAAAGGTGGCGACGGTCAGCAGCAGCGAAACCGTCGCGTCGCCTGCAGGAAAGAACAGTTTGGCGAGCGTGAGCGCGAAGAAGCCGTAGACTGCGAAGTCGTACCACTCCAGCGTGTTGCCGACGACCGCGGCGATCACGGCTCGCAGGCTCGAAAACGTGTCAGTTCTGGCGGCTGCGTCTCGTTCGGAAACGGTATGGGTGGCTGCAAGCTCTGTCATGGTGATCCCCTCGTTGGAACAGGCCCTGGCGTCGAGGCCACGGGCTTTCAGGCTTCTCGTCGGCTAGCCCAGTCGATAAGGCGGGCGAGAAAGGAGTCGGCTGCATCGAGTTCGGCCTGCGCTATCCATTCGTCGGGCTGATGTGCTTGTTCGATCGAGCCTGGGCCGCACACGACGGCCGGGATGCCGGCCGACTGGAAGAAGCCGGCCTCCGTGCCGAAAGGCATCGGGAAGGGCGGGGCGATTCCCCCCAGTGCTGTCGCGACCGCAAGCGCGGCCCCTTCGTTCTGCGTCGACAGCGGCGGCACGTGGATGTCCCGCGCTATCGACAGGCGGACATCGTCCGGCACCGCACGCATGAGATAGGCGCGGACAAGGGCTTCGACCTCGGCGGCGTCGGTCGCCGTGACCGGCCGGAATTCCCAGACCACCTCGCAGGCGGATGGCACGATGTTGATCGCCGTGCCCCCCTCGATCCGGCCGACATTGATCGTCGTCCCATCGACGCCGACGCCCGTGCGATGCCCGATGGTCCGCAGGAAGCGGATGAAGTCGGCTGCGGGATAGATCGCGCTCGCGCCGGCGCCGGGGTCGCTGGAGTGCGCGGCTCGCCCTTCGAAACGCACGCGGAAGCCGAGGAAGCCGCGGTGGCGGTCGCCGATCCGCATGCCGGTCGGCTCGCCGATGATCGCGAGCGCCGGCTTCTCCTCATGGGCCAACAGATCGTCGATGAGGCGCGGAACCCCGAGGCAGCCGACCTCCTCGTCATAGGACAAGGCGATATGGACCGGCCGGGCAAGACCGGACGCCGCCAGACCGCCGGCCGCCGACAGGCAAGCTGCGACGAAGCCTTTCATGTCGGTGGCTCCGCGGCCGTACAACCTGCCGTCGCGCTCGATCAGGCGAAACGGATCGGATGACCAAGCCTGGTCGGCGACCGGAACGACGTCGGTATGCCCGGACAGCACGATACCGCCCGGCACCTGCGGCCCGAAGCTGGCGAGGATGTTCGCCTTGGTGCGGTCGTCGTCATGGCTGAGCCGGATGCGGGCGCCGAGGCCGTCGAAGCGGTCGGCGACGCGGCCGACGAGAGCCAGGTTCGATCGGCTCGACGTGGTGTCGAAGCCGACCAGCTCTTCCAGCAGTGAGACGGTCGCGCTCATCGGCTCAGGCTGCCAAAGCATGCCCGCCACGGGCGCGGGCGAGCCGGGCTCGCGCATGGCGCAGGGCGGCCGTCTGGGTGGGCACGCCGGCAGCCTCCGCGCTCTCGAATATCGCCTGCAGCGTGCGGCCGATACCCTCGACGCCGCGATCGACGAAATCCTGGTCGTAGCCCGTGCGCTCCGAGGCAACGCGGATCATGCCACCGGCATTGATCACGAAATCGGGTGCATAAAGGATGCCGCGGGCGCGCAACTGCTCGCCATGGTCCTCGCGGGCGAGCTGGTTGTTCGCAGCGCCACCGACAATGCCGCAGCGCAGCCGGGCGATGCTCGTATCGTCCAGCACGGCGCCCATCGCGCAAGGGGCGAATATGTCGACCTCAGCCGCATAGATCGCCTCGGGGGCCACGGCGCAGGCCGCGAATGCCGCGACGGCCTTCGCAACGCGGCTCTCATCGAGGTCGCTGATCGTGAGCGACGCCCCTGCCTCATGCAGTAACTGGCAGAGATGCCAGCCGACATTGCCCAACCCCTGGACGGCGACCGCGCAGCCGGACAGGCGCGTCGCGCCCCAACGGTGCCGCGCGGCCGTGTTCAGGCCGTGGAAGACGCCAAGCGCGGTGGTCGGCGACGGGTCTCCGCTGCCGCCGAGTTCGGTGGGCAGGCCGACGACATGGCCGGTCGTCCTGCGAACCTCGGCGAAATCGGCCACCGAGGTGCCGACATCCTCGGCCGTGATGTAGCGCCCGCCGAGCCGCTCGACCGCCCGGCCCATGGCCTGCAGGAGCTCGGGCGTCTTCTGCCGGCGCGGATCGCCGATGATGACCGCCTTGCCGCCGCCGAGATCGAGCCCCGCGGCCGCGGCCTTGTAGGTCATTCCGTGCGAGAGCCTCAGCACGTCGCGCAAGGCCGCCTGCTCGTCGGCATAGGGATACATGCGGCAGCCGCCGAGCGCAGGGCCGAGCGAGGTGTCGTGGATCGCGATCAGCGCCTTCAACCCGGTTGCTGCGTCGCAGACGAACACCACCTGCTCGTGATCGGCGAAGGCTTCATGCGAAAACACGGTCATGGCTTGAGAGCTCCGGAGGAACGGGAGACGGAAGGGCGCCCGCTGAAGGCCGCGAGGCCGAAACCGCAGAGGATCAGCGCCGCACCAGCGAGATGGAACGGGCGCACCGGCTCGCCCAGCAGGAGGAAGGCGAGCACCGCGGTGAATAGGGCGACGAGATGGAAGGAGGCGCCAGTGACGCTCGGCCCCAGCGTCGCGACGCAGCGGTTCCAGATGACGAAGGCCAGCAGCGAGGCGAAGATGCCGATGTAGAGCACGGCGGCGAGCGGGCCGGACGCGGTGGGGATCGTGGCGCCCTGCGCCAGCTCCCAGACCCAGAACGGCAGCAGCACGAAAAGTCCCGCCACCATCGTCGCTGCCAGGAAGGCGAGCGGATCGAGATCGGCGGGGCGGCGGCGCAGCAGCACCGAATAGACGGCGTAGTTGGCGACGGCGACCAGCACCAAGGGCTCGCCGCCGCCGAAGCCCAGACGCGACAGCGTCGACGGCTCGCCGCGCGCGACGATCCAGGCCACGCCCAGGAAGGAGATGGCGATGCCCGCGAGCGTGCGCGCCGAGACGCGCTCGACCCCGAGCAGGAAGGCCGCGAGCGGCACCATCAGGGGCAGCGTCGAGTTGAGGAAGGCGACGCTGGCCGCCGGCGCGCTCTGCAGGGCGACGTAGCCGAGCGCATTATAGCCTGCGATGCCGAAGGCTCCGCAGGCGAGGATGAGCCAGCGGGCGCGAAAGAGCGCCTGGCGCTGCGCACGGATCGTACCGAGCACGAAGGGCGCAAGGCAGGCCAGCGCGACCAGCCAGCGCCCGACCGCGAGCGAGACCGGCGGGAACGAGCCGGCCAATGCCCGCCCGAGGACGAGGTTCCCGGCCCACAACAGGGGCGGCAGGGGAAGCAGCAGCAGTGGCTGGTTCCAGAGACGCCGCAGGAGCGTTACCGGCGGCATCACAGCACGCTCGCGAGGCCGATCCGCAGGCGGCGGTTGTGCCGGCCCTTGTTGTCGATCTTCAGGATGCGGATCGGCGGCGAGCCTCCGGTGGAGGCGAGATGGGTGCCGCCGCAGGCCTGACGGTCGAGGCCGACGATCTCGACGATGCGTACCTGCCCGTCCGCAGTCGGCGGCGGAGCGACCGAGCGCGAGCGGATCAGGCCCGGCTCCGCGAAGGCCGCCTGCTCCGGGAGATAGTCCTGCCGGACAGCGAGGTCTTGCCCGATGAGCGCGTTCACCGGCTCCTCGATCGCGCGCAGGCGGTCGTTGTCGGCATCCGGCAGGTCGAAGTCGATGCGCGCGGTGCCGTCCTCATTCATCTGGACGCCGGTGACGAGCGCCCCGTCGAAACCCTGGAAGACGACGGCATTGACGATGTGCAGATCGGTGTGGAGCGCACGCATGCGCCTGCGGAAGGTCGGGTCGACCCGGGCCTCCACCCGGTCGGCTGGGAGTTCGACGGGCGCGGCCAGCAGATGCCGAAGCCGGCCCGCCTCATTCTCGAAGCCCGCGACCGATATCTCGCCGCCAGCCCATTCCAATGAGCCGCGATCGGGCAATTGCCCGCCGCCACCCGGATAGAAGGGGCTTTCCGCGAGAACGACCCAGCCCGGCCCGGCTTCGACGACCTGCGTCGCGAGCGTCATGACCTCGGGATTGTCGAGGCAGAAATAGCGGGACATTCATCTCATCCTTTCCGCGATGCCGAGAGGGCATCCGCATGGGGACGAGATTGGCGCGCCAGGCCGCGGGGCTATTGGCGGAAATTGAAAAAGCGGATCAGCCGGCGGTCGCGCGCACCCATTGCAGCGGGGTGATGCCGTAGCTGCGCTTGAAATGCCGCGTCAGCGCGCTCTGATCGTAGAAGCCGGCGTCGAGGGCGGCTGCGGCGATGCTTGTGCCGCGGCCGAGGCAGGCGATCGCGGCCTTCAGGCGCAACTGCGTGAGATAGGCGTGCGGCGTCAGGCCTGTGCTGCGTCTGAACAGAGCGATCAATTGGAACGCCGTGAGCCCAACCGCGGCGCCGAGCTCGTCAAGCGTGAGTTCCTCTGCGTGGCGTTCGCGCATGATCTCGCGGACACGGGCAGCCTTGGTGGCATCGCGCCGGGGCAGCATCAGATCCGCCTTGCCGGAGGCATGGCGCCGGATCAGGGTTCCGAAGCTGCGCACCAGCAGCTCGCGCTCCTCGAAAGGGTCGTTTCCGGCGTCGAGGATGCGGTGCAGCTCGAGGAAGGCCTCGATCAGATCGGCATCATGAAAGGTATTTCGGCAGAAATACGCCGTCGTTTCCAAACCGAGCGCGGAATTGAGGGCCTCGATCGCGCAGGGGGTCAGATAGAGCCCGCGATAACGCCAGCGTTCGCTCCAACCCATGCGCCCGGAATGCGGCTCGTCGGGGTTGAATACGAGCAGCGTCGAAGTCCTGGCTTCGTCGTTCCGTCCGCGGCTCTTGAATTCGGCGCCGCCGACCTCCGTCATCGCGACGACGAAGGCCTCGTGGCTGTGGGGGGCGTAATCATGGCTCGTGAAGTCGGCGACGAGGCAGCTCAGGCCCGGAACCCGAGGGTCGCGCCAATAGCGGGACGAATTGCGCAGGTCGGTACGGGCCAAGATGCGATCCGGTCGTGGGGCAAGCCGGGATGGTGAAACGATCGTGCCGGGACCGCAACCGTGGGGAGAACCGCGGCGGTCTCAGGTGGCGAGGATTCGGAGCGCTCCATGGATCAAGCATATGCTCTTACTCAAGCCCAGGGCTTTCCTGCCGCAGTCTTCGAATGGAGTCGACGATCGTGAACTTTCTCACCGAAGGGCCCGAGCAAGGGAGGTGCACGATCCTGTTGGCCCATGGCGCGGGCGCGCCGATGGATTCGCCATCGATGGAAGCGGCGTCGGCCGCGCTGGCCGCTGAAGGCTTTCGTGTTGTTCGCTTCGAGTTCAGCTATATGGCCAGCCGTCGCAGCGAAGCCGGGCGCAAGCCGCCGCCGCGCGCCGAGAAACTGATACCGGAATATCGCGCGGCACTGGCGGCGCTGGGGCGGACCGGGCCGCTGATTATCGGCGGTAAATCGATGGGTGGTCGTGTCGCCAGCATGGTGGCCGATGAGCTGTATGCGGCGGGTGCCATCACCGGCCTATTGTGTCTCGGATATCCTTTCCATCCGCCTGGAAAGCCGGAGCAACTGAGAACGCAGCATCTCGCAAGCCTGGCGACACCGGCATTCATCGTGCAGGGCGCGCGCGACGCGTTCGGCAGCCGTGACGAGGTCAGCGGATATCAGCTGTCGCCGAACATTGAGATCGTCTGGCTGGAAGACGGCGATCACGATCTGAAGCCACGCAAGGCCTCCGGATTTTCGGCGAGCGACCACATGGCTGCGATGGCCGCGTCGGTTCGGCGTTGGCTGGAACGATGAGGCCTTCGGGCATGATCCTGAACAGGACCTTCTCGCCCAGATGCCCGGCGGCCCGTCCTTTGACCCGGGCCGTCGTCCCTGAGCCCTCGGCAGGGAAGCTCTCTCTTTAGCTCGGCCACTGTCAGCCATCGGTGTTGGGGACCACCCCATGCCCTTCTTCGATCCCGACAGCTGTCGCGCTATGCGCCGGGACGAGCCAGTTCGAGAACGCGTCCAGATAAAGATAGATCACCGGCGTCGTGAACAGGGTCAGCAACTGGCTGACGAAGAGACCGCCGACCATGGCGTAGCCGAGCGGCTGGCGGATCTCCGAGCCCGTGCCGTGGCCGAGCATCAGCGGCACGCCACCAAGAAGGGCAGCCATGGTCGTCATGAGGATCGGGCGGAAACGGAGCAGGCAGGCGCGGCGGATAGCCTCCAGCGAGGACAAGCCTTGCTCGCGCTCGGCGGCGATCGCGAAGTCGACCATCATGATGCCGTTCTTCTTCACGATGCCGATCAGCAGGATGAGGCCGATCAGCGCGATTAGGCTGAAATCGAAGCCGAAGAGCAGCAAGGTCGCAAGAGCGCCGACACCGGCCGAAGGCAGGGTCGAGAGGATGGTAAGGGGGTGAATGTAGCTCTCGTAGAGGATTCCGAGGATCAGATAGACCACGACCAGCGCCGCAGCGATCAGCAGCGGCACCGAGGAGAGCGAGTCCTGGAAGGCCTGCGCCGTGCCCTGGAACGACGTGGTGATCGTGGCAGGTAAATCCATCGCATTTTCCAGGCTGCTGATGGCAGCCGTCGCCTGCCCGAGCGCGATGCCCGGCGCCAGGTTGAAGGAGATGGTCACCGCCGGGAACTGGCCCTGGTGGTTGATCGCCAGCGGCTGCGCCGGGACCGTGCTCCATGTGGCGATGGCTGCGAGCGGTACGTTGGCGCCCGTGGTCGCGGAGCGCAGATAGATCTGATCGAGCGTCGCGATTTTCTGCTGCAGCGCGGGCAGCACCTCGAGAACCACATAGTAGGTTGAGAGCTGCGTCGCGTAGCTGGCGATCTGGCGTTGCCCGAAGGCGTCGTAGAGCGTGGCGTCGATGACGTCCGGCGTCAGGCCATAGCGCGCGGCCTGGTCGCGATCGATCGTCAGGGTCAGGGTGGAGCCCGATGCCTGCTGGTCGGAGGCTATGTCGCGCAGCTCCGGCATCGCCTTCATCCTGGCGAGCAGCTTGGGAGCCCATTCGTCGAGCTGGGCGACGTCGGTCCCCTGGAGGGTGAACTGGAATTGCGTGCGCGAGGGCCGGCCGCCGACGCGCACATCCTGCGCCGCCTGAAGGTAGAGGCTTGCGCCTTCCAGCCCGCCGGTCTGCGCGCGCAGCCGGCGGATCACCTCGTCGGCCGAGTCGGTACGCGCCTCGCGCGGCTTCAGCGTGATGTACATCAGGCCGTCATTGAGGGTGCCCCCGGATCCGCCCATGCGCATCGCCATATGGTCGACAGCGGGGTCCTTGAGCACGATGGCGCCGACCTCCTCCATATGGCCGGCCATGGCCGCGATGGAGGTGTCCTGCGCGGTCTCGATCACACCGGTGATCAGACCTGTATCCTGCTGCGGAAAGAAGCCCTTCGGAATGATGACGAACAGGTAGACGGTCAGCGCGAGCGTCGCGAAGAACACCATCAGCGTGGCAAATCGGAAGCGCAACGCAACGTCGAGGCTGCGCTCGTAAGCGCCGGCAAGCGCCCGGAACATTCTGTCGCTGGCCTGATAGATTCGGCCGTGATGCACTTCGCGGAGCGGCTTCATGAAGCGCGACGCCATCATCGGCGTCAGCGTCAGCGAGATCACCGCGGAAGCCATGATGGCCATCGCCAGCGTGACCGAGAATTCGCGGAAGAGCCGGCCGATGATACCGCCCATCAGCAGCAGCGGGATCAGCACGGCCACCAGGGAGATCGAGATCGACAGGATGGTGAAGCCGATCTCGCTCGCGCCCTTGATGGCGGCGGCCATCGGCTCCTCGCCGTCCTCGATATGGCGCGTGATGTTCTCCAGCATCACGATGGCGTCGTCGACCACGAAGCCGACAGCGATGGTCAGCGCCATCAGCGAGAGGTTGTCGAGGCTGTAGCCGGCGAACCACATCAGGGCGCAGGCGCCGAGCAGCGCGAGCGGCACCGTCAAAGACGGGATGATGGTGGCCCAGAGGCTGCGCAGGAAGACGAAGATCACCAGAACAACCAGGGCGATCGTGACCAGCAGCGTAAACTGGACGTCCTTGACCGCCGCGCGGATCGTCTGCGTCCGGTCGGACAGCACGCCGATCTTGATGCCGGGCGAGATGCCGGCAGTCAGGTGCGGCAGAGCTTCCATGACCTTGTCGACGGTGGCGATGACATTGGCCCCCGGCTGCTTGAAGATCACCAGGAACACGCCGGGCTTGCCGTCGGCCCAGCCGGCTTGCGTATCGTCGAGCGGAGCGCTGACCGCCTGGCCGATGTCGCGCACGCGCACGGGGTTGCCGTCGCGATAGGCGATGATCACGTCGTTCCAGTTCTTGGCGTCGGTGAGCTGGTCGTTGGCGTAGATCGTGTAGGCGCGGGCGCTGCCGTTGATGGTGCCTTTCGGGCTATTGACCGTGGTGACGGAGAGCGGTGTGCGTATGTCTTCCAGGGATAGCCCGCGCGCGACCAGCTTCGCCGGTTCGACCTGGATGCGGATCGAAGGCGTCCGCTGGCCGCCGACATTGACCTGGCCCACGCCTCCGATCTGGCTGATCGCCTGGGCGAGCTTGGTGAGAGCCTCGTCGGAGACCTGAGTGAGCGGCAAGGTATCGGATGTGGCGCTGAGCAGCAGGATCGGCGAGTCGGCCGGATTGACCTTGCGATAAGTCGGCGGACTCGGCAGGTTTTTGGGCAATTGGCCGGAGGCCGCATTGATGGCGGCGAGCACATCCGCGCCGGCGCCGTCGATATTGCGCGAGAGATCGAACTGGAGAGTGATCTGGGTCGAGTTGGCCTGGCTCGACGAGGTCATCTCCGCGACGCCCGGGATCAGAGCGAACTGGGATTCCAGCGGTTGCGCGACGGTTGCGGCCATGGTTGCGGGATCTGCGCCGGGCAGGTTGGCCGAGACCTGGATCGTCGGGAAATCCACCTCCGGCAATGGCGCGACCGGCAGTTGCGGATAGGCGACGACCCCGACGAGCAAGAGGCCGGCCATCAGCAGCGAAGTGGCGACCGGGAAACGGATGAAGGGCGTGGAGATTCTGCTGGCCATAGCTCAGTCCGCCTTCTTGGCTGAGGCCGGGGATATTTCTGCAGACGCGTTCGAGGCGGTTGGCGCTTGAGTCTCGGGACGCATCGGCCTGGCATCGACCAGGGTGCCTTCCTGCAGGCGGGACTGGCCGGCGACCACGACCCTCTGCCCGACGCCGAGCCCGGACACGACCACCGCACGCTCATCGTCGCTGGCACCCAGTTGGATCGGCCGGGCGCTCACCTTGCCGTCGTCGCCGATGACATAGGCGAACAGGCCGTCGGGGCCGTGCATCACCCCATTCATGGGAATGAGGACTACCCGCTTGAGCGTATCGATCCGCATCCGCGTGTCGACCGAAAGCCCCGGCCAGAGTGCGTTGTCCTGGTTGTCGAAGCGGGCTTTCAGGCCGATCGTGCCGCTGGCGAGATCGACGGTGTTGTTGATGGCGACGAGCTGGCCGCGCGCCAGCGTCCGCCTGCCATCCGAGGAGATCGCGTCGACCGGGACCTGTCCGCCGTCGAAGGCCTTGGCGATCGCCTGGAGACGGTCCTGCGGCGCGGTGAATTCGACCGCGATCGGCTGCAACTGGGCGATGGTGACGATTCCGGTCGAATCGGCGGCATGGACGATGTTGCCGGGATCGATCAGTCGAAACCCGACCCGGCCGGTGATCGGCGAGCTGATCGTCGTATAGTCCAGATTGACCTTGGCGCTATCGATGGCAGCCTGGTCGCCCTGGATTTGCGCCCTGAGCTGTTCGACTTGCGCCTGCTGCGTGTCGAGATTCTCGCGCGACTGGAAGTCCTTTGCGGCGAGTGATTGGTAACGCTCGAGAATGAGCTGGTTATTCTTCAGATTGGCCTGATCCTGGGCCTTCTTGGCGACGGCCTGGTCGAAAGCAGCCTGGTAGGGGCGCCGATCGATTTCGACCAGAGGATCGCCCTCGCGAACGATCTGGCCTTGCCTGAACAGTACCTTGGTGATCGCGCCGTCCACCCGGCTCTTGACCGTCACGGTCTTGAAGGCCGAAACCGTGCCGATGCCGCGGACATAGACAGGATAGTCCGCTTCGCCGACATCGGCGTAGGTGACGGGCACTCGCTGCGCCGCGGCCGTCCCCGTCCCGGCGCCGCCGGTCGAGGCGTGGCCTCTCAATTCGCGCCAGCCCTGATAGCCAAGGATCGCAATCGCCAGCAGGGCGACAAGCAACCACGCACCGCGGGGTCGCTTGCGCCCATTCTTCCAGTTCTCGACCATGCTCGCATCCGCCGAAAGACGAAAGCGTCACCCCCGTGGCGCCGCAGCGATGCCCCTCGCGACTGCGCGGGAACAACGCGGCGGCGGCCGGCGGGTTTCCGGGATTACAGGGCCAATCTGCGCACCAATCCGTGACCGCTCGAGACGGAGATTCCGGCGCAGAGCCGGAAAGCGGCGCGGAGCGCCATAAAATGCTGTAAAGGCAGCGTGAACGTAGCGATTGCAACGCTGCCCAATTCGCCGCCGGCCTTTTGTCCGGCCGAATGCGCTCTCGATCTTGTGACGCCGGCGATGAAGCGGGGCACTGGCAATCCGGTCCTCCGGCGGGGCGATCCAGCGCCGCGGCGGTCGGGGGCCATGCGCAGGTCCCATTGCGGCATCGCACTCTCGGATCGGCCGCAAGCTCTCGTCTGCGCCAAGCGAGCGCTCATGCCCTGTTCTGCGCGGTTTCGATTGAAGCCGGGCGCACGCGCAGCGCGAGCATCTGGAGCCGGTCCGGGCTGGCGCTGGGCCCGACATAGATGTTGAAGGCGCCGGGCTCGAGAAGCGGTTCGAGATCGGGGCCAAGAAAGCAAAGCTGGTCGGTGGAGAGGATGAAGCGCACCGTCTTCGTCTCACCCGGGGCGAGCGCCACCTTCGTGAAATCCTTCAATTCGAGCGAGGGCCGCGTGATCGATGAAACCACGTCGCGAATGAAGAGGAACACCGTGCT
The DNA here is from genome assembly GCF_056395345.1 of Allobosea sp. 10L422. Taxonomy (NCBI): domain Bacteria; kingdom Pseudomonadati; phylum Pseudomonadota; class Alphaproteobacteria; order Hyphomicrobiales; family Alloboseaceae; genus Allobosea; species Allobosea sp. 10L422. The sequence continues at coordinate 352,833 of NZ_JBFTJI010000002.1, forward strand.
CTCGCCGGCCATCGCTCCCGTATTCTTGATGTCGACCAGGATCTCGGTGCTCTCGCCCGGCGCGATCGTCCATTTGGTCGCGCGCGGATTGGTCAGCAGGAAGGTGGTGTAGGAGAGGCCGTGGCCGAACGAGAAGCGGGGCTCATTCGGCACATCGAGATACTTGCTGGAAAAATGCTCGTTCTCCAGCCTTGGTCGGCCTGTCGGGCGTTCGGCAAAGAAGATCGGAATCTGTCCGACATCGGCCGGCCATGACATCGAGAGCCGACCGTCAGGGTTATGCGAGCCGCTCAAAACGTCCACGATGGCGCCAGCGGCTTCGCAGCCGGGATGCCAGACCGCGAGAATGGCCTTTGCCCGCTCCGCCAGCCAACTCGGCAGGATCAGCGGCCGACCCGAAAACAGCAGGACGACGACCGGCTTGCCGGTTCCAAGGAGCGCGCGCGCCAGGTCCTGCTGGGGCTCGGGTATTCCGGGGTAGTCCCGACTGCTGGCTTCGCCGGCCATTTCCATGGTTTCGCCGAGGCAAAGGAGGAGAACCTCGCTGCGCCGTGCATCCTGCCGAGCGACTTCCAGACCGGTTGCGCTCAGTCGTTCGACTTCGCTGCCGGCCGCGACCGAGATCGCGGCCTTGGGGAAGGCCGCCTTCACCTGATCGACGAAGGTGGCGATGCGCTGGACGGCATCCGGCCCTGAGGTTCCTCCCGCGAGATCCCCGAACGGGCCGATGATCGCCAGCGACCTGAGGCTTTTCTTGAGCGGCAGCGTGTTCTCCAGGTTAGTCAGGAGAACGATCGACTTGCGCGCGGCTTCCCGCGCCAGCGCGCGTCTGGCGGTTTGGACGCGGACTGCCGCGACTGCCTCGGGCGAGCCACATCGACGATAGGGATTGTCGAACAGGCCAAGGCGCAGCTTGAGCAGCAGCACGCGCCGTACGGATTCGTCGATCGTCGTCATGGTGACGAGGCCGCGATCGAGCGCTTCGGGCAGGCCGTCGAAATACGCGCCCTTGCCCATCATGTCGATGTCGACGCCGGCGTTCAGCGCAAGCGCCGCAGCCTCGGCCAGATCTGCCGCTACACCATGCACCAGCAGCTCGGCAACCGAGCTCCAATCGCTGACCATCACCCCTTCGAAGCCCCAGCGCTCGCGAACCAGCCGCCGCAGGAGCCGCGTGTGGATCGACATCGGTGTCCCGTTGAGGTCGATGAAGGCCGGCATGATGCAGGCGACGCCGGCCTCGACCGCTGCCTTGAAAGGGGGCAGGTAGACTTCGTGCAGCAGCCGTTCCGACATATCGACGGAGGCGTATTCCCGCCCGGCGCGGACAGCTCCATAACCGGCCAGGTGCTTTGCCGTCGCGGCGATCGCCGTCGGCGCGGCAAGGTCGGTCATCTGGTAGCCGCGTACCTTCGCCTGCGCGACCCGCCGGCCGACGAGAGGATCTTCGCCCGGCCCCTCGAGGGTGCGGCCCCAGCGCGGATCGCGGGCGATGTCGATCATAGGTGCGAAAGTCAGGTCGATACCCTCTACGGCGCATTCCTGCGCGGCGACGCGCGCCGTTGCTTCCCAGAGCGCCGGATCGAAGGCGGCCGACTCGCCGAGAGGGATGGGGAAGATCGTCCTCAGCCCGAAGAGAACGTCGAGCGAAAACAAGAGCGGGATCTTGAGGCGCGAGCCTTCGACGGCTTGCCGCTGCGCGTCCCGGATGCGGTCTGGCCCGACGAGGTTCAGAAGGCTGCCGACCTCGCCGTTCTTGATGGCATCGGAGGTGACGGGAGCGGATGCGGGGCCTGTCTGAACCAATTCCCCGCTGAGCATGGTGAGTTGCCCGACCTTCTCCTTCAGCGTCATGGCGCCGATGAGCTTTTCAATATCCGGACGGTCGAAAGGTGCTTTCATCGATCACCTCCGAAGCGCGATCTCACACCGGCGCTCATTGCACCGGTTGGCTGGCGTACTGCTGGCACAGCGCGCCTTCACCGGCAGCTCGGATACGGCAGAGTCCAGAGCCGTTCGCATCCGCCAATCCCAGCGCCCGAAGCCGGTCGCTTCTCCAATCCGGAACGGCCCAGAGGCACTCAACGCTGGATAAAAACCGGGGGAGCGTCAACAACAGATCGCGAGGCTGCTCTGATCCCATCTCTACCGGCGCTTCGAGAGGGGGCGGAGCCAAGCGGGCCTTTCTCGACGCCGTCGCAGGAGAGTGCCCTGCGCGCGGCTGCTGCTTCGTTGCGACGCCGAATTGCGGCTTGAGATGTTGTCATGAGAGCCTGAGTTTGTCACCGCGCAATTAAATAATTCAATTACTTAGACGAGACGGGGCATCGTAGTCCGTCACGGTGGAGCGTTGAAACTGTCACCCGCGATCGGTGCCTCGGGCAAAAAAAGGCCCCGGTGAGCGCCGGGGCCGCTAATGAAGCGGAATGTCGGGAAGGTGGGAGGCTGCGGCCGTTGCGGGGCGCTCGCGAAACAAGCCCTTCTGCGACGGGACGCATGCCGCTATCAAATTCCATGCGAAGTGATGGCAGTCTGTGCAAGCTTCGCCGTCGTACAGGCTTTCGGAGTAGCCCGTGAAAAATCCCTACGAGGTTCTGGGTGTCGCCGCGACGGCCTCCGCCGCCGAGATCCAGAGCGCCTATCGCAAGCTGGCGAAGAAGCTGCACCCGGATCTCAATCCCGGTGACAAGGCGGCCGAGGAGAAGTTCAAGGAGGTTGCGGCCGCCAATGACCTGCTCAGCGACGCCGACAAGCGCAAGCGCTTCGATGCCGGCGAAATCGACGAATCCGGCGCCGAGCGGCCGCAGCACCACTACTACCGGGACTACGCGACCTCGGACCAGGGCGATCGTTATGCGGACGCCGCCGGCTTTTCCGATTTCATGGATCAGGACGACGCCTTCGCCGAGCTGCTGCGCCGCAGCCAGCAGGCGCGGGCGAACCGCCGCGGGCAGGACCTGCACTACCATTTGGCGGTCGACCTGGTGGATTCGATCACCGGCGCGACCAAGCGACTGACGCTGCCGGATGGCGGCACGATCGATGTGAAGATCCCGGCCGGCCTGGTCGACGGCCAGACGCTGCGCCTCAAGGGCAAGGGCGCTCCCGGGTCCGGCAAGGGTGGGCCGGGGGATGCCCTGATCGAGGTCGAGGTCCGGCCCGATCGCCGCTTCACCCGGGACGGCGACGACATCACGCTGGAGCTGCCGATCTCGCTGACGGAGGCGGTCCTCGGGGGACAGGTCCGGGTCCCGACGCCGACAGGCGACGTGACGATGTCGGTGCCCAAGGGCTCGAACACTGGCACGAAGCTCAGGTTGCGCGGCAGGGGCGTGCCGCGGCGCGAGGGAGGCCAGGGCGACCAGTTCGTCCAGCTCAAGGTGGTCCTGCCGAAATCGCCCGATCCGGAGCTGGAGAGCTTCGTGTCGGGCTGGAAGGATAAGGATTATGATCCGCGTGAGGGCAGGGCGTGATGAGGATGACCAAGCAGGAATTTCTCTCCTCGGCGGGAATCCAGGTCCAGGTGCTGGAGCTCTGGCTGGAGCAGCGCTGGCTGATCCCGGAGGAGGCCGAAGCGGGGCTGCTCTTCAGCGAGATCGAGTTGGCGCGCGCGCATCTGATCCGGCAGCTCAAGGACGATCTCGGCGCCAATGACGAGGGCATCGACGTGATCCTGCATCTCGTCGACCAGATTCACGGGCTGCGGCGTGTGCTCGGCGAGCTGCGCGAGGAGATCAAGGGGCGGTGAGGGGCAGGACAGCGCTTGTTGGTGCGCCGGGGAGGTCTGGGATGAACGAAGCTCTGATAGCCCATCAGGAGCGCGGCAATATCGACGCTCTCGTCCTACGGGCGCTGGTTCGCAAGCTGGTCGCGAAGGGCCTGCTGAGCGAGGACGATGTCCGCGCGCTGCTTTTCGACGTGGCGAAGCGGATGAACGAAGTCGGCAGCGAGCAGACCGATCTGGAGGCCCGGAACATGGTCAACGAGGATCTGGCGCCGGCCTTCCTGGGGCCGTCTTAGGCGCCACGCTCCGCTGGGTTTTCGACGTGGCGATAGCGCTGCCTGATGGCGTGGCTCGGGCCGCTGCCCTCGGATGCGATGAACTGGAAGGGCGGGTATGTCCGTTGATCGAAACCAGGCTGGCATGGAGCCCGCCGCCGATGCCGAATTCGGCCCATCGCTGGCTGGCGCGTCACGGTCGACGAGGACGATCTGGAACTGGCCTGAGCGCCCGGCGGTTATCGCTCCGACCCGCTGTGGCGGGCGGGGCCCCGATCACTCGGCACGGGACTCGACGATGGACAGGTTTCAACCCAGGAGGAAGGCGATGAAGGACAGGATCAAGGAAGGCATGGAGGTCATCGGGGCCGACGGTGTTCATGTCGGTTCGGTCGACCGCGTCGAGGGCGAGCGCATCAAGCTCAAGAAGAGCGATTCTTATGGGCGGCATGAAGGCCATCATCACTATATCGAGCTGGGCTTCGTCGCGGGCGTCGAAGGCAACAATGTGCGCTTGTCCGCCAATGCGGACATCGCCGTGACGCTTGAGGAAGAGCCCTCCGGCAAGCCAGTGAACCTCTGACGCTTCCGGCCGCGATCCTCGCGCGCGGGTGATCGCGGTCGTCTTGTCCGGGAAATGGATAGCTCCGATGCAGCGATGCGATCTCTACCTAAACGCCAAGAAGCCTGCGATCGGGTTCTGCGTTGCCAGCGGCGCGCAACTGCCGGACTTTGTCGGCCCCAAGGAATGGCTTTTCGACGGGACTGCTGCCGCCGACCTGTTGCCGCCAAGCGTGATCGAAGGCGTCGCCGGCGCCGGCCATGCTTTCCGCGACATGGATTGAGATTTGCCGCAGGCTTGGACAGTCTCTGCTTCATAACTACCCCGGCCCGGACGACCGGGACGCGCCCGCATCCAGCCTATCGAACGGTCGTCCATGGACACAGGTCTTCCCACAGTGGTGTCGCAACCGGTATTTGCGACGCTGACGCGCTCGGCGATCTTCCTGGTCGTGACGATCAATCCGGGTAGCGAGGCGGAGGTCGCCGTGCGCGGCCTCTGCGCCGATTTGTCCGGGCTGCTGCGAGCGGTCGGTTTCCGCGATCTCCAGGGCAACCTGTCCTGCGTCATGGGGATCGGCTCGCAGGCCTGGGACCGGCTCTTCGACGGGCCGCGGCCGAGGGAGCTACATCCGTTCAAGGAGATTCGCGGCGTGCACCACGCGGTCTCGACGCCGGGCGACATCCTGTTCCATATCCGCTCGACCAGGCGGATGGACCTATGCTTCGAATTGGCCCGGCAGATCATGATCCGGCTCGACGGCGCGGTCACGGCCGTCGACGAGGTCCACGGCTTCAACTATTTCGACGATCGCGACCTGATCGGATTCGTCGACGGCACGGAAAACCCGAGCGGGCCGGATGCTGCCGCGGCCACGCTGATCGGCGACGATGATGCGGGCTTCGTTGGCGGCAGCTATGTCATCGTCCAGAAATACCTGCATGACCTCGCCGGCTGGGAGAAGGTGCCTGTCGAGGAGCAGGAGAACATCGTCGGTCGCCACAAGCTCTCGGATATCGAGCAGCCGGAGGCGCTGAAGAAGCCCTATGCCCACAACGTCCTGACCAGCATCACCGAGGATGGCGAGCCGGTCGACATCCTCCGCGACAACATGCCTTTCGGCCAGGCCGGAACGGGCGAGGCGGGGACCTATTTCATCGGCTATGCGCGCACGCCGCGGCGGATCGAGCGCATGCTGGAGAACATGTTCGTGGGCGCGCCGCCGGGCAATTACGACCGCCTGCTCGATTTCAGCCGCGCCGTCACCGGCTCGCTCTTCTTCGTGCCGACCGCGACCTTCCTGGACGGCGTCACGCCGGAGAAGGCCGAGCCGGCACCGGCCCCCGTGTCGTCCGAGCCGTCTGCGGCCGTATCTCCACCCAAACTTCCCGGCGACGGCTCGCTTGGCATCGGTTCCCTGAAGGAAGAGGCAGGCCATGAATAATCTGCACCGGGAGCTCGCTCCCATCTCGGACGCCGCCTGGGCTGAGATCGAGGAGGAGGCGTCGCGCACCTTGAAGCGTTATCTCGCGGCGCGCCGCGTCGTCGATGTCGACGGCCCGAAGGGCACGGCCTATGCAGCCGCCGGGACGGGGCACACCCGCGCGATCGAGGCGCCGGGTGCGGGCATCCGCTCGCTTCTGCGCGAAGCTCAGCCGCTGGTCGAGTTGCGCGTGCCGTTCACGCTGACGCGGGATGCGATCGACGATGTCGAGCGCGGCTCCGACGATTCGGACTGGCAGCCGGTCAAGGATGCCGCGAAGACGATCGCCTTCGCCGAAGACCGCGCCGTCTTCGAAGGCTATGCCGCAGCCGGGATCACGGGCATCCGCAAGGGCAGCAGCAACGCCGCGGTGCCCCTGCCGGCCGCTCTCGACGATTATCCCGAGGCGGTCGCCAGGGCGCTGAACGACCTCAAGCTCGCCGGCTGCAACGGCCCCTATGCGCTGGTGCTGGGCGGCGAGGCCTATCGCGCGGCGAGCGGGGGCAACGAGGAGGGGTACCCGATCTTCCACCATCTCGAGCGCATCGTCGGTGGCGGGGTGATCTGGGCGCCGGCGATCGAAGGCGGCTTTCTCGTAACCACGCGCGGCGGCGATTTCGAGCTCGATCTCGGCCAGGATATCGCGATCGGCTATCTCGGCCACGATGCCAAGACGGTCGAACTCTACCTGCAGGAGAGCTTCACCTTCCGCGTGCTCACATCCGAGGCCGCTGTCGCGCTGATCCAGCCGAACCCATGACGCCCACGGACGACCATCACGTCGTCATCGTCGGCGCCGGCTTCGGTGTGGTCTCGAGGCCGCGCGCAATCTCGCCAGCGCGCTGGTCAGGATCACGATGATCGACCTTCTGCATGAGCTTGCTCCTGGCGTTCAGAGCGATCGACTAATCGCTCCACGTGTTGGCGGTCCGAGCTCATATCAGCTGTCTGATCGCGCTGGGCTTGTTAGCGTCGACCGAACCAACGCATTGCATTCGTCCTAATCACGAGGCTCGCGGCATCGCCCGGAGCCAAGCCGCGGAGCGTGTCCGGCGGCACGGAGGCAACGATCGCACTACCGTCAGGCAATCTGCCATGCAGATTGGCGATGGAGCCTTGATAGGAAATTTGCTCGACCGTCGCCTTGAGTGTGTTGGCCTGGCCGGCATCCGTGACCGAAATGGCCTCGGGACGAAGCAGGACCTCCCCTTCGTCTCCAGGAGAGCCGCCCACGCCATCGGCCTGCAATTCGACTGTGAGGCCGGCGGTGAGGACAATCGATACATGCGCCTCCTTCCGGTCGGCGATATGGCCGGGGAGAAAATTCGCTCGACCGATGAAATCGGCGACGAAGCGGTTCGCTGGCTTTTGGTAGATCTCGCTCGCATTGCCGAGTTGCTGGAGTTCGCCATCCTTCATGACGGCGATGGTATCAGCGATGCTCATTGCTTCGGTTTGATCGTGGGTGACGAAGATCGACGTCAGGCCGAACTCGCGCTGCAGCCGCGACATTTCAAGGCCGGTGCTTTCACGCAGCTTGGCGTCGAGATTTGAGAACGGTTCGTCGAGCAGCAGGATCGAGGGGTTGATTACCAGCGCGCGCGCCACCGCGACCCGCTGCTGCTGGCCGCCGGAAAGCTGCCGGGGGAGCCGGTCCGCAAGCCCTGAAAGCTTGAGCTTGTCGAGCATGACGCCGATCCGCTGCTCACGCTCCGCCCGCGCCACACCACGCCTGCGCAGCCCGAAGGCGATGTTCTCGGCCGCGCTCATATGGGGAAACAGCGCGTAGTTCTGGAAAACCAATCCCGTATCGCGCTTGTGGGCCGGCATCCGGGTGATGTCGGAACCGCCGGCCCGGATCGAGCCGGACGTCGGCTCGATGAAGCCTGCGACCATGCGCAGGGTCGTTGTCTTTCCGCAGCCCGAGGGGCCCAGCAACGCCAGCATCTGGCCCTGCGGAACCTTCGCGCTCAGATCGGCGACCGCGACCGCGGAGCCATAGGTCTTGCGCAGGTGATTGATCTCGATGTCCATGATCAGGTCCGGGAGCGCCCGAGGGAGCTCGACAAATGGTAGAGAAGCATGAAGCCAAGCGTGGCGAGCACGAGGAGGCCGGAGACCGCCGCAACCGAGGGCTCGAAGCCGAGTTGCACCGCAGAATAGATGGTCACGGGGAGCGTCGGAGCGCCCGGCTCGGCCAGGAACAGCGCGAGCACCACCTCGTCGAAGGAGGTGATGAAGGCGAGGACCGTTCCGGCGACGATGCCCGGCCGAACGACCGGCAGGACGACGAGGAAGAAGGCGACGACCGGCGAGGCTCCGAGATTGCGAGCGGCTTCCTCCAGGCTGCGGTCGAAGCGGCGCAGCACCGGCAGGGAGACGCGCAGCACATAGGGCGTGCAGACGATGACATGCCCGGCGACGAGCTTCCACGAACCAACCAGAAGCCCGGTGCGGGTGAAGAACAGCGTCAATCCAACGGCAAGCACGAGCGTAGGCAGGATCAGCGGCGACAGGAACACCGCTTCCAGCAGCCGTCGGCCCGGAAAGTCGAAGCGCGTCAGCGCATAGGCCGCCGATACCCCCAACGTGCAGGCGATGATCGCGCTGACCACGGCAATCCGGAGGCTGACCATCAGCGCCGTCAGATAGCGCGTGTCATGCAGCGCAGCCCCATACCATTTCAGCGTCAGCCCCTGTGGCGGGAACGCTAAATAGCCGGTGTCGCCCAGCGGAGCAGCGACGACGACGAGGATCGGAAGCAGCAGGTATCCGAAGGCCAGGACCGTCAGGACCAGCATGGCGATGCCGAGCGGAGAACGCAGGGAGATCGTCATCGCGATGGCTCCTTTTCACCGCGGCCTTCGAGCAAGGCGCCATAGGCCAGCGACACCGCTAGGACCACGACGAGCAGGATGGTCGCGAGAGCCGCTGCGAACGGCCAGTCCAGCAGTTCGACAGCCTGCTCGTAGATCGCCGTGGCCATGACGTTGGCGCGCGCGCCGCCGACCAGGCTCGGGGTCGCGAAGGCGCTGATGGCCAGGGAGAAGACGAGAAGCGAGCCTGCGACGATGCCGCCGCTTGCGAGCCGGAAGGTGACCAGCCCGAGCGCGACGCTCGGGCGCGCGCCCAGGCTCATCGCGGCATATTCGAGATCGCGATCGATCGATTTGAAGACCCCGTGCAGCGTCAGGATCATCAGTGGCAGCAGAACCTGCGCGAGGGCGATGATCACGCCGGCCATCGTGTACATGGTCTGCACCGGCTGGTTGACGAGCCCCAGTGCCAGCAAAGTCCGGCTCAGCAGCCCGTCGCGAAAGAACAGCACCATCCAGCCGAAGGAGCGCACGACGGCGCTGACCAGTAGCGGAAAGGTCGTCAGCAGCAGGAGAAAGCTCGCCCAGCGCGATTGGGAGCGCGCCAGCAGATAGGCCGTCGGAACACCCAGCAGGAGGGTGATGGCCGTGACGGCGAAGCCGAGCCAGAGCGTGCGGCCCAGCATTTCCCAGTAATAGGAATCGAAGATGAAGCGCTCGTACTGCGCGAGCGTGAAGCCAGCCTTCTCGGTGGCGCTCATCGCGAGCAGCGATGCCTGCGGCCAGATGAAGAAGACCGCATAGGCAAACGCGCAGGGAGCAAAGAGGAGGACGGGCGCGAAGCGCGCCACGCCCGAGCCTGAAGCGGCTGTCGTCACCGTGCGATCTCGCGGTTCCAGCGYTCGATCCAGCCRGCGCGCTTGGCGTTGATCTTGTCGCGGTCGAGCTGGACGAGCTTGTCCACCGCGGGAACTTCGGCCGCCAGATCCGCAGGCAGCTTGGTGTCGGGATTGGAGGCGGTCCAGCGCATCGTCCGAGCGATCTCGATCTGAGCTTCCGGCTTCAGCATCGCGTCGATCGCCGCACCGGCTACATCCGCGTTCTTGGTGCCCTTGGCGACGCAGGCGGTGATGTTGACGGCGGGGCTGCCCTCGACCGGAGTGGCGAAGGCGACGGGCAGGCCGGCCTGCTGCAGCTTGAAGGTGTTGCCGGTGTCGTAGGGCATGATCCAGATGTCGCCCTGCCCGAACAGGGTGGGAAGATCGGAAGCCGCCTTGAAGATCGTCTCGCCCTTGATCTTCTTCATCGCCTCGAAGCCGGGTTCGATATTGTCTTCGCTGCCGCCGAAAGCCTTGGCGAGCATCACCAGAAAGTCGACGCCGTAACCGTTGGTGATTGCCGGGAAGGCGATATGGCCCTTGTATTCGGGCTTCAGGAAATCCTTGTAGCTCGTCGGCGGCGTCTTGACCTTGTCCTTGTTGTAGACAATGCCCTCGGCGATGACGGCCCAGGTCACCCAGTGCCCCTCGGGGTCCTTCAGGGCGGACGGGATCCGGCTCAGGCGCGAGACGCCGGTCATCGGCTGGCTGAGACCCTCGCTCTTGGCGAAGGCTTCCTGGCCGCCGGAGAACTGGAACATGTCGATCTGAGGATTTCCGGCCTCCGCCTTCATGCGGGCGAGGGCGGCGGCCGACTGCATCGGCACCTGGGTCGATGACGCCCCGCTTTCCCTGTCGAAGGGCGTGAAGACGGCCGCCTGAATGATGTCCATGGTCGAGCCGCCGAAGCCCGAGCTTACGAGCTTGCGGCCGGCGAATGATTGCGCCTTTGCCGCACTCGGCACCCACGGGAGAGCGGCGGAGGCGGCGAGCGCCGCCATCGCCTGGCGTCGGCTGACGTGGCTGATACCCATGATGGTCCCCTGTTGTTGGGCCGGGTATCGAAACCCGGCCATGTTACCGAGTTCGCCTGCAGATCTAGGCCGCGTCGTATCCCTTGGTGCCGACCAGCTCGAAGACCTGATCGCCGTTGTAAATCGGCATATGTGGTCGGCGGATCGATCCGATCCAGGCCTTCTCGACCGGGCAGTGAACCTCCTCGACCACATCGCCGAAGAGATCGACGATATCGGCGAGATGCTGTCCTTTCACGACGTCGTCCCCGGGGCTGACCTTAGGGATGAACAGGCCGCCATGAGTGGCCTTGTGATGGATTGCATCGCCGCCGAGACGGAATTGCGCCGGAACGACCGGCTCGCCGGGCAGCATGCCACGGGCCTTGCAGACATTGAAGATCGCGAGCGTCAGCCGGTCCAGGTCTTCCGCCGTGACCCGTGCACCGCCGCCGCTCTCGACGATCAGCGAAGGCTTGCCGCTCTTCGTGTAATGGGTGAAATGGCAGCCGGAGAGGCCCTCTTCCAGCGAGTTCCAGACATTCGGAGCGCCGCAGGCGCGTCCGAGCCGCTCGGATTCCACGCCTTCAGCGGTCCCGTTGTTGTGGAACAGCGTGTAATGGCAGGTGATGGTGAGGTCGCCGCCGGAATGCAGATCCAGCATCGCATCCGAGTTCGCGAGCGACAGCTCAAGCAAACGATGGGCGAGCTGGTAGGTGTGATGGCCCTGGCGGTCGCCCGGGAAAACGCGGTTGAGATTGTAGCCGTCCTGCGGGGTCAGGCGATTGTAGCCGCGGAAGCCGAGCGGATTGGCGAGCATCAGGCAGATGACCCGCCCCGAAAGCTGGCTGAGATCGACCGTCTTCAGGAAGCGCTGGATCGCCAGCGGGCCGACCACCTCCGGGCCGTGGATGCAGGCCTGCAGCCAGAGCGTCGGGCCGTCCTTCTCTCCCTCGGCAATCAGCACCGGAGAATAGATGGGCCCGTCGGGATAGGAGCCGAGCTCGACATGGCCCTTGGTGATCTGCCCTTTGGCAGGCTTGGCGGTGCCGATCATCATCTGCTGCGCGCTCTCGTTGCTATCGTGCAGCGGCTCTCGCTGCTGCTATAAGAGAGCCCGAGGTACCATATATGTCAACACCGTTATCGCATATGGAACGGCCATGAGCTCGCTCGAAAATGGATTGCGCATCCTTTCGCTTCTCACCGAAGAACGGACGGTCCTGCGGGTTGGGGAAGTATGCCGCGAGCTCGACATGCCCAAGGCATCGGTGTCCCGACTTCTGAAAACACTGTCGGAAGCGGGGCTTCTAGAGCGCGAAGACCGTGATCAAGGATATGTCGCCGGAGGCCGCGCGCTGGACCTCGCTGCTCTCTATCTCGCTCGTCACAGCCTCCTGGATCTGGTTCGCGTTGCAATCGACGACCTTGTTCGCGAATTCGGTTTCACCGGACATGCAGGAATCGTGTCAGGCCACGAGCGCGTGCTGCTAGTCGCCCAGCAGGGCACCTATGCTTTGCAACACACCGGCGCTGTGGCTGAGCGCAAGCCGGCCTTCGACTCGATCATCGGCAGGGCGATCCTGGCGCGTTTGGATGACGATCGCGCCCTGTCGCAACTCGATGCGCAGGGCAAGCTGGGTTTGCGCGCGATGATGAGCGATCAGGAGGTCAGGGCGGAGTTCGCGGCCATCCGGAAAAATCGGATCGCTCGCTCATCGAGCCTTATCACGCCGGGTATTTCCTCGATCGGGGCAGCGATTGCAGATCCCGGCCGCGATGAGATCATGGGGCTCTGCCTGTCATTCCCGACAATTGCCGCTGACGATGCCGTGCAGGACCGGATTGCCGCGCGTGTCGCGCAGCATGCACATGCCATCGGCATTCGCATGCGGGACCCGGTCTGGTCGTAAAGGGCGCCGCGGGGCGAGAGCAGGCCGCTCGGAAGCGGCCGCTAAGAACGGAGTGGACCAAACGCGAGCATCGAGCGGGCGCAATTCCTGAGCACTTCGATGTGCGGCAGACTCCGGGTTTCGCTGTTCTCCGTTCAAGCTGGGACCGCTACAAAGTCGGATCTCAGCGGATCATTGGATTGCCCAAAGGGGGCGCCACATCAGTCAGGTCGCTGCAGCCGAAAAAGCTGAACGAGTTTCCCGTTGGAGTATGGGACCTGCGCTACCAGTTCACCATCAGGCACGCCGTTGCGCGACCATGACCTCAGGTATGGCACCTCATCCAGTCCGTCGCTGCGCGCGATCACGTGCGTCACCCCCTTCAGCGCGAGATACCTGAGCGCGGTCGCCTCATCGCTATGGGGAAGCCAGACAAAGTCTGCCTTCGCGTGGAACGCGAATGGGGTCATCGTATCGGCAATGGTGATCGGTTCGGATTTGCTTGCCAAGCTCATGGCAAGGGCCTTGACCGGTCGGAGCCCGTGCATCGAGGTCAGTTCCTTGATCGCGAACAGCGCCGCAGGCAGCATCATGGCCGCGAGCCCGAGGGCGATGCTGGCGGGTGCCACGCATGCCAGCCATCGCTCGGATCGCAGGTGCGGCGACAATGTCAGGCGCGCCCATTCGGCGAAGTGCCACAGGCCGGCGCTCGCCCAGATGCAGGAAACGGCGAGAAACAACACGAAGAACCGAGGGTGAGACGTGTAGTAGATGAAGAAGAGAGCAAACGAAGTGAGCGCGAGGAGCGCGATGAGATGCACCTCATCCACGAACTGACGGGGCCCCCACGGCCGTCCAAACAGACCTAGCATCGCAAGACCGAAGAGTGCCGGTGAACCGAACTCTACAGCGCCGCCGGTGAAAGCGGCCGCGCTCCGAAGGACATCGATCGTCTTCTTCGGGACGATCTTGAGATATTGCCTGAAATCGGGGCGGCCATTCTTGATGACGTCTATGTTGGGCCGGTTATAAGTGCCTTCGGCTTTCATCTCCGGATTGACCGCGAAGCTAGCCTCATATGTCGACATTCCGGACCGCATGCGGAGTTCCGTCGCCATGTTGAGTATGCTCTTGGTCTGCAGGGTCAATTCTCCAGTCTGCCGCGAAAGCCAGGTGACATACGGTAGAATGAATAATGCAAAGCAGCCGACCATCAACGCTGCGCGCGGGACATCTCGCAATACAGTCCGCACGAAAGGCAGGCGATCGGTCATGCCGCGCTGAAGGATGAGGAATGCGAGGCCGACCAGCATGAAAATCATCGCTTCGGGCCGCACGAGATACGCCAAACCATAGAGCAATCCCGCCGCAGCGGCAGGACGCAGGTCGGAGCGATCCGCCGCCCGCATCCCCGTCAAGACGGCGGCGAGAATAAGCGCCAGAAACAGGGGCTCGCAGTAGACCGTTGTCGAGAAGGTGACGAGGAACGGATGCAGGGCGACAATCGCAGCCGCGCCGAGCCCGATAGTCCGGCCGAACATCCGCTTCGCGATGCCGAACACCGGCAGCACGAGTAGAGCCCCAGACAGGATGTTGACGAGGCGCCCGGCCGCTTCCGCGGTGAATCCAAGCATTGAGATGTCGGCAATGAGGAGAGAAAAGAGGGGAGGGAAGAAGAGCTGGTCACCCGCCGTCGCAATCCCCTTGTAGCCCATGCCGCCGCGAATGTTTTCGGCGATCCGGGCGTATTCGGCGCCCTCTCCCTCGATCTCGCCGCTGAAGAATATGGCGCACAGGGCCCGCAGGATCAAAGCCGTTGCAAAGATCACTAGCAGTGTGCGCCGGTCTTGGAGGACGGTTGAGGCAAGCCGCCGCATCGGCCGATCGTGACGGTTCAGCATCGAAAGTCCATCCCCCGAGACTCTTCGCACGATACAACCAGCGCTGCGTCAGCTTCGCGCGACCATCACGATGCCGAAGACGATCAGCACGATGCCGCCCAACCGCTGATAGGTGATCTGATCTGCGAACAGCCACCAGCCGGCGAAGGTCGTCAGCGCAAACCCGACACCGACGAACGGGTAAGCCTGGGAGAGATCGATCCCCGCAAGCGCCCGAAGCCAGAGGATCGTGCCCACGCCGTAGAGCGCCAGCCCGATTGCCACGCCCGGCGTGGCGATGATCGCTAGAGGACCCAGGAGCATGCGGGCGGCGGCGGCCGGCTCCGAGGAGACGCCGAACTTGAATGCCACCTGTGCAACCGCGGACAGCGTAACGCTCACCAGCAGCAGCGCGATCGAGGTCGAGGACATAGCGATCCGTGTCCCCTATCGAGCGACGTGCTGAACCGAGGCTGCAGCCAGCACGACCGCCACGGTCGCGGCTGCGACCAGCCATGAAACCCAATCGCGCGCGGAGTAGACGATCGGATCGTCGTGCATATAGCTGCGCTCGGTCGCTAACCAAAGCCGGCACTGCCAAAATACCATTAGTGGAACGAGAGCCCAAAGCAGTTGGGGTGAGCGATAGCGCTCCAGGGCTGCCTCACTGCCGACAAAAAGCGCCAGGACGACGCCGGATGCGAACGTCGAGCCGACGCCAAACATCACGAGTAGCGATCGATCCGATGGATAGTAGCCGCGGCCTCCCACCTTCTGGCGGATTTGATCGGCCATGGCCTGGGTGGGAATCTCGGCGCACCGCTTGACCAGCGCGAGGCTCAGAAACGCGAACCCGGAAAATGCCAGCAACCAGAGAGTTACGTGGTGACCGGAGGCAATGCCTCCGGCGAGGACCCGCACCGTATAGAGCGCGGCGAGGATGAAGACATCGACCAACGGGTATCGCTTGAAGGAGAGCGAATAGCTCAACGAGACAACCGCATAAGCGGACAGGATCATGGCGCAGTTGGCCCACGTCGCCAGCGTAAAGCCGGTTGCCAGCAGCAGCAGGGACAGCGCGAAGCCGAAGGGGAGCGGCAGGCTGCCGCTCGCAAAGGGCCGCAGACGCTTGCGCGGGTGCTTCCTGTCCGCTCGGAGATCGAGGATGTCATTGACGATGTAGATCGCGGAGGCCGTCGCACACAGGGCCGCAAATACCAGCAGGGCACCGGATACGCTCTGCCAGTTGCCAAGATCGTGGGACGTCAGGAGTGGGACGAAAACGAGCAGGTTTTTCACCCACTGGTGGGGGCGCAAAGCACGTACTACAGCGTTCAGTCGCGAGGGAGGGGAGGGCTCGAACACGGTCGGCACGCGGCCCTCGCTGGTCAGCGTTCTGGCAACCGACCTTGGTGCATCGACCAGGATGGCTTGGTCGGCTTCACGCCAAACGGCGAGATCGGACCGGCTGTTTGCGGCGTAGTCGAAGCCCTTGCGACGGTATCGCCGAACAAGCTCACGTGCCTTCTCGGTGCCCTTCAGATTGCGGACGCCGTCGGATGCGATGACCTCGTCGAATATGCCGAGATGGTTGGCGACGGCCCTGGCGATGCGATCGTCCGCAGCGGTAACCAGAACGATCTTTCGCTCCGATTTCTTGGCCTCGACCAGATAGTCCAGCAGATCGGAGTTATAGGGGAGATGCTCCGGCGCAAAATCCGCCCGCATGGCAATGTCGCGCTTGAGCCCGGCCCGGCTAGGTTTTGCGAGTTGTCCCAGCACGACCGTTGCAAGGTCTTTCACCCCCAACGAGAGGGCCGTCTCCAACAATGTGTCGGTCCTGACGAGCGTGCCGTCGAGATCGACGCACAGTGGTACGGGTTTCGCTGGACCGCCTGCACCTTCGTTCGCACTGCTTGGATCGCCGTTCGCGACAGTTAAGCGCCTCTCAGGTGACACCGGTCGGGCTGTCGACATAGTGGAGCGCTCCCGAAGCGACGATCCGGTGCAGCGATACTGTCCTAGCCGGACGAATTGATTTCGTCACGATCGCGCAACAGGCCAACGCCATGAACGATGAAAAATCGCACAAGTCTTTTTCTTCCCAATTTCAAGCATACAGTTCGCCTTCGCGTCCAACAAGTCCCCGATTAAAGTAACATTAATCGGAGAAGCGATCTTGAATGAGCGGCAGGACGCTCAGCAGATCGCCGCGAACGTTCCCGCAGTTGTCGACTCTCGAATTGACGTAGAGAAACAGCACATCATCGTCTTGGCGGTCAATCCACGCATCCAAGATATAGGAACGGAGATCGGAGCGTTCGATCGAGTGCCAACCATATGACATGATTTTTGAGAGAAAATCATCGTTTTGAGATCGTTTTTGAAGAGGAAAACAACGTAATCGCTGACATTTTATCAATCATTAGTCGAGATTCGTCTTAATATTGCTGCGGCACTCTGGGGCATTTAACTGCGGTGATTCAAGAGCCACGTTGCGCCCCGATCACCGCAATTGCAACGGATACGCGAGCGGCGAAGACAATACCGACGATATAGAGCCACGGCGTCGAGAGTTGCTCCAGCGGTTGATCCAAACGCTGGTCAGGAGCTTGACCAGCATCCATGCCATGCCGAAGCTACCCGCCGGGCCAATCGCACTGCCGATAGTGAAGATCACCAGCCCCTCGCCTGGTGGTGACGCTCGGCTCAGCGCGGAATCAGATCTGTGATCGGACGGCCCGCGCGATGGCGCAACATCGATGCGATCGTCGATTGGTATCGGACCATCTGGAACCCGCCGCCAACATCCGCCGCGGTAGGTCTGGGATCTCTCCGAACTCGCCATTCGATGCGGTCGAACTAACCCGCGGCCTTGAACGTCGCGACTTGCATGACCCAGGCTGCGGATCCTGAGAGCGATGCGGTGGCGCCATAGCTTCCGGTTGTCGTGACGAACCTGTCTTCGGCAATGTCGAGATCCGGTGACGTGATGATACGCGTGGTGAAGCTGCTGCCGGCTGCGGAGAATCCTCCCGCCGTGGTTCCTGCGCCGAAGATGAGTTCTCGTGCTGACGTCGTGCTGACCGTGCCGCTGTTTGCCGAACTGCCGGTGCCCGATGCCGAGGCGCCGGCGTCGAACGGGTTGACGGGATCAAGGCCGCTGTATTCGAGAGCGCGGAGATCGACGAACTGCGTGGGAGCATTGAAGGTCACCGTCACCGCGTTGGTCCCCGCGGCGGCGGCCTTGATGTTCTTCGCGTAATAGATGGCCTGACTGACGCCGCTTCCGCGCGCGGTCGGGACAGCGAGTTCATAGACGTTGCCCGCAGAATCGGTGACGGACGCAATGTTGGATGTCGTGTTGTTCCAGCCGATGACGAGAATATTGGTATTCCCGGCCACTTGCGCAGCGGCGTAGGTGACCGGGACCTGCGTCTGGTTGGTTTGCGGCGTGGCCGCATTGGCTTGCACGAATGCAAGTGGCGCGGATGTGGTGACCGCGTTGTAGGTCGCCGTATAGGTGGCGCCGCCGGCCGGCACGACGAGGATGTGGTCCTGCGCGCCGCCATCGGACCATGAGACGAAGTTGTAAGTGGTCGACCCGACTGTCGCGTTGCGCGCTTCGATTTCATGATGAAAGCCGATGAGCGTGTCGTATGTGAACGGCGTGGCGCGCGCGATGCCGTCGAGATACAGCGTGACACCGGCGGGCGCCGTGGCGAAGTTGAGATTGACCTTGTCGGGGAAGATCGTGACAGCCTGGCTCGATTGCAGCCCGCTGGAGTCCGTGACCGTGAGCATGATCCGGTAGCGCGTGAAGCCGCTGAAGTCATGCCCGGAGGTCGGGATCGTAAAGGTTCCGCTGGTCACGCCGGTGATCGGGATGCCCGGATGCACATGTCCCTCATGCAGGAAATCGATGTTCCAGGTGTAGGCGCTGGCAGGCAGTGTGCCGTCTTCGGCATCGGTCGCGGTCCCGCTGAAGGAAATGACATCGCCTGCCCTGAAGACCGCGCCATCGGTCGGCGAGGTTATGGTCGCGACTGGACGGGTGCCCACGGTGATCGCGATCGGCGTCGAGAGTGTCGCATTGGCCCCGTCGGAAACCGTGAGGCGGGCCTGATACGGGCCGGCGACCGTATAGATGTGCGACGGGTTGGCCTCGGTCGATGTCGTGCCGTCGCCGAAATTCCAGGAATAGGATAAGGGCTGTCCCTCCGGATCGGAGGAGCCGGCGCTGGAGAAATTAACGGCGAGAGGCGTCGGCCCCTGCGCGGGCGATGCGGAAGCGCTCGCGACCGGCGGCAGGTTCGAATCGATGAACGAGATGCGCCGGATCTTGCTCACGCCGAATGTGCCGCTGATATCGGAATAGCCGAGATCGAGATAGTAGAGAGCCCCCTCGGGCCCCTCCGTCAGATAGACGATGTCGCCATAGGGGCCATCGACGGATCCATCCTGCGGCTCGAAGTTGATGACGCCGGTAACCTTGCCGTTGGCGTCGAATGTCAGGCGCTTGATCCAATTTTGCGTGTAGTCGGCAAAGAAGAAGCTGCCCTGGTACTCGCTGGGGAATTGCGTGCCATGATAGACGAACCCCGCAACGACAGCGGCGTCCCGTCCATTATGCGGATAGTAATAGGCCGGCGCGGTGTAGGCGGGATTGCCGTTGGGTGTTTCGACGTTGGGCCACCCGTAATTGGCCCCCCTGGCGCCGATATCGATCTCTTCGATCGCCGTGGAATAGGTGTTTCCGCCGACGTCGCCGATGATCAGGCGCCCGGTCGGCGCGTCGTAATAGGCGCGGAAGGGATTGCGCAGTCCGAGCGCCCATATCGCATCGAAGTTGGGGCCCGCACCGTCATAGAAGGGATTGTCGGTCGGGACCGTGCCATCCATGTTGAAGCGCAGGATCTTGCCGCGCGGTTTGGTGAGATCCTGCGCCTCGCCGGCGTTGAAATGCTCGCCGGTGGTGATCAGGATCTTCCCGTCATTGCTGAAGTTGATCGCGCCGCCATGGTGTTCGGCATTGGCGATCTCCGAATCCTGGTAGATGACGAATTCGCTGCCGGCGACGGTCCCCGTCAATGTCGCATTTGCGGTAAACCGCGAGAAACGATCGACGTTCGGCGAGCCCAGCGTGTAGAAGATGTAATAATAGTGGTTGGTGCTGAAGTTGGGATCGAGTGCGACGTCGTAGATGCCCTGCTGAACACCGGCCGAGCCGATATTGCTAAGCTTCAGGAACGGCGTCGGATCAGGCGTCGTATAGGGCGCCGGCAAGACCTTGATCGTGCCGGCCAGTTCCACCAGCAGCATGCGCCCGTCGGGAAGGAATTTGATCGCGGTCGGGAGATCGAATCCGGTGGCGAGAATTTCATTCTGAAAATTGCTGGCATTTGCCACATTCACAGCGATTGGTGCCGACACTGCCGTGTGGCCGTCGATATCGGTCGCAAGCGCTGTGATCGTGTGCGAGCCATTGTTCACGGTTCGCGTATCCCAGGCCAGCGCATAGGGGGCGCTGGCGTCAGGGGCGCCTGCTAGGACTCCGTCGATATAGAACTGGACGGTGGCGACGCCGGTGTCGTCGGTTGCGGTGGCCGTTACATTGACGATGCCGCTGACCTGCGCGCCGTTGGCCGGGACGTCGATCGAAACCTGTGGCGATCCGGCGGCCGGACCACCGACTGCTATGGTCATATCCGACTGGATCTGTGCCTGGGTGAGCACGCGGCTGTAGATGCGCAGGTCATCCAGCAATCCCTTCTGGAATTGTTTGCCCGAGGCATCCGCTCCGATATTCATGGCGTTGCCGCGCGCCGTAATCGATGCCGAGAGCGCCTGCGTGTTGACGAGAGCGCCGTTGACATAGGTTCGCACCTGCGCGCCATCGAAGGTGATGGCCAGATGGGTCCACTGGTTGAACGGCAGCGTGGTGCCCGCCGTGGCGACACGCGGCCCGCTGCTTGTCCCGATGTAGAAGTCGGTCTTGTTGCCGCCGCCGAGTTCCAGGCCATACTGATAGTAGGGCGAGGACATCGTCGTATTCCAGAATTTCCCGATAACAACCGAATCGCCGCTCGCCAGTGGCTGGGGATTGATCCACATCGACAATGTCAGTGCATTGCCGGAAATATTGGTCGAGGTTGAATTCGGGATCGTAATGTAGTCGTTCACGCCGTCGAAGCTCGCGGCCTTGCCATGCTGGCCCGCCACCCAGGCAACGCCATTGACCAGCGTCGCTGTATTTCCCTGGCCAGAGGAATCACTGGCAGTCGCGCCAACTCCCTCATCGAAAGAGTAGGCCGCGGCCAAGCCGACAATTTGCGTATTGGATACTGTCACCGTGACAGGTGGAGAATCCGCGGTGTTGTTCGAGGTGTCGCGCGCGCGCGCGGCGATCGTGTGGACACCGTTGGGAACGGTGCTTGTGTCCCAACTGACGCTATATGGAGCCGTCTTGTCCTCGCCTCCGCCGATCGCGACATTGTCGACCAGGAAGGTCACGCCGCCGACGCCAATGTTGTCGGTTGCATTGGCACTAATCGTCACCATGCCGGAGAGCGGCGCGGTTCCGGTCGGCGCGGTGATGGTCGCTGAAGGGGCAATCGTGTCGGGTGTGAGCGTGGTAGCGCTCGCAGGCGCCGATTGTGCCGAAAGATTCGCGGCCGCATCCACTGCGCGCACAGTGTAGCTATACGTGGTTCCGGACGCTAAGCTGGTGTCGTTGAACGTGGTTGTCGCCGAGGTTCCAACCTGCGTGTTGTTGCGGAAGACCTGATAGCCCGTGACCGCTACATTGTCCGTCGAAGCATTCCACGAGAGGTTGATCTGCGTCGGCGAAGTGGCCGTGGCAGCGAGGCCAGTCGGGGTGGAGGGGGGCGTCGTATCTGCCGCAGCGGTGGTCTTGAATGTGCTGTTCGCGCTGATCGCTTCGTTGCCGGCGGCGTCGATAGAGCGGACGCGATAATTATAAGTGGTGTTGGAGGCCAGACCGGCGAGCGCGACGCTGTGCGCAGTCACCAAGGTCGGGTCAAGCGTCGTCGTCGTGCCGTAACTCGCCGTGAGTCCATATTCAACGCGTGACGTCGCTGCTTCGTTGCTCGTCCAGGTGATTTGCGCCGAATTGCCGGTGATGTTGGTGGCAGTTCGTGCCGAAATCGTTGGGGCAGTCGTATCGAGGGTGATGGTATCGGTGACGGCTGTGGACCAGTTGCCCGCGGCATCGTTGAACTGGACATAGACGGTCTTGGCGCCGGCTCCACTGGAGAGCGTCCATGTCTTGGAGGATGCGAACGCCTCAGCGGTCGAAAATGAGGTGCCGTTGTTGGAGAACCGCATTTGCGTGACCGAGGTGACCGCATCGGTTGCGGTCAGCGCAAGCGTGACGGTCGTGGTGTTGGTCGCGGCCGCCCCTCCGTTGATGACGACGGTGCCGGTCGGCGCCTGGTTGTCGATGGTAACCGTAGCCGCAGTCGATGTGGTGATGTTGCCGGCAGCGTCGCGCGCCTGGGCCGCAATCGTGTGGGGGCCGTTCGATACTGTCGTCGTATTCCAGGAAACGCCATAAGGCGACGTGGTATCCTCGGATCCGATCGTAGCGTTAGCATCAAGCAAGAACTTCACGCCGACCACGCCGACATTGTCGGAGGCCGTGGCTGCAAGGTTGACCGTCTGCGAGAGGATCGATGCCGGCGGCGTGAGCGCTACGGTCGGCGGGGCCGTATCCGGTGGTGGCGGGGTGGTCCCCCCCAGCGGGGTTGTCATATCCGTCTGGATCTGCGCCTGCGTGAGCGCATGATCGGCGATGCGGACATCGTCTATCCGTCCGGGGAACTCGAAGCCGGTACTGCCGGAGCGACGGCCAATGGTCACGTTCGCTGTCGAGTTCTGCTGGGAATTGCTGACGGTGCCGTTCAACTGGCCGTTGTCGAGGTTACCGTTGAGATAGACATCCAGCGTCTGGTTGGTGGCGTTGTAGACGCCGGCGATATGATACCAGGTGTTGAGCTGGAGCGTCGTCGCGCCGTAGCGAAACATCGCACTGCCGGAGTTGGTCGTGAGCTTGAAGCCGATGGTGCGAGGGCCGGTATCCTTGGTGAGATCGAGCTGGTATCCGGATTCGCCGGAGGTGCGCTTTGATACAACCGCCGCGTCATCGGAGGGAAACGAGCTGACATAGACCCAGGCGCTGACGCTCATGCTGCCGGTGAATTGCAGCGCAGTCGGGTTGCCCAGATTCACGAAATCATTCGCGCCATCGAGCGCCACGGCGTTTCCGTACTTGCCCGCCGTGAAAGTCGGACCGTTGGTCAGCGTACCCGTAATGCCGTGGCCCGATGCATCCGCCGCTGCGGTGCCGGAAACTTCGTCGAAGGCGTAGCCGGCGGTAATACCGAGGGGATCTGCCGCCAGCAGCAGCCGCGGTTCGAGCGTTTCAAAGATAATCTGCGCAGGGGGAGAGGAAGGCTCGCTGTCTCTGCTCCCGCGACGGGGGCGCCGATTCACAAGTCGCCGCGTCACCCGGTTGAACAGGCTCACAGAACTCGACATCGCGCACTCCCAACGTCAAGCGACGGACTCTTGGGTTCGATGCAATGCGCTCTTCAATACCACACCGTTCTGCGCTTGTTAATCATGCCGGTATGGGCGGTTTTAGTTTAATTCCATCAGGACGTTAGTGCAGAAAGAGGGCGCGCAGAGGCGGTCGATCTGGCCGCGATAGATGTTTGTTCGTGAATTTCTTTGTCATTCCGTCCCCGCGAAGCCGAGAATTTTGCTGACCCGCTGATCTTCAGCAACAGCGGCTCGGCGAGCGCGCCGGTGCAGACGTTCGGCCGCGCGTTGACTGCAGTTACGTAGAGCGCGTGCGATCGCGGCAGGAATAGGTCGATCGGGTGACAGGCTTCGAGTGACCAGTTGGAGCAGCCTGCGCGAGGAAAAGCGTTGAAGGAGTTCATCATCAACAGCGACGATGGCCTCGTAGCTGCCCGGGTCGCCTTGCCGGCCGGCGCGCCCGAAGAGCTGGCGGTCGATGCGCCGGGATTCATGGTACTCCGTCAGGATGACATGCAGACCGCCTGCCTCGCGCACCACCGCATGCAGTTGGATGTCGGTGCCCCGCCCGGCCATGTTGGTCGCGACCGTGACTCTGTTCGGTTGCCCCGCACGCGCAACGATATCCGCTTCCTCGCGATCCTGCCGCGCGTTGAGGACCATGGGGTCGAGCCCTGCCTCGTGCAGCAACCGCGAGATATGTTCGGATGCCTCCACCGATCGCGTTCCGACCAGGACGGCACGGCCCGCCCGCGTCGCCGCGCGAACGGAGCGGACGACCACGTCCCATTTCTGCTCTGCGGTCGGCAGCATGCGCGTGCCGGCGTTCAGACGCCGCAACGGTTTGTTCGTTGGAATGCGAACGATCGGCAGGCCGTAGGCGGCGTATAATTCGCCTGCCGGCTCGATCGCAGTTCCGGTCATGCCGCAGAGATGCATGTAGCGGCGAAAAAAGCGCTGATATGTGATCTGTGCCAGCGTCTTGCGCCGCTCCGTGATGGCGCAGCGTTCCTTCGCTTCGATCAGCTGATGAATCCCGCTTTCCCAAGAACGGTCGGGCATGACGCGCCCGGTATACTCATCGACGATCTGCACTTTGCCATCGGCAACGATGTACTGGACGTCGCGCCAGTACAGATGCTGGGCAGCAAGCGCATGCTGGACGAGCTCCTCGCGGGCGCGCCGGATCGCCCATAAGCCCGGCAGCCCGGCCGAGAGCTTGGCGATCTCGCTTTCGCCGTCCATGGTGAGGCGTATCCGTTTTTCGTTCTGCAGGATCTGAAATGCTTCGCCGGCCTTCAGACGGCGCGCGATCTCGAGCGCGGCCTCGTAGAGACCGGCCGCGTTCTCAGCGTTTTCCTGCGCACCGGACAGGATCAACGGCGTGCGGGCTTCGTCAATGAGCACGCTGTCGGCTTCGTCCACGATTGCAAAATGGAGGCCGCGGAGAAGCAGCGGTTGATGGCTGCCGATGTGTCCGCCCTTGAATATGCGGTCGACAAGGAGCCGCGTGCTCGCGCGGCGCGCGCCGAGCGCCAGCCGGTCGCGGAGATAATCGAACACGAGCTCCTTGTTGGTGCAGTAGGTCACGTCGCTCGCATAGGCGCTCCGCCGTTCCTGGGGCGATTGCCCGTGCTCGGCGAGCCCGACGGTAAGGCCCAGCGCATTGTAGACCGGGCCGAGTTGCTCGGCGTCGCGGCGAGCGAGATAGTCGTTGACGGTGATGATATGAACCGGACGGCCCATGAGCGCGGCGGAGATCGCCGGCAGCAACGCCGTCAAGGTTTTGCCTTCGCCGGTTTCCATTTCGGCGATAGCCCCTCCCATCATGGCGGCGCCACCCAGCAGTTGAACGTGGAAGTGGCGCATGCCGACGTGACGACGCGCCGCTTCGCGCGCAAGGGCGAACGAAAGGGCCCGTTCGCGCGAGTGGAAGCGCGCTGACAGCAATCCTGCGCGCAATTCATCCGCACGCTCGCGCAGCCGGCGATCCGGCAGGTTCATGACCTGCGGCTCCAGGGATTCGACCAGCCGCGCGAAGCGCGAGAGCCGGTGTTGCCTGATGGTAAACAGCAGATAGGGCGAGATCTGGCCCCAGCCACCAAGCAGCGCGCCATCGAAGCGGCCCTCCTTGCGGCTGGCGCGTTCAGCATAGGGCGCATCCATCGCGAGCGAGCCCGCATCCATGATCTGCCGCCGGCTGCGAGGATGCGACATGTCGTTGTCTCAGATCTGCAGCCGGGACAGCAGCAATTGGCGCACACGACGCCACATCTGCCAGCCTATCGGCTCCCAGACATGATCGAAGCGCACATAGGCGCGGCTGCCAAATGCGGCCGGTGGCGTGGCTTCTGCGGACAATTCGACGTCAACCTGGAAAACACGTTGCAGCGCCCTGGTTCCTTGCTGGTCTGCCGGATCGACAGTGAGCGCGCCGCCGCCCGCACCCCCCAAGGCCCTGCTGGGGAGATTGTTGTGCCCCGCCGGAACTTCGCGAACGATTGTCGCCGGCAGAGTTTCATCGAGGCGCTCGGCGAGCTTGACCGTGACGCCGCGCAATTGATGACGAAGGAGATCAATATCGTCCTGCCGGATCGTTGCGCGGATGATGCGCGCGTCATGGGGGAGCACGTAGCCGATCTGCAGACCCTCTCGCACAAAGCGCCCGGGCAGATCCTGCGATTTCATCACCGCGAAGATGCCATCGCTTTGACTGCGTACAATGAGCCGCGCCGCGCGGCTGGTTGCCGTCGCAAGTTCGGCGCGCGCTTGCCCCAGTTCCGTGGTTGTCGTCTCGGCCCGCATGCGATCGGCAAAGCGCTCAGTGGCAAGACGAATCTCGAGTTCAGCGACACGCGCCCGCAGGATTTCGAGTTCGGTCCTGGATGTGGGGTCCTCGCTTTCGATCAACGCATCGCCGACGCCCACCCTTTGGCCGGGCTCGATCAGGAAGCCGTGCACGAAACCGTCCGCTCCCGCGCGCACTATTGCGTGTTCCGGCAGCCAGACCACACCTTCAGTCGTGAAGTAGAGCGGCGCCGGGACCAGAAACAGGACGATCCCCACGACCAGGATTGTGCCGAAGGTCGCAGTCATTGCGCGGTTGCGATTGCGATGAAGGCGCGGGCTTGTGAGCACCAGCCACAAAGCCTTGCCGATCGGCAATGCAATCCCCGTCAACAGACTCCAGATCGCAACCGCGATCCCCACAGCGAAATACTGGGAAGCGATGAATACGGCGATCGCAAGCATGACTGCTTGGCGGTAGAGGAAGGCAGCGGGTCCGTAGATGAGGAACCAGATGCGCTCGCCATCCGTTGCAACGAATTCTCTCAATCCATCGGTGCGAAACACATATCGGTCGACCAGATAGCCCCAGTAGCGGGTAGCGCGCTGCGCAAGGTTCGGAATTTCCAGCAAGTCGGCAAGAATATAATAGCCGTCATAGCGCAGGAGCGGATTGCCGTTGAACACCAGGGTGGAAACACCTGCGACCACCATGGCGTTGAATGCCAGTGCCCGAGCAATTCCAGGCTCGACCGCAAGCCAGACATAGAGTGCAAGCGCGGCGATAAACACCTCGACGATCATTCCGGCCGCGCCGACAAGCGCGCGCTGCCATTTGCTGCGGAATCCCGATGCCGCCGAGGCGTCGACATAGGGTAGYGGTGCAAATACCAGAAGCATGACGCCGAACTCGTGCACGGCTCCCCCGAATGCCTTGACGGCAAATCCATGCCCGAATTCGTGCATGACCTTGAGCAGCAGATAGGTCAGGGTAAGCGGTACGATGTTGTCGGTGGCGAGGATACGGTCGGTGGCATCGGCACTGAGGTCTTGCCAGTGCTGCGCGGCCAGCAGCAGCGCCGGCAGCACCATGAGCAGCCACAATGCGGCTCCCGGGCGGCCAAACAGCCACCGGGCGATTGGCAGCGTGCGCTCGAAGAACTTGTCCGGGTGCCAGCACGGTATTCTCAGAGCCAGCGGATAGAGCACATTACCCAGCCACCGGGATCGTCCTGTTCGCGCGGCACGCTCCAGCAGCGCGCTTGAATCGGGTGTTACCTCGGTCTGCAGCAAGTCGGATGCATTGAGTTCCGCCAACAACCGGATCACGTCGTCCTGACTCGGCGCCTCCTCTCCGAGCTTGGCTCCTATCTCATGCCAGAGCTGGTCGACAGTGCGCACTCCATCCATGGCGGCAATCATCATGCAGCTCGCCGGGGATAGGCGGTGTACGCGGCCGTTGGCATGATCGTGCACGACAAACCAGACATTGCCGCGATAGCGGTGGCGTAGGACCGAGGTGTGGTCGCGCAGCTTTGGCTTGCGGAGCGCGACGCGATACCAGGAGGAGCTCAGGAACGGGGCGACGGTCATGTCGGCGTCTCAGGGCAGGTACTTCCATGCAGTTAGGTTTAGCCAGTCGAAAACGGGGTGCATCCAGATCCAGACGAGCGAGCGTCGTCCGGTTGCGATCTTGGCGACGCCTTCCATCCCGGGGCGCAGACGCAGTCCAGGTTCCGACAGGCGCGCCTCGATCCGGAAGGAGTTGCGTCCCTCCTCGGCGACCGTCACCGGCGTGATCTTGCTCAAGATCAGCGGCAGCGGGTTGCCGGGTTGGCCAGCGAGGGCGACGGTGCCGCTCTGACCGACCGCGACATAACGCACGTCGCGCTCGTCGACCTGAACGATCAGGCGATAAGCGTACAGCGGAGCGACTTCGAACAGAACCTTCCCCTTTTCCACCGGCGAGCCGAGCATCTGAGTCAGATCTCCCGACACGACGATGCCGTCGAAGGGCGCAAGGATGCGTGCTCGGACGAGCTTCTCGTCCGCGAGTGCCAACTGCGACTCGGCTTGGCGAATCTGCGGCTCAAGCAGGACAAAATTGTTGCGATCGTGCTTGGCGAGCGCTTCCCGATGCCGCTGCAGCAGCTTGTCGCGCTCAGCACGCCATTTCAGGCGCTCGAGAACGAGCTCGCGGTCCTCGAGCGCGACCAGGAGATCACCGCTCTGCACGGTATCGCCGGCGCGCACGGGAGCGGTCCGAATGTATCCGTCGAAGGGGGCTATGGCGGCGCGTTGCAGCTCAGCTTCGAGTACCGATTTTGCGGTGATGCGATGCTCGCCATGCGCGAAAGCTGCGGTCAGCGTCAGCGCAGCCAGAGCGATGGCGCCGAGCTTGAAACCGGGTCGCCGTGGGCCGAACAGCGCATCGACCCCGTCGCCAAGGCGATCGATTATACGCCCCGTGACCCATCTGTTCGATCGCAACTGGAGCCCGATTTGCGGCCCCAACAGAGCTGCGACGGTTTCCGCCAGTTGCAATGTATCCGTGGTGAAGGGCTCGGCGCGATGGCGTTCGAATGTGAGCGCGCCGATCGGCTCCCCGTGGTGGCCGTTCAGCACAACCGACATGGTCGTCGCGCCGACGGTTTTTGAGCCCTCCGCCAGTGCCTGATGAGCAATGTGCACGGCGTAGTCCATCACGGGCAGCAGCGGATAGGCGACGCAACGGCGTTGCTCGACCGCTTCATCCATCGCGTTCTCGATTGCATCCGCCACGCGGCTCTCATGTTTGAAGCTGGCGGAATGCGACATCGCCTGGAGGCGGACTGTGCCATCCCGCTTGACCACCCCCATCGATACGCGATCGCATCGCAGGCGCGTTGCAAGCTCATTGGCGATGCTGATCGCCGCCTCGGGCAGTCGCGGTCGTGCCCCAACGGTCGCGAGGAGATCGAGGCACGCTGCGGCCCGCGCAACATCAAGCGAGAGATCCTTGGCGCGCCGCGCCCAAGGCAAGGTCTCGAGCCAGCCCGCACCCCAGCGCAATTGTTCGGCAACCGTTTCTGGGGCGACGGCGGATGTGCCGGCGGTTGTCGTCAAGGCTATGGCCGCGGCGGCGATTGGCGTGGTCGCGCCGAGCGGCAGGGCCACGACAAGGGCAACATGTTGCGCAGGACTGGCTTCCGGGCCAACGCGACCGTGGGCTACGATGACACGGCGCTCCGCAAGAGCCTGTTCGGCGAGCCGAGAAAGATCGCCGACCTGAATGTCACGCGCGGGCCATGTCAGGGACAGGCATTGCGCGTCGGAAGCGACCGGTCGGATGAGCAGGAGACCGGCGGCAACGCCCGCGATGCGGCTGCATTGTAGAGCAAGCCAGGCTGAGCCAAACGCCGCTTCATTGCTCGCATCCAGCAGTCCGCGCCAGTGCGCCGCTGTGGACGGCTCTGCCGGTACCACATGCAACGGGAGCGTTGGGTCCGCATTCACCGCTCGGGCTCTGTCTGGCTCAGACATGCGTGGCGTCCAAAGCGCGTCGACAATGATACTGCCTGCACTACGGAGCGGCCGTTTTGCCGGGTCGCCCGACGAAGATGGGTAACGATGCTGACCTTGAGCCTGGTTTTAGTTCGAAAACTGTGACCCGCCTGCAATCCCCGATGCAGTGTCTAGCAAATTTAGCTGCTGATCTTAGGCCTGCTTCTTTCAATGAGTCAAAGAGAGGTGTCGCGTGTTATAAGTGCAAAGCCAGTCAGAAGCTGCATGGCGGGATTACGTATGGCGGCATCAAATGGCACGGTATTCCATAGAATTCAGTGGCTTCGTTGCATCGCATGGTGTGCGTTGTGGCCGCTGGGGCCCTTCTTCCTGACCGCTTCTCCAGCGAGGCCGCAGACACCGGCAGTGCCGCCCGCCGCTGGACAAGAGTTCGAGTGTGTGATCGAGCCGCAGCAGGTCGTCAAACTCGCGAGCCCGGTGGTCGGCTTGATCGCACGCCTTGATGTCGACCGGGGCGATATCGTCCGGCAAGGCCAAGTCGTCGGCAAGATCGAGGATGGCATTGAGGTGGCGAATCTGGCGCTCGCACGCGCGCGCGCGACCAATGATGCGGCAGTTAAATCAGCGGAAGCGCGGGTGCAATTTCTGCGCAGCAAGTACGATCGATTGGATAAGCTCCACAGTAGGGCGGTTAGTTCGCTTGCTTCTCTTCAGGAAACGGAGGCTGAAGTCGATGTTGCTGAGCAGCAACTTAAGGAGGCGCGGCTCAACTTAAATATCGCTCGGCTCGAAGTGGCCCACGCGGAAGAAGTATTGAATCAACGAACGCTGCGAAGCCCGATTGACGGCGTGGTGGTCGAGCGCCTCCTTGTTCCAGGCGAGTACCGTAACGACCAGAGTCCGGTTCTCACGCTCGCGCAGATCGATCCGTTGAGGGTTGAAGTCTTCGTGCCCTCCGCATATTTCGGGCAAATTCGTATCGGCAGCAAGGCCGAGGTGCGTCCGGAGCAGCCGATCGGCGGTGTCCATACCGCGCTTGTTTCCGTGGTCGACCATGTGCTCGACGCCGCGAGCGGTACGTTCGGGATACGCTTGGCTTTGCCGAACCCGCATTTGACGCTGCCTGCAGGTATTCGCTGTAGAGTCACGTTCTCAATGCAGATTCCCAGCGCTCTCCCAGCCGTAGAAGCTAACGACATACCGCCGAAGAAGTAATTGTAGAGCGACAATATCGACATCTTCATCCTGCAAGGCGTGCCGAGGCATGTTCGCTCCCACGACGTCCAGAATTCATCGCGAAGGCCGTTCGGGCACCTCGAAATACGGCTTCCCTGAAGGGCTGCTTGTGATTCCAGGGGGGTATCCGCACCTTCGTGAGGCCCATTTTGGAAACCGCCCTGACGGCTTCCGATACCTATATGGCTGCTGCTGCAGCAGTGCTGCCGAAGCCGAGCAAGTAAGCGGGAGCTGTTCAGTAGCCGTTCAACTCAATCGGCGCGATCATTCACGATCCGACAGCCGACCCGGCGACTGCCTGGACCCGATCCTCCGGGTTTGACGGACAACGCCATGAACCTCTCACGCAATCTGCTGCCGCTTGCCGCGCTCGCGATGATGACAGGCTTCGGCTTCGCGCAAACACCGGTGCAAATGAGCCCGGATACCAAGCCGGCCGTGACCTCGCCTGCGCCCGCGGCGCCTGCCAAGAAGGCTACGACAACCTCAAGTGAAAGAACCGCAAAGTCGAAGGCGTGCTCGGCGCAGGCTGATCAAAAGGGACTTCACGGCAAGGCCCGAAAGAGGTTCCGCGACGACTGCAAGCGGAGCTGACCAAATCGCCGCTGCCCGATTTGATGAAGTCCTTCGGCTTCTGCACGATTTTATCGACAAAGCCTGGCGGCCAGCCTTCCCGCGAGGCGGATCCTCGCGGTGGCGATGCGTCAAGCTCGCGCCTCGAGCTCTTAAAACCGGCCCAGACCACGCAGCGCTCCCACCTGCATCGGTACGGCGGGACGGGCGAGCGCTCGTCCGTCACCTGGGGTCGGTGAGCCGGGATGCTATGCGGCCTTGCGGTCATGCCGCCCTTCGCAGACTTCCTCGATGATCTTGGCCACGAAGGCCGGCAGATCATCCGGCTTGCGGGAGGTTACGATGCCCTCGTCCGTAATGACCTCGGCGTCCTG
Source organism: Allobosea sp. 10L422 (assembly GCF_056395345.1). NCBI lineage: Bacteria > Pseudomonadati > Pseudomonadota > Alphaproteobacteria > Hyphomicrobiales > Alloboseaceae > Allobosea > Allobosea sp. 10L422. The sequence goes on from NZ_JBFTJI010000002.1 coordinate 384,392, forward strand.
CCAATTGGCTCCCGCGTTGAGGAGATCCTGTTTCAGCGTCGGCCAGGAGGTTACCTTCCGGCCCTTGGCTATGCCGGTGTCGATGAGGAGCCACGGCCCGTGGCAGACTGCGGCGACGACCTTACCCTGATCGAAGAAAGTCTTGATCAGCGATAGCGCCTTGTCGTTGCCGCGCAAGGTATCGGGGTTCATCTGGCCGCCGGGGAGCACGATCGCATCATAGGCAGTGGCGTCGATCGCATCGAGCGCCTTGTCGACCTTGACCGCGCGCCCCCAGTCCTTCTTGTCCCAGCCCTTGATTTCGCCGCTCTCCGGTGAGGCGACCTGCACCGTTGCGCCAGCCTCCTTCAACTTCGCGAGCGGCACTTCGAGCTCGGACTGCTCGAAGCCGTTGGTGGCGAGAATGAGGATATTTTTGCCTGTTAGGGCACCCATGTGAAATCTCCTGTCCTGGGGCACTTCCAGACCAACAGAACAGGCGGCGATGCGTTCCACGGTTCACGCGCGGTGTCGTGGAGCTCTTTCCTGAATCGTTGAGGTTCCACGCCCTGACCGACCGCCGGTGACGTTCCATCGTTTTAGGACGGAAGTCTGCGAGCTGTACCCGCCGAGAAAGTGCTTTGGCGGGCTTTGTCATCAACTGTCGACCAGGTGGCGCTGCCGGTCTGAAGCAGGGCGTCATGCTTCAGATCCTCTTCATCCAGCGCCAATGGTGCGCATCGGGCAACAAGGTACCCGAGATTCATTCGCTTACGTTCCTGATCGCGCCCCGCAAGGGAGGCCTTCACCTCACTCCAGACGGCCTCGAAGGCAGCAAAGGCCCGGGCGAGATCGGCAGGGTCGCTCAGCGATGAGAAAGGTATTTCTCCTCTCCCAAAGAAGTGGGCTGCGAGGAGATCGACCGATCATCGCGCCAACCCAGATGTTTGGCCGCCCCGACATCGCGGTCTCGGCCGACACCTTGACAGGCAACTCGGTTCACCCATAGCATATCATATAATAAAATGGCATTTCATTATTCAAAACGAAATGCGAGGAACGCCTTTGTCGACAGAGCCGCCAAAAGCCAAGGGGAAGCCCGCGCCTGCCGGCACCAGCACGCTCGATCTCGCGCTTCACGCGGTCGACTACCTGGTGCAGCAGAGCCGCCCGGCTTCGCTCGCCCAGATCGCGGATGCTCTCTCGGCGTCGAAGGCGACGATCTATCGGCATCTGGTGACGCTGCAGCGTCACGGCTTCGTCCGCCAGGAGGCCGAGACGGGCCGTTACGAGGCGGGGATCAAGCTGATGATGCTGGGCGAAGCCCTGCGTCAGCGCTTCGATATCGTCAGCGCCGCGCGCGAGGAGCTGATGACCTTGCGCGACCACACCGGCCAGGCGGTCACGGTCTGCGCCGCGATCGACGACGAGCTGATCGTCCTCGAACTGATCCAAGGCCGCACGCTCATCGAATTCTCCACGCGGCCCGGCACACGGCTCGCCTTCCACGCCAGCGCCCACGGCAAGATCTGGCTCGCCTTCGGCGCGCAAGAGCGCACCGCCGCGATCGCCAGCGGCCCGCTCGAAGCCTGGACGCCGGCGACCATCGTTTCAACGCAAGCGCTGCTCGCCGAGGTCGACGCCGTTCGCGAGCGCGGCTGGGCCACCGCGCCGAACGAGGTCATCACCGGCGTCAACACGCTCGCCGCCCCCGTCTTCGACCACCGCAAGGTTCTCGTCGGCTCGATCGCCATCGTCGGTGCGACGCAGTTCATTCCGCCCGTTCCCGATCCTGAACAGATCCGTGAGGTCGTCGGCAGCGCCGCACGCATCTCGCGTGGCTTGACCTGGAAAGACTGAGAGCATGACCTATTCGCTGGCCGTCGATATCGGCGGCACCTTCACCGATATCGTCCTGCGGGACTCCCGCGGCGGACTCAGCGTCGACAAGACACTGACCACGCATCACGACCTGCTGGAAGGTTTCTTCCGCGGCGTCGACTCCGTTCTTGGCAAGGCCGGCATCGCCGCGGGCGCGGTCGATGGCGTGGTGGTCCATGCCACGACGGTCGTCACCAACGCGCTGATCGAACGCAAGGGCCTGCCGACGGCGCTCGTCGTCACTGAGGGCTTCAGCGACGTGCTCTCGATCCGCAACGAGCACCGCTACGACATGTACGACCCGCAGATCGAATTTCCCGAGCCGTTGGTCACGCGCGAACTGACCTTCGGCCTGAAGGAGCGTGTCCTCGCGGACGGCACGGTGACGCTTGCGCCGAACCCCCAGGACATTGCGAGACTCGCGGCCGATATCCGGGCCAGCGGCGCGCGTGCCGTTGCGATCTGCTTCCTCAACAGCTTCGCCAACCCCGACAACGAGGCACTGGTCGCGGCCGCCCTGTCGCGCGAGCTCAACGACGTCTTCATCTGCACCTCCTCGGAGGTCGCCCCGCAGATCCGCGAGTACCAGCGGGCATCGACGGCGACCGTGAACGCCTATGCGATGCCGATCTCGCAGCCCTATCTCAAGCGGCTGAGCGACCGGCTGCGTGTCGAGGGCTTCGCCAACACCCCGCTGATCATGCTGTCCTCGGGCGGCGTCGTCGGCGCCGAGACGGCGGGCCGCAACCCCGTCCGCATGATCGAGAGCGGACCTGCCGCGGGCGCGCTCGCGGCCTGTCACTATGCCGAACTCCTCGGCATCGACCGGCTGATGTCCTTCGACATGGGCGGCACCACCGCCAAGGCCTGCCTCATCGAAAACCGAACGCCGCTGATCACCGGGCTGTTCGAGGTCGATCGGCGCTACCGCTTCCGCGAGGGCAGCGGCCTGCCCGTCACTGTGCCCTCGATCGACCTGATCGAGATCGGTGCCGGCGGCGGCAGCATCGCCCATGTCGACGATCTCGGCCTGCTCAAGGTCGGCCCCGAAAGCGCCGGATCCAACCCCGGCCCGGCCTGCTACGGTCGCGGCGGCCGCAACGCGACCGTAACCGATGCCGACCTCGTGCTCGGGCTGATTGATGCCGAGAACTTCCTCGGCGGCGACATGTCGCTCGACAAACCGGCCTGCGACGCCGCCATGACGCGGCTCGGCGAGGCGCTCGGCCTCAGCGCCGTCCAGGCCGCGCGCGGCATCTACCGCATCGTCACGGAAGCCATGGCCTCGGCGGCGCGGACCCATGCGACCGATCGCGGCGTCGATTATCGCGGCCTGCCGCTCTTCGCCTTTGGTGGTGCGGGACCGCTCCATGCCTGCGGCGTCGCCGAATTGCTGCAGAGCACCAGCGTGATCGTACCGCCGCAATCAAGCGTGCTCTCGGCCTTCGGCACGCTCGTCACCCCCGTCCGGCTGGATCTCGTGCGCAGCGACCTGACGCGGATCGACCATCTCGACTGGGAGCGCGTCGACCGCGTTATCGGCGACCTGGAGAAGGAAGGGCTGACGGCGCTGGGCGAATCCGGCTGCGCGGCTCCCGACGTCACGATCCTGGTCGGCGCCGACATGCGCTATGTCGGCCAGCAGCACGAGGTCACGATCATCTTCGAGACCGATCCGCGTCAGAGCCGCGACGCCGCGGCGCTGACGGCCCAGTTCGAGGCGGCCTATCGCACGCTCTACGGCGTCAACCCCTCGCATGTCCCGATCGAGCTCGTGACCTGGCGTGTCGTCGCGCGGGGCCCCCTGCCGCATTTCGACGGCCAGGCCCGCGCGCGGATCGCGGCCGGCGCGCCGAAGCGCCACCGCCCCGTCCATGCCTGGGAGGATGGCCAGTCCGTGCCCGTCTATGAGCGTTCGACGCTCGCCACCGGCCAGTCCATCGCCGGCCCCGCCATCATCGAGGAGCGCGAAACCACGACCGCGCTGCCCCCCGGCTGGAGCGCGACGATCGACGCGCTCGGCTGCATCGTCGCCACGAAAGGTTAAGTCCGATGGCAAAGTCACCTGCGATGGCGAAGTCACCTGAGATGGATGGCGTCGAGCTCGAAATTCTCTGGTCGAACCTGATCGGCATCGTCACAGAGCGGGCCAAGGCGCTGCAGCGCATCGCCTTCAGCCCGATCGTGCGCGAGGCCGGCGACCTTGCCTGCGCGCTGTTCGATCAGCGCGGGCGCATGGTTGTGCAGGCCAATACCGGTACGCCCGGCCATATCAACTCGCTCGCCTTCGCCGGCGCGCATCTGGTGCGCCTGTTCGAAGGCCGCTGCGAGCCGGGCGACGTGCTGATCACCAACGACCCCTGGCTCTCGGCCGGGCATTTCTTCGACATCACCATCCTGACGCCGATCTTCGACGGGAAGAAGCTGCTCGCCTATATCGGCTCGACCATCCACCACACCGATATCGGTGGCTACGGCATCGGCGCCGGCGCCCGCGACGTGCATGAGGAAGGCCTCTGGATTCCGCCGCTCAAGCTCTATGAGCGCGGCAAGCCCAGCGAAATGCTGCACGACATCATCCGCCGCAATGTCCGCACGCCCGATGCCGTCTTCGGCGATCTCTCGGCGCAGGTTTCGTCCGGCGAGGCAGCAGCCGATCACCTGATCACGCTGTGCGAGCGCTATGGTATCGACGACATCGAGGCCTTGTCGGACGAAATCATCGACCGTTCCGAGGAGGCGACCCGCAACGCCATCCGCAAACTGAAGCCGGGCACCTATCACGGCGAGGCGGTCTTCGACGTGCCCGGCGGCGAGGTCATCACCCTCAAGACTGCCGTCACGGTCGATGCCGAGACCGGGTCGATCATCGTCGATTTCGAGGGATCCTCGCCGCAGACCACGACCGGCATCAACGTGGTGCTGAATTACACCCACGCCTATTCGACCTTCGCGATCCGCTCCTGCCTCAATCCGGATCTGCCCAACAACACCGGTTCGCTGGCGCCGATCGAGGTTCGCGCGCCCGTCGGCTCGATCGTCAACTGCGCCTACCCAGCGCCGGTCAATGCGCGCCACGTCGTCGGCATGTACGTGCCGATGCCGATCCTGAAAGCACTGCATCAGGTGATGCCGGAGCGGGTCCTCGCGGAAGGATCGGGCGCGGTCTGGACCATCCAGATCCAGGGGCGCAAGCCCAGCGGCGAGCCCTTCACGTCGTCGATGTTCAACTATTCCGGCGGCATGGGCGCCCGCGCCGGCAAGCCGGGACCGAGCGCGACATGCTACCCGACCGGCGTCGCGGCCGTGCCGATCGAGATCCTGGAAGCGGCGATGCCGATCGTCTTCGATCGCAAGGAACTGCGGCCTGGCTCTGGCGGCAAGGGCCGGATGCCGGGTGGGGACGGCCAGATCATCCAGTTCCATATGCGCACCGACCACGCCTGGCTGCTCAACGCCGTGCCGAGCCGGCTCGAGCGCGGTCCCGACGGCATCGATGGCGGCCTCTCCGGCGCGCCCGGCCGCTTCCTCGTGAACGGCAAACCCGTCAGCGAAGCCAAGAAACTGACCATGCAGGCCGGCGACGTCGTGCTGCTGGAGACGCCCGGCGGCGGCGGCTACGGCAAGCCCGTGGCCTGACGACGAGCGCGGCCAAACTCAAAATCCAGAAAAAGGCGGGACCTCGCATGGGGGTCACCAGCCGGGATCGAACAAACCGGGAGGATCGATGATGAAGCAGACCCTTTTTGCGGCCGGCCTTGCCGCGGGCATCGCGCTGGCCGGCGCGATGCCGGCCAGCAGCCAGGAACCCTACAAGATCGGCGTCTCCGCCGGCTTGACCGGCTATGCCGCGACCGTCGACCGTGCCTGGCGCGACGGCGTCGAGCTCGCAGCCGCCGCGGTCAACGCCAAGGGCGGCGTGATGGGTCGCAAGATCCAGGTCGTCGTCGAGGACAACCGCTCGGAGCCTCAGGAAGCGGTGACCGTCTACCGGAAGATGTTGAGCTCGGACAAGGTCGACGTCTTCGTCAGCGGCTGCGTCTCGGCCGGCAATTTCGCGGCCGCCGCCCTGCTGCTGCGCGCGAAGGTGCCGATGATGCTGTGCTCGATCCTGCCGCAGCAGCCCGAGCATCTGGCCTGGGCCTTCACCACGCTGCCGCCTGCCGGCTTCGAGATCGACAAGCGACTGGAATACCTCAAGGAAAAGACGCAAATCCGCAAGATCGCAGTGCTGCACGACCCGACCCCTTACGCCAACCTCCAGAAGAGCGTGGCCGAGCGCAATGCCGCGAAATACGGCCTCGAGGTCGTCTCGGTCGACCAGTACAAGCAGGACGATGCCGATCTGAGCGTGCAGATCAGCAAGGCCCGCTCGGCCGGCGCCGGTGCGATCCTGAAGATCGGATTGGGCGGCACGACGCTGACGGCGGCCAAGAACATCATGCAGCTCGGCGCCGACATGCTGCTGCTGACCAGCCTCGAGGATCTCGCCGTGTTCGGCCCCGTCGCCGAGGTGCTGGGCGACAAGTTCTTCTTCGTCGCTTCGCCCTCGCAGGTCTACGAGGCTTTGCCCGAAGGCGCCCTCAAGAGCGGCATCAAGACCTTCCTCGATCCCTGGCGCGAGAAGTATCGGGATCGCGATCCCAACTGGGCCTCGCGCGGCTGGGACGGTGTCATGCTGACGGTCGCCGCGATCGAGAAGGCGAAGTCCTTCGAGGGCGAGAAGGTCCGTGCGGCCTATGAGGAATTGTCCGGCTTCCAGGGCACAACAAGCATCTACAATTTCCGGCCGGACCTCCATCAGGGCATCACCGAAAACCCCTTCGTTCTCGCCACGATCGAGGGCGGCAAGGTCAAGGTGGTGCAATGATCTCGGCGGTCGCGGCCAAGATGCAGGCCGGCGCTGTCTCGCCATTGGCAGGCGCGGCTCCGCCGAGGTCAGCACGTCCAATTTTGGCCGCGACCGGCCTTTCGGCCCGCTACGGCCACATCCAGGCGCTGCACGGGGTCGATCTGCGCATCGGCGAAGGCGAGCTCGTCGCCGTGCTCGGCCCCAACGGCGCCGGCAAGTCGACCCTGCTGCGCGCCATCATGGGGCTGTCGGCCAATAGCGGCGAGGTCCGTTTCCGGGGTGAGGCCCTGCCAAGGCAGGATCCGGTCGCGGTTGCCGCGCGCGGCCTCGTGCTGGTGCCGGAGGGGCGCGGCCTGTTCGCGCCGATGAGCGTCTCCGACAATCTCGAACTCGGCGCCTATCGCCTGCGCGACAAGGCCGAGTTCGCCCGCCGCCGCGAGCGCGTGCTGACCCTGTTTCCACGCCTGAAGGAACGACTCGGCCAGGCCGCGGGCTCGATGTCCGGCGGCGAGCAGCAGATGCTCGCGCTCGGCCGGGCGCTGATGGCGGGGCCGAAGCTCTTGCTGCTGGACGAGCCCTCGCTCGGCCTGGCACCGCGCGTCACCGGAGAAATCCTGGAGACGCTCGGCCTCCTGAACCGCGAAGGCCTGGCGATCGTGCTGGTCGAGCAGAAGGCGCCGCTGGCGCTCGAACTCGCCAGCCGCGTCTACCTGCTTTCGCTCGGGCGCATCGCCGCCGAACTCGATCCGCGTGACATCACCTCCCATGACGATCTCGCCCAGCATTACTTCGCCTGAACGGCGCCCGCTCCGGCTGGTCGGCCTGCTGCCCTGGCTCTTTGCCGCGGCGGTGATCGGCTACGCTATCGCCGTGGGCGGCTATGCCGCCACCGTCGTCTCCTTCGCGCTGATCTATGCCGTGTTCGTCACGGGACTGAATCTGTTCATGGGCTTCGCCGCCCAGGTCTCCTTCGGCCAGAACGCCTTCGCCGCGATCGGCGGCTATACGTCAGCCGTGCTGACGGCGAGCCACGGCTGGGGCCCTTTGCCTGCCATGGTGATCGGCACGGTAGCGGCCGTGCTCGCCGCGGCGATCATCGGCTATCCGACGCTCAGGCTGAAGGGCCACTACCTTGCCATGGGCACGCTGGCGATCGGGCTGATCACCTACGAGATCACGGTCGAATGGCAGTCCGTGACGCAGGGCTATCTGGGGATTTCCGGCATCCCGCCCTTCGGTATCGGCTCCTGGGAGGTCAGCTCCGACAGGGGCCAGCTCATCCTGCTCTCGCTCGTCGTCGCCGCCTGCGCCTTTGCCGCCGCGCGCATCCGCCGCTCTCGCTTCGGTCGTGCCCTCTCGGCAGTCGCCGGCAGCGAGGAGGCGGCGACCGCGCTCGGCATCGAGGTCTCCCGCTACAAGCTCGCCGCTTTCCTGCTCTCGGCCGGTTTCGCGGCTCTGGCCGGGTCGCTCTTCGTCCACGTCGTCGGCTATGTCAGCCCGGAGGTCTTCGGACTGCACATGGTGATCGTCACCTTCACCATGCTCTATGTCGGCGGCATCGGGACTGTCGCGGGGCCCCTCGTCGGCGCGCTGATCGTCAGCCTGCTGCCCGAGACCTTCCGCGCCTTCAAGGAGTATCAGGACCTCGCCTATGGCGCGGCGCTGATCCTGCTGCTGATCTACGCGCCGCGCGGTCTTTCCAGCCTGTTCGCCCCGCGAGGCCGGTCATGACCCGGCTGCGCCTCGATGGTGTGACACGACGCTTCGGCGGGCTCGTCGCCGTCGACGACATCTCGTTCGACGTGCCGGCCGAAGGCGTCACCGCCGTGATCGGCCCCAATGGCGCGGGCAAGACGACGCTTTTCAACCTGATCTCCGGCTTCCTACCGCCGAGCGCTGGCCGCATCACCTTCGAGGGCAAGGACATCACCGGGCGCCCGCCGGCCGAGATCGCCAAAGCGGGATTGGTCCGGACCTTCCAGCTCGTGAAGCTGTTCGAGGATCTGAGCGTGCTCGACAACGTCAAGGTCGGATGTCATCTGCAGGGCAGAGCCGGCCTGCTCTCGGCGCTGCTGCGGCCGGCGTCGGCGCGCCGAGAGGAGGCTGCCGTCGAAGCCCGCGCACGCGAACTCCTCGTCTTCGCTGGCCTCTCCGCCTTCGCGGACGAGCCGGCCTCCGGCTTGCCCTATGGCCGCCAGCGCATGCTCGAACTGGCGCGGGCCATGGCGGCCGGGCCGCGCCTGATCCTGCTCGACGAGCCCGCCGCGGGGCTCAACACCGATGAATCGGCCGCCTTGTCGCGCATCATCCGGCGTATCGCCGAAGAGGGCGCCAGCGTGCTGCTGATCGAGCACGACATGACGCTGGTGATGAACACGGCCGACCGCGTCGTCGTGGTCGATTTCGGCCGCAAGATCGCGCAGGGCACGCCGGCGCAGGTTCGCGCCGATCCCGCGGTGATCGCGGCCTATCTCGGCACGGGCAAGCCTGCTGCCGGCAAGTCAGCCACGCAGGAGGCGGCCAATGGCTGACTGGTCCTATATCCCGCAGGTGCTCGTCAGCGGGCTCGGCATCGGCTGCGTCTATGGGCTGATCGGCATCGGCTTCTGCGTCATCTACAACGCCAGCGGCATCGTGAACTTCGCTCAGGGCGCGTTCGTGATGCTCGGCGGCATGATCACCCAGGTGCTGTTCGCGCGGAACGGCGTGCCGCTGCCGGTCGCCGCGCTGATCGCGATAGCGGCGGTCGCCATGCTCGGCGTCGCGATCGAGCGCGTCGTCGTCAGGCCCTTGTGGAACCGCAAGGCGACAATGTTCGTCATGATACTGGCGACGCTTGCCGCCCAGATCGTGATCGAACGCCTGACGTTGATCGCGGTCGGCGACCAGCCCAAGACATTGCCCGTCTTCACCGACCGGCCGCCGCTGATGATCGGCTCCGTCGCGCTTGGCTACCAGCTCATCTGGATCGTCGGCGGGTCGCTCGCGATCGTCGGTCTGCTGGCCGCCTTCTTCGGTCTGACCCGCACCGGCAAGGCGATGCGTGCCTGCTCGATCAACCGGGAGGCCGCGGCGCTGCAAGGCATCCCGGTCTCGCGCATGCTGGCGCTCGCCTTCGCGCTCAGTGCCGCGCTCGGAGCCATCGCGGGCATCCTGATCACGCCGACGCAGTACACCGCCTTCAATGTCGGCGTGCCCTTCGCGATCAGCGGCTTCATCGCCGCGATCGTCGGCGGCTTCGGGCGTCCCTTCGGCGCCTTCCTCGGGGGCTTGCTGCTCGGGCTACTGCAGGCGCTGGCCATCGTCGGCTTCGGTGCCGGGCTGAAGAACGTGGCGGCACTTTCGGTGCTGCTGCTGTTTCTGTTCATCCGGCCCTCGGGAATTCTCGGCGCGGCCAAGTAACGATCCAAGCGACAATCGGAGAGCCGGTATGGACATTCACAAGATCGACTGGAGCGGGATTCCCTGGACACCGGTGCGCCCGGGTGTGGACCGAAAGGCGTTTTCGGGCAGTGCCGCCACGCTGGCACTGCACCGGCTGATGCCTGGCCACGAGCCGAAGCCGCACACCCATCCCCATGAGCAGATCGCCTATATCGTCAGCGGCACGATCCGCTTCGTCATCGGCGGAGAGGAGCATCTGATCGGCCCTGGAGGGCTGGTCGTGATCCCGTCGAATGTCGAGCATTGGGGCGAGGTCGTCGGCGACGAGCCGGTGATCAATCTCGATGTGTTCACGCCGCGCCGGCCCGAATACGCTTGAGCTGGATACTCATATGATTTTTCGTCAGTAACGGGCCGCCATTAGCGGAACTTGGCTCGCCGCCCGGAGGCGGACATTCCGCGGGCGGGCCAACTCATGCCAACCGCAGCATTCCTTGAAATGCGAGCGTCCAGCAGCATCAGAGCATTAGCCTTGCTAGCAAGCGGCCTTAGGCTACTCATTCTCAAGGGAGATGCGGGGGGATCCATGGCGCTTCGGCTCTCCAAGAGCAATCGATATGATTTTGATCATTTCGATGAGCGCTAAACGATCCGACAATCGAGCGTTTCGATCACCGTCCTGTTTTCCGCACGACAATCCGCTTGCACGAACGCTGTTTCTGACATAAAGATATCTTTATATCTTTTTTCGGCGCTTCGGGAGGGCGTTTGCGTGCGACAGCCGACGGCATTGTCTTCCGAGGTGCTTCTCGCGGGCCTCAGGGCGGCGGGCGAGGAGACGCGCCTGCGCATCCTGGCGCTGCTGTCCGAGGGCGAGCTTTCCGTTTCCGACCTGACCGATATTCTCGGCCAATCGCAGCCGCGCATCTCGCGCCATCTCAAGCTGCTAGCCGAGGCCGGGTTGGTCCGGCGCTCGCGCGAGGGCGCCTGGGCCTTTTTCCGGCTCGACGAAACCGGGCCGGGCGGGGCCTTCGCGGCTTCGCTTGCCGCCTGGCTCGACCGCACTGATCCGGTCCTCGCGGCCGACCGCGAGAGGCTGGCCGCCGTGCGGGCTAACCGCGCCGAGGCCGCACAAAGCTATTTCGCGAGCGTCGCGCGCGACTGGGACCGTTTGCGCGGCCTGCATGTGCCCGACCATGTCGTCGAGGCGGCGGTCGAAGAGGCCGTCGGCGAGGGGACGCCCGGCGCGATGCTTGATCTCGGCACCGGCACAGGCCGGATGCTGGAGCGAATCGCACCGAAATACGGCCGCGCCGTGGGCGTCGACGCCAACCACGCGATGCTCGCGGTGGCGCGTGCCAATCTGGAGCGGGCGGGGCTGTCGCGCGTCGAGCTCCGCCAGGGCGATATCTATGCGCTGCCCTTCGCGCGCAATTCCTTCGACCTCGTCGTCGTCCATCAGGTGCTGCATTTCCTCGACGATCCCGGCCGGGCGGTGCGCGAGGCCGCGGCGATGCTGGCGCCGGGCGGGCGGCTGATCGTCGTCGACTTCGCCCCCCACGACATGGAATTCCTGCGGACCGAGCACGCCCATCGCCGGCTCGGCTTCTCCCGCCAGCAGATCGCCGGCTGGTTCACGGAGGCGGGTCTCGCCTGCGATCTTTCCCGCGAAGTCACCCTGGCCGATGGCGGCTCCGGGCAGTTGCCGGTCATGCTCTGGCGCGGGCGCGACCGGCGCGTCCAGTCCGATCTGCCGGTCCGTGCGATCAATCTCGAGGTTGCCTGATGAATTCCTTTCGCCCCAGCCGGCACGGTTCGCGCCGTCCCCGCGTCTCCTTCGAGTTCTTCCCGCCGAAGACGGCGGAGATGGAGGTCGCGCTGTGGGAGAGCGTGCGCCGGCTTGAGCCGCTCGGCCCCAGCTTCGTCTCGGTGACCTATGGCGCTGGCGGCTCGACGCGCGAGCGCACCCACGCGACCGTCAAGCGCATGGTCGAGGAGACCGCGTTGAAGCCGGCCGCGCACCTCACCTGCGTTTCGGCGTCGAAGGCCGAGGTCGACGAGGTCATCCGCTCCTATTGGGATGCCGGCGTGCGCCATGTCGTGGCGCTGCGCGGGGATCCGGCCGGCGGCCTCGGCACCACCTATGAGCCCCACCCGGACGGCTATCACCAGACCTCGGACCTCGTCGCGGGCCTGAAGCGCATCGGCGATTTTGAGGTGACGGTCTCGGCCTATCCGGAGAAGCATCCGGAAGCCGCCTCGCTCGATGCCGATATCGATGCGCTCTGGAAGAAGGTCGATGCCGGCGCGACGCGGGCGATCACCCAGTTCTTCTTCGATAACGACGTCTATTTCCGCTATCTCGACAAGGTCCGCGCGCGGGGGATCGAGATCCCGATCCTGCCGGGCATCGTGCCGGTGCAGAACTTCAAGCAGACTGCGAATTTCGCGCGCAAGACCGGCGCCAGCGTGCCGCAATGGCTGGCCGACCGCTTCGAAGGTCTGGAGGACGACGTGGCGACGCGCCGTCTGGTCGCCGCTGCTGTCTGCGCCGAGCAGGTGCTCGACCTGATCGACCGCGGCGCCACCGATCTGCATTTCTACACGATGAACAAGGCTGACCTCGTCTACGCCATCTGCCATCTCGTCGGCCTCAAGCCCGAGAAGCCGGCGGCGCAGGCCGTGGCGGCGGAGTGAGCCTGATGTCCGACTACAAGCCAGCCCCCGTCGACGGCGCCGAGATCGAGCGTTCGCTGCGCCAAGCCGCGCGTGAGCGCATTCTCGTGCTCGACGGCGCGATGGGCACGCAGATCCAGGATCTGAAACTCTCCGAGGCGGATTTCCGTGGCGAGCGCTTCAAGGGCTTCAACCACGACCTCAAGGGCAACAACGACATCATCGCGCTGACCCAGCCCGAGGCGCTGCGCGACATCCATCTCGCCTATTTCCGGGCTGGCGCCGATATCGTCGAGACCAACACCTTCTCCGGCACCTCGATCGCCCAGGCCGATTACGGCATGGAGGCGTATGTCTACGAGCTGAACGTCGAATGCTCGCGCATCGCCCGCGATGCTGCCGCGATCGCGCAGAAAGAGGACGGGCGCCGCCGCTATGTCGCGGGTGCCATCGGCCCGACCAACCGCACGCTCTCGATCTCGCCCGACGTCAACAATCCCGGCTTCCGCGCCGTGACCTTCGATCAGGTGCGCGATTCCTATGCCGAGCAGGTGAGGGGGCTGATCGACGGCGGCTCGGAGCTGCTGCTGATCGAGACGATCTTCGATACGCTCAACGCCAAGGCGGCGATCGTCGCGATCGAGCAGGTCTATCGCGAGAAGGGCATCCGCCTGCCGGTGATGATCTCCGGCACGATCACCGATCTCTCTGGCCGCACGCTCTCCGGCCAGACGGTCGAGGCGTTCTGGAACGCGGTGCGCCACGCGGCGCCGCTGACCGTCGGCCTCAATTGCGCGCTCGGGGCACGCGAGATGCGGGCCCATATCAAGGACATGTCCCGCGTCGCGGATACGCTGATCTGCGCCTATCCGAATGCCGGCCTGCCCAACGAATTCGGCCTCTATGACGAACGGCCGGAGGCCACGGCCAAGATGCTGGCCGAATTCGCCGATGCCGGTTTCGTCAATGTCGTCGGCGGCTGCTGCGGCACGACGCCCGGCCATATCGAGGCGATCGCTCAGGCCGTCGCCGGCAAGGCGCCGCGCCAGATTCCCGAGACGAAGCCCTATCTGCGCCTCGCCGGTCTGGAGCCGTTTACGCTCGACGAGACCATTCCCTTCGTCAATGTCGGCGAGCGCACCAACGTCACCGGCTCGGCCAAGTTCCGGAAGCTCATCACCAATGGCGACTATGCCGCCGCGCTCGACGTGGCGCGCGATCAGGTCGCCAATGGCGCGCAGGTCATCGACATCAACATGGATGAGGGCCTGCTCGATTCCGAGAAGGCGATGACCGAGTTCTGCAACCTGATCGCCTCGGAACCGGATATCAGCCGCGTGCCGATCATGGTCGATTCCTCGAAATTCCATGTCATCGAGGCCGGGCTGAAGACGATCCAGGGCAAGCCGATCGTCAACTCGATCTCGATGAAGGAGGGCGAGGCCGCCTTCCTGGACCATGCCCGCATCTGCCGCAATTATGGCGCGGCTGTCGTCGTCATGGCCTTTGACGAGACCGGCCAAGCCGACACCTATGCCCGCAAGATCGAGATCTGCACGCGGGCCTACAAGCTCCTGACCGAGGAGATCGGCTTTCCGCCGGAGGACATCATCTTCGATCCGAACATCTTCGCGGTGGCGACGGGCATCGAGGAGCACGACAACTACGGCAACGACTTCATCGACGCGACGCGCGCGATCCGCGAGACGCTGCCGCATGCCCACATCTCGGGCGGCGTCTCGAACCTGTCCTTCTCCTTCCGGGGGAATGAGAAGGTGCGTGAAGCCATGCACTCCGTGTTCCTCTACCACGCCATCAAGGCGGGGATGGATATGGGCATCGTCAATGCCGGCCAGCTCGGCTCCTATGACGATCTCGACCCGGAGCTGCGCGAGCTCTGCGAGGATGTCGTCCTCAATCGCCGCAAGGACTCGACCGAGCGGCTGCTGGAGGCGGCGCCGCGCTTCAAGGGCGACGGCTCCGTCGCGGCGTCAGGCAAGGATCTCGCCTGGCGCGAGCTGCCGGTCGAGAAGCGGCTGGAACATGCGCTCGTCGCCGGCATCACCGAGTTCATCGATATCGATACCGAAGAGGCCCGGCTCAAGGCCGACAAGCCGCTGCACGTCATCGAAGGGCCGCTGATGGCCGGCATGAACGTGGTCGGAGACCTGTTCGGCGCCGGCAAGATGTTCCTGCCGCAGGTGGTGAAGTCGGCCCGCGTGATGAAGCAGGCCGTGGCCTATCTCATGCCCTATATGGAGGAGGAGAAGCGCCTGAACGGCGGCTCCGAGCGCTCGGCCGCCGGCAAGGTGCTGATGGCGACGGTGAAGGGCGATGTCCACGACATCGGCAAGAACATCGTCGGCGTCGTGCTCCAGTGCAATAATTACGAGGTCATCGACCTCGGCGTGATGGTGCCGACGCAGAAGATCCTGGATACCGCGCGCAAGGAGAATGTCGACATCATCGGCCTCTCCGGGCTGATCACGCCCTCGCTCGACGAGATGGTCACCGTCGCCTCCGAGATGGAGCGCGAGGGCTTCGACATCCCGCTGTTGATCGGCGGGGCGACCACCAGCCGCGTCCATACGGCGGTGAAGATCCATCCGGCGTACGAGAAGGGGCAGACTGTCTATGTCACAGACGCCTCCCGCGCGGTTGGCGTGGTTTCGAACCTGCTCTCGCGGGACCAGAAGCCGGCCTATGTCGACGGGCTCAAGGCTGAGTACGCCAAGGTTGCCGACGCGCATCGCCGCTCGGAGGCCGACAAGCAGCGCCTGCCGCTGGCCAAAGCCCGCGCCAACGCCTTCAAGCCGGATTGGGCGAGTTACGTGCCGCCGAAGCCGAGCTTCCTCGGCACGCGCGTCTTCCGGACTTACGACATCGCCGATCTCGTGCCGGTGATCGACTGGACGCCCTTCTTCCAGACCTGGGAGCTGAAGGGCCGCTTCCCCGCGATCCTGCAGGATGAGAAGCAGGGCGAGGCAGCGCGCGCACTCTGGGACGATGCGCAGACGATGCTGAAGCGCGTCGTCGAGGAGCGCTGGTTCAACCCGAAGGCGGTGATCGGCTTCTGGCCGGCGAATGCCGTGGGCGATGACATCCGCCTCTATACCGGCGAGAGTCGGCAGGAGCAGCTCGCGACCTTCCACGGCCTGCGCCAGCAGCTCTCGAAGCGCGACGGCAAGCCGAACATGTGCATCTCCGACTTCGTCGCGCCGGAGGGTGGGGCTCCCGATTACATCGGAGCCTTCGTCGTCACGGCGGGCGCGGAGGAGGAGCGCATCTCCGAGAAATTCGCGCGCGACAATGACGACTACCGCTCGATCATGGTCAAAGCGCTGGCCGACCGTTTCGCCGAAGCCTTCGCCGAGCGCATGCACCAGCTCGTGCGCAAGGAATTCTGGGGCTATGCTCCGGACGAAGCCTTCACCAACGAGGATCTGATCCGCGAGGAATATCGCGGCATCCGCCCGGCGCCGGGCTATCCGGCCCAGCCCGACCACACCGAGAAGGCGACGCTCTTCCGGCTGCTGGAGGCGGAGCGGCGCGTCGGCGTGAAGCTGACCGAGAGCTATGCGATGTGGCCGGGCTCCTCGGTCTCCGGCCTCTATCTCGCCCATCCCGACGCCTATTATTTTGGCGTCGCCAAGGTCGAGCGCGATCAGGCCGAGGATTACGCGGCGCGAAAGGGCATGAGCGTGGAGGAGGTCGAGCGCTGGCTCGCGCCGATCCTCAACTACGACACCGCCGCCTATCGGCTGCAGGCTGCGGAGTAGGGAGGGGCGGCCAGGCCGGCGGTCGTCGATTTCTACAGATGGCGTTTGTTGAATTTCCGGCCCTGCTCGTATAACCGAGCTGGGCCGGGCTGTCCGGCACCCCTATGGCGGACTGAGCGGTCATGACCGACGACAACGACAATTACGTCTATGACGAGGCGGCGGGCGAGTGGCGCCCTGCTTCCGAGGTGGCGGCCGCCTCTGCCGCCGCGGCGCGCGTCGAAGTGCGTGATTCCGCCGGCAATATTCTGGCGGATGGCGATTCCGTCGTGCTGATCAAGGATCTGAAGGTCAAGGGTGCCGGCCAGACCCTGAAACAGGGCACGGTGATCCGTTCGATCCGGCTGACCGACAATCCTGAAGAGATCGACTGCCGCCACGACGCGATCAAGGGCCTCGTGCTGCGCACCGAATTCGTTCGCAAGCGCTGAAGCCGGGGCTCGGTGATCCGGAAAGCGACCCTTGCCGACCATGCGCGCATCCATGCCATCCGCATGGGCGTGCGCGAGAACGTCCTCAGCGATCCGTCGCTGGTGACGGCCGAGGAGGTCGACTGGTATCGCGAGCACGCCATCTTCTTCGTCGCGGAGGAGGCAGGCGAGGTCGTGGCCTTCACCTGCGCCAATCATCAGACCGGGCTGATCTGGGCTCTGTTCGTCGATCCCGCGCATGAGGGGCGCGGCCATGGCCGGGCGCTGCTCGATGCGGCGCTCGCCGAATTGACGGCGGGGGGACATGCACAGGCGTGGCTGACGACGGGATCGGGCACGCGGGCCGAGCGCTTCTATCGCCGCCATGGCTGGCGCGAGATGGGCCGGTCGATCGACGGGCAGATCGTGTTCATCCGGGCATTGGCGGAGACGGACGCCAACTGAGCGGCGACGAAGCTCCGATCAGGCCAAGGCGGCCCGGCCGCGGATCGCGGTGACCGGCCCGTCGAAGACGCGGACGCAGTCGCCGCCTGCCATGTTGGCGACATGGAGCGCGGCTTCCGCCTCGGCGAGAATTTCCTGCTGCTGGCGATAGCCGTCCGTCGTCACCAGCGCCGCCCCGATCGATAGCCTGAAATCGAGCACCAGCGCGCCGTGCGAGACCGGGCGGCAGAGCAACCGGCGCGTGCCGTCGAGCACGGTGCCCAGATAGCGCCGGTCACCCGGCATCTGCAGCAGCAGGGCGAAGGCGCCGGGTCCAGCCGGGTCGATCGCCAGGGCATCGGGGAAGTGCCGCTTCAGCCGCTCGGCGATGCAGCGTGTGAGCGTGTCGGTTGCCGCCTTGCCGAAATCTTCGGTCAGGTTCTGGAAACGGTCGATCTGGAAGATCGCGAGGGCCAGGCGGTCGGGACCGGAGCGCGGGTCGTGCCTGATCTGCCGCAGCGCGTCGGAAAAGCTGTGGGGCACGGAATGGCCGGTGAGCGGTTCGCTGCGCGCCATGCCGGCAAGCTCGGTCCAGAGCCCCTTTTCGGCGGTGACGTCCTGCTTGGAGCCGAAGATGCGGAGCGGGCGGCCATGCTGATGGCCGACGCCGACGACGAGGCGCATCCAGCGCTTCTCGCCGGTCGCTGCCCTGATCCGGCAGTCGAGCGCGAAGCCCTGGCCGGTGCGGATGGCGGTGCTGCGCAACTGGTTCATCTCGCGGCGCGACTGGTCCTCGTAGAGATCCAGGGTCGCGCTCCGGTAGATGGCTGAGCCGTGCTTCAGGCCGAAGAGGTCGTAGACACCGTCGGTCCAGCTCAGCGATTCATTGGCGAGGTTGCATTCCCAGGCGCCGATGGCCGCCGTCGCCACGGCGCGATCATAGAGGGGACGGGTCGCCGCGACGAGCTGCTGGCTGTTCAAGGCGCCCTCCTGTGCCGATGGGGCAACCCTAGGCCCGGTCCGTTAAGGGACCTTTGCGCTGCCGCGCGGATGCCGGATTTTCATTCGCGCCGCAACGCCTCGATCGGATCGAGCCTCGCGGCGCGCTGCGCCGGATAGAAACCGAAGAAGACGCCGATCAGCCCGGAGACGCCGACCGCGATCAGGATCGTCTCGATCGAGATCACCGAGGGCCAGCCGGCGATATTGGCGATGGTGAGCGCCGCCGCGATGCCGAGCGCGACGCCGGCCGCGCCGCCGATGGTCGCGAGAGTCGTCGCTTCGATCAGGAACTGGATCAGCACCGCGCTCTGGCGGGCGCCGACAGCAAGCCTGAGACCGATCTCGCGGGTGCGCTCGGTGACCGAGACCAGCATGATGTTCATGATGCCGATGCCGCCGACCAGCAACGACACGGCGGCCACCGCCGCAAGCAGCCAGGACAGGGTCGTTGCGGCCGCCGTCGCGGTGTTGGCGATCTCGGTGAGGTTGCGGACGATGAAATCGTCGTCCTGATCCTCCATCAGCCGGTGACGCTGGCGCAGCAGGGCCGTGACGTCGGCGATGCCCGGATTGATCGCCTCTTCGCTCGCGAACTTCACCATGATGCTCTGGACCGAGCGGTCGCGGGCATAGTTGCGGCCGACGATGCGGCGCCGGCCGGTGTCGAGCGGCACGAAGATGACGTCGTCCTGGTCCTGTCCGAGCGCCGACTGGCCCTTGGGCGCCATCACGCCGATGACCTTGAAGGGCACGTTGCGGATGCGGAACTGCTGGTCGAGCGGGTTCTCCTCGCCGAAGAGATTGCGCGCCACGGTCTGGCCGATCACGGCGACGATCTCGCCCTTGCGCAGCTCCTCGGGCTCGAACAGCCGGCCGTCGGCGAGCTCCCATTCGCGGGCGGCGAAGAAGTCGAGATTGGTCGCGGTGATCTGCGTCGACCAGTTCGTACCGGCATAGACCGCCTGGGCGCGGGTGACGATGATCGGCGCGGCAGCGGTGGTGCCCTCGACCTCCTTCAGGATCGCGGCGGCGTCCTCGTCGGTCAGGGTCGAGGAGGCACCGGCGCCGAGCCTGACGCCGCCCTGGGTGACGTTGCCGGACTGGATGATGGCGAGATTGGCGCCGAGCGACTTGATCTGGCTGGTGACGCGCTCGCGCGCGCCCGAGCCGATCGCGACCATGGCGATGACGGCGGCGACGCCGATGATGATGCCGAGCATGGTCAGCGCCGAGCGCAACGCATTGGCGCCGATGGCGGAGAGGGCTGAGCGGAGGGCCTCGACGAGGCTCATGCGGCGGCCTCCGGCACATCCACCTCGGGCAAGACGAGGCCAGTATCGAGCGCTTCCAGCGCAGCGCGAGCGTCGGCCGGCTCCTGCCTGAGATCGCTGAGCAGATGCCCGTCGCGGAAGCGGATCAGCCGGCGCGCATGGCGTGCGACTTCGGCGTCATGCGTCACGAGGACGACGGTGACGCCCTCGCGGTTCAGATCCTGGAAGAGCGCGAGGATTTCGAGCGCGGTGCGGCTGTCGAGCGCGCCGGTCGGCTCGTCGGCGAGCAGGAGGCGCGGCTGGTTGACCAGCGCGCGCGCAATGGCGACGCGCTGCTGCTGGCCGCCGGAGAGCTGCATCGGGCGATGATGGGCGCGCTCGGCGAGGCCGACGCGCCCGAGCGCCGCGAGCGCGCGCCGGCGCCGCTCGGCCCGCGCCACGCCGGCATAGACCATCGGCAGCTCGACATTGGCGCAGGCATCGATGCGCGGCAGCAGGTTGAACTGCTGGAAGACGAAGCCGAGCTTGCGGTTGCGCAGCTCGGCGAGGCCGTCGCTCGACAGCGTCTCGACGGCGACGCCGTCCAGCACGTAATGGCCCGCGCTCGGCCGGTCGAGGCAGCCGATCAGGTTCATGAAGGTCGATTTACCCGAGCCGGACGGCCCCATCACGGCGACGAGGTCGCCGGCCTCGATCGCGAGAGAGACCCGGTCCAGGGCGGTGACGCGGCCGGAATCGAGATCGTAGACACGGGAGAGGTCGCGGGTTTCGATCAGGGGCATGGCGGCGCCCTCAGAACAGCCGCGGCCCGCGCGGGCGGGAGGCGGGCGGTTCGGGCGCCGCTGTGGCGCGCGGGCCGCCGCCGGTCACGACCTGCGTGCCTTCCTTGACCTCGCCACCGAGCAGCTCGGTGAAGGCGCCGTCGGTCGGGCCGAGCATGACCGGCACCGGCTTGGGCTGCCCGGCATCGTCGAGCACATAGACCCGACCCGGAACGCCCTGGCGCGGGGCGGCGCGGCCTTCCTGCATGATCGCCTCGAACTTGGCGCGGCGCTCGGGATCGAGAACCGCGCCGATCTTCGCGGCGAGCTCGTTGCGCGCCGTGCGGAAGGCGGCGCGGCGCTCCTCCGGGGAGAGGCCAGCCATCGCCTCGCGGTTGCCGCGGCGCTCCTTCAGAATTTCGGCGATGGCCTGCTTCTGCTCTATTGTCGGCTGCAGCTCGGTCTCGATCCGCTCGCGCAAGGCCGCTCCGGCGCGCGGGCCGCGCTCGCTTGCCGCGCCATCGGAAGCGGGCTCGGCGCCGGAGGGGGTGGATGGCGTGAGCACAGCGCCGGCGGGGCGGAAACGCAGAGCCGCATTGGGCACGCGCAGCGCTTCGGACCGGTCCTCGGTCACGACCTGGAGATTGGCGGTCATGCCCGGCAGCAGCGCCATGTCGCGGTTTTCGACGCGCACGACGCCGGTATAGGTGACGACGTTCTGGATCGTCTGAGCGCCGAGGCGGACCATCTCGACCCGTCCCTGGAAGGTGCGGTTCGGATAGGCGTTGACGGTGAAGGAGACCGGCTGACCTGGCCTCAGCCGGCCGACATCGGCTTCGTCGATATTGGAGTAGATGTCGATGGTGCGCAGGTCCTGCGCGATCTGGAACAGCGTCGGCGTCGAGAGCGAGGCGGCGACCGTCTGGCCGAGATCGACCTGGCGCTGCACCACGACGCCATCGACCGGCGAGCGGATGTCCGTGCGCTCGAGATCGATCAGGACGTCCTTGAGCTTGGCCTCCCGGCTGCCGATCAGGGCGGTGCCGGACTGGACCTGGCCTTCGGCGAGCTGGATGTCGGCGTCCAGCCCCTTGAGCTCGGCGCGAGCCGAGGCGAGCTGGGCCTCGTTCGAGGCGAGCGTCGCGGTCTGGATCTCGACCTGGGTGCGGGCAGTGTCGAGGTTCTGCTGCGCGCCGGTATTGCGGTTGAAGAGTTGCTCCTGGCGCTCGAAGGTGCGCTTGGCGTCGGCGAGCTGGGCGGTGGTGCGGTCGCGCTGCGCTTCGAGATCGCGGACGATCGAATCGGCCTTGGTGCGGGCGGTGCGCGCGCGGTCCAGCTGAGCGCGCTTGACGATGAGATCGGCCCTGGCCTGCTCGAGGTCCGACTGCGCTGCGTCGCGTCGCGTCTTGATCTGGTCGCTGTTGAGGCGGGCGACGATCTGCCCGGCCTTCACCTGCGAATTGTAGTCGACAAGGATCTCGACGATCTGGCCGGAAAGCTGGGAGCCGACGAGGACAGTGGTGACTGGTGTCAGCGTGCCGGTGGCGCGCACGGCGGCCGTGATGCGGCCACGATCGAGCGCGGCGGTGCGATAGGGTGGCTCATTGGCGGCCCCGCCGGCCGGGCGCAACGCCCAGTACCCGCCGGCTGCAGCGAGCACGACGAGCCCCGTTCCAATCAGCCATTTGCGCAAGGTCGCTTCCCCATCCCACGGCGCGCGAGCGCAGTTGGCGCCGACTTTGCCAGAAAGCGGGACGGTGGGCGAGTTAACTTCCTGCAATCTTCGGGCTAGCGACCGCTCAGGCGGTGCGGGCGCCCTGCGTTGCCGCGAGCAGGTCCCGCAAGGTCGTGATCGTCGAGGAATCGGCGACGCCATCGACCTTCTCCGGCCGCCAGTGGCGCTGGAAGGCGGCGACGACCGCTTCGAGCTTCTCGTCGAAGAGGCCGTCGACCGCGACGCCATAGCCGAGCATGGCGAACATCGCCTGCAGAGCCTCGACCGGCTGGCCGCTCTCCCCGCGGGCGAAGAACCGCCCGCCGCGGATCGGGGCAGGTTCGCTCCACAGGCCGACGCCGGCCTCGGCAAAGCGCCGCCAGGGGAATTTCTCGCCGGGGTCGATCTTGCGGCCGGGCGCGATATCGGAATGGGCGAGCACGCGCTCGGGCGGTATCGACCAGCGCTCGCAGATGTCGCGGCAGAGGTTCAGAGTCGCAGCGATCTGCTCTTCCGGGAAATCGGGCAGGCCACCGGGATGGCCGGGATTGGCGATCTCGATCCCGATCGAGCTGGAGTTGATGTCGGTCTCGCCGGCCCAGTGCGAGGCGCCCGCATGCCAGGCGCGGCGACCCTCCGGCACGAGCTGGAGCGTATGGCCGTTCTCGAAGACGAAGTAATGCGACGAGACCTGCGAGACCGGGTTGCACAGCCATTGCAGCGCTTCGCCCGCGACGGGCATGCCGGTGTAGTGCAGGATCAGCATGTCCGGCCGGCGGCCGGGAAGGGCGTCGGAATTCTCGCCGTCCCGCTGCGTGCGCTCGCCGTGATTGGGCGAGGGGAACACCTTGGCGGCGAAACGGCTGTCCGGGGTCGCCGCGTCCGGCTTCACGATATCGTTCATGCGGGCAGGCTTATGCGGGTTCAGGCGTGAGATTGCGGCTCATGCCGCGTTCTTTCCGGATCGTGTCCCAGGCGGCGTTGATGGCCGAGAGGCGCTTCGTCGCGATGGCGATCGCCTCCTCGGGGAGGCCGCGCGCGATCTCGCGGTCGGGATGGGTCTCGGCGACAAGGCGGCGGTAATGGCGCTTCAGCTCGGCGTCGTCCATCTCGCGGCTGGCACCGAGGACGAGATAGGGATCGTCGGCGCGGCGGACATGGCGCGCCTCGATGCGGGCGAAATCGCGCTCCTCGATGCCGAAGATGCCTGCGACCGAGCAGAGATAGGCATGCTCAGCCTCATGGATCGCTCCGTCGGCGGCCGCGATCAGGAAGAGCCCGTCGAGGACGTCCTCCAGCAGGGCGGGTTCGTCCTTGAAGACGCCAGCGATCTGCGAGGCATAGGCCTCGAAGCCGGCGCTGGTCTGCTTCGCAAGATCGAACAGGTGCTCGATGCGCTGCTGCTGGTCAGGAGGAACCTCGACGATGCGGCGGAAGGCCGTGACCTCGTCGCAGGTCACGACGCCGTCCGAGCGCGCCATCTTGGCGGCAAGTGCGACGAGGCCGGTGGTGAAGACGAGTTCGCGCGGTGCCGGGCCGAAAGGTGCCCCTTCACGGTCGACCAGCACATGGCCCGCAACCGCGCCGAGCAAGGCGCCGAGGGGGCCGCCGAGAACGAGCCCGAGCCCGCCGCCGCCGAGTGCACCCCAAAAGGAGGAAGCCATGAACACGATGACCCTGGTGAATCCGAAGGGCGGATGATGTGGGGAGCGCCGCTGCCAATGCAAGAGGAGCCGCTGCGGCCCGCTGCCGCGCCGAAAAAGTTCCGCGAGCGGGAAATTGGGCGGGAATGGGGCGGCGCGGGGGCCTGCTTGATTCGTTCTTGTGGGTGCGGGCCGGCTAAGTTTTTGGGGTACCTCAATACATATCAATACTGAATAGATAAATATAGAATAAATTCCTGTTTACGTATTTAATTGTGCGTTTTTCTTCATTTGGAGACAGATTATCGACACATTCGACCATCAATTGAACGCCCCCATTAGCCAGTCGTGGCGTAAGGTGGGTTCAGTTCAACATGCGATATATCTCTGGTTGTCTCGCGGCTGTGTGCCTGATTAGCCTCTCCGGCTTGGCTTCGGCGGAGGAACTCGTGAACGCGGAAACGGATGCCAGAGCCTTCATCGTACGCGAGGCTGAGATCGCCCGCGAGAAGGCCGGGGAGGCGCAGACCGAAGCGGTCACCACGAAGCCGGGCAGCAGGGCCGAGCGCAAGGCGGCGAGGATGGCCAAGGCCGAAGCGGCGCGAGCCGCCCATCCCGAAGTCGCGGCTGCCGAGGCGGAGCCGCGTGCGATCCGAGCATTGGCTGCGCCGGCCGGTTCCGAGGGCATCAAGGCCATCGTCGCGCGCCATGCCGCGGCCAATGGCGTGCCGTTCTCGCTCGCCGATGCTGTCATCCGGGTCGAGAGCCGCTACAATCCGCGGGCAGCGCATGCCGGCAATTTCGGCTTGATGCAGATCCGCCACCAGACGGCGCGCGGCATGGGCTATTCGGGCAGTGCGAGCGGCCTGCTCGATGCCGAGACCAATGCGCGCTACGGCATGAAGTATCTCGCGATGGCCTACCGGCTTGCCGGCGGCGACACCTGCCGCACCATCATGAAATATCAGAGCGGCCATATGACCACGCATATGAGCGGCGCCAACCGCACCTATTGCGCGAAGGTGCGCACGATCTCGGCGCGCAACTGACAGCTTTGTTGCGGCTGCGCTTGACGCCGGCCGCGCCAGCGCGCATCTCCCCCTCGCCAGTCGGCCGGACGGCCGCTCCCGCTCGCGGGGGAGGAAAGTCCGGGCTCCACGGAAACACGGTGCCGGATAACGTCCGGCGGGGGCGACCCCAGGGAAAGCGCCACAGAGATCGAACCGCCTCGCGCTGAGAGCTTCGGCTTTCTTGGCGAGGTAAGGGTGAAAAGGTGCGGTAAGAGCGCACCGCGGACCCGGCAACGGGGACGGCATGGCAAGCCCCACCGGGAGCAAAACCGAATAGGGACGATGCTTTCCGCGCAAGCGGGGAGGGGCAGGTTTCTGTGCCCCGTCGTCCGGGTTGGTTGCTCGAGGCGCGCAGCGATGCGCGTCCCAGAGGAATGGCCGTCACGTCGGGGGAGCGATCCTCCGGCCATCCAGAACCCGGCTTACAGGCCGACTGGCACCTCCAGATACGAAAAGGGCCGGGAGTGATCCCGGCCCTTTCGCATTTCGACACATGCGGCCGCTCAGGCCACCTGCAACTCGACGTCGATGTTGCCGCGGGTGGCGTGGGAATACGGGCAGACGATATGGGCCTTCTGGACGAGGCTCTCGACCACCGCCTTGTCGACGCCCGGGACCGAGATCGTCAGCTTGGCCGCAATGCCGAAGCCGGTGCCGTCATCGCGCGGGCCGATTCCGACATCGGCGCTGACGCGGGCGTCCTCGGGGATCTTCACGCCTTCCTTGCCGGCGACGAATTTGAGCGCACCGAGGAAGCAGGCCGAATAGCCCATCGAGAAGAGCTGCTCGGGGTTGGTGCCGTCGCCGCCGCCGCCGCCAAGCTCCTTCGGGGTGTTCAGGACGAGCTTGACGTTGCCGGTATCGGTTGCGGCCTGGCCTTCGCGGCCGCCAGTGGCGGAACCATGGGCGGTGTAGAGGATTTTCATCGGAACGCTCCTTCTCTGCGGTGAACTGATGCTTGCTATTTAGATTGTGTACAATTAGATTGTCAACAATTAATTTGCGCGAACCTCGCGACGGTTGATCGCACGAGCAAATTCGGGTTTGCCTCAATGCGAAAGGGCGAGGGTGAGATGGCTGATCGGGATGAGGCTGAACAAAAGATGCCCCGGCTGGAGCAGCAGCTCTGCTTTGCCGTCTATCAGGTCGGCCATGCCTTCAACCGGGCCTACCGGCCGATCCTGGCCGAGCTCGGGCTGACCTATCCGCAGTATCTGGTGATGCTCGCGCTGTGGGAGCGGGATGGGCTCACCGTCAAGGAACTCGGCGAGAAGCTGATGCTGGATTCCGGCACGCTGACGCCGCTGCTCAAACGGCTCGACGCCGCCGGCATCATCCGGCGCGAGCGTGACGAGCGCGACGAGCGCCAGGTTCGCGTCCGGCTCGCCGAGAAGGGCGAGAAGATGCGGGAGAGGGGGCGCTGCGTGCAGGGTCTGATCGGGCAGGCTCTGGGTGCGACGGCGCAGGGCGCCGAGCAACTGCGCGACCAGCTCGACCTCGTCCGTGACGCGCTGCTGGCGGCGTCCCGCGACGTTTGAGCATGCCGCCATTCACTGGCAGCGCTCGGTCATTCCGGGCTTGACCCGGAATCCATCGCAGGGCGGCGGAGCCTTGTGATGGATTCCGGATCGGTGCTGCTTCGCGGCTCGCCCGGAATGACCGCGTTTTTCCGCAAACATTTTTCGGTGCGGCGATGTCGCGCGTCACCGGGCCGCTCGGCTCGGCGAAGCCAATTTCTGCGCGCTTACGGATACTTAACCTTAACGAGCTGTGATGGCGGGGAGTCCTCGCAGGGGTGCTTCCGCGCCTGTGATTCCATTGACGCCCATTATTGCCCATGCTATCCCAAATCATCCCGTCGAAGCCGGCAGGCAATCCAAGGGTCAAGGTCCGTGTGCCGCGCGGATTTTGGCTGTCGGAGGCGCCTTGCCTGCTTCGGCGGGGGGTCTTTTCGCCGCCCGCCACGCCGCGCTGCGGCGCCATGAGGTGCAAGCCGGGAGGCGGCGTTGACGGACCGCTTCGTCTCGAACTTCACCAATCGACTCGATGCCAAGGGGCGCGTTTCCATTCCATCGAGTTTCCGGGCGGTCCTTGCGAAGGACGGCTACGAGGGGCTCTATGTCCATCAGGCGCTCGACCTGCCGGCGCTCGACGCCGGCGGCAACGCGCTGCGGGCCACGATCGACGACATTCTGGCGCGTTTCTCACCGTTCTCGGACGAGTGGGAGCTGCTTTCGACGGCGCTCAACGGCACCTCCGAGGTGCTGAAGGTCGATACGGAGGGGCGGATGGTGCTGAGCGAGGCGCTGAAGGCGCATGCCGGGATCGGCGACACCGTGACCTTCGTCGGCCACGGCCACAAATTCCAGATCTGGGAGCCGGAGCGTTTCCGCGCCCATCTCGAGGCAGCGCGGACGCGCCTGCGCGACGTCAAGCGCACGCTGGGCGGCCTCGCCGGGCCGGCCGGAGGAACAAGTCCATGACCGGTCATTCGGACGCGGCCGCGGGCGGAGCGGCCCGTCACGTGCCGGTCCTGCTCGCCGAGGTGCTGGAGGCGCTCGCGCCGCGGCCGGGCGGGCGCTATCTCGATGGAACCTTCGGCGCGGGCGGCTACACCAAAGCGATCCTCGATGCGGCGCCGGATGCGATCCTGCTTGGGCTCGACCGCGACCCGACGGCAATCGCCGGTGGGGCCGACCTCGTCGCGGCGATGGCCGGGCGGCTGACGCTGTCGCAGGCCTGCTTCGGCGAGCTCGCGGAGGAGGCGCAGCGCTTCAAAATGGTGCCGCTCGACGGCGTCGTGCTCGATATCGGTGTCTCGTCGATGCAGATTGACCAGGCGGAGCGCGGCTTCTCGTTCCGTTTCGACGGACCGCTCGACATGCGGATGAGCGGGCAGGGGCAGAGCGCTGCCGACATCATCAATCAGTCTGAGGAAGGGCTCCTCGCCAACATCTTCTACCACTATGGCGAGGAGCGTCGCTCGCGCGCCGTCGCCCGCGCCGTCGTCGAAGCTCGCCGCAAGGTTCCGCTCACCACCACCAAGCAGCTCGCAGACCTTGTCGCCGGCATCGTGCGCGGGGAACCGGGTGGGGCGCATCCGGCGACGCGCGTCTTCCAGGCGCTGCGCATCGCCGTCAACGACGAACTCGGCGAGCTCGTCAGAGCCCTGCACGCGGCGGAGACGGTGCTGAAGCCCGGCGGCCGGCTGGTCGTCGTAACCTTCCATTCGCTGGAAGACCGGATCGTCAAGCAGTTCTTCGCCGAGCGCTCTGGCCGCGTGCCGTCCGGCTCCCGCCATGCTCCGGCCGTGGCGGCGGCGCAGCCGACCTTCCGGCTGATCGCCAAGGGCGCGGTTGCGCCGTCCGACGCGGAGATGCGGACGAATCCGCGGGCGCGCTCGGCCAAGCTGCGCGCCGCCGAGCGCAACGAGGCGCCTGCACGCGGCGCCGATGCCGGGCTCGTCGCGCTTTCGACCGTTCCCGATCCGCAGCCGCGCCGGAGATCCTGAGCGTGATCAAGCTCCTGCATGTCATCGCCATCGGTGCACTGGTCTCCTCGGCGGTCTATGCCTATTCGATCAAATACGAGACGACGCTGGCGGCCGAACACCTCCAGAAGCTCAAGAGCAAGACCCAGCGCGAGCGCGACGCCATCCAGGTGCTCAAGGCGGAATGGCAGTTCCTGAACAGGCCCGACCGGGTCCAGGCGCTGGCCGAGCGGCATCTCGACCTGCAGCCCTTCGTCGTGACGCAGGTCGTCAAGCCTTCCGACATCCCCAATCGCGGGCCGAAGGTCGATACCATCGGCCGCAAGCTCGAGGATCTCGGCCTGGGCCTCCCCACCGAAACCCCGAGGAGCGCCAGGACGGGCGGCACGACGAGCGCCACGACGCCGGGGGCGATGCCATGACCGAGCCGAAGCAGAACGAGGCGCCGATGGAGCAACAGCACGAGGCCGCCGAGGGTGCGGTCAAGCGCGGGCGCCTGGCCTGGTTGCGCGACGTTTTCCGCATGAGCGGGGAGAAGAGCCAGCCGCGCGTCGGCCTCGTCATCCTCGGTTTCTCCGCGCTGTTCATCGCCATCACCGGCCGGCTCGTCATGCTGGCGACGCTGCCGAACGAGCAGGTGGGCCTGCGCCGCGCCACCTCGAACGCCATCTCCGCCGCGCGGCCGGACATCACCGACCGCAACGGCGAGGTGATGGCCACCGACATCCGCACGGTTTCGGTCTTCGCCGAACCGCGCAAGATCCTCGACAAGGACGAGGCGACCGAACTGCTGACGGCCGTGCTGCCGGATCTCGACGCCAAGGATCTGCGCGACAAGCTCGGCACCAAGAAGGGCTTCGTCTGGGTCAAGCGCGAGATCACGCCGCGCCAGCAGGCCGAGGTGCACCGGCTCGGCATCCCCGGCGTCGGCTTCGTGCCGGAGAACAAGCGCGTCTATCCCAACGGTACGGCGGCGGCGCACGTGCTGGGCTTCGCGAGTGTCGACAATGTCGGCATCGCCGGTATCGAGAAATACATCGACTCGCAGGGGCTGCAGGACCTCAACGGTGCCGGCCTCGCGACCGAGGCGAATGATCTCAAGCCGGTTCAACTCTCGATCGACCTGCGCGTCCAGCACCTGCTGCGCGACGAGCTTTTCAAAGGCATGGAGCGCTTCAAGGCCATCGCGGCGGCCGGCGCGATCATGGACGTGAACACCGGCGAGGTGATCGCGCTGGCGTCGCTGCCGGATTTCGACCCGAACAACCCGGTCGACGCGCTGGAGAAGGACCGGATCAACCGGATGAATGTCGGCGTCTACGAGATGGGCTCGACCTTCAAGGCGCTGACCATCGCGATGGCTCTCGACTCCGGCAAGGTCAACATCAATTCGAGCTTTTCGACCGCCGGCGGCATGATGCGGTTCGGCCGCCAGGTCATCAAGGAATACCATGGCACCGGCCGCAATCTGACGGTGCCGGAGGTCTTCCTGCACTCGTCCAACATGGGCTCGATCAAGATGGCGCTGGCCGTCGGCGTCGAGGGCCACAAGGCCTTTCTCAAGAAGATGATGCAGCTCGACCGGATGACGACGGAGCTGCCGGAAAGCGCCGCCCCGATCGTTCCGCAGCGCTGGGGCGAGATCAATACAGCGACCATCGCCTTCGGCCACGGCCTCGCGGTGGCGCCGCTGCAGGCGCTCGCCGCCGTCGCGGCGCTGGTCAATGGCGGCTATCTGATGAAGCCGACCTTCCTGAAGCGCTCCGAGGAGGATGCGCGCAAGGTGGCGACGCGCGTGATCAAGCCGGAGACCTCGGAGGCGATGCGCTTCATCATGAGGCTCAACGGCGAAAAGGGCTCGGCACGCAAGGCCGATATCCCCGGCTATTTCGTCGGGGGTAAGACCGGGACGGCCGAAAAGGTGGTCAACGGCCGCTATGCCAAGAACAAGAACTTCACGACCTTCACGGCGATCGCCCCCTCCGACAAGCCGAAATATCTCTTCCTCGCGATCTATGACGAGCCGAAGGGATATGCCGAGAGCGGCGGCTATTCGACCGCCGCGTGGAATGCGGGCGTGACGACCGGCAAGGTGATCGAGCGTGCGGCGCCGATCCTCGGCCTGTCCCCGCGCTTCGAACCGCCGCCATCGCCCTTCCCGCTGATGGCCAAGCTCGGGGCCTGGGGTTCGCGCTGAACTCAGCCTATAACGGTGACCATGACGATGACCGGATACAGCCTCGGAGACCTCTTCCCCGAGACTTTCGACGCCGACGCCGCCAGCCAGCAGGTGCATGGCGTCGCCTTCGACAGCCGCAAGGTCACGGGGGACGACGTCTTCGTCGCGCTCGCCGGCGCGAAGGCGGATGGCGCACGCTTCATCATGGATGCGGTGGGGCACGGCGCGGTCGCCGTGATTTCCGGCGGCCCGCGCCCGGCCGACCTGCCGGCGGGCGTCGCCTTCGCTGAGGTCGACGATCCGCGGCTCGCACTGGCGCTGGCCGCTGCGAAGATCCATCCGCGCCAGCCTGAGACCATCGTCGCCGTGACAGGGACGAGCGGCAAATCCTCCGTCGCGGATTTCACCCGGCAGATCTTCCAGGCGCTTGGTCATGAGGCCGCGAGCGTCGGCACGATTGGTGTCGTGACGGCCAAAGGGGCCGATTACGGCTCGCTGACCACGCCCGATCCGCTCTCGCTGCATGCCTCGCTTGATATGCTGGCGGGCGAGGGCGTCACGCATCTCGCGATGGAAGCTTCCTCGCACGGGCTCGACCAGCGTCGTCTCGACGGCGTACGGCTGAAGGCCGGCGCCTTCCTCAATCTCGGGCGGGACCATCTCGATTATCATCCCAGCCTCGAGGACTACCTCGCCGCGAAGCTCCGGCTCTGGATGTTGTTGCCGGAGGGCGCGCCCGTTGTGATCAATCGCGACGAGCCCTTTGCGGAAGAGGCGGCGCAGGCTGCAGCCATCGCCGGGCATCCGATCATCGGCATCGGCCGCAAGGGCGAGACGCTCACGCTGCTGGCCAATGAGCGCGACGGCTTCTCGCAGCGCCTGACGGTCGGCTTCGACGGGCAGCAGTTCTCGGTCGCCCTGCCTCTGGTCGGCGATTTCATGGCGGGCAATGCGTTGGTCGCCGCCGGGCTCGCGATCGCGACCGGTGAGGACAAGGCTGCGGCGCTGCGGGCGATTTCCGGGCTCACGGGCGTAGCCGGGCGGTTGGAGCGCGTTGGAGAGGCCAACGGCGGGCTTGTCGTCGTCGACTACGCCCATAAGCCCGATGCGCTCGCGGCCGTGCTGACGACGCTGCGCCCCTATGCGACCGGGCGGCTGATCTGCGTCTTCGGCTGCGGCGGCGACCGCGACAAGGGCAAGCGCCCGCTGATGGGGGCGATTGCGGCCGAGAAGGCCGACATCGCCATCGTCACCGACGACAATCCGCGCAGCGAGGACCCGGCGACGATCCGGGCCGAGGTCATGGCCGCCTCGCCGAAGCTGTTGGAGATCGGCGACCGCGAGGAGGCGATCAGAAGCGCGGTGTGCATGCTGATGCCTGGGGATTTGCTGGTCGTCGCCGGAAAAGGCCATGAAACCGGCCAGATCATAGGCGACCGCACATTGCCCTTCTCGGATCACGACGTCGTCCGGAAAGCGCTATCGGAGATTGCAGGATGAGCGCCCCGCTCTGGACCGGAGATAAGCTGATCGCGGCGCTGGGCGCGCGTGCCGAGGGAGCGGTCCCGCCGGCCGTGACGGGCGCTTCGATCGACACCCGCACGCTCGAGCCAGGCGATGTCTTCTTCGCCATCAAGGGCGAGGCGCGGGATGGGCATGACTTCGTCAAGGCCGCGCTGCAGAAGGGCGCCGCGCTGGCCGTGATCGACGAGGCGCATGCGGCGGAATTCACGGGCGCGGGCGCGCTCGCCGTGGTGCCCGACGTGCTCAGGGCGATGGAGCAGGCCGGTACGGCGCGGCGCGCCGAGCTGAAGGCGAAGGTCATCGCTGTCACCGGCTCGGTCGGCAAGACCGGCACCAAGGAGGCGCTGCGCCTCGTGCTGTCGCGGCAAGGCAGGACGCATGCGCCGATCGCCTCCTACAACAACCATTGGGGCGTGCCGCTCACATTGTGTCGCACTCCCAGCGACGTGGCATATGCGGTCTACGAGATCGGGATGAACAGCCCCGGCGAGATCGTGCCGCTGGCGCGGATGGTGCGCCCGCAGGTTGCGATCATCACCACGATCCAGCCGGTGCATCTCGCCGCTTTCGCCTCGGTGGAAGGGATCGCGGAAGAGAAAGCCGGTGTCTTCTGGGAGCTGGAGAAGGGCGGCACGGCGATCGTCAACGCCGACATCCCGCAATCCGAATTGCTGCGCGACATCGCCAAGTCCGGCCCGGCCGGGCGGATCATCACTTTCGGCGAAAGCCCCGATGCCGATGTGAAGCTCGTCTCCTGCGCGCTGAAGCCGGACATGTCGACGGTCGAGGCCCGTGTCTTCGGCGAGCCTGTTACCTACCGCCTCGGCAGCCCGGGCAAGCATATCGTGCTGAACTCGCTCGGGGTGCTCGCGGTCGTCCATGCACTGGGTGCCGACCTTGCTCTTGCGGCGCTGGCGCTCGGCGACCTGAAGCCCCCGGCCGGGCGAGGGGCGCGGCAGATCCTGCATGCGCCGGGCGGCGCGCTCACGCTGCTCGACGAGAGCTACAACGGCAACCCCGCCTCGATGCGCGCTGCGATCGAAAATCTCGGCCGCCTGCCGGTCGAGGGCAGGGGCCGCCGCATCGCCGTGCTCGGCGACATGCTGGAGCTCGGATCGACCGGCGCGGAGCTGCACAAGGGCCTGTCCGAACCGCTCGTCGCCAACAGGATCGACAAGGTCTTTGCCTGCGGGCCGCTGATGAAGGGGCTCTATGAAAGCTTGCCTTCGCCCATGCGGGGGGCTTATGCCCCCGGGGCGGGCGAACTGGAGCCGCTCGTGCTCGATGCGATCCGCGCCGGCGATGTCATCACGGTCAAGGGGTCGCTCGGCTCGCGCATGGGGCCGATCGTCAAGGCGATCCTCGCGCGCTTTCCTGCCGTGCCTGCCGAAGACTGACCCTTAAGAGAACGCCCAAGCATGCTCGTCTGGCTCGCCGAACTCTCCGGCACCTTCCCGATCCTGAACGTCTTTCGCTACATCACCTTCCGCGCAGGCGGGGCGACGGCGACGGCCCTGCTCTTCGTCTTTTTCTTCGGCCCGGCTGCGATCTCCTGGCTCAGGATCAAGCAAGGCAAGGGCCAGCCGATCCGCACCGACGGGCCGGAGACGCATCTCGCCAAGCGCGGCACGCCGACCATGGGCGGGCTGATGATCATGTCCGGCCTGTTCGCTGCSGTGCTGCTCTGGGGCAATCTGCGCAAYYCCTATGTMTGGATYGTGCTYGSCGTRACCGCCGCCTATGGCGCCATCGGCTTCTATGACGACTATCTCAAGGTCACSAAGCAGTCGCATAAGGGCTTTTCGGGCAAGGCGCGCATCTCGATCGAGGTCGTGGTCGCGCTGATCGCCTGTTATGCCATCATGCAGACGCAGCCCGCGGCGATCGGCTCGGGTTTCGCGATGCCCTTCCTCAAGGAAGCGATCATCCCGCTCGGCATCCTGTTCCCGCTGGTCACGGCCTTCGTCGTGGTCGGCGCCGGCAATTCGGTGAACCTGACCGACGGGCTCGACGGCCTCGCCATCGTGCCGGTGATGATCGCGGCCGGCACCTTCGGCTTCATCTCCTATCTCGTCGGCAACGCGATCTTCGCCAACTACCTGCAGATCCATCACATCCCCGGCGCAGGCGAGCTCGCCGTCGTCTGCGGCGCGGTGATCGGCGCCGGCCTCGGTTTCCTCTGGTTCAACGCGCCGCCGGCCCAGATCTTCATGGGCGACACCGGTTCGCTCGGCCTGGGCGGCCTGCTCGGCACCATCGCGGTCGCGACCAAGCATGAGATCGTGCTCGCCATCGTCGGCGGTCTCTTCGTCGTCGAGGCGCTCTCGGTGATCATTCAGGTCGCCGTGTTCAAGCGCACTGGCAAGCGCGTCTTCCTGATGGCGCCGATCCACCACCATTTCGAGAAGCTGGGCTGGACGGAGCCGCAGGTGGTGATTCGCTTCTGGATCATCTCCGTGGTGCTGGCGCTGGTCGGCCTCTCCACGCTCAAGCTGCGCTGAGAGCGTGAGCATGACGCCCGTCACGGTCTTCGCCGGGCGCAAGGTCGCCCTCTTCGGCCTCGGCGGCTCCGGCCTCGCCACGGCGCGTGCGCTGAAGGCGGGCGGTGCCGACGTCGCCGCCTGGGACGACAATCAGGGCAGCCGCGACAAGGCGGCGGCGGAAGGCATCGCCGTCATCGATCTGGCAAGTGCCGACTGGTCGGGCTTCGCCGCCTTCGTGCTCTCGCCGGGTGTGCCGCTGACGCATCCCGAGCCGCACTGGACGGTCGGCAAGGCCAAGGCCGCGGGCGTCGCGATCATCGGCGATGTCGAGCTGTTCTTCCGCGAGCGGGCGAAGATCGCGCCGGGTTCGCCGGTCGTCTGCATCACCGGCACCAATGGCAAGTCGACCACGACCGCGCTGATCGCCCATGTACTGAAGGAAGCCGGCCGCCATGTGCAGATGGGCGGGAATATCGGTACGGCCGTGCTGGCGCTCGAGCCGCCGGCTGCGAACCGCATCCACGTCATCGAATGCTCGAGCTACCAGATCGACCTCGCGCCGACGCTGGCGCCGACCGTCGGCATCCAGATGAACCTGACGCCTGATCATCTCGACCGGCACGGCTCGCTGGAGAACTATGCGGCGATCAAGGAACGGCTGGTCGCCGCCGCCGATATCGCCGTGGTCGGCGTGGATGACGAGGCCTCGAAGCAGATGGCGCGCCGGCGCGCCGCCGGGGGGCGGCCGCTCGTGAAGATCAGCGGCGAGCAGCCGCTCGACGAGGGCGTCTTCGCCGGGGTCACCGCCAATCAGGGCCGGCTCGATACTCGGATCGTCGAGGTCAAGGATGGCAAGCCGCGAGTCGTCGCCAATCTCGCCGGTATCGGCTCGTTGCGCGGCTCGCACAACGCGCAGAACGCGGCTGCGGCCTTCGCCGCCTGCTCCGCGCTGGGCCTTTCGGCAGAAGAAGTCGCTGCTGGCTTCAAGACCTATCCCGGACTGGCGCATCGCATGGAAGAACTCGGCCGCATCGGCCGCGTCGTCTTCATCAACGATTCCAAGGCGACCAATGCCGACTCGACCGAGAAGGCGCTGACCTCCTTCCACGACATCTTCTGGATCCTCGGCGGCAAGGCCAAGGAGGGCGGCATCGAATCCCTGCGCCGCTACTTCCCCAACATCGCCAGGGCCTATCTGATCGGCGCGGCGAGCGACCTCTTTGCCGCGACCTTCGACGATGACGGGCGCGTCGCCTATGAGCGCAGCGTCACGCTCGACAAGGCCGTTGCGGATGCCACCCGCGACGCGTTGGCGAAGCCGGGCGAGGGCGAGATCGCGGTGCTGCTCTCGCCGGCCTGCGCCTCCTTCGACCAGTTCCCGAATTTCGAGGTGCGCGGCGACGCGTTCCGCAAGCTGGTCGCGGAGCTGCCTGGCCTGGTGCCCTTCGGGGCGGCAGGAAATCCGGCCAGCCCGAAGGGCTGATCCAACAATTCACGACGCCGGGCAGGCGGCGCCGCTATCGGCCCAGGCCTGCATCAGCGCGCCGAACTCGGCCGCCGTGCCGGGTGCGGGCGTGCGCCCCTTGCCGGGATTCCAGCCCCAAAGCACGAGGCTGTCGGTGGTGACATGCTTGATCAGCGCTGCGGTGTCGCGGCTGCCGTTGCGGCTCTGGTCCTTCAACTGCTCGCAGATCTGACCGAGCGTCTTGCCTTCCCAGGCCATCGAGGCCGGGGCGAGGGCCCAATGTCCGTCGCCCGGAACCCCGGCCGGGTCGAAGTTCTCCTTGCCATGGCAGGTCGCGCAATGGAGGCCGGTCGCGCCGTGGCCATCCTTGCCGCGTACGACCACCGGCTCGTGCAGCTTGCGTGCATCGCCCTGTCGGGGCCGCTCCGTCGCCGGATGGCAGTTCATGCAGCGCGGATGCGTGAGCACCTTGCCCATCTCGTTGAAGAGCGCGACCGAGCGGTCGCGCTGGTTGGCGATGGCGGAGAAGCTCGAAGCAGGTCGCAAGCTGGCGCCGCCCGGCTGGGCCTGCCCGGCGTTCTGCGCCCGCGTCATGGCGCTGCCAGTGAGGCAGACGGCAACGGCCGCCGCCGCGGCGAGGATCAGGTTCCTGCTCATCAGACGGAACCTCCCTGCATCGGCAGCTGGCGGGGCCGGCCGTGGCCGAGCGCGGCGAGCGCGTTCGCGACGGCAGGACCGATCGGCGGCACGCCGGGCTCGCCGACGCCGGTCGGCTTCTCGGTGGAGGCGATGATCCTGACCTCGACGTCCGGCATCTCGTTGATGCGCAACGAACGATATTCGTGGAAATTGGTCTGGACCGGACGGCCGCCGTCGAGGGTGATCTGGCCATAGAGGGCGTGGCCGAGGCCGAAGCCGATGCCGCCCTCCATCTGGGCGCGGATGATGTCGGGATTGACGGCAACGCCGCAATCAACGGCGCACCAGACCTTGTGGACCTTCGGCTCGCCCTCCGGCCCGATCGAGACTTCGGCGATCTGGGCGACGTAGGAGCTGAAGCTCTCGACCACCGCGACGCCGCGGGCGCGGCCATCGACCGGCGCGGAGCCCTTCCAGCCCGCCATCTCGCCGACGGCCTTGAGCACCGCGGCGGCGCGCGGGTGCCTGTCGCCCATCATGGCGAGCCGGCCCTGCAGCGGGTCCTGCCCTGCGGCCTGCAACAGCTCGTCGACGAAGCACTCGACGGCATAGCCGGTATGGGTGTGGCCGACGGAGCGCCACCATAGGGTGGGCACGCCGACCTTGGGGTTGTGCACCTCGCAGCGGAAATCGGGCGCCTCGTAGAAGATCTCGTTGGCGCCCTCGACCGAGGTCGCGTCGATGCCGTTCTTGACCACGAAGGACTCGAAGGGCGTTCCGAGGAAGAAGGATTGGCCGACCAGCGTGTTCGACCAGGCGGTGATCTTGCCGTCCTTCACCGCGCCCCTGAGGCGATGCACGAAGAGCGGCCGGTAATAGCCGCCGGTGAGGTCGTCCTCGCGGGTCCAGATCACCTTGACCGGACGGTTCGGGCCGATCGCCTTGGCGGCCATGGCGAGTTCGGCGGCGAGGTGCTGGCTGACCTGCGCGCGCCGGCCGAAGCTGCCGCCGGCGAGCATGGTTTCGAGGTTCACCTTCTCCGGCGGCAGGCCGAGGATGGTGGCAATGGTCTGGTGCTCGGTGGTCTGGAACTGACTGCCGAAGCGGGCATGCGCCTTCTCGCCATCCCATTCC
Organism: Allobosea sp. 10L422; assembly: GCF_056395345.1. Lineage (NCBI taxonomy): Bacteria > Pseudomonadati > Pseudomonadota > Alphaproteobacteria > Hyphomicrobiales > Alloboseaceae > Allobosea > Allobosea sp. 10L422. Next base: position 422,172 of record NZ_JBFTJI010000002.1, read on the forward strand.
AGATAGCCGTCGAGCGGCTCCATCGGCGCATGCGCGAGATAGGGGAAGACGAACTCGGCCTCGACGACGCGATCGGCCTTGGCGAGCGCGGCCTCGGCGTCGCCATGGCTGCCGGCGACAGTGCCGGGCTGCCGGGCGAGGCGGCGGTATTCGGCGATCAATTCGGCGCTGCCGCGCTTCTCCGCCTCGCTATCGTCCCAGGTGACCTTGAGGGCTTCGCGTCCCTTCACTGCCGGCCATGTCCCGTTGGCATAGACAGCGACGCCGGAGCCGATCTGCTTGACGTCGACGACGCCCTTGACCTTGAGCGCCTGCGAGGCGTCGAAGCTAGCGACCTTGCCGCCGAAGCGCGGCGAGCGAGCGACCACCACCGTCAGCATGTTCGGCGTGTGGATGTCGATGGTGAACTGCGCCTTGCCGCGCGTCTTATCGGCGGTGTCGAGCCGCTTCACCGCGCCTTCCTTGCCGATCAGCCGGTAGGCCGAGGCGGCCTTCAGCGGCGGGTTCTCGGGCACGGGCAACTTGGCGGCGGCCTCGGCGAATTCGCCGAAGCGGCCCTGCTTGCCCGAGGCGTGGCTGATCACGCCGCCCTCGACCTTGATCTCGGAGACCGGAACCTTCCAGGCGGTGGCGGCGGCTTGCACGAGCATAGTACGCGCCGCGGCGCCGGCCTTGCGCATCTGCTCCCAGCTATTGGCGATCGCGGTCGAGCCGCCGGTGCCTTGAACGCCCAGCGCGAGATTGGCGTAGAGCTTGACGTCAGCCGGCGCGTGCTCGGCGCGCATCTGGCTCCAGGCGGCGTCCATCTCCTCGGCGGCGAGGGTGGCGAGGCCAGTGAACGGCCCCTGGCCGAACTCGATATGCTTGACGATCACCGTGACGGTGTCGTCCGGCGCGACGCGGATGAAGGCGTTGGGGGCAAAGGCTGCGTTGCCGCCGGGCCTGAAGCCGGCGGCGGCGCCGGACTGGGCGCGGGCATTGCGCGGCAGGTTGAAGCCGATGACGAGGGCGCCCGCGCCTGCCAGCAAGGCGCGGCGGGAGAGCTTGGGATCATGCGTGGTCATGGCTCAGATCTCCAGCGCGCGGGCCGCGTCATGAATCGCGGCGCGGATGCGGACGTAGGTGGCGCAGCGGCAGATATTGCCGTTCATCGCGAGGTCGATGTCACGGTCGGTAGGCTTGCGGTTTTCCTTGAGCAGGGCGATCGCGCTCATGACCTGGCCGGACTGGCAATAGCCGCATTGCGGCACGTCGCGGGCGATCCAGGCGGCCTGGACGGCATCCGCCTCCTTGCCGGTGAGGCCCTCGATAGTGGTGATCTCGCTGGTGCCGACCGCGGAGACCGGCGTCACGCAGGAGCGCAGCGGCTGGCCATCGATATAGACTGTGCAGGCGCCGCATTGGGCGACGCCGCAGCCGAACTTGGTGCCGGTGAGGCCGATATTGTCGCGGATCGCCCAGAGCAGGGGCGTGTCGTCGTCGACGTCGACGCTATGCGTCGTCCCGTTGACCTTGAGAGAGACCATGGCTGCCTCCGAATGCTGGCATGACGCAGCGCGGCACCATGGTGCGGATCGAGGGCTCGCCCTCGAAGGCCCGATCTGACATATCAGATGGCGGGCGATGCATCCGTAGCCCTGGGTCGCGCGACTGGACTAATTAGACGATTTGAGTCTAATTAGGATGGTCGCGCGCAGTTTGGATTTTGTCAAGACTACTGACGCTGCAATGCCGGACAGAAGCGAAAGTTCCAGCTCCATCCCTGTCGATGACGCGAATGCGCGCGTCGACCAGATTGCCGATGCGGCGCTGCGGCTGTTCGCCCGCTACGGCTACAAGCGCAGCTCGATGGACGACATCGCCAGGGAGGCCGGGCTCGCCAAGGCGACGCTCTACCTGCACTTCAAGGGCAAGGACGATGTCTTCCGGGCCATGCTGGACCTGCTCGGACGCCGCGTCGAGGCACGTTGCCGTGAGGTTGTCGCGACGAAGGGTGCGTTTGCGCAACGGCTTGCGGCCCTGCTTCAGGCTCATCACGGGCAGGCCTATGCCAGCTTCGGCACGGGCGAACATCTCGTCGAGCTGAAGGCGGTGATGAACACCATCGCCACGCGCGAGCTGCAGGCCTTCGAGCAGATCTTCGCCCGATGTGCGCGCCTGCTGCTCCAGGAAGCGGAAGCCCAAGGCGAGATCGTGATGTCCAGCGCCTCCGTCTCCGTCGATGATTGGATTGCCGGGATCATGTTCGCCGCAGCCGGTGCGAAGACAGGGACGCCGCCCAGCTGCGAGATCTATGCGCAACGGCTTGCCGGTATCGCCCGCATCTTCGCGGCGGCGGTGGGCAAGGGGTGAGGGCGGTCTATTTGTCCGCCCGGTTGCCATGCGCCGCGAGCGGAATGGCGGTGACGACGACGGGGGCGATCAGCAGCGCCCAGGCCCAGGAGTAGCCGAACTGGTCGACGACCAGGCCGAAGAGCCAGGGGCCGGCAGCCATCACGATGAGGCAGAGCGTCGAGGCGAAGCTGACGGTCGAGGCGATGGAATTCGGCGGCGCCATTTCCGCGATCTGGAGCAGGTAGAGCGGGAACCAGCCGATGCCGAACAGGCCGAAGCTGACGAGTATCGTCGCCGCCAGCCATGCCGGCGTGCCCAGCGGCAGGAGGGCGAAGACGGCGGCGGTCCCGGCCCCGATCAGGGCGATGGCTGCGAAGGAGCGCGGGCGGTGTCCGGGCCAGAGCCGGTCGCTCAGCCAGGGCAGTCCGACGCGGCCGGGAATGCCGGCCAACTGCGCGAGCGCGAACAAGCCGGCGGCGCCGACCATGCCGAAGCCGAGCGAGCCCGCCATGTAACCGATGGCGTGGGCGGTGAAGGTGAACTGGAAGGCCGACATCGCGATGCCCAACCGCAGGACGGGCCAGAATTGCGGGTTCTTTCCGACGGTGCGGACCAGGGCGCCGAGCCGCAATGGCTCCTCGCGCTTTGCTCCCGGCGCGGCCTGCCCACCCTCACGATAGAACAGCAGGAACAGCAGGCTGCCGAGGACGGAAACGCCCGCGCTGAACCAGGCGGCGGCAGACAGGCCGGCCCGCGCGGCAATGAGGGGCAGGAGCGCCGCCGCGATCATCGTGCCGAGCGGGACGGCGGCCTGCCGGAAGCCGGTCGCCAGGGCGCGATGGCGCGGCGGGAACCAGCGCATGATGGCGCGGGTGCCGCCCGGCTGCACGGCCGCATAGGTGCCGCCGAGAAAGACCATGCTGATCAGAAGACCGGTCAGCTCCGTCGCGAAGGAAGCAGCGGCCATCGCGGCCGCCATGCCCAACATGGCGAGGCTCACGACGATGCGCTCGCCATAGCGGTCTATGGCGCGGCCGATCGCGTAGATCGTCGCGATCTGCGTGCCATTCATCAGCGTGACCGCCAGGGAAGCCGAGGCGAGCGAGACGCCGAAGGCATCGCGCCAGAAGGGGCCGAGGATGTAGACGCCCTGCGAGACCACGGAGCCGGCGGTCTGCGTCCCCACGGCGACCGTGAGGACGGTCCAGATGGAGATGCTGGTCTGTGCCGGCTCTCCGCTTGGCGCGGGCGGGGCGGTGAGGGCGGTTCTGGTCATCGGCTCTTGATCCCGGGAGGTGAGCCCACGACCAGACGTCAATTTTCATCTCATCGGAATTGTTGTGATCTGGATATCAATGATATCGTTCTGTTATGGATATCCGCCGCCCACTCGACCCCGAGGCCGTCGAGACCTTCGTGCTCGCCGCCGATCTGCGCTCCTTCACCAAGGCCGCTGCCGCGCTGAATACGACGCAGGCTGCGGTCTCGCTGCGGCTGAAGCGGCTGGAGGCGCAGATCGGCCAGCGCCTGCTTGAACGCACGCCGCGCCGCATCGGCCTGACTCCCGCGGGCGAACGTTTCCTCGGACCGGCGCGGGATGTCCTCGCCGCCCATCGGCGCGCCACAGAGGCGTTGATGCAGGAGAGCGTCTCGTTGAGCCTCGGCGTCACGCATCATCTCGTCGGCCCCGAGCTGACGCGGGCGATCCAAGTCGCCGGCCAGCAGGGCGGCGGCGTGACGCTGTCGCTGCGGACGGGGCTCTCCCGTGGGCTGCTTGAGATGTTCGATGCCGGCGAGCTCGATGCGGTCATCGTCCTGCGCCATGACGCCAGCCGGCGCGACGGGGAAACCCTGGCCGAGTCGCGGTTCGGCTGGTTCGCTGCGCCGACATTCTCGCCGTTCCAAGGCGAGCCGCTGCCGCTCGCGGTGCAGCGGCAGCCGTGCAATCTCCGGGCGATGGCGGTCGAGGCGCTTGCCGTCGCGGGCCTGCCCTGGCGGGAGGCATTCGTCGGGGAGGGGGCGGCTTCGGTGGCCGCGGCTGCGAGCGCCGGCCTCGGTCTCGCGCCGCTCGCGCATTGCGCCGTTCCCGCAGGGCTGGTCGATGTCGGCGCGCGCTTCAAGCTGCCGCCGTTGCCGACACGGCCGATCATCCTGCACTCGGCTGTGAGCCGGCCGCGGGCCGCTGCGCTGCTCAACGGCATGGCGGCGGCGTTCCGTTCCGCGGTTGTGCGATGATGTGGATGGCGGCGCCCCGAAACTGCTGATCCGACGCATCGGAATCAAACGTTAACCATTCATTGACAGAGTGATTCGTCACGCAGGCGCGGCCAGAGTCGCGCAGAATTTATCGATGGGATGCCCGTCATGGTCTCGCGCGCGGAACCTTCTCTCAGCGGCCGCTGGTGGTGGTCAATCGATCGCCTGATCCTCACCGCGCTTGTCGCCCTGATGGTCTCGGGCGTCGTGCTGCTGATGGCCGGCGGACCGCCGGTGGCCGAGCGGCTCGGCCTCTCGACCTTTCATTTCGTCAACCGTCAGGCCGCCTATCTCGCCGTCGCGATGGTGATTTTCCTCGGCGTCTCGCTGATGACGCCCAGGCAGGTGCGGCGCGCGGCGCTGATCATCTACGTGGTCTCGCTCGCCATGGTCGTGGCGACGCTCTATTTCGGCGTCGAGGTGAAGGGCGCCAAGCGCTGGCTGACGCTCGGGCCGTTGGGCTCTGTGCAGCCGTCCGAGTTCCTGAAGCCCGCCTTCGTCGTGATGGCTGCCTGGGCCTTCGCCGAAGGCACGCGCCGGCCGGACCTGCCGGGCACGATCCTGGCGCTGCTGCTGCTGCCGGTCACGATCGTGCCGCTGGTGCTGCAACCCGACTTCGGTCAGACCATGCTGGTCAGCCTGGTCTGGGCGGGGCTGTTCTTCGTCGCCGGACTGCACTGGTTCTGGGTGATCGGGCTCGGCGGCGTCGGCGCCGTCGGTATCCTCGTCGCCTACGAACTGGTGCCGCATGTGCGCGCCCGCATCGAGCGCTTCATGGACAAGGGTTCGGGCGATACTTTCCAGGTCGATACGGCGCTGGAGAGCTTCGCGCAGGGCGGCTGGCTCGGGAAGGGGCCGGGCGAGGGCACGGTGAAGCGCATCCTGCCCGACGCGCATACCGACTTCATCTTCGCGGTCACCGCCGAAGAGTTCGGCGTGGTCGTCTGCATGCTGCTGGTCATGCTCTTCGCGGTGATCGTGCTGCGCTCGCTGTTCGTGGCGCAGAAGGCGGAGGATCCGTTCATCCGCCTGGCCGTGACTGGGCTCGCGCTGCTCTTCGGCATCCAGGCGGCGATCAACATGATGGTCAATCTGCACATGATGCCGGCCAAGGGCATGACGCTGCCCTTCATCTCATATGGCGGCTCGTCGCTGCTTTCGCTGGCAGTCGGTACCGGCTTCCTGCTGGCGCTGACGCGGCGGCGACCGCGCTCGGTCGATTTCGGCTCCTACGGGCGCTGAAGCATGGCCACGGGCAAGCTCATCATGCTGGCGGCCGGCGGGACCGGCGGCCATCTCTTTCCGGCCGAGGCGCTGAGCCACGCGCTGCACGCCAAGGGCCTGCGCGTCGTGCTGATGACCGATACGCGCGCCGCCGAATATGCCGGCAATTTTCCGGCCGAAGCGGTCCATGCCGTGCCGGCGGCGACGCCCTCCGGCCGCTCGCCCCTGCAGAAGGCAATGGCGCTGTTCCACATCGTCAAGGGCACCTTTGCGGCACGGCGGATCATCAAGCAGGTCCGGCCCGATGTCGTCGTCGGTTTCGGCGGCTATCCGACCGTCCCTCCGGTGCTCGGTGCCTCCCTTGCAGGCGTGCGCACGCTGATCCACGAGCAGAACGCTGTGATCGGCCGCGCCAACCGCTTCCTCGCCGGACGCGCCGACGTCATCGCCACGGGTTTCGCCAAGGTCGGCGGATTGACCCCGGTGCAGCAGGCGAAATGCCGCCATGTCGGCAACCCCGTCCGCCCCGCCGTGATCGAGGTCGCCGGCCGCGAGTATGACTGGCCGGGCGAGGGCAAGATCAGGCTCCTCGTCTTCGGCGGCAGCCAGGGCGCCCGCATCATGGCCGACATCGTGCCGGCTGCGATCCAGCTCCTCAGCGACGCCGAGCGGGCGCGGCTGACCATCGTCCAGCAGGCGCGTGCCGAGGACGAGGAACGGGTGCGCGGCATCTATGACAAGCTTGGCGTAAAGGCGACGATCGCGCCCTTCTTCAAGGATTTGCCCGCGCAGATGGCCGCGTCGCAACTGGTCATCGCCCGTTCCGGCGCTTCCACCGTCGCCGAGCTGTCGGTGATCGGTCGGCCCGCCATTCTGGTGCCGCTGCCGGGCTCGCTCGATCAGGACCAGGCGGCCAACGCCGCCTTCCTCGAAGAGGCGGGTGGAGCGATCCGTATTCTCCAGCCGGAACTCACGCCGCGGCGCCTCGCCAGCGAGTTGTCGCAGCTCATCGCGCGGCCCGCGCACTTGACGAGCATGGCCGCAAACGCGAAGAGCGCGGGTATCCCCGACGCTGCCGACCGCCTGGCCGATCTCGTGATCGCCACGGCCCATTCTTCGAACTGACAGGATTCGCCCACCATGAAGCTGCCGCCGAAGCTCGGCTCCATCCATTTCGTCGGCATTGGCGGCATCGGCATGTCCGGCATCGCCGAAGTCCTGCACAATCTCGGCTACAAGGTGCAGGGCTCGGATGCGTCTGATGGTGCCAACGTCAAGCGCCTTGCCGAGAAGGGCATCACCACCTTCGTCGGCCACAAGGCCGAGAATCTCGGTGAGGCCGAGGTCGTCGTGATCTCGACCGCGATCAAGGGCGACAATCCCGAATTGCTGGCCGCCCGCGAGAAGCGCCTGCCGGTGGTGCGCCGCGCCGARATGCTGGCCGARCTGATGCGGCTSAARWCCTGCGTCGCSATCGCCGGCACSCATGGCAAGACGACGACGACCTCGCTGGTCGCGACGCTGCTGGAGAAGGGCGAGCTCGACCCGACCGTCATCAATGGCGGCATCATCAACGCCTACGGCACCAATGCCCGCATGGGCGAGAGCGACTGGATGGTGGTCGAGGCCGACGAGTCGGACGGCACCTTCCTGAAGCTGCCGGCGGACGTCGCGGTCGTCACCAATATCGATCCCGAGCATCTCGACCATTTCGGCACCTTCGACGCGATCAAGGCGGCGTTCCGCTCCTTCGTCGAGAACCTGCCCTTCTACGGCTTCGCGGTGATGTGCATCGACCATCCGACGGTGCAGGGCCTCGTCGGCCAGATCACCGACCGGCGCGTCATCACCTATGGCGAAAACCCGCAGGCCGATTTCCGCCTGCTCGACATCGACCTCTCGGGCGGGCAGGCGCGCTTCACCCTGCTGGTCCGCGACCGCAAGAACGGACGCGACGAGGTGATCCGCGATCTCGTCATGCCGATGCCGGGCCACCACAACGCGCTGAACGCCACCGCCGCGATCGCCGTCGCCTACGACCTCGGCATTCCCGTCGAGCGCATCCGCGAGGCGCTCGCCGGCTTCGGCGGCGTGAAGCGCCGCTTCACCAAGACCGGCGAGTGGAACGGCGCGCTGATCTTCGACGATTACGGCCATCACCCGGTCGAGATCGCCGCCGTGCTCAAGGCKGCSCGCGCCTCGACCARGRGCAAGGTCRTCGCCGTGGTGCAGCCGCATCGCTAYACSCGGCTTKCCAGCCTSTTCGACGATTTYGCSGCCTGCTTCAACGACGCGGACACGGTGATCGTCGCCGATACCTATGCGGCCGGCGAGGCACCCATCCCCGGCGCGGACCGCGATTCGCTCGTCGCCGGCATCAAGGCGCGCGGCCATCGCCATGCGATGGCGCTGGAGGGGCCGGAGAAGCTTGCCGGCATGGTGGCGGAGTTGGCGGGCCCAGGCGATTACGTCGTCTGCCTCGGCGCCGGTAACATCACGCAATGGGCCTATGCGCTGCCGGGAGAGCTCGAGGCGCTTAGCGGTAACTTCGCCCCGCATTCTCCGCCGTCATTCTCGGGCGAAGCGACGCGCAGACCCGAGAATCTCGAATAGAAGAGTGAGGGAGCCTACTTCCGCGAGAGATGCTCGGGTCAAGCCCGAGCATGACGACCTGTTCCGTCCCGGAACATCATGCTCTAAAGCGACACCATGGCTTTCGAAGACCTCTCCTCCGACATCCGCGCCTCGGCCCCCGATCTGCGGGGCCGGCTTCTCGCCAATCAGGACCTCGCGGGGCTGACATGGTTCCGCGTCGGCGGCGCCGCGCAGATCCTGTTCACGCCGGCCGATGACGAGGACCTCGCCTATCTGCTCTCGAAGTTGCCGGAAGACGTTCCAGTCACCGTGGTCGGCCTGGGCTCGAACCTGATCGTGCGCGATGGCGGCATTCCCGGCGTCGTGGTCAGGCTCGGCGGCAAGGGCTTCGGCGAGATCAAGCTGGAGGGCGGTGACCGGCTGCGGGCGGGAACGGCGGTGCCGGACGTCAAGGTGGCGCGTGCGGCGGCCGATGCCTCGCTCGACGGGCTCGCCTTCTATCGCGGTATTCCCGGCTCGATCGGCGGGGCGCTGCGCATGAATGCCGGTGCTCATGGCGGCGAGACCACCGATGTGCTGGTCGAGGCGCGCGGCGTCACCCGCAAGGGCGAGATCGTCACCTTGTCCCACGCCGAGATGGGCTTCACCTATCGCAACAGCGCGGCATCGACCCGCGACATCATCTTCACTTCCGCCCTGTTCCAGGGCCGGCCGGGCGATCAGGCGGTGATCCAGGCCGAGATGGACCGGGTGACGCAGGCGCGCGAGGCGGCCCAGCCGATCAAGGAGCGCACGGGCGGCTCGACCTTCAAGAATCCGGATGGCGGCAAGGCCTGGAAGCTGATCGATGCCGCGGGCTGCCGCGGTTTGCGCGTCGGCGGGGCCCAGGTCTCGGAGATGCACTGCAACTTCCTGATCAACACCGGCGGCGCCACGGCCGCCGATGTCGAGGGGCTCGGCGAGGAGGTTCGCCGCCGGGTCAAGGAGAATTCCGGCTTCGAGCTCCAGTGGGAGATCAAGCGGCTCGGGGTTGCGGCGTAGCAGCCGCCGCCGAGGCGCGGCGGCGGGAGAGGATCATCCCGACGATCGTCGAGCTGAGAACGATGGCGATGCCCAGGACCTGAAGCGGGCTCAACCATTCACCCAGCAGCACGGCTCCCAGAATCGTCGCCATAGTCGGGCTGAGCAATCCGAGGAAGGCAACGCCCGCGCCCAGTGTGGTGATGCCCCTGATCCAGAGCCAATAGGTCAGCGCGGTGCCGACCAATACGAGATAGGTCATTCCGAGCCCATTCAAGGCGCTCGGGACCGGCGGCGGACCTTCGACGATGAGGGCGACCGGCAGCAGGATCAGCCCGCCGAGCGTGAGCTGCCAGGCCGCGATCGCCAGCGGCGAACCCATCTTGCCCCAGCGCTCGATCAGAACGGTTCCGGTCGCCATCGAGGCGGCGCTGGCGAGCCCGGCGATGATGCCGATGGCATCGGGTTTCGCATGCGGGTCCAGCACCAGCAACGCGACGCCGACGAGGCCGGCGAGCGCGGCGATGATCTGCCCGCGGCCCGGGCGCCGGCCGAGCAGCGGCCAAGCCAGCAGGCCGACGATCAGAGGCTGGGTCGAGCCGACCGTGGCGGCGAGGCCACCGGGCAGGCGTGCGGCGCTGACGAAGAGCAGAGCGAAGAACACGCCGATATTGGCGAGGCCGAGGGCCGCCAGCGGCAAGAGCTTGTCCCGCGGCGGCAGGCCCGGGCCGAGCGCCATCAGCAGGAGGCCGGCGGGCAGCGCCCTCAACGCGCCGACGAGCAGCGGGTGATCCACCGGCAGCGTCTGGGTGAAGATGATGTAGGTGGTGCCCCAGATGCAGGGCACGAGAATCGTGGTCAGCAGGACCTTGTTCAGCGGCATGGCGGCCTCCTACTGCGCCTCGTCCTTGGCTCGCCAAGGCGCGGGTGCTAGTCTAATTTGACGTAATATAATTCGATATCGAATTATATTACGTCAAATTACTTGGCAAGGAGCAGGAATGAGTCAGGAGCGAGCCGGCGTTCAGGGCGGGCCGATGGATTCGATCTTGGCGCAGTGGCGGCGGGAGCGACCCGACCTCGACACGAGCGTCATGGCGGTATGCGGCGATCTCTGGCGGGCGGCCGACCGGGTCCGCGAGGGCGTCGCCGCCAATGTCGCAGCGGATCATCTCGATCTCGCCGGCTTCGACGTCCTGCTGACCCTGCGGCGGCAAGGCAAGGGGCAGGCGCTTTCGCCATCCGAACTCGCGCAGGACATGATGATCTCGACTTCGGCGATGACGAACCGGCTCGACCGGCTGCAGAAGCGCGGGTTGATCGAGCGGCAGGCCGATCCGGAGGATCGCAGGGCGTTGCGCATCGTGCTGACCGCGACGGGCTTCGCGCTGGCGGACCGAATCGTCGTTTCACATGTCGCGGCCGAGGAGCGGCTGGTGAGTGCACTCTCTTCGGGCGAGCGTGCACAGTTGCGACAGTTGCTCGCCAAAATCGGTTGATTTCGAACCCGTTAACGACCCCGAGCTGATGGTTAACGCGCTGTTAACCATCTCCGGCTGAGGTATGGCCATCGCGTCGAACGAGGGCCGGCATGAGCAAACACGTTGCAGTGCTGATGGGGGGATGGTCCGTTGAACGGGAGGTCAGCCTCAACAGCGGTGCGGCCTGCGCGCGGGCCCTGGAAGGGCAAGGCTTCCGCGTCACCCGCATCGACGTGCAGCGCGACATCGCCGAGGTGCTGGCGAAGCTGAAGCCGGACGTCGCCTTCAATGCCCTGCATGGGCGCTTCGGCGAGGACGGCACCATCCAGGGCGTTCTGGAGATCCTGCGCATTCCCTATACCCATTCGGGCGTGCTCGCTTCGGCGCTCGCGATCCGCAAGGACCGGGCGAAGACGGTGGTGAAGGCGGCGGGCGTTCCCGTCGCCCACGGCGTCAACGTCTCGCGCTTTGTGGCGGCGAAAGCCCACGTCCTGCCGCCGCCCTATGTGCTCAAGCCGATCGACGAAGGCTCTTCGGTCGGGGTCGTGATCGTGAAGAAGGGCAGGGAGCATCCGCCGCAGGAAATCGCCCGGCCGGACTGGCCCTGCGGCGAGATGATGCTGGCTGAAACCTTCATCGCCGGACGGGAGCTGACCTGCGCCGTGATGGGCGAGCGGGCGCTCGGCGTGACCGAGATCAAGGCCGCGACCGGCGACTTCTACGACTACGATGCGAAGTACGCGAAAGGCGGCTCGATCCACATCTGTCCGGCTCAAATTTTACCGAAAATTTACCAGCAGATCGAAGAGTGTGCGTTAACGGCGCATCAAGCAATCGGATGCCGGGGCGTCAGCCGATCTGACTTCCGCTACGACGACGAGACCGACACGCTCGTCTGGCTGGAGGTCAACACGCAGCCCGGGATGACCGAAACCAGCCTGGTGCCCGAACTGGCTGCCCATGCGGGTCTGAATTTCGGTGAGCTCGTCAAATGGATGGTGGCAGACGCCTCCCTCGATCGGTGAAAGCGATGACGGCGAAACCCGTTTCCGCAACGCGACGTAGCCCGGCACCGGTGCCGGCTGCGCGCCTGCCGGTCCGGCATGCCGGGCCGCAGCTGCTCGTCGGCGAGCGGCAGGGCCGCTGGATGCGTCGCTCGCGCCGCAGTGCCATCGCCGTGCCGCTGTCGCAGCGCCTGCCGAGCAGCCTCGGCACCTGGCTCGCGCTGGGATTCCTGACGCTCAGCCTCGGCGCCGGCTTCGTCATGGGTGGCCACTGGCAGAACCTCCAGGACAATTACGGCGAGCCGCGCCACATGCTGGCCCGCGTGCTCGGCTTCGGCATCGACCGCGTGACCATCTCCGGCTTGTCGGGTCTCTCGGAGCAGGAGGTGCTGGTCGCCGCGGGCATCGATTCGAAGACCTCGCTGGTGTTCTTCGACGCCGACGAAGCCCGCAAGCAGCTCGAGGCGACGCCGCTGATTCGCGAGGCGGCGGTGCGCAAGCTCTATCCGGGCGAAGTCTCGATCGCGCTGACCGAGCGCGATCCCTATGCGCTGTGGCAGGTCAAGGGGGAGCTTTTCGTGATCGCGGCCGACGGCACGGTGATCGACAAGATGGATGACGGCCGCTTCGCCTATCTGCCGCTGGTCGTCGGCAAGGACGCCAACAACCGCGCCGGCGAATATCTGGCGCTGCGCAACCAGGCGGGTCCCTTCGCCCAGCATATCCGCGCCGCGACCCTGATCTCCGGGCGCCGCTGGAACCTCAAGCTCGACAACGGGATGGATGTGCGCCTGCCGGAAACCAAGCCGGAAGCGGCTCTGCAGCGCCTCGTCTCGCTGGAAAGCGACTTCCGTGTTCTCGAGAAGGACGTGCTCGCCATCGATCTGCGCCAGCCGGACCGGGTGGTGATGCGCCTCTCCGAGGAAGCCGCTGCGGCCCGCGCCGACCAGCTGAAGAGCAAGACCAAGAAGAAGGGAGGCGAAGCATGAACCACGTCACCTCCCAGGGTTTGACCCCCCGCATGCGTCCGCTGTCGTCGCGCAAGAGCGCGACCTTGTCGATTCTCGACATCGGCACGAGCAAGGTCGTCTGCCTGATCGCCGAATTGAACCCGGCCGAGGCGAATGAGCGGCTGCGCGGGCGCACCCATGTCGCCCGCATCATCGGCATCGGGCATCAGCGTTCACTCGGCCTCAAGGGCGGCGCGATCATCGATCTCGAAARCGCCGAGCGCGCGATCCGSGCSGCGGTCGAYGCGGCCGAGCGCATGGCCAAAGTCGAGGTGCAGTCGGTCATCGTCAACCTGACCGGCGGGCGCATCGGCTCGCAGCATTATGCCGCGAGCGTCGATCTGCGCTCGGGGTCGGTCGGCGACAGCGACGTCAAGCGCGTGCTCGCCACCGCCGCGACCCATGCGATCCGCCCCGGCAAGGCCGTTCTCCATGCGCTGCCGACGGGCTATGCGCTCGACGGCGTGCCGGGCGTGCTCGATCCGCGCGGGCTGATCGGCGGCAAGCTCTCGGTCGACATGCATGTCGTCGCCAGCGAAGCGGCGGCGGCGCGCAACGTCATGCTGGCGGTCGAGCGCTGCCATCTCGAGGTCGAGGCCGTGGTGGCGACGCCCTACGCCTCCGGCCTCTCGGTTCTGGTCGACGACGAGGCCGAGATGGGCGTGGTCGTGGTCGATCTCGGCGGCGGCACCACCAGCCTCGGCGTCTTCTCCGGCGGACATCTCGTCCATGCCGACGCGATCGCGGTCGGCGGCAACCACATCACCATGGACGTGGCGCGCGGCCTCTCCACCCGTGTCTCGGCGGCCGAGCGGCTGAAGACGCTGCACGGCTCCTGCATCTCCAGCGCTTCCGACGAGCGCGACATGATCGCGGTGCCGCAGGTCGACGACGACGAGCGCGACATGCCGAACCACCTCGCCAAGTCGCATCTCGTGCGGATCATCAAGCCGCGCGTCGAAGAGATCCTCGAACTGGTGCGCGACCGGCTGACCAATGCCGGCTTCTCGGCCCAGGCCGGGCGGCGCGTCGTGCTGACCGGCGGCGCCTGCCAACTCACCGGCTTGCCGGAAGTGGCCCGCCGCATCCTCGGGGGGCAGGTCCGTACCGGCCGCCCGCTTGGGATCAAAGGGTTGCCGGAAGCGGGCAAGGGCCCGGCCTTCTCGGCGGCGGTCGGCCTGCTGGTCTACCCGCAGGTCGCCCATGTCGAGCATTTCGAGCCGCGTACTGCCGGCGCGCGCTATTTCGCGACCGGGACGGATGGCTACTTCTCGCGTGTCGGGCGGTGGCTGAAGGACAGTTTCTAGTGAGTTCGGCTCGTTCGAAGGGGCGGGCCACGGCGTCAAACGTAGCAATCGGGACGGCTCCCGCCAGGCGCCGGACACAGGATCAAAAGAGGCAACCATGGCGATGAATCTGCAAGCCCCGGACATCCGGGAACTGAAGCCCCGGATCACGGTCTTCGGCGTCGGCGGAGCCGGCGGCAACGCCGTGAACAACATGATCGAGGCCGGCCTCGACGGGGTCGATTTCGTCTGCGCCAACACCGATGCCCAGGCTCTGGCGCTCTCGCGCGCGCCGCGCATCATCCAGATGGGCCTGCAGGTCACGGAAGGCCTCGGCGCCGGCTCGCAGCCGGAAGTCGGSCGCGCGGCGGCCGAGGAGGTAATCGACGAGATCCGTGATCACCTKGCGGGCGCACACATGGTCTTCATCACCGCCGGCATGGGCGGCGGCACCGGCACCGGCGCCGCTCCGGCCATCGCCCGCGTCGCCCGCGACATGGGCATCCTGACCGTCGGCGTCGTCACCAAGCCGTTCCAGTTCGAAGGCCAGCGCCGCATGCGCATGGCCGAGGCGGGCATCGGCGAGCTGAACGAGGCGGTCGATACCCTGATCGTCATCCCGAACCAGAACCTGTTCCGCGTCGCCAACGAGACCACCGGCTTCGCCGACGCCTTCGGCATGGCCGACCAGGTGCTCTATTCCGGCGTCGCCTGCATCACCGACCTGATGGTCCGCCCCGGCCTGATCAACCTCGACTTCGCCGACGTTCGCGCCGTGATGCGCGGCATGGGCAAGGCGATGATGGGCACCGGCGAATCGCAGGGCGAGAAGCGCGCGCTGACCGCCGCCCAGGCCGCGATCAACAACCCGCTGCTCGACGACGTCTCGATGAAGGGCGCGCGCGGCCTGCTGATTTCGATCACCGGCGGCCGCGACATGAAGCTCTACGAGGTCGACGAGGCCGCCACCCGCATCCGCGAGGAGGTCGATTCCGAGGCAAACATCATCGTCGGCGCCACCTTCGACGAATCGCTCGAGGGCACGGTCCGCGTCTCGGTGGTCGCGACCGGCATCGACAAGCCGATCTCGCAGCATGGCGAGGTCGACGAGACCGAAGCCCGCATCGCCCAGGTCGCCGAACGCCTGAAGCAGGAAGCGCGCCTGCGCAGCAACCCCACCGCTGCTCCGCGCCCCGTCGCCCAGATGGCTCCGGCATCGATCCCGGCGATCGACACAACCCGCATCGCCCCGGCCATGGAGCAGGCGCCGCCCGCCCCGATCGCGCAGGGCGTTCATATCGAGCCCGTCCAGCCCCGTCCGGTGATGGTCGCCCCGGCTCCGGAGCCGGTCCGGCATGCCGAGCCGAGCCTGCATCTCGACGACAGCTTCATCCCGCCGATGCCGGAGCGCGCCGTCCGCCCGACCCGCATGCCTCGCGTCGAGGATTTGCCGGTTCCCGGCCAGGCTCAGCTCAACGCCCAGCGCGGCGCCCAGCCGGCCCCGCTGCCGCCGAATGCCATCGAGCAGAAGCGGATGTCGCTGATGCAGCGGCTGGCCTCGGTCGGCTTCGGCCGTAAAGACGAGGAATATGCTGAGCCGGCGGCTCCGGCACCGGTGCGTCAGGCGCCGCAGGCCCCGATGCCGCAGGCGGCCGCGCCGAGCGCTGCCCATGCCGAGTATATGCGCCGCCCGGCTCCGCAGCCGGCCTCGCGGCCGGCCCAGGGCCAGCTCGACCCGCATGGCCGAGTCGCGCCGACTCGCAACAGCGAGGAAGACCACCTGGAGATTCCCGCATTCCTGCGTCGCCAGGCGAACTGAGCTCCAGCCGTTCTTGACGGTTCTGCAACAAATCCCGCCGCGGCCTTCCGCGGCGGGATTTTCCTTGTTAGAAAATCGTTATCTTTCAGCGTGTTATATACGCCTGTCCGCGGGCTTTCGGTTGTAACACAGCGAAAGAAAGCGTGATTTTGAGAGGTTGCTCGAAAAGCTTATGTTGCAGCTGCATCAAGAGGATAGCGCGTTAGGTCTGACCTGACGTCAACCTCGGAAGACATCGTCGGCGGCGGCCCCTGCCTTAAGCAGGTTCGGTGCAGTTCGATGATCAGGATTGGATAGCGGAATGAGCTTCGATCGGCAGACCACTTTGCGGGCAGCAGTGACCCTGACCGGAATCGGCGTGCATTCCGGAGCCCCCGCGAGCATCTGCCTGAAGCCTTCCAGCGCGAATTCTGGCGTCGTCTTCCTGCGGACCGGCATCGAGGGCATGCCGCCCCAGCTCATCCACGCCAAGCACACCAAGGTCAGCGCCACCGAGCTGTGCACCGTGATCGGCGATCGCGGCCCGGCCTCGGTCTCGACGATCGAGCATCTGATGTCGGCCTGCGCCGGCCTCGGCCTCGACAACGTCCTGATCGAGATCGACGGTCCGGAAATGCCGATCATGGACGGCAGCGCCACCGCCTTCGTCACCGCGATCCAGACGACCGGGACGGTCGCTCTCACCGCGCCACGCCGCTACCTCAAGGTTCTCCAGCCGGTGCGGATCGAGAGCGGCCGCGCCTTCGCCGAGCTGATGCCGGCCGAGCAGGGCTTCCGCCTCGATGTCGAAATCGATTTCGACAGCGCCGTGATCGGCCGCCAGCGCAAGATTTTCGATCTCGACGCCGAGACCTATGCCCGCGAGATCTCGAAGGCCCGCACCTTCGGCTTCATGCGCGATGTCGAGCAGCTCTGGAAGGCCGGCTTCGCGCAGGGCGCCTCGCTCGAGAACACCGTGGCGATCGGCGAGGACAAGGTCATCAACCCCGAGGGGCTGCGCTACAGCGACGAATTCGTGCGCCACAAGGTGCTCGACGCGATCGGCGATCTCGCGCTTGCCGGCTATCCGATCATTGGCGAGTTCCGCTCCTATTGCGGCGGCCATCGCATGAATGTCCGCATTCTCGAGGCGCTCTTCGCCGACCGCGCCAATTTCGCGATCATCGAGGCCCAGCCGGTTTTCGCCACACCGCGCGCCGTGCAGATGGCCGCAGCCGCACCGGCTGCCTACGCGCCAGATCTGCACTGAAAAGTCGCAGGCCGGCGCTTTTCGCCTTTCCTTCGCCGGGTTTTTGTCCCAGATGCCGCAGGGTGGCGGAATCGTGCCCTGACCGGTTTTCGGCAGTGGCGCGGTGGAAGCGTCTGAGGTAAGGCATGCTTCCCGCCAGCAGGGACGATCGAAAGAGGACGGACGACGTGAGCGTGACGCGGCATAGCCTTCCGGCAATCCATCGCGGCCAGTATCCGCGCAAGGGCATCGCCCTGGCGCTGGGGGCCGCCATGCTGCTCGGCGGCTGCGATACGCTGTCGTCACTCAATCCCTTCGACAAGCCCGAGGTCTACAAGCCGGACCTCACGCCGCCCGAGCCCGCCGACAAGCTCTACAACGAAGGCCTCGCACGCCTGCAGAACGGCGACAGCGAAGGCGCGACCAAGAAGTTCGAGGGTATCGACAAGGCGGCGCCGTTCTCGCCCTACGCCCGCAAGGGCCTGCTGATGACGGCCTACACCAATTTCCAGGCCTCGAAGTGGGAGGAGGCGATCACCGCCTCCAAGCGCTTCATCGCCCAGAACCCGGCCAGCCCCGATGCTGCCTATGCGCAGTACATCATGGCGATGTCGTATTATAACCAAATCCCGGACACGACGCGCGACCAGGAGCGGACGGTTCAGGCGATCCAGGCTTTCGAACAGCTCATCGCCAATTATCCGAAGTCGGAATACGTGCTGGACGCCAAGGAGAAGCTCCTGGTGGCGCGCGACCAGCTCGCCGGCAAGGAGATGAATGCGGGGCGCTACTATCTCGAGAAGCGCAACTACACCGGCGCGGTGAACCGCTTCCGCGAGGTGATCATCAAGTATCAGACGACGCGCCATGTCGAGGAGGCGCTGATGCGCCTGACCGAGGCCTATATGGCGATGGGCATCACCAACGAGGCTCAGACCGCCGCCGCCGTGCTCGGTCACAACTTCCCGGACAGCCCCTGGTACAAGGACGCCTACAAGCTGCTGCAGAGCGGCGGCCTGGAACCGCGGGAGGATCGCGGCTCCTATATCAGCCGCGCCTTCGACGGCTTCCAGCGCACGGTCGGCGGCCTCCTCGGGTTCGGCGGTCGCTGACGAGGCCGGCATGACGGGCCTCGGGCGACCCTGCCGGCACCGCAGACCGAGCTGAGCATCGATGCTGGCGCAGCTCTCCATTCGTGACATCGTTCTGATCGACCGGCTCGATCTCGGCTTCCGCGAGGGCTTGAGCGTCCTCACGGGCGAGACCGGCGCCGGCAAATCCATTCTGCTCGACGGCTTCGCGCTGGCGCTCGGTGGGCGGGGCGACGGTTCGCTCGTCCGCCACGGCGAGGCGCAGGGGCAGGTCAGTGCCGTTTTCGATTTGCCGCTCGACCACGCCGCGCGCAAGCTGGCCCATGCCCAGGAAATCGATACCGACGGCGACCTGATCCTCCGCCGGGTGCAATATGCCGACGGGCGCACGCGCGCCTTCATCAACGACCAGCCGGTTTCGGTGCAGATCCTGCGCATGGTTGGCGCAGCGATCGTCGAGATCCACGGCCAGCATGATGACCGTGCGCTGACCGATCCGGCTCAGCACCGCGCTATTCTCGACGGCTTCGGTGGATTGGAGAGGCAGGCGGAAGCCGTCGCCGAAGCCAGCGACACGCTGAAGCGGGCGCGGCAGGCGCTGCAGTCCCAGCGCATGCGCGTCGAAGCCGCACGCAAGGAAGCCGATTTCCTGCGCCATGCCGTCGAGGAGCTCGGCAAGCTCGCGCCGCAACCGGGCGAGGAAGATGCGCTCGCCGCCACGCGCCAGTCGATGATGCAGGCCGAGAAGGTCGCGCGCGACCTGATCGATGCGCATGAGGCTGTCGGCGGCCAGGCATCGCCGGTCGCGACGCTCGCCGCAGTACTGCGCCGGCTGGAGCGCCGGGCCGGGCAGGCACCCGAGCTGGTCGATCCGTCGATCGCCGCGCTAAACACGGCCATCGTTGCGCTGGAGGAGGCGGGGGAGACGCTGTCTGCCGCGATGCGCGCTGCCGAATACGATCCGCGCGAGCAGGAGCGCATCGAGGAACGGCTCTTCGCGTTGCGCGCGGCGGGACGCAAATACGACGTGCCGGTCGATGGCCTGCCAGTCCTGGCCGCCACGATGGCGAGCGATCTCGCGGCGCTCGACGAGAGCGAATCGTCACTGGCGCGGCTGGAGGCCGATCTGAACGAGGCGGAAGGTGCTTTCGTCGCGCGGGCGCAGGCCTTGTCGGAGGCGCGCAAGGCCGCTGCGGCACGGCTCGATGCCGCCGTGAAGGCCGAGTTGCCGCCGCTCAAGCTCGAGCGGGCGCGCTTCATCACCCGGGTCGAGAGCGACGAGGCCGCGCGCGGGCCGGAGGGCTTCGACCGAGTCGAGTTCTGGGTCGAGACCAATCCGGGCACACGGCCTGGGCCGATGATGAAGGTTGCCTCGGGCGGCGAGCTCTCGCGCTTCATGCTGGCGCTGAAGGTGGTGCTGGCGGAGCGCGGCTCGGCCCCGACGCTGGTCTTCGATGAGATCGACACGGGCGTCGGCGGCGCTGTCGCCGATGCGATAGGCGAGCGGCTGGCACGGCTCGCGGGCCAAGTGCAGGTGATCTCGGTCACGCATGCGCCGCAGGTCGCGGCCAAGGCCGGGCAGCATTTCCTGATCGCCAAATCGGCGGAGGGCGAAGCCGCGCGCACCGTGACGCGCGTCACGGCGCTGGCCGAGCAGTCCCGGCGCGAGGAGATCGCGCGGATGCTGGCCGGCGCCTCGATCACCGAGGAGGCGCGAGCCGCGGCCGGACGCCTGCTGCAGGCGGCCGGACTGCGCGGCTGACGGCGATCAGGCCGGGATCAGCTCGTAGCCCGCGCCCTTTTTGACAACGCGCCGGAAGCCCTCGACATGGCCGCCCGAGACGAGCCAGCCTTCGCGCTCGGCGCGCTCCAAGATGACGCGGCGGGAGGCGAGCGCGGTCGCTGCGTCGAAATCATAGACAAAGCCGATCTCGGGGTCCGAAGCCTGCAGGTCGGAAAGGTGGAGCGCGTCTCCCCAGAGCAGCAGGCTCTCACCCTGGCCCTCGATCAGATAGCCGCTGTGGCCGAAGGTATGGCCGGGAAGGGCGATGAGCGCGATGCCGGGATGCGCCGCGCCGGTCACGCCGCGGATGCGGCCCGAGTAATGTCTCTTCAGCGCCGCGGCGATCGCGAAGCCGCCCTGCTTCTTCTCCGGGGTGCGACCGCGATTGGCCTCGTCGCCGAAGAAGCCGAAATCCGCCTCGGGCAGGATGATCTCTGCGTTTGGGAAACGGGCGCGATCGCCATCGAAAAGGCCGAGAGCATGGTCGCCGTGCAGGTGGGTGATCAGGACGCGCGCGACCTGTTCGGGTGCGATCCCGCGAGCGACCATGGCGGCAGGCGCGTGGCCCATCGCCTCGCCCCAGGAGGGGCCGGTGCCGGCATCGACCAGGGTGATGCCGTCGGCGCCCTTCAAGGCGAAGCAATTGACGACGATGCTGACTTTCGGCTTGCCCCAGCGCGCGACCGCCGCGTCGCGGGCAGCCGCGCCGCCGGCATGGATGAGGACGTCGAGCGGGGCCTCGAAGACGCCGTCATGCAGGATCGAAACCTCATAGGCGCCGATGCGGCGGGACTGCTGGACCATGGCTGTTCTCCGCTGCGGCATCTTGCACGTTCGCTGAAGCCCGGAAGCTAGTGGGCCCGCTGCCATGCCGGCAAGGCCAATCCGGCCCGGCTCAGTCCTGCGCGGGGCGCGGGAATGCCGCATTTCCTTTTGTGTCGCTTTGCTTTATGAGCTGCTGTCATCCGATGGTGCAGCTGCCCGTTAGATCGCCATGCGTCCTGCCGGACGCCCCTGGGGGCGACCTAATTATTTGTTTTGGCATCGGATTTTCTGAGAAGTGAGACCCACTTTTCGGTCCGATTACCGAATGCCGCCTGAACCCATCGCCACGCTTCGCGCCGTTAATTCATTTTACGCCGCAAACCTCTAGGCCCTTATCGCATGTCCTTTTCCCTCACGAGCCCGCCGCTCGCGCGCGCGCTTGCCGAACGCAACTATTCCGAACCGACGCCGGTGCAGAGCGCTGTGCTCGAAGACGCCGCCGCTGGGCGCGACCTGCTGGTCTCGTCGCAGACCGGCTCCGGCAAGACCATCGCGTATGGGCTCGCGATCGGCGAGACGCTGCTGGGCGGTGCGGAGCGCCTCGGCCCTGCCGCCGAGCCTCTCGCGCTGATCATCGCCCCGACGCGTGAGCTTGCCTTGCAGGTGCAGCGCGAACTCGCCTGGCTCTATGCCCAGACGGGAGCGCGGGTGATTTCCTGCGTCGGCGGAATGGATCCGCGCCGCGAGGCGATGCTGCTCGATGAGGGCGCCCATATCGTCGTCGGCACGCCCGGCCGCCTGCGTGATCATATCGAGCGCCGCCGCCTCGACGTCTCCGCGCTCAAGGCGGTCGTGCTCGACGAGGCGGACGAGATGCTCGACCTCGGCTTCCGCGACGATCTCGAATACATCCTGAAGACGACCCCCGAGGGGCGGCGCAGCCTGCTGTTCTCGGCCACTTTCCCGAAGGCCATCGTCCAGCTTGCGCAGAGCTACCAGCGCGACGCGCTGCGCATCGAGGTGGAAGCGACTCGTCGCGGACATGCCGATATCGCCTACAAGGCCGTGCGCGTTTTCCCGAAGGAAGCCGAGCTCGCGGTCGTCAACCTGCTGCGCTTCCATAATGCGCCGGTGGCGCTGGTCTTCTGCAACACCCGCAATGCGGTGCGCCATCTCGAGGCGATCCTGCTGGAGCGCGGCTTCACCTCGGTCGCGCTCTCGGGCGAGCTTGGCCAGAACGAACGCAACGCCGCGCTGCAGGCACTGCGGGACGGCCGGGCGCGGGTCTGCGTCGCGACCGATGTCGCGGCACGCGGCATCGACCTGCCCGGGCTCGACCTCGTCATCCACGCCGAATTGCCCAATGATTCCGAGGTGATGCAGCACCGTTCGGGCCGCACGGGCCGCGCCGGCAACAAGGGCACGAGCGTCCTGCTCGTGCCGCAGTCACGCCGGCGCAAGGCCGAGCGCCTGCTGATGGAAGGCAAGATCGAGGCCGAATGGATCGCCCCGCCGACGCCGGAGGAGATCCGCACGCTCGATCAGGAGCGCCTGCTGGCCGATCCGATGCTCAGCGGCGAGACCGGCGAGGACGATGCCGGGATGATCGAGGCGCTGATGGCTGGCCGCGAGGCGCGCGACATCGCTGCGGCGCTGGTCAGGCTGTACCGGGCAAGGCTGCCGGCGGCGGAAGAGGTGGGCGATCCCGGCTTTGGCCGCGACGAGCGCCGGCCGGTCCGCGCGAATGAGGATTATGCCGCCAAGCGCCGGCCCTTCGGAGCCGGGCGCGATGAGGGCGAGGATGGCGAGCGGCCGCGCAAGCCGGCAGGGCCGCGCGGGGATACCGTGTGGTTCCGGCTCGACATCGGCCGCAAGCAGGGCGCCGATCCGCGCCAGCTGCTGCCGATGCTGTGCCGCCGCGGCCGGATCACGCGCGACGAGGTCGGCGCAATCCGCATCTTCGACCGCGAGACCAAGGTCGAGATCGATGCCGAGGTGGCCGAGCGCTTCTACGAATCCGTGCGCATCCCGGATCGCGACAAGATCGTGATCGAGATGGCGGAAGCGGACGAGCGGCGTCCGGCGAAATCCTTCGCCGACAAGGCCGAGCGCCCGGCCGCGCCGCGAGCGTTCCGCGACCGGCCCGAGACAGGCGCCGACAGGCCGCAGCGCAAGCCGTTCCCGTCCAGGGACGGCGAGCATCGCGCACCTCATGGGGATGATCGCAAGCCCTATCGCACCGAAGGCGCGCCGCAGCGGAGCGATGATCGTCCCCGCCGCGAGGACGGCAAGCCCGGCGGTGGCTTCAAGAAGCCGTTCGCCGCGAAGGGGAAGCCTTTCGCCGGCAAGCCTGGGCAGGATGGCGGACGCCCCGCCGGCGGCGGCAAGCCGTTCGGAAAAGGTAAGCCGCCGCGCCGCGGCTAAGCATCGTTACCCGGCTGCTGTCGGTCACTCGCGTGCTCTCCCGCCTCAACGCAGGCCGAGGAAGGAGAGAATGGCGAGGACAACGACCACGAGGCCGACGAGATAAATGATGTTGTTCATGAAAAACCCCCTGACTGAATGGAGCCGTCAGGCTCGATCTGGCAGGGGGTGAACCCCATTTGGGGGCGAAAAGTTCCCGCATCGGCAGGAGCGAGCGGCCGTGGCGCGCTCGATCCCAGTCCTGTCAGCCCACCACCTTGCGGTAGAGGTGCCAGGTGGCATGGCCTAGAACCGGCATGACCACGACCAGGCCGACCAGCACCGGCAGGCAACCGAGCACCAGAAGCCCGGTCACGATCAGGCCCCAATACATCATCACGCGCGGATTGGCCTCGACGGCGGCGATCGAGGTGCGGATCGCGGTCGGGGCATCGACGTGCCGGTCGATGATCAGCGGGAACGACACCACAGAGATCGCGAAGGCGGCGATCGCGAAGAGCAGCCCGAGCGAGTTGCCGATAATGATCATGATCCAGCCATCGGCCGTGGTGAAGACGGCGCGCAGGAAGTCGGCGGTCGAGACGTCGGCCGGCAGGCCAAGGATGCCGCGATAGAGGAACCAGGCGCTAAAAAGCCAGGCGAGGAAGAGCCCGGTCAGCATGGCGCCCAGCAGAACGGTCTGTCCGATCGAGGGCGAGCGCAGCAGCTCGAACACATGGCTCCAGGACGAGTCGAGGCCCTTCTCGCGGCGGCGGCTCACCTCATAGAGGCCGATCGCGGCGAAGGGGCCGATCAGCGCGAAGCCGCTGAGCAGCGGGAAAAGCAGGGGGAAGATGTTGTAGCTGACGGTGAGCTGCGCCAGCAGGATGCCGGCGATGGGATAGATCACGGCGATGAAGACGAGATGGCTCGGCTGCGCCATGAAATCCTCCCAGCCGCGTCGCAGCGCTTCGCGCAGGTCCATCGTGGTGATGGTCTTGATGCGTGGCTGCGAGAGCGTGACGATGTCATGAACGGTGCCGTCGACATTGGCCATGGCGAGCCTCCCGGTTCCGGCCCGGTTCACCACGGCGGTCGACTTGTCCTTGGCGTCAACGGCCGATGGCGTCGAGCTTCCAAATTCCAGCCCCCAAACTATACGCGCGAAAGCCGGATTTGTCGCAAGCCCTCTCGCTGATGTGAGGAATGGACACCTGAACCCCATCCTGAGGAGCTGCCGATAGCGCTCTCCGACAGGATGGGGGCGAGGAGCTTCATCGGGTTGAGCGATCCGGCTGCTGCCCTTCCTCGTCACGACCTTCTCGCCTAATGCTGTGCCATGAGCGACGCCAACGACACCGCCTTTTCCGAAACGCCCGTTGCCGAGCTGACGCCGCGCAAGGCGAAGGCCGAGCACAAGCAGCTCGCCGCGCAGGTGCAGGCCGCCAACGACGCCTATTTCCAGGACGATCAGCCGATCATGGATGACGCGGCCTATGACGCGAAGCGTCGGCGGCTGGTCGCGCTCGAAGAGGCCTTTCCCGAGCTGAAGGAAACCGGCGGCGTCAGCGGCAAGGTCGGAGCCAAGCCGTCGGGCAAATTCGCCAAGATCCGGCACCGCGTGCCGATGCTCTCGCTCGACAACGCGTTCTCCGATGAGGCCGTCGCCGAGTTCGCGGGCCGGGTCTATCGCTTCCTCGGTCGCAAGGAGGAGGAAGGTGGCATCGCCTTCACGGCCGAGCCCAAGATCGACGGGCTGTCGCTCTCGCTGCGCTACGAGAAGGGCGTGCTCGTCTCAGCCGCGACGCGCGGCGACGGCGAGGAAGGCGAGGACGTTACCGTCAACGCCCGCACCATCTCCGAAATCCCAGGGACGCTCGCCGGGCCGGACGTGCCGGAGATCGCCGAGGTGCGCGGCGAGGTGTATCTCGGCCATGCCGATTTCGCTGCTATCAACGACCGCCAGCGTGAGAAGGGACTGACCGAATTCGCCAATCCACGCAACGCTGCGGCGGGCTCGCTGCGCCAGCTCGACGCGACGATCACAGCATCCCGTCCGTTGCGCTTCTTCGCCTATGCCTGGGGCGATATGCCGGTGCTGCCGGCACCGACGCAGATGGGCGTGGTCGAGGCGTTCAAGCGCTGGGGCTTCCGCACCAACCCGCTGATGAAGCGCTGCGAGAGCGTCGAGGAGCTGATCGCGCAGTACCGGCTGATCGAGAGCCAGCGCGCCACGCTCGGCTACGACATCGACGGCGTGGTCTACAAGGTCGACGATCTTGCGCTGCAGGCAAGGCTCGGATTTGTCTCGCGGGCGCCGCGCTGGGCGATCGCGCATAAATTCCCGGCCGAGCTGGCGACGACCGTTCTCGAAGCGATCGACATTCAGGTGGGGCGCACGGGCGCGCTCTCGCCGGTGGCGCGGCTGAAGCCGGTGACGGTCGGCGGCGTCGTGGTGACCAATGCGACGCTGCACAATGAGGACTACATCCGCGGCTTCGACTCCAAGGGGCTGCCGATCCGCGACGGCACCGATATCCGCATCGGCGACACGGTGACGGTGAAGCGGGCGGGCGACGTCATCCCGCGTGTCGAGGCGGTCGATCTCGCGAAGCGGCCAGCGGACGCGAAGCCCTATGAATTCCCGACGCTCTGCCCGGCCTGCGGCAGCCATGCGACGCGGGAGCTCAATCCGCGCACCGGCAAGGAGGATGCGGTGCGTCGCTGCACCGGCGGCCTGATCTGTCCGGCGCAGTCGGTCGAGCGTCTCAAGCACTTCGTCTCGCGCGATGCGATGGATATCGACGGGCTCGGCGACAAGCAGATCGAGTTCTTCCACAGCGATCCCGAGCTTCCGGTGAAGGAGCCGGCCGACATCTTCACACTGGCTGAGCGCGATGCGGCCAACCTCAAGAAGCTCAAGGACAAGGAGGGCTTCGGCGCCGTCAGCGCCAAGAAGCTGTTCGATGCGATCGAAGACCGGCGCCGGCCGCCGCTCAACCGCTTCATCTTCGGGCTCGGCATCCGCCATATCGGCGAGACGACGGCGCGGCTGCTGGCGCGGCATTACGGCTCGTTCGAGGCACTGCGCGCGGCGGGTATCGCCGCTGCCGACGAAGCCTCGCCCGAGCGGCAGGAGCTCGACGCCATCGACAGCGTCGGGCCCACCGTGGTCGAGGCGCTGATCGAATTCTTCGGCGAGCCGCATAACGAGCAGTTGCTCGACCGGCTGCTCGCCCAGGTCACGCCGCAGCCGCTGGAAGCGATGGCCTCGGCGAGCCCTGTCGCCGGCAAGATCGTGGTCTTCACCGGCGCGCTGGAACGGATGACCCGCGACGAGGCCAAGGCGATGGCCGAGCGGCTCGGCGCGAAGGTTGCGGGCTCGGTCTCGTCGAAGACGGATTTGCTGGTCGCCGGGCCGGGGGCGGGCTCCAAGCTGAAGGATGCCGCCAAGCACGGCGTCGAGGTGATCGACGAGGCCGGCTGGTTCGATCTGGTCGGCGGATGAGCTGCCGCTACGCCGCGATCAGTGGCGATGAGCGTGCGTTCTGGCACGCGGCACCGCGGTCCGCTGGGGAATGCCGACGACACCCTTGACGCCGCCGACCACGCCGCCGGTGACGCCGCCGACGACGGCTCCGGCCGCGCCGCCGATCGGTCCGGCTGCCTCATTGCCGACCCTGGCGCCTTGAGCGGCGCCGCGCGGTATTCCCTGAGCGTTCGCAACCGTTGCAAGGCTGAAGATCGCTAGCGCCGCAGCGCAGCTAAGAGCGAGAGATTGGATGGTCATGATCGTGATCCCGTTCGCATGGACCGCTGCGCCGGCCTTCCAGCGCCCGGCTGTTCGACATGCAACCGGCGCTCCGGGGCTTTGTTCCGGCACGCCTTTCCCCCGCGGAAATGCTCTGGCTACTCCGCAGCCCCTGCTGATGGCGTGAACATCGCCGCAGGCGGTGCCTCACCTGCCGCGCGCACCTGACCCGGCGCCATGCCGGTGATGCGCTTGAAGGCGCGGCTGAACGAGGCCTCCGACTCGTAGCCGAGGCGCTGCGCCACCACCGCGATCCGCAGCTTGTCGCGGGCGAGCCATTGCCGGGCCTGATGCATCCGGACCTGCGCGACATAGCGGGCCGGGGTCTCGCCGACGACCTCGGCGAAGCGCTCGGCGAAACCGGAACGGGAAGCGCCCATCAGCTCCGCCAGGCTTTCGACGGTCCAGGCGGTCTCGGGATGGGCGTGGACGGCCGCGAGCACCTTGCCGATCTGCGGGCAGCGCGCTGCCGCGACCCAGCCCTTGGCGGCACCACAGCCGCGCTCGACCCAGGAACGGATGATCGCGGCGGCCAGCACGTCGGCGAGACGCGCGAGGATGCTGCCGGCGCCGACCCGGTCCATCGCGACCTCCTGGCCCATTGCCGCCAGCAGATGCGGAATGCCAGGTTCGTTGGCGATGAAATCGCTCATCCGCATCATATCCGGCATCAGCCGCAGCAGCGGGTGGTCGAGATCGACATTGAAGGTCATGCGCCCGGTGAAGACGAGCATATGCTCGCCAGTGCCACCGCCCTCGACGTCGAAGACATTGCCATAGGCTTCGCGCACCCGGCAATCGCAGGGAGGCGATGCGATGACGTCCGGCGCGCTCGCCAGCACATGGCCGCCGCCGCGGGGCAGGAGCACGGCGTCGCCGTCGCGGAGCTCCAGCCACTCGCCAGCGGGCGTCCTCAGCCAGCAACTGCCGCGCGAGATGAAATGGAAACACGCTTCGCGGCTCTGCGGGAAGGCGACGCCCCACGGAGTAGCCATCTGGCAGCGGCTGTAATCGACGCCGTCGAGCCTCAGTCCCCGGAGCATTTCGGTCAGGTGGTCTGCCGAAGCTGTCATCGCAATCCTGGACGAACGGTCATGAGATA
The DNA here is from genome assembly GCF_056395345.1 of Allobosea sp. 10L422. Lineage (NCBI taxonomy): Bacteria > Pseudomonadati > Pseudomonadota > Alphaproteobacteria > Hyphomicrobiales > Alloboseaceae > Allobosea > Allobosea sp. 10L422. The sequence continues at coordinate 450,384 of NZ_JBFTJI010000002.1, forward strand.
CGGATTATATAGCATGGAAACTCCACGAGGCCACGCCCATCTTCCGGCCTCCTCATGGAGATACCCATGTCAGATTCTCTTTCTGCCACAGCACTCGACCTCGATGATTCCGCCGAGGACGCGCGCGAAAGACCAGCCTGGGCGGCGGTGGTCTCGTTGACTTTCGGCGTCTTCGGCCTCGTCACGGCCGAATTCCTGCCCGCCAGCCTGTTGACCCCGATGGCCGCCGATATCGGCGTTTCCGTCGGCGCCGCCGGACAGGCCGTGACCGCCACAGCGGTGGTCGGCGCCGTTGCCGGCCTCGCCGCCGCCATCGTGACGCGCGGCATCGATCGGCGCCTCGTCATCTGGTCGCTGACCAGCCTGCTGATCGTCTCGAGCGCGCTCGCCGCCGTCGCGACCAATCTGCCGACGCTGCTCTTCGCCCGCGTCCTGCTCGGCATCGGGCTCGGAGCCTTCTGGTCGATGGTGGCGGCGACCGCGATGCGGCTCGTGCCGCCGAGCGCCTTGCCCAAGGCGATGTCGCTGATCTTCACCGGCGTCTCAATCGCCACGGTCAGCGCGGCGCCGATCGGCGCCTATGTCGGCAACCTGATGGGCTGGCGCGTCGTGTTCTGGCTCTCGGCTCTCATCGGCGTCGCGACGCTGGTGATCCAGATGGCGGTGCTGCCGCGCCTGCCGGCGCGCGGCGCGCCCGATATCCGCACGCTGCTGCGCCTGCTCGGCCAGCCGAGCATCGCACTGGTGCTGGCGGGGATCGCCGTCGTGATCTCCGGGCATTTTGCCGGCTTTACCTATGTCCGCCCGTTCCTGGAGCAGATTCCGAAGCTGTCGGTCGAGGCGATCTCGCTCGTCCTGCTGGCCTACGGCGTCGGCGGCTTCTTCGGAAACTTCGTCGGCGGGGCGATCACGGCGCGCAGCGCCAAGGCGTCGGTGATCTTCGGCGCGCTGACGATCGCGCTGATGGGGGTGAGTCTGCTGCTGGTCGGTGGATCGCCGATCGCCTCGGCCATCGCCGTCGGGCTCTGGGGCTTCGCCTTCGGCGCGCTGCCGGTCGGCTTCCAGACCTGGATGGTGCGCGTGGCGCCGGAAGACGAGCAGGAGTCGGCCGGGGGCCTGATCGTCGCCGCCTTCCAGGTCGCGATCGCGAGCGGGGCCATCTTCGGCGGCCTGCTCGTCGACGGCTTCGGGACGCTGGGCGTGATCGCCTACGCCACCGTCGCGACGCTGGTCGGCGGGCTCGGCGTATTTCTGCTCGGTTCGAAGAGCCCGGAACGGGCCGGCGCGGCCGGTGCGGCTCACGCGATCTGACGCCATTCCGAAATGACCGGGCATATCGGGCGCGTGATGCGCCCGATCACTTTTCTTCAAGACAGTCGCGCCGCGAGGGAGTTTATGCTCGCGCCATGGAAGCAGTCACACAGAGCGAGACATTGGGCCTGGAGCCGCTCGTCGCCGGCGAGCGGGCGAAGCTGTTTCCGGCCGAGCGCTTCGACGGGCTGGATTGCCTCGCCGCCACCTTCCGCCGCCATGCCTACACGCCGCACCAGCATGAGAGCTACGTGATCGGCATTATCGAGGCCGGCTGCGAGACCTTCCGCATCCGGGGCGAGCGGCACTACGCCCGTCCCGGCCATGTCGCCTTCGTCAACCCGCTCGAGACCCATGACGGCGAGCCCTACGGGCCGGGCTACAGCTACCGCATGACCTATCCTGAGGTCGGGCTGATCCGCGAGGTCGCGGCTTCGCTGAGCGGCCGGGACGTGATCGGGACGCCGTTCTTTCCGCAGCCGCTGGTCGAGGACGCCAAGGGGGCTGTGCTCTTCGCTGCCGCGCATCGCGCCATCGAGGATGGCGAGGATCTGCTGGCCGGCGAGGAGATGCTCCTGCGCTTCTATGCGCTCTGCCTGGCGCGCCATGCCGATCTCTCGGTCCGCTCCGTCGGGGCCGAGGGCGGACCCGTTGCCAAGGCGCGCGAGCTGTTCGAGGCGCGCTACGAAGAGGATCTGTCGCTTGCCGATCTCGCCCGGCTCACCGGCCTGCCGCGCCATCACCTGATCCGTGCCTTCCGGCAGGAGACGGGGCTCACGCCCCATGCCTATCTCGTCGATGTCCGCGTCCGGCGCGCCCGCGAGCGGCTGCGGCGCGGCGAGATGCCCGGCGACGTCGCGGCGGCGACCGGCTTCTGCGACCAGCCGCATCTGACGCGCGCCTTCAAGGCCCGCTTCGGCGTGACGCCCGGCGCCTTCCGCGCCGCGCATACCGGCGGAACCGCCGCTTCGAAAGTATCAGACCCATGTCCACGATGCGTGACGACATCAGGCGCGGCCTGAGCGATATCTGGCCGGCTGCGGTGGCTGCGGCGCCGATCGGCCTGCTCTTCGGCGCGGTGGCTGCCAGCAAGGGGCTTTCTCCCTTGGAAATCCTTCTGATGAGCGCCACGGTGTTCGCCGGCGGCGCTCAGTTTGCCGCCGTGGAGTTGTGGGCGACGCCAGCACCGGTTGCTGCGATCGTCTTCTCGACGCTCTTGATCAATGCGCGCCATGTGCTGATGGGGGCGTCGCTGGCGCCGAAGCTGGAAGGCTTCAGCCGGTGGCAGAAATTCCTCGGCCTCTACTACATGGCCGACGAGAACTGGGCGCTGGCCGAGAAACGAGCCCGTACGCATCGCCTCACTCCGGCCTATTGGTTTGCGATGGTCATTCCCTTCGTCGCCGGCTGGCTGGTCAACTCGACGTTGGGCGCGACCATCGGCGCCGTGCTGGGCGACCCGAAGCGGCTCGGCGCCGATTTCGCTTTCACCGCGCTGTTCATCGCGCTCGTCGCCGCCCTCTGGAAGGGGCGGGTGACGTTCTGGACGGTGGTGGCAGCGGGACTCGCATCGGCCGTGACCTATCGCCTTGCCGGTCCGCCCTGGCATGTCGCGGCCGGCGCGCTCTGCGGTTTGCTCGCGGCATGGCTCGCGGCCGCCACAGAGATGCGGCCCGCGGCGCAGGAGGTCGAGGCGTGAGCGTCGTCGATCCGATCAACCTCCTCGCCTTTCTCGGCATGGCGGTCGTGACCTATGCGACGCGGGTGGCGGGACTTGCGCTCGCCGGGCGTCTCAACCTCTCGCCGCGCGCGCAGACAGCCTTCGATGCGATCCCGCCCGCCGTGCTGGTCGCCGTCATCGCGCCGAGCGCGCTCGCTACAGGCTGGGCCGAGACGGCTGCCGCCGCGCTTGCGGCACTGGCTGCGACGCGGCTGCCGCTGTTGGGCGTCGTCGCCGTGGGCGTCCTCGCGGTGGTGGCGTTCCGGATGGTGATGTGAGCCAGGTCGTGCCCGGCCGTGACGTGCGCTGCATGACGCGCCCAGGCAACCTACACGCCGCTTGAAGCGCACGCGCTGAGGCCGTGCCTGCGGGTTTCAGCCTGCCTTCGCTCTTTTGCGGCAATTCTGAGCGTATTCGCGGCGCAGTTCTTTCATCTGCGCCGGGTCCAGCCTGTTCGTCCTGTCTTTCTTGAACGCCAGCCTGGCTTCTTCGCGGCAGGAGTCGCGAACGCCATTGCCGCCCCTGCCAGTTCTCTCCTGAGCCTCCGCCGGAAGAGGCAAAAGGGCTACGGTCGCAAAGGCCAGTACAAGCTTCAGAGGCATGGCACATCCCTCCTCGTTTCGCTTCGACATGGCGGCAGATTGATCCGGAAATACACTATCGCATCAGGAATTCGCGTCCATTGCTTTTCGTCAGTTGCCGTAGCGTTCTGGCTTGAATTCTGGATGATTTCCGGCGTGGGTCGCCAAAATACTTCGCGCGGCAAGGCGGTATTCGCTGGAAAGGCGGCCGTCACAGCGGCCGGCACGCCTTCTCCAGCCAGGCCCTCGGTTCCCCGGCGACCAGCGGAGACAATTTCTCCCAGACCGTCGCATGGTAGGCGTCGATCCAGGCGATCTCGCCGCCGTCGAGCATGTCCTTGTCGATCAGTGCCCGCTCATAGGGGCACCAGGTGATGGTCTCGAAGCCGTAGATGGTGCGTTCGGCGCCGGGGATCAGGCGTTCCTCGACGACGATCAGGTTCTCGATGCGGATGCCGTACTCGCCCTGCTTGTAGTAGCCGGGCTCGTTGGAGAGGATCATGCCAGGCTCCAGCGGCGTGACGCCGAGCTTGGAGAGGCGCTGCGGCCCCTCATGCACCGACAGATAGCTGCCGACGCCGTGGCCGGTGCCGTGGTCGAAGTCGAAGCCGCCCTGCCAGAGCGGCAGCCGGGCGAAGGCGTCGAGCTGCGCGCCGGAGGTTCCCTTGACGAAGACCAGCCGCGAGATCCCGACATGGCCCTTGAGCACCCGGGTGTAGCGGTCGCGCATCTCGGCCGTGGGCGCGCCGATGACGATGGTGCGGGTGATGTCGGTGGTGCCGTCCTCGTACTGACCACCTGAATCGACCAGGAAGATCCCGGGTTCCAGCCGGCGGTTCGTCGCCTCGCTGACGCGGTAATGCGGCAGGGCGGCGTTGGGGCCGGCGCCGGCGATGGTCGTGAAGGAGACGTCCTTGAGCAGCCCGGTCCTGAGCCGTTCGGCTTCGAGCGCCGCGACGGCGTCGATCTCGGTGAGATCGCCCTTCGGCGCCTCGCGCGCGAGCCAGGAGAGGTAGCTCGTCATCGCCGCGCCGTCGCGCAGATGGGCGGCGCGGGTGCCGTTCAGTTCGGCCGCGTTCTTGCGCGCCTTCATCAGCGCGATCGGGTCGGTGCCGGCATCCGGCGTGCCGCCTGCCTGGGTGATCAGCGTCGCCAGCGCCGAGGCGGCGGTGGTGGCATCAAGGCGAACCTTGGCCTTCGCGGCGCCGAGCCTTTTCAACTGGCCGTCGAGCGCAGCCGGCGCCGCGATCTCGCCGACCGCGCCGATGGCGTCACCGGCTTCGTTGGTGATCTTCTCGGGCGCGAGAAACACGGTCGGGCGGCCCTCGCGCGGGACGATGGCGTAGCCGAGCGGCAGGGGCGTGTGCTCGACATCGCCGCCGCGGATGTTGAAGACCCAGGCCAGCGCATGGGGATCGGAGACGACGAGGGCATCGACCTTCGCTTCAGCCAGCGCCTTGCGGATGCGGTCGAGCTTCGAGACGGAATCCTCACCCGCATAGACGGCCGGGTGAGCCTTGACCGGCGCGGCGGGGGCGGCGGGACGGTCCGACCAGAGTGTGTCGATCGGGTTGGCGGCGACGGCGACAAGGCTGCCACCGGCTGCGGCGACCGCTTTTTCCAGCTTTGCGACGCCGTCGACCGTGTGCAGCCAGGGATCATAGCCGAGCTTGCCGCCGGCCGGCAGGTTCTGCTCGATCCAGCGCTCCAGCGGCGTCTCCTCCATGCGGACGGGGGTGACGACCGTCGTGTCGGTTTGCGCGGCCGCCTGGATGGTATAGCGGCCATCGACGATCAACGCTGCCTTGTCGGCCAGCACCACCGCGTTGCCGGCCGAGCCGGTGAAGCCAGTCAGCCAGGCGAGGCGGGCCATATGGGCCGGCACATATTCGCCCTGATGCTCGTCGGCACGCGGGATGACGAAACCGTCGAGACCTTGCGCTGCGAGCGCCATGCGCAGCGCGGCGACGCGGCCGGCGACCAGCATGGGGTCGCTGGGCTCGGAGAAGGACTGGAAGCGGCAAGTGGGCAAGGTCGATTCGGTCATGACATGGTCCGGCTTCGGTCGCCGCGCGCCCTGTCGGGCACGATAACGGCGATCCATGTAATCGTTATCGCACCGGATTCTTGCAAAAAATGGATTTCACGATCGGTCCGATGCGAGATCGTGCGCATCGTCGCGCTGCATTGGCTAAAGCGCCAGCGCAAATACGCCGACAGGCAATGCCCGTTTCCTGACGCCGTGCTGCCTTGACGGTTCCATTGTGCCGATTGGTTATGCAATAAACGCAAATATTAACGGATATGGACGTGTTTCATGCGTTTTATGCATATCTCGCATATGCGAGCATGACTTCTCGCAACTGCGAAATGATCCCACTTTGGTGGCATAAGAGAACGAGGAAGCGACCGGGACTGTCCTTCGTTTTTCGGAGATAGACCCATGACCTATGTGCTAGACAATGCCGATGTGCTGCCCGTGGCAGTGGTGGCCGAAACCAGGGCCCGCAAGGCGGACCAGCCGGGTGTGATGCAGCGCCTCTATGCGGCGCTGATCGAGAGCCGCAAGCGCTCCGCCGCTCGCCAGCTGCGCGCCCGCAACATTCTCGTCAACGAGGCCGAGATCGTGCTGGGCGGCTATCCGTCCGCGACACTGTCGAGCGACGCTTCGCTGCCCTTCAACCGCTGAATTTCCGGCCGCTGCGGCCAGAGCGCGCGCCGATAACATCGAGGATCAGAAACATGATCGCCATCATCAAGCATGTCGCCGAACAGATCGCCGACGCCGCGAAGTTCGCTGCGGCCGTCTGGCACGACGCCCGCAGCCTGCAGGCCGAGGCCGAGCGCAAGTATGGACATATCGGCTTCTGAAGCCGGACGCGTAACGACCTCGCGCTTCTAGCGGCATCGGATCGGAAGCGGCTTCCGCTTTTCCGGTTCGTTGCCCTGGCGCCGGAGGTCAGGCAGGGCGGCGGAGCCTCGGGGCTGCGCCGCCTTTTTTCATGACCAGCGTAGCCCAGCCTTCGCGCAGCGACTGGCTGACGAGATAGATGCCGTGGTGCCGGTAGGCCGAAGCCACCCCGGCGACATCCATCGCGAGCAGACCGGAGAGGATCAGTGTCCCGTCGCGCGAGAGTACGCGCGCGATCGAGGGCGCCAGCTGCCTCAGCGGCCCGGCCAGGATATTGGCGAAGACGAGGTCGAAGCGGCCGGGGCGTTTGGCCTTGGCATGGCGCAGGCCCGGCGCGACATAGAGGTCGAGCGCGTTGGGCGCGTGATTCAGCCGGGCGTTGTGGGCGGAAACCTCGACCGCGATGGCGTCGATGTCTCCGGCGACGACCTTGCGCTTGATCTGCTTTGCCAGCGCCAGCGCGAGGATGCCCGTGCCGGTGCCGACATCGAGCCCGTGGCGCGGGCGGCGCTTCTTCAGCTCGGCGTCCAGAGCCAGCAGGCAGCCCGAGGTGGTACCGTGATGGCCGGTGCCGAAGGCCAGCGCCGCCTCGATCTCGATCGCGACGTCGTTGATCCGCACGACATCCCGGTCATGCGCGCCATGGACGATGACACGGCCGGCGCGCACGGGCTTCAGCCCGTCGAGGCTCGTCGCGACCCAATCCCGCGTGTTCACGGTGGTGAAAGGCGTCGCGTCGACGAGATCGCCGACGATCGGCCTGAGCAGGTCGCGCACCGCCTCCTCGTTCGGATGCTGAGCGAAGTAGATCTCGACCTTCCAGGGCGCGTTCAGCGAGAGCGTGGTGACGCTGTCCTCGATCTCGAAGGCCGAAATCGCGGTTTCGGTCGGGTCGAAGATCTCGCCGAGCAATTCGGTCAGGGCCCGGGCCTTTTCGCCCGAGGTGGAGAGTTCGAAGACGGTCGCAACCGTCGCTGGCAGGAGGCCTTCGCGCATGCGGTGGCATTAGCAGCGTGGGGCGAGGTTGTCATGCGGTGCGATGCGGGGTCGTCATGGTCGGGCTTGACCCGACCATCTCGGAATCCAGCACCTACTCGTCAGAAATTCCCGGGTCGCCGCTGCGCGGCGCCCGAGAATGACGGCTGAGTCAGGCGTGCTGTGCATTCAACGCGGCGAAGACTTGGTCGAAATTGCCCGTGGCTTCGGCGTAGCGCAGCGGCTCGCAACGCTCGACGATCACCTCGGCGGCATCAGGCCGGGTTTCGAGGATCGTCATCACCTCTGCGATGAAATCGGCGAGCGGCATCGCGGCGGGATCGACGGCCTGCTGCGCCCCCATCAGTTCGGTCTGCACATAGGGTGGCGCGATCTCGATGACCCCGACCGAGGTATTCTTGAGCTGCTCGCGCAGGCTGATCGACCAGGAATGGATCGCCGCCTTGGTGGCGCTGTAGGTCGGCGTAACCGCCAGCGGCACGAAGCCGAGGCCGGAGGACACGGTCAGGACCGTGGCACTGGGCCGCTTCATGAGATGCGGCAGGAGCGCGGCCGTCAGGCGGATCGGGCCGAGCAGATTGGTCGTGATCGTTTCCTCGGCGATGGCGAGGTTATCGGCGGCCGGGACATTCTCGGGCTTCATGATGCCCGCATTGTTGAGGATGGCATTGAGCTTGGGAAAGCGCTCGACGACCTGTCGGGCGAAGGCTTCGATATCGGCCTTGTCCTGGATGTCGAGCAGCATCGAGGCCATGCCGGGATTTGCGGCGGTGACCTCGTCGAGGACGCGCTCGCGCCGGCCGGCGATGATGACCTGATTGCCCCTGGCGTGAAGCGCCTCGGCGAGCGCCCGGCCAATGCCCGAGCCGCCGCCGGTGATCAGGATGGTGTTGCCTGAGATGTTCATTGGAAGCCCTCTTGTGGTTGCGTCCCAGGAGGTGGCATCGTCAGTCTTCAAAGGAAAGAAGGCTCCCAAAAGTACCATACATACCAAAAGGAGAGTGTCGGATGCGGACGATCCGGACTGCGATGGCAGCGATGCATGCGCGCAGCGACGCCATACCTCCGGTCAGCCCTGCCGTGGAATCGCTGGTACGGCAGGTCATCGCGCAGGTGGCCGACAAATGGACGATGCTGGTGCTGGAGGCGCTGGAAGAGCACGGCACGCTGCGCTTCACCGAAGTCGGGCGCATGGTCGGCGGCATCAGCCAGAAGATGCTGACCAAGACGCTGCGGGAAATGGAGCGCGATGGGCTTGTCATCCGAACCGTCCATCCGGTGATCCCGCCGCATGTCGATTATACGCTGACCGAACTCGGCCGCGAGCTCAGCGCAGCGTTCTGCGGAGTCTGGGTCTGGGCCGAGACCTATTATGGGCAAGTCTCGGCGGCACGGAAGGCGTTTCGCGAGCGGGAAGGCGGCGCCTGAGCGCTCACAGATCCTTGGTCAGGTAGACGCGGGTCGCGCCGGGCGGCTTCGGCGCGATCTCGCCGAAGACCTGCCATCCCAGCTTTTTGTAGAAGTCCGGCGCCTGGAAACTGATGGTGAAGAGCACCGCCTTGCTGCAACCGCGCCGCCGGCCTTCCTCCTCCGCCAAGGCAAGAATGCGGCTGCCGGTGCCGGTGCCGCGCAGGCTTTTCGGCAGATAGACGAGGTCGATGAAGAGCATGCCGAGCGAGGTGCGCCCGACAAGCCCGCCGATCGGCTCGCCGGTTTCGGGATCGCTGACACGGATCGTAAGATCCTGCCGGTCGTGCAGGCCGATCTTCTCGTCGTTGTAGGCCTTCAGGCCGTTGGAGAGCACTTCGCGAAGAGCTTGTCTTCGGAATCGTTCAGGGCGATCTGGGGAGTCATAGTCGGTCGTATCGTCGGGGAGTCGGCAGTATGGCGCCGCTTCTACTCCGCCGCTGGCTGCAACGATAGACCGGGCGCCGGGATCAAGGCGATGGCGTGTGCGGCCATCTCGGCGGAGGTTTCGGGGTCGCTCCGTAATTCGCTTGGCGTGCGAGCATGGGGCGCTGAGCCGTCCTGAGCTTCGATCCAGAGCGCGACGGCCTCCGGGGCGTTGAGCAGGGCTTCATCCAGCGTGTCGCCGGCCGCAAAGCAACCGGGGAGATCGGGAAACCAGACGCCGACGGCATGGTCGGAGCCCGTATCCTCGATGATGGCGACGTAATAAGTCATGTCAGTCGCGCGGCCAGCCTGCCTGCTTGTAGATCTTCAATACGAGGCCGGGTCCGAAGTTCTTCTTCGGATGCGGCACCACGATAGTGTCACGGACGCCGGGCTTTTTGAAGACATGGTGCGAGCCGGCGACGCGCACGCATTCCCAGCCTTCGCGTTCGAGGCGGCGAATGATGTCGGCGCTGTTTTTGAGCATCGGGACCTGCTGATTCGCATCGGACCCAATCCATATATCCTAAGGGTTTGACATAGTAAGCGATGTTCATTTTCTGTTCTGTGTGGAAAGAGTGTCAAACTATCCAATCCACAAGTTGGGTCGATCAACCAGCCTTCTGCACGAAGCTATCCAGCACCATCTTCCGGCCCGCCTTGTCGAAGTCGACGGTGAGCTTGTTGCCATCGACGCTGGCGACGGAGCCGGGGCCGAATTTGACGTGGAAGACGCGGGCGCCGGTGCCGTAGGCAGACTCGCCGGTCGATTTGGCGGTGAGCTCACCTTCGATCAGCAGCGGGCCGCGCTGGCGTGATGAGCTGCCTCCGAAACCGCCCGAGCCGAAGCCACGGCCGCTTTCGGAGAAGCCGCTGCCACCGCCGCTGTTCTTCGCGCGGTTTTCCTGCGCGCGCTGCCAGCCCGGCGTGTTGTAGCTGGAGCCGAAGCTCTCCATCCGGTCGAAGCGCGAGGCGCCGTAGCCGCCCTGCGAGTAGCTCGTCGGGGCCTGCTCGACCTCGACATGTTCTTCCGGCAATTCGTCGATGAAGCGGGAGGGCAGGCTGGTCTGCCAGAGGCCGTGGATGCGTCGGTTCGAGGCGAAATAGAGCTTCAGCTTCTTGCGGGCGCGGGTCAGGCCGACATGGGCGAGGCGGCGCTCTTCCTCGAGGCCTGCGCGGCCGCTCTCGTCGAGCGCACGCTGGTTCGGGAAGAGCCCTTCCTCCCAGCCGGGCAGGAAGACCGTGTCGAATTCCAGCCCCTTGGCGGCGTGCAGCGTCATGATCGAGACGCGGGCGCCGGATTCGCCGTCGGCGACATCCATCACCAAAGAGACGTGCTCGAGGAAGGCCGGCAGGTCGGGGAATTCGTCGAGCGAGCGGACGAGCTCCTTGAGGTTTTCCAGCCGCCCTGCGGCATCGGCCGAGCGGTCCTTCTTCCACATCTCGGTGTAGCCGGATTCCTCCAGCACGAGCTCTGCCAGCTCGCCCTGCGGCATATGCTCGGCGCGGGTCGACCAGCGGCCGAAGGCATCGACGAGTTCGCGCAGCGTGGTGCGGGCCTTGGGCTTGAGCTCGTCGCTCTCGACCGCGGCACGGGCCGATTGCATCAGAGAGAAGCCGGTGGCGCGAGCATGGTTGTGCAGGAGCTGGACGGTGGCGTCGCCGAGGCCGCGCTTGGGCACATTGATGATCCGCTCGAAGGCGAGGTCGTCGGTCGGCGATACCACGCAGCGCAGATAGGCCAGCGCATCGCGGATTTCGGCGCGCTCATAGAAGCGCGGGCCGCCGATGACGCGATAGGGCACGCCGGCCTGGACGAAGCGCTCCTCGATCTCGCGCATCTGCGCGGAGATGCGGACGAGAACCGCGACCTCGGCGAGATTGTATTTCTTGGCCTGCATCGCCTCGATCTCGTCGGAGATCAGGCGGGCTTCCTCTTGGCTGTCCCAGGCGCCGGTGATGGTGACCTTCTCGCCGAGCGCATCCTCGGTGCGCAGCGTCTTGCCGAGGCGGCCTTCGTTGCGGGCGATCAGCTTGGAGGCGGTGGCGAGGATATGGCCGGTGGAGCGGTAGTTGCGCTCCAGCCGGATCACGGTCGCCCCAGGAAAATCGTGCTCGAAGCGCAGGATGTTGTCGACCTCGGCACCGCGCCAGCCATAGATCGACTGGTCGTCGTCGCCGACGCAGCAGATGTTGCGGCGTCCTTGGGCAAGAAGCCGAAGCCAGAGATACTGCGCCGTGTTGGTGTCCTGGTACTCGTCGACGAGGATGTAGCGGAAGCGATCGTGATAGGTCTGGAGCACGTCAGGATAGTCGCGGAACAGCGTCAGGCAGTGCAGCAGCAGGTCGCCGAAATCAACGGCGTTCAGCGCCTTCAGCCGCTCCTGATAGGCAGCATAGAGCTTGCCGCCCTTGCCGTTGGCGAAGACGGCGGCCTCGCCGGGCGGCACGTCCTTGGGGCTGAGGCCGCGATTCTTCCAGCTATCGATGAAGCCCGCCAGCATGCGGCCGGGCCAGCGCTTCTCGTCGATGCCCTCGGCCTGAATCACCTGCTTCATCAGGCGGATCTGGTCGTCGGTGTCGAGAATGGTGAAGTCGCTGCGCAGGTCGAGCAGTTCGGCGTGGCGGCGCAGCAGCTTGGCCGAGATCGAGTGGAAGGTGCCGAGCCAGGGCATGCCCTCGGCGACCGGTCCGACGAGATGGGCGACGCGCTCCTTCATCTCGCGCGCCGCCTTGTTGGTGAAGGTGACGGCGAGGATCTGGGAAGGGTAGGCGCGGCTGGTCGAAATCAGGTGGCCGATGCGGGTGGTGAGCACGCGGGTTTTGCCGGTGCCGGCGCCGGCCAGCACCAACACGGGGCCTTCCGTCGCCTCGACCGCCTGGCGCTGCTCCGGGTTCAGCCCCGTAAGATAGCCGGCCGCCGGCTGCGCTGCGGCACGCGCGGCGAGGCCTCCAGGGCGGGGCAGGGGAGCGGAAAAGGGGTCAGTCTCGGACAAGGGACCAGTGTGCTCGTGCGTGATTCGTTCTCCGGCGAATATAGGGCGCTCGTGTCAGGATTGCGCCCTGCCGGAGGGATCATTTTATATCCCGTTCCACAGGGAGGTGGCAGCAATGGCGGAGCAGAGCGGGGAAGGGCGCTGGGAGGTCACCAATCAGGTGCCGGTGCTGGCCGAATACGATGCCTTCGCCGCCGATCCGGTGCTGCCGGCCATCGTCTCGGCGTTCGGGGCCGATTGGGCGCGAGACCGCTTGCATGACGCCGGGCGGACAGTCGGCTCGGCAAGGGTGCAGGAGCTGGCCTATCTCGCCAATCGCTACACGCCCGAACTGAGGGCCTTCGACCGCTTCGGCAACCGCATCGACGAGATCGCCTTCCATCCCGCCTGGCACGAGCTGATGGGGCTTGCTATCGGGCAGGAGACGCATGCGCTCGCCTGGAACCGGCCGGAGCCCGGCGCGCAGGTGGCCCGCGCCGCCTTGCAGTATCTCTGGTACGGCGCCGAGAGCGGGATCTGCTGCCCGATCAGCATGACCTATGCCGCCGTGCCGGTGCTGAAGCAGGACGCGGCACTCTGGGAGCAGTGGGGCCACCTCGTCACCTCCAATCGCTACGATCCGCGGCAGGGGCCGGCGCCTCTCAAGACCGGCGCGACCGTCGGCACGGCGATGACGGAGACGCAAGGCGGCTCGGATCTGCGTCAGACGCAGACATATGCCGAAGACAATCGCGACGGCACCTATTCGCTCCATGGCCGGAAATGGTTCTTCTCGGTGCCGCATTCCGACGTCTTCCTGACGCTGGCGCGGAAGGCCGAGGGGATCTCGTGCTTCGTCGTGCCGGGCTGGCAGCTGGACGGATCGCGCAACGGCGTCGCGATCCAGCGACTCAAGGACAAGGTCGGAAACCGCTCGAATGCCTCCTCCGAGGTGGAGTTCAGGGGCGCCATCGGCCATCTGATCGGGGAGCCGGGGCGCGGGATCCGCACCGGACTGTCGATGAATCACAATTCACGGCTGGACATTGCCGCCGCCTCCTCCGGGCTGATGCGGATGGCGGTCTCGCTGGCGGCGCATCACGCGCAGCACCGGAGGGCATTCCAGAAGGCGCTGATCGACCAGCCGATCATGCAGAACGTGCTGGCCGATATCGCGATCGAGGCTGAGGCCGCGGCCTGGCTCGCCTTCCGGCTTTTCGCGGCGCTGGATCGACAGGAGGCATCGGAGAGTGAGCGGCTGCTGGCGCGGGTGGGCGCGCCGATCGCGAAATACTGGATCACGCGGCGGACGCCTGCCGTCGTCACCGAGGCGCTGGAGTGCCATGGCGGCAACGGCTTCATCGAGGACAACCCGATGGCGCGGCTCTATCGCGAGGCGCCGCTGAACGCGATCTGGGAAGGCTCGGGCAATGTCATCTGCCTGGACGTGCTGCGCTCGCTGGCGCGGGAGCAGGGGGCGATCGACGTGCTGAGGGCTGAGCTGATGGTGGCTGCGGGCTCGGACAAGCGCTACGATGCGGCGCTGAGGCGTTTGGAAGGCGAATTGCCCGGGATGATGCGCAATGAGGGGCAGGCGCGGCGTCTCACCGAGCGCTTGGCGCTCATGTTGCAGGGCTCGTTGCTGTTGCAGTTTGCGCCCTCTGCGGTGGCGGACGCGTTCATTGCCACGCGGCTTGGGGATGGCTGGTCGGGGCAGTTCGGCGATCTGCCGCCGGCGGTGGATGCCGGAGTGCTGGCGCGACGGGCGGTGCCCGTTGCGTGAGGCGTCATGCCCGGGCTTGACCCGGGCATCTCTTTATCGCCTTTCCGTCGTGAGATGCTCGGGGCAAGCCCGAGCATCACGGCGGGATCAAGCCGCTTCCGGCTCGAAATTCATCGCCACGCCGTTAATGCAGTAGCGCAGGCCGGTGGGCGGCGGGCCGTCGGGGAAGACGTGGCCGAGATGGCCGCCGCAATTGGCGCAATGCGCCTCGACACGGTGCATGCCGTAGCTGAAATCCTCCGAGGCGCCGACGGCGCCCTCCAGCGGCTGGTCGAAACTCGGCCAGCCCGTGCCGCTCTCGAACTTCTTGCCCGACTTGAACAGCTTCTGGCCGCAGCCGGCGCAGGAGAAGGTGCCGGCGCGCTTCTCGTAGTTGAGTGCGCAAGAACCCGCACGCTCCGTGCCGTGGCCACGCAGGACCTGATACTGCTCCGGCGTCAGCCGCTCGCGCCACTGCGCGTCGGTCAGCTGGAAGGGGAAAGTCTCGTCCTGCTTCTTCGGCTCGCCGAACATGCTCATCAGACCCATTGCGATCTCCTTGTCAGCGGGGTGGCGGGGCGCCTCATCGGCTTTCGTGCCGCCAATATGGCGTCTCAGGCGCCGGATTTCAGCCCCACAGATTACCGGCGGTTTCACGACGCCGCGGCAAGGGCCGAGGCTCCGTCACCGGACCGTCACGCGACTCCTCTAGCAGGCCCGCCACCCGCAAAGGGAGGAAAACCGGTGACGCAACAGGCGACGCAAACGGCGCGCGCGGCCCGCCGCATGACGAGCTCGGGCCTGGGACTGGCCGTCCGGCGCAGCAAGACGCTGTCCAAAGCGGGCATGCTGGAATGGCTGTTCGCCCGCGCCTTCTCCGGACTGGTCTATCCGCAGATCTGGGAAGACCCGGTGGTCGACATGGCGGCGCTGCAGCTCAAGGCCGAGGACCATGTCGTGGCGATCGCGTCGGGCTCCTGCAACATCCTTTCCTATCTCACGG
Source organism: Allobosea sp. 10L422 (assembly GCF_056395345.1). NCBI lineage: Bacteria > Pseudomonadati > Pseudomonadota > Alphaproteobacteria > Hyphomicrobiales > Alloboseaceae > Allobosea > Allobosea sp. 10L422. The sequence continues at coordinate 465,536 of NZ_JBFTJI010000002.1, forward strand.
CCGCGCCGATCCGTGTCAGCGCTGTCGATCTCAACGSCGCSCAYATCGCGCTCGGCCGGCTGAAGCTCGCGGCTCTGGCGCGGTTGGAGCGGCAGGAGGACTTCCTGCGCTTCTTCGGCCAGGCAAATGCGCGCGAGAATGTCGGCGTCTACGATCGCGAGATCGCTGATCATCTCGACGCCGTCTCGCGCGGCTACTGGGAGGGGCTGGGCCTCAATGGACGGCGCCGGATCAACCTCTTCGCCAAGGGCTTCTATCGCTACGGCCTGCTCGGCCGCTTCATCGGCACGGGCCATGTGCTGGCGCGGGCGCTGGGCGGCAATCCGCTGACGATGCTGGCAGCGCGTGACCTAGCCGAACAGCGGGCGCTCTACGAGCAGCATCTCGCGCCGGTGTTCGAGCGCAAGCTGGTGCGGTGGCTGGTGCGCCAGCCGGCCTCGCTCTATGGGCTCGGCATCCCGCCGGCGCAGTACAAGGCGCTGGCGGCCGATGGCGAGGAGGGCATTCTCGGCGCGCTGAAGCTGCGGCTGGAGCGTCTGGCCTGCGATTTCGATCTGAAGGACAACTACTTCGCCCAGCAGGCTTTCGGCCGACGCTATGGCGAGGGGGCCGACGCGGCGTTTCCGCCCTATCTGCAGCCGCAATATTTCGCGGCGGTGAAGGAGCGCGCTGCGAACGTCTCCTATCACCAGAGCGCGGTCACCGCCTTGCTGGAGCAGCAGCCGGCCGAGAGTTGCGATGCCTATGTGCTGCTCGATGCGCAGGATTGGATGAACGACGCCGATCTGACGGCGCTGTGGTCGCAGATCACGCGCACCGCCCGGCCGGGCGCGCGGGTGATCTTCCGSACGGCSGCCGAYGAGCGGCTGCTGCCCGGCCGGATACCCGCTGCGATCCTCGACCAGTGGCATTACGAGGAGGAGCGCAGCCGCGATCTCTGCCGGCAGGACCGCTCGGCGATCTATGGCGGCTTCCACCTCTATGTGCTGAAGGGGCAGGTCCGGTGAGCGCCGCCGAGGCGCCGGGCGGCTCGCCCGCCGGGTTGATGGACCGGATCTATCGGCATCAGCGGCACATCTACGACGCCAGCCGGAAGTTCTATCTGCTCGGCCGTGACCAGCTGATCGATGGGTTGCAGCCGCCTCCCGGCGCCACCGTCCTGGAGATCGGCTGCGGCACCGGGCGCAACCTCATCCAGATCGCGCGGCGCTACCCGTCCAGCGCCTGCTACGGGCTCGACGTCTCCAGCGAGATGCTGGCGACGGCGCGCACTGCGGTGGCGCGGGCGGAGCTGGACGATCGGATCCAGCTAGCCGAGGCTGATGCCACCGGCTTCGACCCGCAGGCACTGTTCGGCCTTCAGGGCTTCGACCGGATCGTGATCTCCTATGCGCTGTCGATGATCCCGCCCTGGCAGGGTGTCGTCGCGGAGGCGCTGCGCCGCCTCAACATGGGCGGCTCTTTGCATATCGTCGATTTCGGCGATCAGAGCGGGCTGCCGGCGAGCTTCAAGGCCGTGCTGCTGCGCTGGCTCGCCCTGTTCCATGTCACGCCACGCGAGGATCTGCCGGAGACGGTGCGGGCGCTAGCGGAAGCGGCGGGGGCCGACTGCCGGCTCGGCGCGCCGTATCGTGGCTATGCGATGCATGCGGTGGTGGGAAGGCGCGGAGCTTAGCGTCATGCTCGGGCTTGACCCGAGCACCTCCTGACAAGAAGGCGCTGGTTTCAGAGATGGTCGGGCCAAGCCCGACCATGACGGCAAAATAGTCTCAGTGCCGCGTCTCGACCTCGGGCTCGCGCACTTCCTTCGCCTCATCGACGCGGATCGCCGACTTCTTCGGCATGCCGATGATGCGACCGATCGTAGCCGGCGGCGGCATCATGCTGTGGGCTGCCTTCATCAAAGCAAGATTCGCGAGGATGTCGGCAGGGAAGGGCGTGACCCTGCGATGGACCATGTCGACGTGCAGCGACAGGTTCTCGCTGGTCGCGGCGAGCCAGCCTTCATGGGCGTGGCGCATCTCGAGATAGTAGTGCAGGCGCTTGTCGTCGAAGCTGATGAGCTGGGCGGTGACGCGGACGAGGTCGCCATCGGTCAGCTCACGCTTGTAGAGGATGTGGCATTCCGCGGTGAAGGTCGAGGCGTGGCGTGTCTCGACATAGTCCCGCGTCAGGCCGACAAGAGAGAAGACTTCGTCCACCGCACGGTCGAACAGGACATGATAGTAGGCCATGTTGAGATGGCCGTTGTAGTCGATCCATTGCGGCTCGACCCGCATCGCCGAAGAGACGAAGGGCGAGAAGAAGAGCGCCGGAGCGCGTGTATCGTGTGCCATGATCGCCCTCCCTGTCAGGCGCCTCGTTCAAGGGCCCGTCGCATTATTGCGGCTGCCCATTTCGTCGTCCCATGATCTAGTATGCATCGTTCGCAATCAGCGTCAGCACCTCGCCCCGGCCGCGATGGTCAGGATGATGTCGGACCGTAACCAATTGCGAAACCGATCTGTTCCAAGTCTAAGCGCCAAAATCGGATCTTGACAATGAGCCTGCCCGCTGCCGCCCCTCATGACAGCCCTGCCTCCGCCGCAGTGCTGCCGCCATCGCCCGATGCCATTGCAGCCGTGACCCAGGCGCTGGCCGCGCGCTTCGGAAACCGGCTCGTCATCAGCCTCGCGGTGCGCCAGCAGCACGGCCATACCCTGACCTGGATACCCAATCAGCCGCCGGATGCGGTGATTTTCCCGCAAAACACGGAAGAGGTTTCCGAGATCGTGAAGCTCTGCGCGGCGCATGGCGTGCCGGTCATTGCCTTCGGCACCGGCACCTCGCTGGAGGGGCATGTCAACGCGCCCTTCGGTGGCGTCTGCATCGACATGTCGCAGATGAAGCGCATCATCGCCGTGCACGCCGAGGATCTCGACGTGGTGGTCGAGGCCGGCGTCACCCGCAAGGAGCTCAACGAGCATCTGCGCGACCAGGGCCTGATGTTCCCGATCGATCCGGGCGCCGATGCCTCGATCGGCGGCATGGCCGCGACGCGCGCTTCCGGCACCAATGCGGTCCGCTACGGCACGATGAAGGACAATGTGCTGGCGCTGAAGGCGGTGATGGCCGATGGCTCGATCGTCAAGACCTCGACGCGCGCCCGCAAGACCTCGGCCGGCTACGATCTCACCCGCCTGCTCGTCGGCTCGGAAGGCACGCTCGGCATCATCACCGAGGTCACGCTAAAGCTGCATGGCATCCCCGAGGCGATCGCCGCCGGCGTCTGCCCCTTCCCCTCGGTGAAGGCCGCCTGCGATGCGACGATCCTGACCATCCAGACCGGCTTGCCGGTGGCGCGCATCGAGCTGCTCGACGACGTGATGATCCGCGGCGTCAACCTGCATGCCAAGCTCGGCCTGCCGGAGACGACGATGCTCTTCGTCGAGTTCCACGGAACGGAAGCGGGCGTTGCCGAGCAGTCCCAGCGCTTCGGCGAGATCGCGGCGGAATATGGCGGCGGGCCCTTCGAATGGGCGACCAAGGCGGAGGACCGCTCCAAGCTCTGGCAGGCGCGCCATGACGCCTATTGGGCGGCGAAGGCGCTGCGGCCCGGCTTCGACTCGGTCGCGACCGATGTCTGCGTGCCGATCTCGCAGCTGGCCGAATGCGTCGAGGAGACCAAGCGCGACATCGAGGCCTCCGGGCTGATCGCGCCGATCGCGGGCCATGTCGGCGACGGCAATTTCCACACGCAACCGCTGGTCGATCTTAACGACAAGGCCGAGGTCGAGCGGGCCCAGACCTTCATCGACCGGCTGGTGAAGCGTGCGCTGGCCATGGGCGGAACCTGCACGGGTGAACACGGTGTCGGCCAGAAGAAGATGAAGTATCTCGAGCAGGAGCACGGGGCGGAGGCACTCGCGGTAATGCGGACGCTGAAGCGTGGGCTCGATCCGCAGAACATCCTCAATCCCGGAAAAATCGTCGTCCTGTGACATCGGCGCGGCTTGCGCTGCGGGCGCCCTTCGCGAAATGTCGCGATCCTGCCGCGACTTGCCGGCATGATCGCGGGCGGACGCCGGTTTTGGACCGGTGCCGCTACACCATGGCGACAGGGACAGAAAGCGGACGTTGCGTGAAAGCCTGACAGTTCTGGCCGGCCTGCTGGTATTGGCGCTGCTGGCGGCCCTGATTGGCCCCGGCTTCGTCGATTGGCGCGCCTATCGTCCGCAGATCGAGGCCAGGCTGAGCGAAGCGCTGGGCGTGGAGACGCAGATCGGCGGGGCGATCGGCCTGCGCCTGCTGCCCTCGCCGCGCATATCCCTCGAAAATGTGCGGATCGGCAGCGGCGACGGCACCGCCAGCGCGGCGACGGTCGAACATGCGACGGTCGAGCTGGCGCTCGCCGCCATGGCGCGCGGGGAGTTCCGGTTCTCGGAAGCCGAGATCGACGGGGCCACGGTCACGCTTTCCCTCGACGAGACCGGCGCGATCCGCCTGCCGGAGCGCACTGGCAAGGGCCTGCCGGCCGAAGCGAGCCTCGACAGGCTGCGGATCAGCCGCTCGGCCCTGATCTGGCGAGAGCCGGGCAAGCCGGCGGTCATGTTGACGCCAATCGCCGCGGAGGTTTCTGCCGTCAGCTTCGCCGGGCCCTGGCGTTTCGAAGGCGAGGTGGCGGGCACGTCCCTGCGCGTGACGACCGGCGAGCTCGAGGAGGGCGGCCGGCTGCGCGCCAAGGCCTTCCTCACCGGAGAGGATCTGCAGCTCAATTTCGACGGCTCCCTGATCCTGCCGGCGGCGCCAGGGCGGATCGCCGTCGAGCTCGACGGCGCCTTCGGCCTGTCGCCGGGCGGGGCGGTCTCGCTGTCGGGCAAGGTGAAGGGCGGTGGTCGCCAACTCGAGCTTGCGGGTCTCACGCTCGACCTCGCCGGCGGTGCGGCGAGGCTGGAGGGGGAGGGGCAATATCTGCCGGGAACCGGAGCCGGCTCTCTGGCGTTGCGGGCGCGCCGGCTCGATGCCGATGCACTGGTCGCGGCGCTGGCGGAGCGCCAGGGCTTCGAGCGGGCGCTGAGCGGTCTGCCGGGCACTCTCGACATCGGTCTCGACCTCGACCAGGTGATCTGGCGGGGCGAGGATTTTTCGACATTGGCGCTCCGCGGCCGGCTGCATGATGGCGGGCTGAACGATGCTTCGGCTTCGGTTCGCGTCGCCGGCGCGCTCATCGGGGCAAGCGGCGGTCTGGGCTCGGAGGGAGCGACGGGCCGCATCAATCTCAAGGCGGATGATGCGCGGCGCGTTGCGCTGGTGCTGGCCCGCGCCGGACTCGACCCGACCATGGCCGATTTTATCGCGGGGCTCGGACGCATCGATGCCGATGCGGTCGGCTCCTGGGCGCCGGGGCGGATCGCGTTCCAGCGGCTGCTGGTTGCGGGATCGTCCGGCGTGCGGCTCGACGCGTCGGGCGAGGCCGGATCGAACAGGCTCGCGGCCAAGGCCACGGTGAGCGGGCTAGCGCTCGATACCTTGCCGCCGGGAACGAGCCTCGGCGGCTTGTTCCGGCAGCCTGACATCGCGCTGGATCTGACACTCGCCAATGCGCGCTACCGCAATGCTCCGCCAGGCTCGGCCAGCCTCGATATCCGCCGCGAGGGCGATGTCTGGCGGCTGAGCCGCCTCTCGGTCAACGGTTTCGGCGGCGTCAACGTTACCGGAGCCGGGTCGCTGCTGGCCGAGGGCGGAGAGATTTCGGGGCGGGTCCGCGCGCCGCGCATCGAGACCCTGACGGCTTTGGCCGGGCCGCTGCTGCCGGAGGCGGCGATGCAGGCGTTGACGCGGGCAAGCGACGGGCTGGCGAGGCTCGACAGCAGCTTCCGCCTGACGCGGGCGGCTTCGGGCGAGACCGCGCTCTCGGCCGAGGGCAATGCGGCGGCCGGGAAGCTGACGATCAAGGGCCTGCTCGACCGCGCCGGAAACTGGAACAGCGCCAGTTTGGGTTTCGACCTTGCCGACCGGCGCCAAGCCTTCACGGCGCTTGGCCTGCCCGCGCCGGTGCAGGGCGGCGCCGGCCGGCTGACGCTCGACATCGACAAGGGGCGCGTGGTCGGCTCGCTGGCCGGGCCGGGTCTGTCCATCGTCGTCGAGGATGGCGCCGGCGCGGCGCAGGTCTCGCTGCAGGCCGAAGGACCGGCCCAGATTCTGGCGGAGGGGCCGGCGCGGCTGCTGCCCGACGGCGTTCTCGATGCCCATGCGCGACTGCGGCTGACGGGCGAGGCGGTCCAGCTCGACGGCATCGCAGCCAATCTCGGCGGCATCGCTGCCGGCGGCTCGCTCATCTTGCCGCGCGAGGGACGCTACAGCGGACGTTTCGCGATCCCTGCGGCGGATTTGCGCCAACTGGTCGCGACGGCGCTGGGCCCGGCGCCGGCGGCGCCCGGGTCGATCTGGTCGACGGCACGGTTCGGGCGCGTCGGCGAGCTGCCGGAGTTCGACATTGCGGTCGAGGCCGGTTCGCTCGCGGTTCTCGACGGTGCGACGATCCGCAATGCGAGCTTCGCTTTGCGGTCCGATCAGGACGGGTTGCGGGTCGAGGATATCAAGGGAGCGTTCGGCGGGGGGCAGGTCGCCGGTCGGCTCGGCCTGCGTCGCGACGGGGGGCTCGCTCAGCTCAACGGACGGTTGGCCCTGACGGCGATCGACGTCGTCGAACTGACCAAGGGCGCTATCGGCGGCAAGGCTTCGGGGCAGGTCGAGTTCGGCGGATCGGGCGAGACGCCGGCGCGCCTGATCGCTGGCCTCAGCGGGGCCGGGAACCTGTCGCTTACCGGCGCTCGCCTCGCCCGTTTCGATCCCGGCGCCTACGCCCGTATCATCGCCAATACCGGCGAGGATGCCTCCGAAAGCGATGCCTCGCGCCTGCAGGACCGGCTCGCGGAAGCGCTGGATCGCGATGCCTGGGCGCTTGGTGACATCACCTTGCCCTTCACGCTCGCAGGCGGCCTCATCCGGCTGCAGCCCTTGAGCTTCGAGCGCAACGGCTTGCGGGCGGAGGCAAGCGGGGTCGTCGATCTGCGTGCGCTCAATGCCGATCTCAGGCTCGGTCTCAAGCCAGTCGGGGCGCTGCCGAAGGGCTGGCCCGGAGATGCCCCGCAGATCGGGATCGCCTGGCGCGGACCGCTCTCCAATCTGCGGCGGGAGAGCGATGTCAGCGCCCTCTCGAACACGGTGGCGGCGCGGGCTCTGGCGCGCGAGATCGAGCGCGTCGAAGCCTTCGAGGCTGATGCGCGCGAGCGGGCGATGCATGCGCGGCGGCTGAGGGCGGAGCGCGAGATGCGCGAGAACGAGCGCAAGCTCAACGAGTTCATGAAGGCGCAGGAAGAGGCCCGCCTCGCCGAGGAAAAGCGGCAGGAGGAGGTGCGACGTGCCGAGGAGCAGCGCAGGCTAGCCGAGGAGAAGCGCGCCGAGGAACTGCGCCGCGCGGAGCAGGCGCGGACGGAGCAGGAGGCGCGCCGACGGGCGGAGCTGGAGGAGCGCGCCCGAGCCGCGGCGGAGCGGGCAGCCATGCAATCGGCTCCGCCGCCGACACAGCCACAGTCACTGTCACAACCGGGACCGCTCGTCCTCCCGGGGGCGCCCCGTTCCAGCTCTCCTGAAGGCGCGGTTCAGCAGCCGGCGCCGCCTCTCCAGATTCTGCCGGGCGCACAACCGCGCAATTGAAGCCGTGCTTCAAACCCGCCCGGGTTATTCCGGGGTTCGTTTCCGGCGGCTGAAATGATTACGGTTCTGCATCGGTTCGCTGCCCGGCGGCGAGCTGCCGGTAATGAGCGAGCGCGTGAAGCCGCAGGGCCGATGACAGGTTGAGGTCCCCCCGGCTCGAATCGACTTCGACGACGAGGGCGGAAACCGGCTGGCCTTGTAGCGCAGCGATCTCCTTCAGCGCTTCCCAGAATTCGTCTTCCAGCGAGATGCTGGTGCGGTGGCCGGCGATGCTGAGAGAGCGCTTGCGCTCCGCGCTCATGCCGGCTCCGGGTCCCTGTCGTCGCGGGAGGACTTCCGCGTTTCTCCGAAGCGCTGAAGTTCCCTAGCCCTTTGCTTTATCGCATTTTCTTCACGCGAACCGGCCTCCGCTTCGCTGGAAAATGCTCTCGTGAGCCTGTGCCCGTCGATGTGGCGGGCGGCCTTGTCGCGCTCGGCGTTGGTGAGGATGCGCTCGGCCTTGGTCCGGCCGAAGCTGATGCGGTTCTGCTCGGCCGTCTTATCCGCCTCCGCGCGCTCTTTCTGCTTGCGGGCGCGGCGGAGGTTGATGATCTCGGCCATCGTTGCGGCTCCGTCAGCGCGGGCCGAGCATCTGCTCGGGCTTGACCGTCTTATCGAAGAGATCGGCGTCGACACCGGCCTTGAGCGCTTCCTCGCGCAGCGTCGTGCCGTTGTGATGCGCGGACTTGGCGATGTTCGCGGCCTTGTCGTAGCCGATCGCCGGGGCGAGCGCCGTCACCAGCATGAGCGAGCGCGACAGCAGCTCCTTCAGCTGCGCCTCATTGGCCTCGATGCCCTCGACGCAATTGACGCGGAAGCTCTCGGCCGCATCGGCCAGCAGACGGACCGACTGCAGGAAGGCGGCAGCGATCACCGGCTTGAAGACGTTGAGCTCGAAATGGCCCTGGCTCGCGGCGAAGCCGATCGTCGCCTGGTTGCCGTGGACCTGGGTGGCGACCATGGTCAGCGCCTCGGCCTGGGTCGGGTTGACTTTGCCGGGCATGATCGAGGATCCCGGCTCGTTCTCCGGCAGGCTGATTTCGCCGAGGCCCGAACGCGGGCCCGAGCCCATCAGGCGGATGTCGTTGGCGATCTTGAACAGGTCGGACGCGAGCGCCGCCAGCGCGCCATGGGCGGCGGCGAGCGCGCCGTGGCTCGCCAGAGCCTCGAATTTGTTCTCGGCCGTGCGGAAGGGCAGGCCGGTCAGCGTCGCGACCTCCTTGGCGAAGAGCACGGCGAAATCGGGATGGGTGTTGATGCCGGTTCCGACGGCCGTGCCGCCCTGCGCCAGCGCATAGAGCCCGCCGAGCGCAGCCTCGATCCGGCCGATGCCGAGATGGATTTGCATCGCATAGCCGGAGAATTCCTGGCCGAGCGTGACGGGCGTGGCGTCCTGCAGATGGGTACGGCCGATCTTGACGAGATGCTTGAAGGCATCGGCCTTGGCGTTGAGCGCCTTTTCGAGATTGCGCAGGGCCGGGAGCAGCTTGCGGGTGATCTCGAGGACAGCCGCAATATGCATCGCGGTCGGGAAGGAATCGTTCGAGGACTGGCCGCGATTGACGTGGTCGTTGGGGTGGACCGGGCTCTTGGCGCCGAGACCGGCACCGAGCAGTTCGTTCGCGCGGTTCGCCAGCACCTCATTGGCATTCATGTTGGACTGGGTGCCCGAGCCGGTTTGCCAGATCACCAGCGGAAAATGCCCGTCGAATTTCCCGGCGAGCGCTTCGTCGGCCGCCTGGCCGATGGCGCCGGCAACGCGCTGGTCGAGCAGGCCGAGCCGAGAGTTGACGTGAGCGGCCGCCTTCTTGACCAGCACGAGGGCATGAACCAGCGGCAGCGGCATGCGCTCGCGCTCGCCGCCGATCCGGAAATTCTCCAGAGAGCGCTGCGTCTGTGCGCCCCAATACCGGTCCGCGGGCACAGCGATGGGGCCGAAGGAATCGGTTTCGGTGCGCGTCTCGGTCATGGAAGGTCCGTCAGGTCTTCTTGCGGAAGGAATCGAGGCTCACGACTTCGGCACCGCTCTTGCCGTCGTCTTCGGTTTCGTTGGCCGGTGCATCGCTGCTCTTGTCCGTGTCCTCTGCCGCCGACGCTCGCGTCTTCAGCGCTGGTACACCGGCGGGCATGGACTTGGTGGGAACGGGCGCGGGGGCCACAACCGACTCGGACTGCGGTGCGCCACTTTCCTCCGGATCCCCCTGCGTCTCGAACTTCAGGCCGAACTGCACGGAGGGGTCGAAGAAGGTCGTTATTGCATCGAATGGGATGAGAAGCCGCTCCGGCACGCCGGAGAATGACAGGCCGACCTCGAAGGCGTGGTCGCTGACGCTGAGGTCCCAGAACTGATGCTGAAGGACGATCGTCATCTCGTCGGGGTGCTTCTCGCGCAGGCGCTGCGACAAACGCACACCGGGCGCTCCCGTCCGAAAGGTGACGTAGAAATGATGCTCGCCCGGCAGCCCGTCCCGCGCAGCCTCCGTCAGGATCTTGCGGACGACGCCCTTCAGCGCTTCCTGCACCATCAGATCGTAACGAAGAACATCTTTGGACATAGGGTATGTTTTTCCGCTTGCTGCTCCGGCGGGAACAGCCGGCAGGCCAGAATGAAAGTGGAGGCTTCTGTTGCCAGGCGCCTCCGGGCCCCGCCTTACGCGGCTAAACGCAAGGGCTTTGGTTTGGGAACCAGCACCGCTTACGCGGCGACAGCAACCCGAGCATTGTTGTCGTTGGCAACTATGCTTTGGCCCGATAACGGCGGAACCATGCCGAGCAAAAGGACAACTTTTACACCCTCGTCGATCCTATTTCGCCCCCGCCAAAACCCTGAAAGATCAGGGCTTTGGTGGAGGCGCCGGGTACCGCCCCCGGGTCCGAAAGGCTTATTCCGAAATCCGTTTATCGCCATAGCCGCTCTTGCGAGTGGCACTCACGAATATAGGCGCTGCAACGGCGCGGGGAAAGAGTGCTGAGCCGATTTCGACAGGTAATGCAGCATTCGCGCCTCAATCGAGAATGCGACCATTTCTAATGTCGATGTCGAGGATCATCTCGTCGTCGTTGGCGTCGCGGCCGGCAATCTCCCAGCGGTCGTCACCCCGGGTGATCTCCTCGACATGGACGAGGCCGGCGTTCCAGGCGATGTTCCGGGCCTCGCTCTCCGAAACGGTGATTTCCGCTTCACAGGCATGGGCGGCCGGCAGTGCAAAACCATTGAGCGCGAGCGCGATCAGCAAGCCGGCTCCGGTGGTCTTCATCCACATCAACGTATCCCCACGAATCAGGCTGCGATGAGCGACCCGGATTGAGGCGGGTTTGCGGATGCGGGTATTCACAGGTGGTCGCAATGGCGTGAGTCCTCGCCCGCCTCGGCCCGCCATTGCAGGAGGCCGAGGCGGGGGCCGCGCGGAGGAGTGGTCTGCGCGACAGCATGGCTATGCCGTACGTGGAAATGCCTGCCTCCTGAGGCGCGGAACAGGCGACGACTGGTTTGCGCCATAGTTCCGGCCGTCGGCTGGCAGGAGTGCGTGCAAAGGCTGGGGATGTCTGCCGCGGCGAGGGGGGCCAAGGCGCGCCAGAGCCGCTATGTTCCTGTGCCTCCAGAGAGTCGCCATGCGCCAGTACCATGACCTGCTTCAACGTGTTCTGACCGAGGGCGTCCGCAAGGACGACCGCACCGGCACCGGCACGCTCGCCGTCTTCGGCCATCAGATGCGTTTCGACCTGTCGGAGGGGTTTCCGCTGGTCACGACCAAGAAGCTGCATCTGAAATCGATCATCCATGAGCTGATCTGGTTCCTGCGCGGCGACACCAATGTGCGCTACCTGCAGGAGAACGGCGTTACGATCTGGGACGAGTGGGCCGATGCGAATGGCGATCTCGGGCCGGTCTACGGCAGGCAATGGCGTTCCTGGGCGGCCCCGGACGGGCAGGTGATCGACCAGATGGCCTGGGTGGTGAACGAGATCCGCCGCAATCCGGATTCGCGCCGCCTCATCGTCTCGGCCTGGAACCCCGCCGACATTCCGAAGATGGCGCTGGCGCCCTGCCATTGCCTGTTCCAGTTCTTCGTCCAGCCTTCCGAAGACGGGCGCGGCAAGCTGTCCTGCCAGCTCTACCAGCGCTCGGCCGACGTCTTCCTGGGCGTGCCGTTCAACGTCGCGAGCTATGCGCTGCTGACCCATATGGTAGCGCAGGTGACCGGGCTGGGCGTCGGCGAGTTCGTCCATTCCTTCGGCGATACTCACCTCTATGTGAATCATCTCGATCAGGCCCGGCTGCAGCTTTCGCGCGAGCCGCGCGCGCTGCCGAAGCTCTCGCTCAATCCGGCCGTGACGCGGCTGGAGGATTTCCAGTTCGGGGACGTCGCGATCTCGGACTACGACCCCCACCCCTCCATCAAGGCGCCGATCGCAGTATGACTCTCAACATTCGCTCCGTCCGCCCCGGCGAGGCCGGGCTCGTGCTCGCCTTCATCAAGGAACTGGCCGAATACGAGAAATTGCTCCACGAGGTGGTCGCGACCGAGGCGGAGATCGCTGAGGCGCTGTTCGGCGCGAATCCGAAGGTCTTCTGCGACATCGCCGAATGGAATGGCGAGCCGGTCGGCTTCGCCGTCTGGTTCTATACCTATTCKACSTTCKCCGGCCGCCACGGCATCTGGCTGGAAGACCTCTACGTTCGGCCGGACCAGCGCGGGCGCGGCATCGGTAAGGGATTGATCGCGGGCTTGGCGCGTCGCTGCGTCGCGGAAGATCTGCCTCGCCTCGCCTGGTGGGTGCTGAACTGGAACGAGCCGTCGCGCGTTTTCTACCGTTCGATCGGCGCCAAGGCGCAGGACGAGTGGACGGTGAAGCGGCTGGAGGGCGAGGCGCTCAGGAGATTGGGCGCGGAGGATTGAAGCATGGAGAAGCGCCCGATCGTGCTGATCGCGGCCGTCGCCGACAATGGCGTGATCGGCGACGACAATCGCCTGATCTGGCGGCTCAAGCGAGATCTGCAGCGGTTTCGCAGCCTGACGATGGGTCGCCCCGTGCTGATGGGGCGCAAGACCTTCCTATCCATCGGCAAGCCCCTCCCGGGGCGCGAGATCATCGTGTTGACCCGCGATGAGGGCTTCGCGCCCGATGGCGTCAGAGTCGCGCATTCGCTCGACGAGGCGCTGGCGATGGGGCAGGCGGTGGCCGCGGCGAGCGATGCGGATTCCGTCACGGTCGCCGGTGGCGCCGAGGTCTATCGGCAGGCACTGCCCTTCGCGGATCGGCTGGAGCTGACGCTCGTCCATGCCAAGCCGGCGGGCGACGCGCTTTTCCCGGATTGGGAGCCTGGCGCCTTCGACGCGGGAGCAAAGGAACGTCACCACGTCGATGCCGACAACGAGTATCCTTATACCTTCGTCACCTACCGCAGGCGCGGCTGATCGCCGCTTTCCATTCACGATGAATGGCTTGCGCCGTTGACGAATCCGTGGCCCATGACCAACTCAGCCCAGCGTCTTCAGCCGAAGACGCTGACAAGCGGCCGCTATTCGCCTATGGCTCGGCCGACAGAACGGAAGGGATCGGCTCGGGGATGCCTTGGAGCAATCAGAGCGGCGGTGGCAGCGGCGGGGGTGGACCCTGGGGCCAGCGCGGAGGTAGCGGTGGCGGCGGCCCATGGGGGGGCGGCTCAGGCGGAGGCAACGGCAATCCGCCCGATCTCGAGGAAATCCTGCGGCGTAGCCAGGATCGGCTGAAGAACCTGATACCGGGCGGCAATATCGGCGGGCGCGGGCTCGTGCTCGGTCTTCTGTTGCTTGTGCTGATCTGGCTCGGATCCGGCGTATATTTCGTGCGGCCCAACGAGGTCGGCCTCAACGTCGTGTTCGGACGCTTCGTCGGCAAGACGGGCGAGGGCGCCAACTGGAACTGGCCCTATCCGATCGGCAGCGTGATCAAGCCGCAGGTGACGAACGTCATCACGACCGAGGTCGGCTTCCGCACGGTCGAATCGGTGCGCACCTCGCGCCAGACCGACGTGATCGAGGAAAGCCTGATGCTCACCGGCGATGAGAACATCGTCGACATCGATTTCATCGTGCAATGGCAGATCGATCCGGCCGCGCCCGAGAAYTAYGTCTTCAACATCCAGGATCCGCCGGGCACGGTGAAGGCCGTGGCCGAGAGCGCGATGCGCGAGATCATCGGCCGCCGCAACATTCAGCCGGTGCTGACCACCGATCGCGGTGCGATCGAGACCGAGGTGCGCCAGCTGATGCAGGAGACGCTCAACAGCTACAATGCCGGCGTGCAGATTCGCCTCGTCCAGCTCCAGAAGGTCGACCCGCCGCAGCAGGTCATCGACGCCTTCCGCGACGTCCAGGCGGCGCGCGCCGACCAGGAACGCCTGCGCAACGAGGCGCAGACCTACGCCAACCGCGTGGTGCCTGAGGCGCGCGGCCGCGCTGCCCAGCTCGTGCAGTCGGCCGAGGCCTTCAAGGAGCAGACCGTGGCGGAAGCGCGCGGCCAGGCCAGCCGTTTCAACGCGGTCTACGAACAGTACAAGAATGCTCCGGGGGTGACGCGCGAGCGGCTCTTCCTGGAGACGATGGAACGCGTGATGGGCGGGACTGACAAGATCATCCTCGACAACCCCGCCGGCGGCCAGGGCGTGGTGCCCTACCTGCCGCTCGACCAGCTCAATGCGGGCCGACAGGTCCAGGGCTCCCGTCTGCAGGGAGGGGCCAACCGATGAACGGCTCCTTCCTTCGCGCGGCCCTGCTGGTCGTCGTCGCCGCCGTCGCCGTCGTGCTTTATGCCTGCACCTTCGTGGTCTCGCAGACGCAGTCGGCTATCGTGCTCCGTCTCGGCGCCGTCCGCGCCGTCAAGACCGCGCCCGGCCTCTACTTCAAGTGGTTCGCGCCGATCGAGACGGTGACGCTGCTCGATAATCGCATCCTCGATCTCGACCTGCCGGCGCAGGAAATCATCGCCTCGGACCAGAAGCGTCTCGTGGTGGATGCCTTCTCGCGCTATCGCATCTCCGATCCGCTGCGCTTCTACCAGGCGGTCAACAACATCCCCCGTGCGAACTCGCAGCTCGCTTCGATCGTGAACGGCAATGTCCGCTCGGTGCTGGCGGAGGCGACCTTCACCGCCGTGGTGCGGACCGAGCGCTCGCGGCTGATGAACCGCATCCGCGACGACGTGAACCGTGAAGCCGCGCGCTTCGGCATGACGGTGGTCGATGTCCGGCTGCGGCGTGTCGACCTGCCGGCGGCAAACTCTGCGGCGGTGTTCCAGCGGATGCAGACGGAACGTCAGCGCGAGGCCGCGGAAGCCCGCGCGCTCGGCGGCCAGCAGTCGCAGGAGATCAAGGCGCGGGCCGACCGGGACGCCACCGTCATCGTCGCCGAGGCTCAACAGAACTCGGACGTGATCCGGGGCGAGGGCGAGGCCGAACGCAACAAGGTCTTCGCCGAAGTCTTCGGCAAGGATCCGGAGTTCTTCTCCTTCTACCGCTCGATGCAGGCCTATGAAGCCAGCATCAAGCCTGGAGATACCCGGATGGTGCTGACGCCGGATTCGCCGTTCTTCCGTTACTTCAACGGACCGAACGCGCAGCGTCAGGATAGTCAGGCCGGAGCCTCCGCGACGCCTGCTGCACCTGCCGCGCCCGCGACGGCCCGGCCCTGATCATGGCGAGCGACGCGAATGCTTGATTTCATCGCGGCGCTCGGCCTGGTCTTCGCTATCGAGGGCATCCTTTTCGCCGCGATCCCGCATCTGGCGAAGGATGCCCTCCGGAGCGCGGCGGAAACCCCGCCGGACCGGATGCGGGTCATCGGCCTCGGCTCGGCGGTGCTGGGCGTGTTCCTGGTATGGTTCGCGCGCGGTAGCTGGTAGAATGAGGGTGCAGGGCACATGATCGTGTTCAATGACATGATCGTGCGTCGCCCTTCCGCCGCATTTTGGAGTTCAATCAACGGGCGCGCCTGCCTGGATCGATCGGCCCGCATCTTTCCGACATGAGGATTCATATGGCATCGAAATCCGTTCCCGCAGTCCGGTCCGCCCGCATCGCTCTTGCTGCCGGCGTCGCTGGCCTGGCGTTGTTGGCGTCGCCGGTTCTGACGCCGGGGCACGCGCAGGCCAACACTCCGCTGCTGCAAGGGCAAACTTCCCTTGCCGATCTCGTCGACAAGGTCATGCCGGCAGTGGTCAACATCTCGGCGGTGACCACCAACGACCAGAAGGGCCGCAACCTGCCGCAGCTGCCGCAGCTCGGTCCGGACACACCCTTTGGCGACCTGTTCGAGGAATTCTTCAACCGCCGCAACCAGCAGGGCGAGCGCCAGGCGCCGCAGCAGCGCCGCTCGCAATCGGCCGGTTCCGGTTTCGTGGTCGATCCGTCCGGCATCGTCGTCACCAACAACCACGTCATCGGTGATGCCAACGAGATCACGGTGATCTTCAACGACGGACTCAGGCTCAAGGCCGAGGTCATCGGCAAGGATACCAAGGTCGACCTCGCCGTGCTCCGCGTGAAGCACGACAAGCCGCTGCCGGCCGTCAAGTTCGGCGATTCCGACAAGATGCGGATCGGCGATCCGGTGATGGCGATCGGCAACCCGTTCGGCCTCGGCGGCTCGGTCTCCTCGGGCATCGTGTCCGCCCGCAACCGCGACATCAGCCAGGGGCCGTACGACACCTATATCCAGACCGACGCGGCCATCAACAAGGGCAACTCGGGCGGCCCGCTGTTCAACATGGCGGGCGAGGTGATCGGCATCAACACGGCGATCCTGTCGCCGACCGGCGGTTCGGTCGGTATCGGTTTCGCGGTGCCCTCGACGCTGGCGACCAACGTCGTCGATCAGCTCAAGGAGTTCGGCGAGACGCGGCGCGGCTGGCTTGGCGTGCGCATCCAGACTGTCGATGACGCCACCGCCGAAGCCCTCGGCCTGGGCACGGCGCGCGGCGCGCTCGTCGCCGGCGTCGACGACAAGGGCCCAGCCAAGCCCGCCGGGATCGAGACCGGCGACGTCATCGTCAAGTTCGATGGCAAGGACGTGAAGGATTCGCGCGATCTGCCGCGCATCGTCGCGGCGACGCCGGTCGGAAAGGATGTGCCGATCACGGTGATCCGCAAGGGCAAGGAAGAGGTCAAGACGGTCAAGCTCGGCCGCCTCGAGGATGGCGAGAAGGTCCAGGTGGCGTCGGCGAACAAGCCGGCCGCCGAGGCGCCGAAGCCCGCGGTGACGAGCGCGCTCGGCCTGGAGCTCTCGGCGCAGACCGACGAGCTGCGGAAGCGCTACTCGATCAAGGACGGCCTCAAGGGTGTGCTCATCACCAAGGTGGACGCCAACTCGAATGCCGCCGACAAGCGCATCCTCGTCGGCGAGCTGATCGTCGAGGTCGGTCAGGAGCCGGTGAACGCTCCGCAGGACGTGACCAAGCGGCTCGACGCGCTGAAGAAGGAGGGCAAGAAGTCGGCCCTTCTGCTGGTCTCGAACGGGCAGGGTGAGGTCCGCTTCGTCGCCGTCTCGATGAACTGAGATTCCGCGTCGGCAATCTTGGCCGGCGCTGCGATCGACCATCTCGAAAGGAGCCCTTCACGGGGCTCCTTTTTTGTTGACACAAGGCTGGTTGACAGATCGATGGGTTGTATTATTCATCCATAGGTTGTTTTACGCAGCCTGGATGCGGCGCATGTCCGATCAGCAGCCACCGGCAGAAAATCCAGCGCCGTCGCCGGAGCCGCCGTCCGGCGGCAGGGTAAACGCAGCCAAAGCATTTCTGGACAAGGTCGCCATCTGGGACCGCATCAAGAGGCTCGCCTCCACGCCGGTGAACCTCATGGGCATCGGCCTGTTCGCGGGCGTCATCGTCATCTGGCAGTATCTGAGTTTTCGAGCGGAAGAGCCGATTACTGCCGAGTCGATCGCCGCTTCGTGGAACAACAGTATCGCCAAGCTGGGGATCATTCCGGTCTTTCCGCCGGAGGAAGATCTCCATGTCGGCGATGTCTGGGCCGTGATCGAAGATGTCGATGAAAGCCAGGCGATTTTAGGCAAGGCGGTCAGAATTGCACATATTAGCCTCCGCGAAGACCTGAAGCGGGAGGCAAATCTGAAGCGACCGACATTCAGCGCGACAGCCGAGCTGGAGAGCGGCAAGAAGATCAGAAAGCAAAGCAACTACGAGATCGATGCCGGAGACGTCGGTGATAAAATCAAGCTGTCTCTGGCGCTGTTTCCGGGCATTACGATCAACAAAGCGGTCAAGTCTTCGAGCCTTATCGATAATGTCGGCTTGAATTTCGGCCTCTCCAGCGGTCGCAACGACACTGAAGAAATCAAGATCCCGGTGTCGGAGACATATGGCGTTTCTGCAGGGACTGCGGCGGCCCGTCTCGATATCTGGTGCAAGGATCCTGCGACGCAGCTCTATTGCAGAGACGATTTTCTTCGGCGTGTCATGGCGTTCGCCGTCAACGAACGCGTTCTCGCCACGAAGGATGGAGCCTACACGGCCAAGATTCAGCTCAGGTTGGTCAACCGCGTCTTCATGACCCGCGAGATCGAGCATCGCAGGAGCCGTGACTTCGCGCTCAGCGCAGCCGCCCGCGCGGCGACTTCGACTGCCGAGGCCGAGCCGGCGGGAGCCGGAGCTACACCCCCGAGCGAAGCGCGTATCAAAGGCCTGGAGGATCGCGTCTCGGCGCTGCTGGGCGGTGCGCCAGGGGGAACTTACAGCCGGGCCGATAGCAACGAGGTCGCCCTCAAGCAGCTTCTGGAGCGGCCGGTGGTGTTCGGCTTCAGGGCCGTTTCGACATCAATCGTGCCGTCAATACCAGGGGAGGGACGGAGATGATGATACGCCTTGTGTCCATCGCGTTGTTGACGATCTCTGCCGGCTCGATGGCCATCGCGGAGGACAAGCCGGCTACCCCACGGCCCTGCGAGCCCTATCCGGAATGCGTGCTGTCATCGTCGAAACTTGTCCCGGCGGCGCCCAATAGCGGCACGCGCACGCAACAGCAGCCGGGGATCGCAGCCGACAAGGGGCTGACCGTTCAGGGCCTATCTCCGCTCGATCGAAGCACATTCCGTGTCCCCTCGCTCGGCAAGGGTGGCATTCCATAATCGTGAGGCCGAGGTGGATCGCGGCTGCGAGCGTGGCCCTGGCTGCGCTGTTCATGCCGTGATTGCAGACCGGCGGCGAGGGAAGCGCGCTGGCGCGGCATGTCGGAACATGGCTAGAGCTTCGCGACGCGGCCCCGGAAATCCGGGTGCGCCGGGAGAGGCCAGATGAAGATCAGCGAAATCCCCTTCGTCACCACCGACTGGTCGACGATCCCGCCTGAGCACCATGCCGGCGACAGCGGCGAAGCGATCTGGCGCGTCCAGTATTTCGGACCGGAGGAGAACCGCATCCGCGTCCGCATGGTCGAGTACTCGCCCGGCTATGTCGCCGATCACTGGTGCTCCAAGGGCCACATCATCCTGTGCCTGGAGGGCGAGATGGAGACCACGCTCGCGGATGGGCGCGTGATGCCGCTCAAAGCCGGCATGAGCTATCAGGTCGCCGACGGCGCCGAAGCCCATCGCTCGGCGACAACGACCGGGGCGAAGCTCTTCATCGTCGACTGAGCAGGCTTTTCGGGGAGAAGCAGCCCGGGTCTTTGCTTCGCTTCACCCGGGAAGGGACGCGCTTGCCGCTCCTGGCTCAGACCCGGACGATCTCGCTTCCGGTATAGCCCTGGGCGTAGAGCAGGGCGGTGAGGTCGGCGTGGTCGAGCCTGGCGTCGGCGGCCGCGGCGACGGCCGGCTTGGCGCGGAAGGCTGCACCCAGCCCGGCTTCACCGAGCATGGCCAGGTCATTGGCGCCGTCGCCGACGGCCAGCGTCGCTTCCGTTGACAGTCCGAACCGTGCACGCAGCTCGATGAGGGCATCGAGCTTGGCCTGCTTGCCGAGGATGGGATCTGCGACCTCGCCGCGCAGGATGCCGTCATCGGCCAGCAGCGTGTTGGAGCGATGCTCGTCGAAGCCGATCGTCGCGCTGATCGGGCCGGTGAATACCGTGAAGCCGCCCGAGACGAGTGCGGCATAGGCGCCGTTGGCGCGCATGGTATGGACGAGTTCTCGTCCGCCGGGCGTCAGGGTGATGCGGTCGCGGATGATCTCGTCGACGACCGAGAGCGGCACGCCCTTGAGCAGCGCGACGCGCTCTCGCAGCGCGGGCTCGAACTCGATCTCGCCGCGCATCGCCCGTTCGGTGATCGCCGCGACATGCTCCTTGAGGCCGACGACGGCCGCGAGCTCGTCGATGCATTCCTGCCCGATCATGGTCGAATCCATATCGGCGAGGAACAGTGCCTTGCGGCGCGCCGCGGCCGGCTGGACGATGACGTCGATCGCAGCGCCCTCCAGCGCCGTACGGATATCAGCTTCGAGCTTGCGCGCATCGGCAGCTTCCGCGAAGAGATCGGCGGCGATCATGGGGTCGAGCGCAGCGGTGCGGACCACTCCCGGAACGGTGCGGGTGAGGCGGGCGAGAAGCGCATCGCCGACCAGCGCCTGGCCGTGGGCGGATACGAGTGTGGCGACAAGCATGCGAGGACCGGTGGGACAGGCGGAAAGACAGCTCAGGGCGGTGCTCATCGCAGGTCCGACCGCCAGCGGCAAGTCCGCGCTGGCGATCGAGATCGCGCGCCGCACCGGGGGAACCGTCGTCAACGCCGATTCCATGCAGGTCTATGGCGATCTGCGGATCCTGACCGCCCGGCCGAGCGAGGCGGAGGAAGCCATGGCGCCGCACCGTCTTTACGGCCATGTCGACGGCGCCGTGAATTATTCGGCGATGCGCTATGCCGAGGATCTGGCGACGCTGCTGGCGGATTTGCAGAGGCAGCGCTCGCTGCCGATCCTGGTCGGCGGCACCGGCCTCTATTTCAAGGCGGTGACCGAGGGGTTCTCGGCCATGCCGGCGGTTCCCGAGAGTGTGCGGACCGCCTTTCGCGCCCATGCCGATGGACTCGATACGGCGGCGCTCCATGCCGAGCTGGCGGCCTGCGATCCGCTGATGGGGGAGCGATTACGGCCGACCGACCGCATGCGGATCATGCGGGCGCTCGAAATCTTCCGCGCGACCGGGCGCTCGCTGGCAAGCTTCCAGGGCGGGCGAGAGCAAGGACCGCTCGGCGAGGAGGGGCTGCTGCGGCTTTTCCTCCATCCCGAGCGCGAAGCCGTGCGCCAGCAGATCGACCGGCGTTTCGAGACGATGATCGCGGCCGGCGCGCTCGACGAGGTCGAGCGGCTGAAAGGGCGCGGGCTCGATCCGCTGCTACCGATCATGCGCGCCCATGGCGTGCCCGGGCTGATCGCCCATCTCGACGGCGAGATCACGCTGGACGAGGCGATCCGGCGTGGGCAGGCTGATACGCGCGCCTATGCCAAGCGGCAGGTGACATGGTTCCGGCATCAGATGGCGGGGTGGCGCGCGGTCGTGCCGGACGAGGCGCTCGACGTTGCCCTGGAAGCTCTCGCTAGCTGATCAGGCGGCGGCCGCCACGGCATCAGGCGGCGCGGCGAGGCCGAGGCGATTGCGGCCTTCGTTCTTGGCGCGGTAGAGCGCCTGATCCGCCCGCGCGGTCAGCGAGGCGAGCCCTTCGCCGGCGTGAAGCGAGGCGATGCCGAGGCTTGCCGTGACGTGCAGTGCCAGGGTCTCGGAAACCGGCATGGAGCGGTTCAGCAGAGCATCCTGAATCTGGCGCGCACTCGAAGCCGCGGCCGATAGGTTGCAATCCCTCAGCAGGATGCCGAACTCCTCGCCGCCGAAACGCCCGACGAGATTGCGCTCGTTGCGAAACTGCCCGAGCAGAAGATCGGCGAAGGCGCGGATCACGGCATCGCCAGCCGGATGGCCGTAGCTGTCGTTGACCAGCTTGAAATGATCGAGGTCGACGATGATCAGCGACATCTCGGACCCGTCCATCTCGCTCGCCGCGATGGCCGCGTTGGCCTTCTCGGTGAAGGAGCGGCGGTTGAGCAGCGCCGTGAGCGGATCGGTTTCGGCCAGGCGTCTGAGCTCGCGCTCGCGCTCCTCGCGCTGGCCGATCTCCTCGGACAGCGCCCGCCGCGTCGCCCGTTCGCGGCCGATCTCCAGCGCGAGCGTGGCGGCGCGCAGTTGCAGCGTCTGGTTGGCGACGGTGAGGTCGGTGATGTCGGTGAGGGTCAGCAGCAGGCCGTCCCCCAGCGGGGCGATGGCGATGCGCAGCCAGAGCGTCTTGCCCTGCTGCGTGAAGGACGTCTCCAGCGTATCGGCGCGCTGGAGCTCAACCGCGTAGACGCAGCGTTGCCAGATCGACGGGTCGGAGAGGAAGGGCAGGCTCTCGCGCCCGTCGGTGTCGAGGAGATCGGTGTCGGGGCGCCCGCTGAGCTCGGCCGCGCGGCGATTGGCGGTGACAACGACAGCTTGCTCGATGCCGCCAAGGTCGTCCCGGATCGCGCGCAGCGCCACAATGCCGCTCGGTGAGGTGTCGAGCACGGCGTTGAGCAAATCCTCGCGGAACTGCAGCGGCCGCCCGAAGGCGAGCACGAAGCGGCGACCGTCCCGGGCGATCGTCGGCAGCAACAGTCGCTCCCAGAGCGCGACGCGCACCGTACTACTCGAGCGATGCACGGTGTAGAGCGGCCGGTCTTCGGCCAGAGCCTGGTCAAGGCTGTCGATAGTAAAGCGCGCGACCTGCGGGCGCATGCCCGAGACGCACTGCCCTAGGCGGGTGGCGCCGGAATAGCGCACGATCTCGCGCCCGAAATGCAGCCAGCGATAGTCGCCGTCTCCCGTGGGCTCGAGGATCATCAGATCTTCGCCGAAAAGGGGCAGGATTTCCGCCGCGAACTCCTCATAGGCGACCGGGGCGCCCTCGCGCTCATGCAACGCGAAGCGGCGCAGGATCTTGGCGATCTGCGGCGCATGGCTGCGCGCCGCGATGTTCTCGCTGTGGACTTCGTAGTACATGTCCGTCCCGGTTTGAGCGCGCGGATACTACGAAGGACGGATTGAGAAATCGTTCCGTAGCGTCACCGGATTTTCGCGAGTGCCGCAGACCCGCCGGTAACCATGTTGTTGACGCTTGACCGAGAGGGCGCTCTCCGCTAGCGTTCGCGCAACTTCTGCCAAGGACCATGAGCGCGATGCGCAAGCTTATTATCGTAGAGGTGCGCTGGTAGGGGCCGGTTTCACAACCGGGCGTCCCCGACGCCAGCGCACGCCCAGGCCCCTCCGAGGGCCTTTTTTATTGCCTGAATTCCCAGACCAGAAGATCAGCCTCAGGAGAGCGTAATGAGCGAGATGATGACCGGCGCCGAGATGGTCGTCCGCGCGCTTCAGGACCAGGGTGTCGAGCACCTGTTCGGTTATCCCGGCGGCGCCGTACTCCCGATCTACGACGCCATCTTCCAGCAGGACAAGGTCAAGCATGTCCTCGTCCGGCACGAGCAGGGCGCGGTCCATGCCGCCGAGGGCTATGCCCGCTCCGGCCCTGGCAAGGTGGGCTGCGTGCTCGTCACCTCCGGCCCCGGCGCGACCAACGCCGTCACCGGCCTGACCGATGCGCTGCTCGACTCGATCCCGCTCGTCGTCATTACCGGCCAGGTTCCGACGCATCTGATCGGCTCCGACGCCTTCCAGGAATGCGATACCGTCGGCATCACCCGCTCCTGCACCAAGCACAATTATCTGGTGAAGAGCATCCACGATCTGCCGCGGGTGCTGCACGAGGCCTTCTATGTCGCGGCGAACGGCCGCCCGGGCCCGGTCGTCATCGACATCCCGAAGGACATCCAGTTCGCGACCGGCACCTATAGCCGCCCGCGCGACAACCAGCACAAGACCTACCGCCCGGTGGTCAAGGGCGACCTCGCCAAGATCAAGGCGGCGGTCGAACTGATCGCCGGCGCGAAGAAGCCGGTCTTCTATACGGGCGGCGGCGTGATCAATTCCGGGCCGCACGCTTCGGCGCTGCTGCGCGAGCTGGCGCGGCTGACAGGCTATCCGGTCACCTCGACGCTGATGGGGCTCGGCGCTTTCCCGGCGGCGGACAAGCAGTGGCTCGGGATGCTCGGCATGCACGGCACCTACGAGGCCAATCTGGCGATGCATGATTGCGACGTCATGATCAATATCGGCGCGCGCTTCGACGACCGCATCACCGGGCGGATCGACGGCTTCTCGCCGCGCTCGAAGAAGATCCATATCGACATCGACCCGTCCTCGATCAACAAGACGGTCAAGGCCGATATCGGCATCGTCGGCGATTGCGCCCATGTCCTCGAAGACATGGTCCGGATCTGGCGCGAGAGCAGCCCGCAGATCGACAAGACGGCGCTCGCCACCTGGTGGACGCAGATCGAAGGCTGGCGCGGCCGCAAAAGCCTCGCCTACAAGCAGTCCGATACGATCATCAAGCCGCAATACGCGCTGGAGCGGCTCCATGCGCTGACCAAGGATCGCGACACCTACATCACGACCGAGGTCGGCCAGCACCAGATGTGGGCGGCGCAGTATCTGCATTTCCAGGAGCCGAACCGCTGGATGACTTCGGGCGGGCTTGGCACGATGGGCTACGGCCTGCCGGCGGCGATCGGCGTGCAGATGAAGCATCCCAAGGCGCTGGTCATCGATGTCGCGGGAGAGGCCTCGATCCTGATGAACATGCAGGAGATGTCGACCGCGGTGCAGYACCGGCTGCCGGTCAAGATCTTCATCCTSAACAACGARTAYATGGGYATGGTSCGSCAGTGGCAGGARCTGCTGCATGGCGGGCGCTATTCKGAGAGCTATTCGCAGTCCCTGCCGGACTTCGTGAAGCTCGCCGAGGCCTATGGCGGCCACGGCATCCGCTGCGACGATCCCGCAAAGCTCGACGCCGCGATCATGGAGATGATCGAGACGCCCGGCCCGGTGATCTTCGACTGCCACGTCGCCAAGGAAGAGAACTGCTTCCCGATGATCCCGTCGGGCAAGGCGCATAACGAGATGATCCTGCCCGATTTCGAAGGCGATACCGGCCAGATCATCGACGCCAAGGGCAAGCAGCTCGTTTGACGAAGCATCGTCATGCTCGGGCTTGACCCGAGCATCTCAGGCGGAGCGAGGCGCCGGCCGGCGCCCTTCCGTCAGGAGGTTTTCGGGTCGAAGCCCTGCTTCGCCCGAGAATGACGGCAGCGGTCCGAGAAGGAAAACACCATGGCCACCATCGGTCTGATCGGCGGGATGAGCTGGGAGTCGACCGCGGTCTACTACCGGCTGCTCAACGAGGGCGTGCGGGCGCGCGCTGGCGGGCTGCACTCGGCCGACGTATTGCTGCATTCGGTCGATTTCGCTGGCATCGCCGAGATGCAGGCGCAGGGCGATTGGGCAGCTGCGGGCGCGGCGCTGGCCGAGAGCGCGCGCCGGCTGGAACGCGCCGGCGCCTCCTGCCTCGTGCTCTGCACCAACACCATGCATAAGGTGGCCGACCGGATCACGGGCGCGACCAAGCTGCCCTTCCTGCATCTGGCGGATGTGACGGCGCGGGCGATCCGCGCCACACCGTCCCGCCAGCCGCTGCTGCTGGCGACGCGCTTCACCATGGAGCAGAACTTCTATCGCGACCGGCTGAAGGCTTTCGGTGTCGAGTCGCTGGTGCCGCAGCCGCAGGAACGCGACGAGGTTCACCGCATCATCTATGAAGAGCTGTGCCGCGGCCGTGTCGAGGCGGCCTCGCGCGAGCGCTATCGTGCCATCGTCGAGCGGGCGGTGCGAGAGGAGGGCGCCGACGGCGTGATCCTCGGCTGCACCGAGATCACGCTCCTGGTCTCGCAGGCGGATTTTCCGGTTCCGGTTTTCGACACCACCGCGCTGCATGTCGCGGCGGCGCTTGATTTCGTCGGCGAAGCCGAGAGCGTGGCCGCATGAAGCTGCTGATCGGCAACAAATGCTATTCGTCATGGTCCCTGAGAGCCTGGCTGCTGATGCGCGCCAAGGGGATAGCCTTCACCGAAAAGCTGATCCCGCTCGACGAGCCCGGCTTCAAGGAAGCGATCTTCGCTGAGGCTCGCGGCAGCGGCGGCACCGTGCCGACGCTGGTCGATGGCGATGTCGCCGTCTGGGAGACGCTGGCCATATGCGAATATCTGCACGACAGGCATCCTGAGGCCGGGATCTGGCCGCGCGAACCGAAAGCCCGCGCTCATGCGCGCGCCATCTCGAGCGAGATGCATGCCGGCTTCACGGCGCTGCGCGGTGCCTGCCCGATGAATCTCGGCAAGCGCTTCCCGGCCCGCGACCTCGGGCCGGGCGTTGCCCGCGACGTCGAGCGCATCACCGCGCTGTGGCGGCAGGCGCGCGAGCGCTTCGGCGGAGAAGGCCCGTTCCTCTATGGCGCGTTCTCGGCGGCGGATGCGATGTACGCTCCGGTCGTCACCCGCCTCGACACCTACGCCATCGCCGTCGATCCGGCCTCGCAGGACTATATGCGGGCGGTGCTCGCGCTACCGGCCTATCGTGAATGGCTTGCCGCTGCGCTCGACGAGCCCTGGATCGTCGAGCAGGACGAGGTGGACGAACCCGCCCTCGTCGATCTCCGCCAATCCTGAGCCTTCCTCTCAGCCCATCTTTCGCTCCAACCCGCCTACAGGTCCGTCATGTCGAAGCCCGCCACCCACTATCCGAACGCCCCGAAGTCCCAGCCGGTCGCGCGCCACACTTTGGCGGTGATCGTCGACAACGAACCGGGCGTTCTTGCCCGCATCGCCGGGCTATTCTCTGGACGCGGCTACAATATCGAGAGCCTCACCGTCTCCGAAACCGAGCATGAGAAGCATCTCTCGCGCATCACGGTCGTGACTTCCGGCACCGCCAGCGTCATCGACCAGATCAAGGCGCATCTCGACCGGCTCGTCCCGGT
The DNA here is from genome assembly GCF_056395345.1 of Allobosea sp. 10L422. Classification (NCBI taxonomy): domain Bacteria; kingdom Pseudomonadati; phylum Pseudomonadota; class Alphaproteobacteria; order Hyphomicrobiales; family Alloboseaceae; genus Allobosea; species Allobosea sp. 10L422. The sequence continues at coordinate 492,208 of NZ_JBFTJI010000002.1, forward strand.
TCACCGCGTCGTCGACCTGACCGAGCAGGGCGAGGCGCTGGAGCGCGAGCTCGCCYTGGTCAAGGTCGTCGGCAAGGGCGAGTACCGGGTCGAGGCGATGCGGCTGGCGTCAGCCTTCGGCGCACGCACCCTCGACGCTTCGCTGACCTCCTTCGTCTTCGAGCTGACCGGCTCGACCGAGGAGATCGAGCGCTTCATCAAGATGATGACGGTGGTCGGCCTTACGGAAGTCTCCCGCACCGGCATCGCCGCGATGAGCCGCGGCCCAGAGGCGATGTGAGCATGGCGCTGACGCCAGAGGTGCTCAGCCTGGTCGCGCTGGGGCTCGGCCTCGTCGGTTTTGCCTGCCTTGCCGGGCCGGTGCTGATGCGCCTGTTCGGCCGGGCGCCGGCCGAACCGCTAGGCAGCGGCAAGAGCCTGCGCTCGCCGCTGTGGTGGGCGGGGTTTATCCTGACGATCGCCGCGATCTTCCTGCAGCGGATGGCGAGCCAGCAGGGCGGCTGAGTTTCAGCCGCTGAAGCCGCCCTCGTCGAGGAAAGCTCTCTCCGGTGCCGTGGTCGCGCGCCCGAGCACCGGGTTGCGATGGGGGAAGCGTCCGAAATCGCGGATGATGTCGCGATGAACCTCGGCGTATTTCACGCCCTCGGGATCCTCGGCGGCGGCGCAGAGCGCGATGCAGCGCTCCTGATCCGCCAGCTCTTCGGAGTGCATGAAAGGCATGTAGAAGAAGCGCTTCTCGGGTGCCTCGTAGGCGTCGTCGAAGCCGCGCGCGATGGCGCGCTCCGCAATGGCGAGCGCCTGCTGGTCGGTGGCGAAGGCGCGCGGGCTGTTGCGGAACATGTTGCGCGGGAACTGATCGAGCAAGATCACCAGTGCATAGACACCTTCGGGCGTCGCCTCCCAGGTGCCGAGCTTTCCGGCCGCTGCAGCCTCATGAACGGGCAGGAAGCGCCGGATGATCTCGGCATCGAAGGCATCGTCCTTGGCGAACCAATTTTCGGGACCGGCCTCGCGCCAGAATGCGACGATATCGGCGGCGTTGGGCAGGCTCATGCAAGGCTCCGTTCTTCAGGCGATCGAGCTCCAGAGATAATTCTTCCACGGCCCGCCGCCAGTCCTGAAAAACGCTTGCCCACGGGCAGCGGCTGCGCTAGAGGACTGAACCGTAACGTACGGTACTGGATTTTTCCGAGACCATGACGCAGGCTCAGGCAGAGACGCAAGGCGAGGCGCTGACCGCGCGCCAGCAGGCCGTGCTCGACGCCGTGCTGAGCCTGATGGTCGAGAAGGGCAGCGGGCTCACGATGACCGCGGTGGCGCGGCGCGCCAGCTGCTCCAAGGAAACGCTCTACAAGTGGTTCGGCGACCGCGACGGTCTGCTGACCGCGACGGTGCAATGGCAGGCCTCGAAGGTGAGGGCAGGCAATTACGACCGGCAGAATCTCGACGCCGGCACCCTGCGCGAGAGCCTGAAGGGCTTCGCTGCGAACTGGCTCGACGTGATTTCAAGCCCGACCTCGATCGCGCTCAACCGCGTCGCCGTCAGCCAGGCGGCGTCCCGCGACGGCAATCTCGGCTCGATCGTGCTGGCGAACGGCCGCTTCGCCATCGGCGAGCGGCTGAAGCCGGTGCTCGATGCCGGCCGGGAGGCGGGCCTCATCGCCTTCGATGATACCGAGACGGCTTTCCGCACTTTCTTCGGCCTCGCGGGCCGCGACGTCCAGATCCGGCTGCTGCTCGGCGATACGCTGACCCTGAGCAGGGCCGAAATCGCGCGCGATGCGGAGCGCGCGACCGAGCAGTTTCTCACCCTCTACGGCGCGGCACAGAACGATCCGGGCCGGAAGACGAACAACGCGTGACAAAGGAGACACCCATGCGCGTCTATTACGATCGTGATGCCGACATCAACCTGATCAAGGGCAAGAAGGTCTGCATCGTCGGCTATGGCTCGCAGGGCCATGCCCATGCGCTGAACCTGCGCGATTCCGGCGTCAAGGATATCATCATCGCGCTCAAGGCCGGTTCGGCCACGCGCAAGAAGGCCGAGGATGCCGGCTTCAAGGTGATGACGCCGGCCGAGGCCGCCAAGGTGTCGGACATCATGATGATGCTGACCCCGGACGAGTTGCAGGGCGACATCTATCGCGACGAGCTGCACGCGAACATGAAGGAGGGCGCCGCTCTCCTGTTCGCGCACGGCCTCAATGTGCATTTCAACCTGATCGAGCCGCGCAAGGACCTCGACGTGCTGATGGTCGCCCCGAAGGGCCCCGGCCACACCGTGCGCTCGGAGTATCAGCGCGGCGGCGGCGTGCCGACCCTGATCGCGATCCATCAGGACGCGACCGGCAACGCCCATGACCTCGGCCTCTCCTACGCCTCGGCCAATGGCGGCGGYCGCGCCGGCATCATCGAGACCACCTTCAAGGAAGAGTGCGAGACCGATCTCTTCGGCGAGCAGGTCGTGCTCTGCGGCGGCCTGGTCGAGCTGATCAAGGCTGGCTACGAGACGCTGACCGAGGCGGGCTATGCTCCCGAGATGGCCTATTTCGAGTGCCTCCACGAAGTGAAGCTGATCGTCGACCTCATCTATGAGGGCGGCATCGCCAACATGAACTACTCGATCTCGAACACCGCAGAGTACGGCGAGTACGTCACCGGCCCGCGGATCATCACGGCCGAGACCAAGGCCGAGATGAAGCGCGTCCTCACCGACATCCAGTCGGGCAAGTTCACCCGCGACTGGATGCTCGAGAACAAGGTCAACCAGACCTCGTTCAAGGCGACCCGCGCCCGCTATGCCGCCCATCCGATCGAGGAAGTCGGCGCCAAGCTCCGCGACATGATGCCGTGGATCAAGGCCAAGGCCCTGGTCGACAAGACCAAGAACTGAGCCTGGCTTGAGAGATTGATTCAAACGGTTGCGGGATCGATTCTGGTTTCCCTCGTAACCGATTGATATCGAAGGTCTTTGATCATTTGCGGGCGGCGGTCGAAAGGCCGCCGCCCGCTCCGTTTGGGTGGTTCAGGAACACCATGGGCCGACAGGCGTTTCCCTTGTGGTGCGCGGCCGAAAGGCCGGCGAAACACCAAGGAGACGGACATGCCTGTCGATGCCCGGCCCAGAGTGCCCGTGCAGGATCTGGAAAAGCTGCGTGGCGGCGACCCGTTGGCGCCGCTGCGGGCCGACGATCACAGCGATGCCGACCCGGCGGTGGAGACGCCCGTCGAGGCGCGGCAGGGTTTCCTGGGGCGGCCGGTGCTGGTCGTGCTGATAGCGGGGCTCGCCTTGGCCGTGATCGCGTGGATCGCGGTCGAACTGCTCGTCTACTGAGTTTCTTGCTTAAGACGGATCGTGTTTGCCTGCTGCCTGGGGAGGCTGCGATGGAACTCTTGCGGATTCTCGAAGCGCCCATTGTCATCCGGATTGTGCTGGCGCTGTCTCTGGCGATGATGCTGGCGATCGTTCTCGGCCTGCTTTAGCTGAGGTCGCCGGGATCGATGCCGTGATTGGCGAAGGCCTCCGGCGCAGGGCGCCGGAGGCCTTTCGTCGATCAGAAGGTGACCTTGTCCTTGATCTCGGCCTCGACGTTTGAGGGCAGGGTCCCGCGTTTCACCAGATCGGCGAAATCCTTGAATTTCGCTTTGCTCCGCTCCTCGATGATCTTCTTGGAACGGGCCTCGCCGATGCCCTTGAGGGTGTCGAGCTCGGTGGCGGTGGCCGTGTTGATATTGATCTTCTTGGTCTGGGTGGCAGCGGGCTGGGCGGCAGCAGGTGTCGCCGGCTTGGTCGCAGGGGCCGCCTGCGTTGCCGGGGCGGCGGGCGCCGTGACAGGCGCGGCTGGCTTCGCGGCGGGGGCTGGCTGCGTCGCGGTCTGGGCGAAAGCCTGGCCGCCCATGGCGGCAAGGGCGACGAGGGGAAGCAAGAAACGGGACATCGTCATGGCAGGGACCTCGTTGGGTCGGCCCGGATCGTCGCATCCGACGGGGGCCGGGTCCCGCCGCCAGACGACGCTGGCGGCTTGGAGCCGTTCAGCGTGCCGCGCCGCGCTCGCCGAGATGGTGGCGTGCCGCGATGCGACGACGTGAATAGGCGCTTTTCGAATTGAACCGATGCCGAATGCCGCGTTCACCCGGCAGTCAGCTTACTGGCGGCTTCAGCGCGCGAGGAATTCGCTGATGCGGCCGACGCCGTAGAGCAATCCGAAGCCCCAGGCGAAGGAGGCGGCCCAGTTCGCGAGCTGGAAGGCCCAGAACGGCATGGCGACGAGGCCGGCGACGATCGCGATCACCGCCCGCAGCGGCCCGAAGAAGTGTCCGATCAGGATGCTGGCAATGCCCCATTTCTCGAAGAAGGCGTGGCCGCGGTCCAGCAGTTCGGGGTTCTTGGTGAAGGGCCAGTAGTCGTGGACGCGCGGGCCGAGGACGAGCCCCGCCCAGTAGGACACCCAGAAGCCGGCACCGGCGCCGAGCGAGGCCGCCAGCGCGAGCGGCACGAGGTTGAGGCCCGAGGCCCCCGCGACGGCGCCGAAGGTGGTGAAGAACACCGTGGCCGGCACGAGCCAGGAGAGAATCGCGACGCATTCGGCGAAGGCGACCGCGAACACGATCGGTATCGCCCATTGCTGATTGGCCTGCATGAACTCGACGAGCGCCTTCATGGCTTGTTCGATGTCGGCCATGGCGTTCGGCTCGGCTCCTGCGGGGTCGGGTCGGCTCAGCCATATGGCTGCGTCAGCGGATCGATGCAAGCGGCGGGCAGCCGCATGGCGTGGCGGCGTTGCCTTCCCGGAACGATCGCCTATTAATTTCGGCGACACAGAAAAGCTGACGGCGCCGCGCAAGGCGGCCGACGAGGAAACGGATTTCATGGAGTTGCAGGATCGCCCGCATGCTCATGCGGGGGCAGCGCCGGTTTCGTCGGGGGATCCGGCGGTGGCGCTCGGCGGCATCGACATCACTTTCCATCTCGCCGATGGCGGGCGCTATCAGGCGGTCAAGGGCGTCGACCTCAAGGTCCATCCCGGCGAGTTCGTCTCGATCGTCGGGCCGACCGGTTGCGGCAAGTCCACGCTGCTCAACGCGGCGGCGGGGCTGCTGTCGCCGTCGGCAGGTTCTGTCGGCATATTCGGCAAGCCGCTCGTGGGCTTGAACCGCCGCGCCGGCTATCTCTTCCAGCAGGACGCGCTGATGCCGTGGAAAACGGCGCTGGACAACGTCAAGGTCGCGCTGGAGCCGATGGGCGTGCCCGATAGCGAGGCGGACCAGCGCGCGCGCGAATGGCTGGGCCGCGTAGGCCTGCGGACCTTCGTCGACCGCTACCCGCACATGCTCTCGGGCGGGCAGCGCAAGCGCGTCAGCCTGGCGCAGATGCTGATCCGCAACCCCGAGATCCTGCTGATGGACGAGCCCTTCGGGCCGCTCGACGCGCAGACGCGGCAGATCATGGGCAATCTCCTGCTCGACCTCTGGTCCCGCGACCGCAAGGCGCTGATGTTCGTGACGCACGACCTCGAAGAGGCGATCGCGCTGTCCGACCGCGTCGTGGTGATGTCGGCAGGGCCGGCGGCGGGGATCGTCGCGGACTACAAGGTCGACCTGCCGCGTCCGCGCGATATCGCAGACATCCGGCTGGAGAAGGCCTTCCACGAGATCCATCGCGACATTTGGACCTCGCTCCGCGTCGAGGTGCAGAAGGCTTATGCGATGGGCGAGGGCCGCGAACTCGTCGGAGGAGACGCATCGTGAGGCGGCTGAAGCTCATCTCGCTCCAGATCCTGGTGATGATCTCATTCCTGCTGTTCTGGCATGTTGCGACGACCACGAGCCTGTTCGGCGACGTCAAGACGATCCAGTTCTTCTTCTCGACGCCGGTTGCGGTGCTGACGCGGACCTTCAAGCAGCTCACCAGCGCCGACATCTACTGGCATCTCGGCATCACGCTGACCGAGACGGTGCTCGCCTTCGTCATCGGTTCGCTCGCCGGCATCCTGTTCGGCTTCGCCTTCGCGCGCCGCGAGCTGCTCTCGGCTGTGTTCGATCCCTATATCAAGGCGGCGAACGCCCTGCCGCGCGTGGTGCTGGCGCCGATCTTCGCGCTCTGGTTCGGGCTGGGCATCTGGTCGAAGGTGGCGCTGGGCTTCACGCTCGTCTTCTTCATAGTGTTCTTCAACGTCTACCAGGGCGTGCGCGAGGTCTCGCCGACGATCCTGGCCAATGCGCGCATGCTCGGGATGAACGAGCGCCAGCTCTTCAAGCATGTCTACTGGCCTTCGGCGCTGACCTGGATGTTCTCCTCGCTGCACACCTCGGTCGGCTTCGCGCTGGTCGGCGCTGTCGTGGGCGAATATCTCGGATCCTCGGCCGGGCTCGGCTACAAGATCCACGAGGCAGAGAGCGTCTTCGACGTGACCGGCGTGTTCTCGGGCATGCTGATCCTGGCGATCTTCGTCATCGCCATCGACGCGCTGGTGACGATGATCGAGAAGCGGCTCCTGGTCTGGCGGCCGGCGCAGAGCACGACGACGGTGGCCTGATGGCGGCCAAGCCCGTGGCGGAAACCGTGGCTTCCTCTTCGTCAGATCGCTAGGATCGGGGCATCGCGGGCAAGATTGGGGAGGTTCCGGTGGCCGAAACGATCAGCATCGGTGGGCTGCTCCTGGAGTTCCTGCACGACAAGGACGAAACCGAAGGCAGCGTCGACGTCTTTCGGATGACCGTGGCTCCCAAGGGGAAGGTTCCCGTGCCTCACCACCACGAGAGCTGGGACGAGACGCTCTACGGTCTCGACGGAACCTTGACGTTCACGATCGATGGTCGCGACATCGCCTTGCAACCCGGCCAGTCGGCCTTCATTCGGCGCGGCGTCGTCCACGGCTTCCGGAACGACAGCGATCGGGCGGCGAGTTGCCTCTGCATCCTGTCGCCCGGCGTACTGGGGGCCGGATATTTTCGTGAGATCGCCGGTTTGCTGGTCGGTGGCGGGCCGCCCGATCCCGCCGCGGTGAAGGAGGTCATGCTCCGCCACGGCCTCGTTCCCGCAGTGACGGCGGGCTGAGCGACGGACGGCCAAGGCCATGCGGGTCGACGCGGCGGGCACGCCGCTGTTCCGGCCGGTGGCCTTTTGGCCGTTCTACCGGCGCATTTCCGTCAGCGCCCTCTGCAAGGGAGCGGGCGAGATCTGGATAGGCCCGTCGAAGGGCGCGTCCATGTCCACGATCAGGTAGATCGCTCCGCCGATCAGAGCCGCAGCCGCGATGAAGCCCGTCATGACCACGGGGTTCCGCGGTGCCCGGAAACCGAAGATTGCGAAGATCAGGACCAGCCACGCGACGACCATCAGCATCAGCGATCGGGGCAGCGAGCCCTCGGCCTGTTCCACCAGGCTCCAGCGCAACTCGAGCGCCTTGCGGTACTGCTCGCGCATGTCGTTCCAGATCGAGAGCTGGGGATCGTGGCTCGGTTCGAGGGCGCGCAGGCGGGTTCCGACGTCCTCGAGCAATTGTTCGGAGGTCTTGTCCGAAAGCCCGCCTTCAGCAGTCCAGCGGCCGTTCGCGGCGCGCTCGGTATAGGCGAGAAGCCTCTGGCGGGTTTCGCTGGCTTCCGGACCATAGAGGAACAACATCCGGTCGAGTAGAATCAGCTCGGTGGCGTAGCGGTGAACGTCCTGGTTGACGCCATCGAACCTGCTCTTGGCCGAGGTGATCATGAGGCCGAGCACCAGGGACGTCATCACGACGAAGATGTTGGCGATGAGGTGCAGGACCTTCTGCGTATCGTCCAGCCTTTGGTGCTCCGGGAGACGCTGGTAGCAGAACAACGCGCCCAGCGAGGCTGTGGTCAGGCAGACAAACACGAATATGGCGATGCGCGCCTCGTTCATGGCCGGCCCTCGTCTTGCAATTGCAACGGGTAGACATGCGTGGACAAGCCAGACGGCACCGCCTTGTCGGCTGGCTCGGGATTCTTGCTCCCATTGTTCAATCTAGCCTATGTTCGACGGGAATGCGCGCCCGTCAGAAGCGCCAGCAGGATCCAAACCGGAGGAAAATCCATGCTCTTGTCCCGCCGCAGCGCGCTGGCCGCGCTCGCCCTTTCGACCGCGCTCGGCGCGGCGTCAAATGCGCTCGCCCAGAATGCCGAGAAGCCGAAGCTGACGCTCGGTGTCGGCGGCAAGCAACTGCTCTACTATCTGCCGCTCACCGTCGCGGAGAAGAAGGGCTTCTTCAAGGAGCAGGGCCTCGACGTCGAGATCAATGATTTCGGCGGCGGCGCCAAGTCGCTTCAGGCGCTCGTCGGTGGCTCGGTCGATGTCGTGACCGGCGCTTATGAGCACACCATCCGCATGCAGGCGAAGGGCCAGGACATCCGCGCGGTGATCGAGCTCGGCCGCTTCCCGGCGATCACCATCGCCGTGCGCAAGGATCTGGCCGACAAGGTGAAGTCGGCGGCCGATTTCAAGGGCCTCAAGATCGGTGTGACGGCGCCGGGCTCCTCGACGGCACTGACCGCGCAGTACGCCATGGTGAAGGCGGGGCTGAAGGCGACGGATGCCCCGATCATCGGCGTCGGTGCCGGCGCGAGCGCCGTCGCGGCGATCAAGCAGAAGCAGGTCGACGTGATCTCGCATCTCGACCCCGTGACATCGAAGCTCGAGGCCGACGGCGACATCGTGTCGCTGATCGACACCCGCACCGAGGCCGGCACCAAGGCGCTGTTCGGCGGGTCCAACCCGGCTGCGGTGCTCTATCTCAAGAACGATTTCGCCGAGAAGAACCCGGTCACGACACAGAAGCTGGTCAACGCCTTGATGAAGTCGCTGAAATGGCTGGAAACTGCGAAGCCTGAAGAGGTCGCGGATCTCGTGCCGGAAGAGTTCCTGCTTGGCGACAAGCCGCTCTACATCCGTGCGGTGAAGAACTCGCAGGAAAGCTATTCGCGCACCGGCATCTCCACGCCAGACGGCATGAAGAGCATGTACGATTCGCTCAAATTGCTCGATCCTGAGTTGACTAATTCCAATGTCGATCTGTCGAAGACCTTCATCGATAGCTTTGCCAAGAAGGCGGCATCCGGCTCTTGACGCGATGCGTCTGATCTAGAACTGTCATTCGACGTCGCTCGCGACCTCTATCCATTGCATGCTGTGGGAGTTCGCGCCTTGGGGGGCATATGAGCGGCGAGACAGCATTTCTCGATGGCGGTGGCGACATGGCCGCCGCCATCCGCGCATATGACTGGGCGGCGAGCCCGCTCGGGCCGATCGGTTGCTGGCCTTCCGCCCTGAAGACCGCCGTCGCCATGATGGTCAACTCGCGCTTCCCGAAATGCATCGCCTGCGGCGCGGATCTGATCACCATCCACAACGATGCGTTCGGTTTTATCCTTGGCAACAAGCCCCCGGCGCTCGGACGCTCCTTCCGCGATGTCTGGCTGGAAGTCTGGGACGAGATCAGCCCGATGGTCGCCAGGGCGTTCGCCGGCGAGGCGACCTTCGTCGAAGACTTCCCTCTGACGATCAACCGCTACGGCCATCCCGAGGAGGCCTGGTTCACGGCCTGTATCAGTCCGATCCGCGACGAGAACGGCCAAGTCCTCGGCATGATCGATACAGTCATGGAAACGACCGCCAAGGTGCAGGCCGAGCGCAATGGCCGGCTGCTCAATGCCGAGCTCGCCCATCGCATGAAGAACACGCTGGCGATGATCGCGGCAATCGCCAACCAGACCTTCCGCTCGGCGGAGACCCTCGAAGAGGCGCAGTCTGTCCTGAGCGAGCGCATCGCCACGCTCGGCGAGGCGCATTCCATTCTGACCCAATCGAGCTGGAGCAGTGCGCCGATCCGCGCGGTCGTCGAAGGGGCGCTGGCGCCGCATCGCCCCGGCCTTGGCACGGTCCGCATCGAGGGACCGCTGTTGCGACTGCCGGCCGATCAGGCGATGACCCTGGCACTCGCCGTCAACGAACTCGCGACCAACGCGGTGAAATATGGCGCGCTCTCGGTGGAGGCAGGGGAGGTTGCGATCGGCTGGTCGACCGGCCGGCCGCAGAGCGAGGACGCGTTCCGCTTCGAATGGGTGGAGAAGTGCGGGCCGCCCGTCGTCAAGCCCAGACGTCAGGGGTTCGGCTCGCGGCTGGTCGAGCGCGTGATGGCTCAGAAATTCCACGGCGAGGTCGAGCTCGACTACCGGCAGGAGGGCCTCCGTTACGTGCTGGCCACGACGATGGTACACGTAGCGCCACATGAGTGATCGCCTCGGAGGGCGATGCTCCGCTCCGCGCCGTCGTGACGACATGTGCCCCGCGCTTGGCGGCGGCCGGTCCTCTTCCTGATGCAAGGCTCGCTACTGCACGCTGGACTTGCGGCCAGCTCGGCGCGAAACTGGGGCTCTGACGTAAGGAGAGGCGACATGACAGAACGCGCCGCCGTCGAAGCCTTGATCCGCGATGCTTATGCTGCCCGCCATCGTGGCGATCTCGATGCCCTGATGGAATACCTCCACCCCGATTGTAGCTATCGGCTCGCCGGTGGACCGCAGGCGGCCGAGGTCTTTGCCGAGCCGGACGGGCATTCCGCCGTGCGCGACCAGATGGCGGGGCTGATGGCCACCTATGTCTTCAGCAATATCGAGGAGTTGTCGCTGACGGTCGATGGCGACAAGGCGACGTTCCACTGGCGCGCCGATGTCGAATGCAAGCCGACTGGCCGCACCGGCTCCTTCGAGATCATGGATGCCTTCACCATTGCCGACGGCAAGGTGAAGAGCGTGACGCAGTTCACCGACACGGCCGGTGTGGCGCGGCTGTCGATGCCCTAGCCTACGCTGATCGGGGACATCACCGCTTTCGATTTGCGCCTCGCGCCGGAGCCGTTAGGTTCGCGCCCACACGCGAACGGGGTATCGCTTCGGACCATGAACATTCTCTCGATCCAGTCCCACGTCGCCTATGGCCATGTGGGCAACGCCTCCGCGACCTTTCCGATGCAGCGGCTCGGTGTCGATGTCTGGCCGATTCATACGGTGCAGTTCTCGAATCACACCGGCTACGGCAACTGGAAGGGTCGGGTCTTCGATGGCGGCATGATCGACGAGGTGATGGAAGGCATTGCCGAGCGCAATGTGCTCGCCAGCTGCGACGGCGTGATTTCCGGCTATATGGGCTCCGCCGATATCGGCCATGCGATCCTCTCCGCGGTCGAGAGGGTGCGGGCAGCCAATCCCAAGGCGCTCTATTGCTGTGACCCGGTGATCGGCGATGTCGGCCGCGGTGTCTTCGTGCGGCCCGGAATCCCTGAATTCATGCGCGAGCAGGCCGTTCCGGCCGCCGATATCGTGACGCCCAACCAGTTCGAGCTGGAGCTTCTGACCGATATCGAGATCAAGAGCATTGCCGATGCGCATCGCGCCGTGGAGGCGCTGCGCGATGCCGGGCCGAGGGTGGTGATGGTGACCTCGCTCGTCACCGAGGAGACACCGGCCGACTCGATCGACTTGATGGCGGCGGATGCGAAGGGCAGCTGGCGGGTGCGCACGCCGAAGCTCGATGTCAGCGTCAACGGCGCGGGCGATGCGATCGCGGCGCTGTTCTTCACCCATTACCTGCGCGAGGACTCGGCTGCTGCGGCATTGTCGAAGGCGTCGTCCTCGATCTACGGCCTGCTGAAGCGCACCAAGGAGGCGGGCTCACGCGAGATCCTGACCGTGGCGGCGCAGGATGAATTCGTGACGCCCTCGCAGGTCTTCGAGCCGCAGGCGATCTGACGCCGATGGAGCGGATTTCCCTTAGCCCTCATCCTGAGGAGCGCCGCCAGGCGCGTCTCGAAGGATGCTTGAGGAGGCTCTGGAACCATCTGGAGCATCCTTCGAGACGCCGCTTCGCGGCTCCTCAGGATGAGGGCTGGGAGAAGGTCCTCCGATGAAGCTGCGTGTCGGGACTTTCAATGTCGAGAACCTGCTGACGCGCCACCGCTTCGAGCCGGGCGGGCGTACCGAAACGGCGGCGGCGATGTCGCTGTTCCACTTTCCACGCTCCGACGAGCGCGACGCGGTCGAGCGTTCTCTCGCGGTGGCGCTGGAGGACGACAAGCGCCAGATGACGGCGCTCGCCATCGCCGAAGCGCAGGCCGATCTATGGATGCTGCAGGAGGTCGACTCGCTCGCGAGCCTGCAGGCCTTCTTCGCGAACTATGTCCATCGCATCGCCGACCACCGCTACGGCCATTTCACGCTGATCGACGGCAATGACCGGCGAGGCATCGATATCGGCTTTGCGGCGCGGCGCGACCTGTTCGGGCCGGGGCAGGTGACGGTGCGCTCGCACAAGGACCTGACCTTCGCCGAGGCCGGCGTGCATGATCGCGAACTCGCCATGCTCGGCATCGGGCCACACGGGAAGGTCTTCGCGCGCGACTGCCTGGAGGTCGAACTGGCCGTCGACGGAAGGCGGCTCAGCTTGTTCGGTTGCCACTTCAAGTCGATGAACAATGGCCGCGAGGACGGGCGCGAGGTGACGCTGCCGGTGCGCCGTGCCGAGGCGCGGGCGGTCCGATGGCTGATCCAGCAACGCTTCGGCGGCGGCTGGCGCGAGACGAACTGGATCGTGCTGGGCGATCTCAACGGCTACCGCTACGGCCTCGGGCCGCTGGCCGAGCGAGTCGATGAGGGCGCCAGCGGCATCGAGCCCTTGCTGGATGATTTTGCCGTCGATCCGCTGGATGCGCTGCCGGCGCATGAGCGCTGGACGCATTTCAGGCGCTACTGGTCAGAGGGCCAGGAGAAGCTCGTCGACAGCCATATGCCGCTCGACCACATCCTGCTGTCCCCGGCTCTGGCGGCGGCCAATTCGACGCCCGCCATGCAGATGATCCGGCGCGGCCTGCCGTACCGCGTGCCGCTCGACCCGCGCGAGCCGGACCGCTCGATGGCGCGGCTGGCGACCTGCGCCGATCGCTATCCGCGCGTTGGCTGGGACCGGCCCAAGGCGTCCGACCATTGTCCGCTCACCATCGACCTCGACATCCCGGCAGGGTGACCCCAAGGAGGCACGGATGAAACGCCGCTTCGTCACACTCGACGTCTTCACCACGCATCGCCATGCCGGCAATCCGCTGGCGGTGGTGCTTCAGTCCGAGGGATTGGATACGGACGCGATGCAGGCCATCGCCAAGGAATTCAACCTGTCGGAGACGGTCTTCGTCTCGCCGCCCGAACGGCCGGGGCACCGTGCCTCGGTGCGCATCTTCACGCCAGGTTCGGAACTGCCCTTCGCCGGCCATCCGACGGTCGGCACCGCGGTCTGGCTTGCGCTCACCGACCATGCCGCGGGCGTGCCTGCCGATATGCTGGTACTGGAGGAAACGATCGGACCGGTTTCCTGCGCAGTCGAGGTCACCGGCAGCCATGCCGGCCATGCCATCTTCACCCTGCCGCGTCTGCCCGAGCAGGTGGGGGAGGCGGCGACTGCCGGCGCGATCGCGGCAGCACTCGGGCTTCAGTCCAGCGATCTCGGCTTCCTAGCCTATCGGCCGGCGGTCTATTCCGCCGGTGTGCCCTTTCTCTGCGTGCCCGTCTCGACGCGGGAGGCCGTAGGCCGGGCTAGGCCGGAAGCCGCGCATTGGCAAGCGGCGGTCGGCACGGGCGGCGCCTTCCTCTACAGCGCCGAGACGGCCGAGGCGGGGAATGCCTTCCATGCCCGCATGTTCTGGCCGGGGACCGGGATCGGCGAGGACCCGGCGACGGGCGGCGCGGTCGCGGCGTTCGCTGGTGCCGTCATGGCCTATGGCAAGCCGGATGACGGCGACCATCGCTTCGTCGTCGAACAGGGCTACGAGATGGGCCGGCCCTCGCAGATCGCGCTGGAACTGAGCGTCCGGAACGGCGCACTCGTCTCGGCGCGCATCGGCGGTTCGGCCGTCGTGGTCAGCGAGGGCGTATTGCTGTGAACGACGGCGTCGAGAACGGCACGATCGTCCGGCTGTCGAGGGTCGATGCCAAGGTCGAGCCTTATGACTGGGGCTTTGCCCGCGAAAATGCCGGGAATATCGAGGCGCATTGGGCGAAGATAAGCGCCGGGAAGCCCGCGATGTTCAACGGCCGCATCATGCTCCAGCACCGCGCCGCCATCCGCGACGGCGTGTTCGAGGCCGGTTATTTCGAGACCGACTATGCCGCCTTCATGACCTGGCGCGATGTTGGCTATCCCGGCCCTGTGATCCGCAACGGCTTTGCCATGGCGGCGCTTCGGGCCAACGATGGCGCCTTCCTCTGCGGGAAAATGGGCGAGCACACCGCCAATGCCGGCAAGGTCTATTTCGCCGCCGGCACGCCCGACCGCGAGGATACACGCCCCGACGGCAGGCTCGACCTCGCCGGCAGCGTCACCCGCGAACTCGCGGAGGAAACGGGCTTGAGCGTCGAGGAGCTCAGCGTGGGTGAGGGTTGGACGGCGCTGATCGAACAGGGGCGCATCGCCTTCATGCGCGAGGTCGGAATCGACCTGCCAGCGGATGCAGCGCGCGCGCTGATGCTGGGGCGGATGAAGCACCTCGTGGAGGAAGAGCTCTCCGACATCGTGATCGTGCGCGATCTCGCCGAGACCGAAAAGCACGACATGCCGCCCTTCATGCGCCGCTATCTCGCACATATCTTCGACGGCGACTGATCCCGCCCGCCCTGCGAAAGTAACCCGATGAGCTCTGCCGACACCGCCTATCCGGAAACCCTGTCACTGCCGGCGGAGAACCCCTTCGCCACGCGCTGGGAAACGCCGTTTCGGCTGCCGCCTTTCGCCGCGATCAAGCCGGAGCATATTCGCCCGGCTTTCGATGCGGCGCTCGACAAGCACAAGGCGGAGGTCGCGGCGATCGTCGGAGACGAGGCTGAGCCCGACTTCGCCAACACCATCGAAGCGCTGGAACGGGCAGGGCGTGCGCTCAGCCGCGTCGGCGGCGTGTTCTACAACCTGACCGGTGCCGATACGAACGAGGCGCTGCAGGCGATCGAGCGCGAGATGTCGCCGATCTCCGCGCGGCACTGGTCGGCGATCATGATGGATGAGGGGCTCTTCGCCCGCGTCGATGCCGTCAACGCCAAGCGCGATACGCTCGGCCTCGGCGCCGAGCAGGCGCGGCTCTTGGAACGGACCTATAAGGGCTTCATCCGCTCGGGTGCCAAGCTTGCGCCTGAGGACAAGAAGCGGCTCGCCGCCATCAATGAGCGGCTGGCGGCGCTCGGCACGCAGTTCAGCCAGAACGTGCTGAAGGACGAATCCTCCTATGCGCTGTTTATCGAGGACGAGGCCGGGCTCGCCGGCCTGCCGGAGTTCCTGAAGGCGGCGATGGCGCGCGCGGCGGCCGATCGCGGCAAGCCCGGCCAGCACGCGGTGACGCTGTCGCGCTCGATCATCGAGCCCTTCCTGACCTTCTCGACCCGCCGCGACCTGCGCGAGGAAGCCTTCATCGCCTGGAGCAAGCGCGGCGAGAATGGCGGCGAGAGCGACAACCGCGCCATTGTCTCCGAGATGGTGAAGCTCAGAGCCGAGAAGGCGAAGCTGCTGGGCTATCCGACCTTCGCGCATTTCAAGCTCGACGACGCCATGGCGAAGACGCCTGAGCATGTCCGCGGCCTTCTGGAACTGGTCTGGAATCCGGCCAAGGCGCGCGCCGCGCGCGAGGCGGCCGATCTCGCGGCTCTCGCCCAGGATGAGGGCGAGAACGGTCCGATCCGCCCCTGGGACTGGCGCCACTATGCCGAGAAGGTCAGGCAGAAGACCTATGCGCTCGATGAAACCGTGCTGAAGCCCTATCTACAGCTCGACCGCATCAGGCAGGCTGCCTTCGACGTTGCCGGCAAGCTCTTTGGGCTTTCCTTCGCCGAGCGGCCGGAACTCGCCGGCTATCACCCGGATGTCCGCATCTTCGAGGTGACGGAAGCCGCGACCGGGCGCCATATCGGCCTGTTCATCGGCGACTACTTCGCCCGTTCCTCGAAGCGCTCCGGCGCCTGGATGAGCGCCTTCCGCGGCCAGCGCAAGCTCGACGGCGAGACCCGGCCGATCATCGTCAATGTCTGCAATTTCGCCAAGCCGGCGGAGGGCAAGCCCGCGTTGCTCTCGCTCGACGATGCGCGCACGCTCTTCCACGAGTTCGGCCATGCGCTGCACGGGCTGCTCTCGGATGTAACCTATGGCTCACTCGCCGGCACGGCGGTGGCGCGCGATTTCGTCGAGTTGCCGTCGCAGCTCTACGAGCACTGGTTCCTGACGCGCGAGGTGATGCGGGACTATTGCCTGCATGCGGAGACCGGCGAGCCGATCCCGGAGGCCCTGATCGAGAAGATCGAGAAGGCGCAGACGTTCAATCAAGGGTTCTCCACCGTGGAATACACCTCCTCGGCGCTGGTCGATCTCGCCTTCCACTCGCTGGAGGAGCCGGCGGAGGTCGATCCGCTCGCCTTCGAGGCGGCGGAACTCGCGCGCATCGGCATGCCCAACGAGATCATGATGCGCCACCGCACGCCGCACTTCACCCATGTCTTCTCGGGCGATGGCTATTCGGCCGGCTACTACAGCTATCTCTGGTCGGAGGTGATGGACGCCGACGCCTTCAACGCCTTCATCGAAACGGGCGATGTGTTCTCGGCCCAGGTCGCCGAAAAGCTGAAGCGCTACATCTATTCGGCGGGCGATACGCGCGATGCGGCCGAGGCTTATACGCTCTTCCGCGGCCGGCTGCCGACTCCGGATGCGCTGCTGGAGAAGCGGGGGCTGGCGGCCTGAGCGGGAGCATCTCGAACCGGCGCGCTCAGGGCGGAAACGAGCCCTGAGCCTCGGTCTGGACAAGGACTGCACCACTTTTGTCGAGCGCCTCGATCGTCCAGACGTAGCGATGTTTCTGCCCCGTTGGAGGGCAGGGGCCGACATAGCGGACAGCCCCCTGCGCCACGCGCCCCTTGCCGTCATAGGCGACCGTCGAGCCGCCATGCCGGAAATTGGGCGCGTCGGTGTCGCGCATGGCAAAGCGCAGGCTCGTCGTGCCCTTCGGAGCGTTACGGACCGTGAAGGCTGGCGAGATTCCGCCGCAGGCGCCTATTCCCTTCCAGGAAAATGAGGCGGAGAAGGCGAAGGCGGATGCCGGAACGCCGAGCATGGCTGCTGCGACGGCGGCAGTTGCTAGCAGGCGTTTCATGGCCGTGTCCCTTCAGTCAGGCCTGAGCTGCTGTCTCAGCCAGGATAGCCGAATCTCGCTTTCGTCGCATGGATCTGACTGATTGCGCCGGCGTCGTTGCCCGCCGCGCAGGTCGAGCGGGCGCGCGAAATCTCGCCGCTGACCCGGTCATGCACGCCCTTGGTCGTATGCCCAGTGGCGAGATCGTTGTCCATCACCGCCTGGAAGCGCTCGACCTCGCCAGAACAGCCCGTGCCCGTCGGCATGCGGAAGCTGCTGGGCGTCACGCCCGGCGCAGCCTGTTCCGGCGGCGGGGCAGGGGGCGCGCTGACCGTCGAAGTCTGGCAGGCCGATAGCAGGACGGCGGAGAGTGCAAGGACGGGCAGATGACGCATCGGAAAGCTCCGCGGAAACAAGACCGCCCGACGATGTCTGATTCTCGGGAGCAGTGAAATCGCGCCGTCCGATCGGCCGCCTATTGCGGCATGTTGACGGTAAGATAGGGCGCGGTGGCCTTCTCGTTGGGGCCGACGATCGCCGGGACCTTATGGGAGACGGGCTTCAGACTCTTGAGATAGGCGGCCAAGGCTGAAGCATCCGCTTCGGTGAGCTTGGCGTAGCTCTGATAGGGCATGGCCGGCGCGAGGACGCGGCCGTCGGGCCGGGCTCCCTGACGGACAGCCTTGACGATGTCGGCCTCGGACCAGGAGCCCAACCCCGTTTCCTTGTCCGGCGTGAGATTGGGCGGAAAGAAGGTGCCGAGGCCCGGAATGTGAAAGCCTACCTCGGACCCCGCGAGCCGCCGTTGCATATCGGGCTTACCGAGAAAGATGCCCGGCGTATGGCAGCCGGCGCAGTCCATGATGCTCGCCAGGTATTCGCCGCGCCGCAGCTTCTCCTGCGACGGTGCCGTTTGCGCTGTGAGCGCTGTGGGCACCGAAAGACCGATGACGATGAGCACGCCGAAGATCGTCTGCTGCATGATTGCCTCCCTGACGTTTCGTGCGGCCGTTCCCGCTGCACCGATCTGTTCGAGCAGTCGGTCATCGTTGTAGTGCGTGACGTTAGGGAATGCTTAGCATTGCTCTCATGTCGGAGAAAGGACCAAAGACTCGGCGAAGTTGGGCCTATGCGCGCTCCGGCATGAAGAACGCCAGCACCGTGAATCCGGCAGCCGCTCCGGCCGCCAGCCAGATCGCGTCGAGGCCGATGCGGCTATGGGCGGCGGCTCCGACGACCGCGCCGCTGAGCAGGCCGAGCCAGAGCACGAGATGGCGCAGGAAAGCGAGCTTCGGCCCGCCGAGCAGGGCGCCGGCGAGGCGCTGCCCCATCTTCACCAGCGTGCCGGTCATGTAGGTCAGGCCGATCGTGACCTCGCCGTCGCGCTGGAAGACCGAATTCTCCGCGCCCATCGCCAAGGCGAGCATGCCGGCCGCGGCCGTACTGAGCCCGATGGTGTCGAGGCTGGCTGCGAAGATCAGGACCGCGGTGACGAAGGCGAGCACCGCCGCCTTTCGCTGTTGCCTGCCGAAATGGCCGATGAGCGAGCCGCAGACCACGCCGAGGACGAAGAGGCCGAGGATCGTCGCGGCCAGAACGATGCCGCCGGCATGGCGCCCGGCCAGTTCGATGCCAAGGCGGGTGGTGTTGCCGGTCATGAAGGAGACGAAGAAGCCACTGAGGCTGAGGAAGCCGAGCGCATCGACGAAACCGGCGAGGCCGGTGAGGCCGAAGGCGAGCCCGATGGCGGGGCGGTCATAGCGCATCATCGGCGCGGGTCTCCGGCAGCAAGAGGCCGGTTTCCAGCATGGCGCGACCGCCGGCCGAATCGCGCCGCGCCAGCATAATCCACAGATCGCCTCTGTCATTTGACGCGCGTGCATAAGACACATGCTTGCGCTCGACACCTGCTTTCGGTTACATCCTGTCCCGTCGATTTGAGGAACGCCCGTGGTTTCGACCGCCCGCCATGACCTGACGAAGGACTGCGCCACTGCGCAGGCTGTCAGCATGTGCGCTCGCGCTCCCCTCGCACGCGCTTCGTTCTCGCTTCCTGGCCTCCTTCTCCTTAGCTGCCCCTGAGGGCCGGCCGGGCATGCTGCCTGGGCGCTCAGGGGAGTGACGAGAAACGCCGACAGCAAACCCAGCGCCCGCCTTTTCCGATCTCGCGGCGCACCGAAACCGGAAGCAGACCATGACCAATCCGACCCAGAACAGCTCCTCCAAAGAGCGCGTGCTGATTTTCGACACCACCTTGCGCGACGGCGAACAGTGCCCCGGCGCCACCATGACCTTCGAGGAGAAGCTGGAGATCGCCGAGGCGCTCGACGTGATGGGCGTCGACATCATCGAGGCCGGCTTCCCGATCGCCTCGGACGGTGATTTCGAGGCCGTCTCGGAGATCGCTCGCAGGTTGAAGCGCGCCACGGTCGCCGGCCTCGCCCGGGCCATCAGCACCGACATCGCCCGCGCCGGCGAGGCGGTGCGCCATGCGGTGAAGCCGCGCATCCACACCTTCGTCTCGACTTCGCCGATCCATCTGGAGCACCAGATGCGCAAGAGCCAGGAGCAGGTGCTGGAGATCATCACCGCGACCGTGACGCAGGCGCGCAATCTGGTCGACGATATCGAGTGGTCGGCGATGGATGCCACACGCACGCCGATCGACTATCTCTGCCGCACGGTCGAAGCTGCGATCCGGGCCGGTGCGACCACGATCAATCTGCCCGACACGGTCGGCTACGCGACGCCGGACGAGTATCGCGCCATGTTCAAGGCGGTGCGCGAGCGCGTGCCGAACGCGGACAAGGCGATCTTCTCGGCGCATTGCCATAATGACCTGGGCCTGGCCGTCGCCAATTCGCTGGCGGCGATCGAGGGCGGCGTCCGGCAGGTCGAGTGCACGGTCAACGGCATCGGCGAGCGCGCCGGCAATGCCGCGCTGGAGGAGGTCGTGATGGCGCTGCGCGTACGAGGCGACGTGCTGCCCTACGACACCGGCATCGACGCGACGCAGTTGATGCGCGTCTCGAAGGCGGTATCGAGCGCCTGCTCCTTCCCGGTGCAGTACAACAAGGCGATCGTCGGCCGGAACGCCTTCGCCCATGAGAGCGGCATCCACCAGGACGGCATGCTGAAGAACAACACCACCTACGAGATCATGACGCCGGCCTCGGTCGGCGTGACCAAGACCTCGCTGGTGATGGGCAAGCATTCCGGCCGCGCCGCCTTCCGCTCCAAGCTGAAGGAGATGGGCTACGATCTCGGCGACAATCAGCTGGAAGACGCCTTCACCCGCTTCAAGGCCCTGGCCGACCGCAAGAAGCATGTCTATGACGAGGATATCGAGGCGCTGGTCGACGAGAACATCGCAACCGCCCATGACCGCATCAAGCTGGAATCGCTCACGGTGATCGCGGGCACGCGCGGCCCGCAGCGTGCGACCATGAAGCTCGATGTCGAAGGCCGGCATGTTACCGAGGAGGTTGAGGGCAACGGCCCGATCGACGCCATCTTCAACGCGATCAAGGCGATCGTGCCGCATGAGGCCGGGCTGGAGCTCTACGACGTCCACGCGGTGACCGAGGGCACGGACGCCCAGGCCGAGGTGACGGTGCGCCTCTCGCGCGACGGCTCTTCCGTCAGCGGGCGCGGCGCTGATCCCGATACCCTGGTGGCTTCGGCCAAGGCCTATCTGGCTGCGCTCAACAAGCTGATCGCCCGCGGCGGGCGCCTGCACGCGCAGGCGGCGGAGTAAGTTCAAGAACGTCGTTCTCGGGCGGCACGAAGTGCCGGCCCGAGAATCTCCGGAGGCGAAGAATTCCGGAGCCTCGCTCCGCAGGGGACCCTCGCGTCAAGCCCTGGCATGACGTCGGCCGCCTCTGGATTCCGGTGGATGACGCCAGCGCGATCTGGCGCTGGCCTGCCTCTTGCCCTCATCTGCTCTTCCGGTGCGGTCGCCCCCCGGCGACCCTGGGGAGCGATGCCGATGGGCTATTTTCCGAACTGGACCCTGAAGACTTCCGGCGCAGTGATGCCGGACGAGCGGCTGCCGACAGGGCAGACGATCATCGCCGGCTTGCAGCATGTCGTCGCCATGTTCGGCTCGACGGTGCTGGCACCGGTGCTGATGGGCTTCGACCCGAATGTCGCGATCTTCTTCTCGGGCATCGCGACGCTGCTGTTCTTCGTCATCACGCGCGGGCAGCTGCCGAGCTATCTCGGCTCCTCCTTCGCCTTCATCGGCGTCGTCATCGCGGCGACGGGCTATGCCGGCTCCGGTCCCAATCCGAACATCGGCGTCGCGCTCGGCGGCATCATCGCCTGCGGCGCGGTCTATGCGCTGATCGGCCTGATCGTGCAGGGCGTCGGAACGAACTGGATCGAGAAGCTGCTGCCGCCGGTGGTGACCGGTGCGGTCGTGGCGGCGATCGGCCTCAACCTGACCTCGGTCGCGATCAATATGATCTCGGCGAGCCCCTACACCAAATGGCTCGCGCTGTTCACGGTGGTCGCGGTGGCGCTGGTCGCGGTCTACGGCCGGGGATTGCCGCAGCGCCTGCCCATCCTCATCGGCGGGCTCGCTGCCTATATCCTCTATGCGCTGACGGCGCCGAGCTTCGGCGCACCGCCGATCGACTTCGGCAAGATCGGCGCGGCCGCTTGGTTCGGCCTGCCGCATTTCGTGGCGCCGGTCTTCGACATGAAGGCGATGACGCTGATCGTGCCGGTCGCGATCATCCTGGTCGCGGAGAATCTCGGCCACATCAAGGGCATCTCGGTGATGACCGGGCGCAATTTCGACCACCTGATTGGCCGTGGCTTCTTCGCCGACGGGCTGGGCACGATGATCGCCGGCTCGGGCGGCGGCACGGGCGTGACCACCTATGCCGAGAACATGGGCGTGATGGCGGTGACGCGAGTCTATTCGACGCTGGTGTTCGTCGCCGCCGGCATCATTGCGCTGGCTCTCGGTTTCTCGCCGAAGTTCGGCGCGGTGATCGGCACGATTCCCGTCGCGGTGCTTGGCGGCCTCGCGGTCGTGGTCTTCGGCCTCATCGCCGCCACCGCCGGCCGCATCTGGGTGGAGAACAAGGTCGACTTCTCCGAGCCGAAGAATCTGATCACCGTCGCGACGGCTCTGATTCTGGGCGCCGGCGATCTGAAGCTGCCGATCTTCGGCTACGAGCTCGGCGGAATCGGCACCGCGACCTTCGGCGCGATCGTGCTCTACCACCTGCTGAACCGCCGCGCGGCGTGATAATCCACAGCTCGGTGGGACCTTTCCCGCCGAGTTTGAAAAATCTGTCACAGACGGGTGGACAGGGGGCGGGGCCTTTGCTACACGCCCCCTGCCTGACGCGGCTGACGCCGCCGAACGGCAACGCTTCGTGGCGTATGGGTGATTAGCTCAGTTGGTAGAGCAGCTGACTCTTAATCAGCGGGTCGTAGGTTCGAGCCCTACATCACCCACCACGGTTTTCCTGGACATCGTTGGATAGCCACTTCGCGGGCCGAGCAGCCATGCGGTTGCTTCGCCGGATTCGCGGCTGTGCTATCGTCGCGTCACGGCGCCTGCGGAGCGAACGGCATCTTGGACGAACTCGAATTGATGCTTCGGCTGCTGGCCGGCCTCGTCGCGGGCGTGGCGGTCGGCTGGCAGAGGACCCTTCACCGCAAGAGTGCGGGGCTGCGCACCTTCGGCCTGGTGGGAATCGGTACGGCAGCGGCTGCGAGCCTGTTCAGCGAGACGCTCCATCCCGATGCGGCGAGCCGCGTGGTTCAGGGTGTGCTGACCGGCATCGGCTTTCTCGGCGCCGGCCTTATCATCCACCGCGATCGCGAGATGACGCCGCACGGGCTGACCACGGCGGCGGCGATCTGGGTGACGGCGGCGCTGGGGTGCTCAGCCGGGCTGGGGAAGTGGCCGGTGACGCTGACAGCGACGGCTCTGGCACTCGTCCTGCTGGCCCTCGATCATTCGCTGGAACGTAGGCTCCAGGGTCGCGCTACGCCGCCCGAGCGTAACGGGGACGGAGGTCCCTCGCCGGACTGAGTGGGCGGCTACGCCTGCCCCATCGCTGCACCGCGGAGCCTTTCGGCGGCTCGGGCGTTTCTGTCTGAAAAGGACAGGTTTCGCATGATGCAGTTCAACAACGGCCTGAAGGCCGCACCCGGCAATACCCCGGCCATCCCCGATCCGCCTCCGGAGGCGCCACCGTTGACGCCCGGCAATGTTCCGCCGGCACCGCCGGTCGAGTCGCCGCCGGACGAGGAACCCCAGGGCATCCCGACCGAACCGCCGCCGGAGTTTCCGCCTAACGCGCCGCCGGAAGCACCTCCGGCGACACCCATCGATCTCCCACCGGGGCGCGATCCGCGTCAGCCGCAGGAGTAGGCCTCAAGGGCGAGTACTAGACCGCCGGTGCGTCGCCCGAGCCGATATCCCAGTAGAGACCGGCCATGGCGGTCAGGCCCTCGCGGGCGATGGCGACCGGCAGATGCTCATCCGGCGCGTGCTGCGAACAGCCGGGATAGGAATGCGGCACCCAGATGGTACGCAGCGCCAGGATATCCGCGAAGATGTCGTTCGGCAGCGATCCGCCGAGATTGGGCAGCAGGGCCGGCTTCTTGCCGGTGCTTTCGGCGATCGAGGCCAGGGCGAAATCGACCCAGGGATCTTCCGGGTCGAGGCGCGTCGCGCCGAAGATCTCGGAGCGGCTGAGCGAAACCTCGACCATGGGGAAGTTGTGGCGCTGCAGATGCCGCTTCAGCGCCGGCACGACATCATTCTGGTCGATGCCGACGACGAAGCGCAATTGGCAGCGCGCCCAGGCGCTCGGCGGCACGGCGTTGACCGGCGTCTCGGGCACGCCGGACTTCATCGCCAGCACGTCGAAGGAGCACCAGCCGAAGACCTGCTCGGCCGGCGTCAGACCGGGCTCGCCCCAGTTCGGATCGATCGCCGGGCCGTCCGGCCCACCGTCGATCTCGCAGCCGATCAGCGCCTTGCGCACCGCCGGCGGCAGTTCCTTGGGCACCCATTCATGAATACGGATCTGTCCGCTCGGCGAGGTGATCGAGGCAATGGCGTGGGCGAGCTGGATCGCAGGGTCGGAGAGGATGCCGCCCCAGTTGCCAGAGTGATGCCCGCCCTCGCGGGCATTGATCGAGAGGTCGAAGGTGACGCCGCCGCGCGCGCCGAGAAAGACGGTCGGGCGCTCGGCATTGAGCCGCGGCCCATCCGAGGCGATCAGGACGTCGGCCTTGAACAGATCCTTCTCTTCGCTGCAGAGCTCGCGCAGGCCCGGCGAGCCGGACTCCTCGCCCATCTCGATCAGGTATTTGGCATTGAAGCCGAGTTTGCCGCGCGTCTCCAGAACGGCGCTGAGCGCGCTGAGGTTGATCAGGTGTTGGCCCTTGTTGTCGACGACGCCGCGGCCATACCAGCGGCCTTCGCGCTCGACGAGCTTCCAGGGCGAGAGGCCCTCACTCCATTGCGCGTCGAGGCCGCGGATCACATCGCCATGGCCGTAGCCGAGGATGGTCGGCAGGGCCGGGTCCTCGATGCGCTCGGCATAGAGGAAGGGGCCGCGCGCCTTCGGATGGGTCAGGGTGCGGCAGGTGAAGCCGAGCGATTCGAGCAGGGGCTGCATCTCCTGCTCGAGATATTCGCCGAGGACGGGGGCGCGGTCCGGGTTCTGGCTTTCGGTGGGGATCGCGACGAGGCGGCCGAGGTCACTCTTCATTCGGCCTGAATCGAAATAGTCCTGAGCTTTCGCGATCGCTTGCGCGCGGGTCATGGTCGTAAGGTCTCCCGGATTTATGGCCGGCACAGTGCCGGTGGACGCGCGGTTGCGCCAGTGCCAAGAGAGCCGGGCGCGCCATGCCCGCCGGGCAGGGCGGGGCGCCCAGACACCGATGAGGATCTTCCTTTCCGCATGACGTTCACCCCGCATCCGCACCAGCTCGTCGCCCGCGATGCGATCCTGGCCGCGCGAGGGAAGGGGGCCGCCGGCTTCCTGCTCGGCGACCTCACCGGCCTCGGCAAGACGCTCTCGGCCTGGCTCGCGCTCTCGGCGATGCCGGAGGAGGACGTGCTGGTGATCTGCCCGAAAGGGGCGATCCCGCAATGGCGGCGGACCATGGCGCTGTCAGGCCTGCCGGCGAAGCGCGTGACGCTGATGAATTTCGAGAAGACGAAGTCGTTGCTCGCCCCAGTCGCTGACAGCCGGAAACGCTCGGCGCGGGCGAAGAACAATGAACTCGCGAAGCATGGCCGGCCGAAGCGAGTCTGGCCGCTTGTCGTGATCGACGAAGCCCACCGCATCCGCAATCCCAATTCGCAGCAGGGGCTGGTCTGCCGGCAGATGGCCGAAGCGGCCGATTTCACCATCTATATGAGCGCGACGGCAGGCCAGTCGCCGCACGAGCTGTCCTATCTCGCGCCGTTGCTGGCGAAGGCGGCCGGCATGCCGACCGCCGATCTCGACGGCTTCCGCACCCTGATGAAGCGGCTGAAGATCGGCAGGGCCAAGGGCCGCTGGAAGAACTGGAGCTGGGAGCCGAACGAGACCGACCGCAAGGTGATGGCCGATCTGCTCTATCGCGGCGCGAACGCCATCGGCCTGCGCCGCCGGCCCGAGGAGATCGCCGGCTGGCCGGAAGTGCAGCGCGAGCTCGCCCCCGTCGCGTTGGATAGTGCCGCGCGCAAGCTCTACGAGGCGACCTGGCGGGAGTTCCGCAAGGAGCTGGGCTTGGCCGGCGGCTCGACGCGCAAGCCGCAGGGCTGGGCCGCCGATCTGCGCTTCCGGCAGAAAGCCAGTTTGCTCCGCATCGCCGGCACGGCGGATTTCTGCGAGGATTTGCTCGGGAATGACGAGCAGGTGGCGATCTCGGTCGCCTTCCTTGAGACCAGCGCGATTTTGGCCGAGACGCTGAGAGGGCGCGGCTGGCGAGTCGGCGAAATCAATGGCGAGCGCTCGGGCGCGCAGAACGAAGAGACCCGCATCGCCTTCCAGACCGGCGCGCTCGACGCCGTGATCTTCACCGTCACCGAGTCGATCTCGCTGCATCGCGGCGAAATGCCGGGCGGCGAGCGGGAGCGGGCGCTGGTGGTCCACGACATGCGCCACAGCGCCATCCAGCTGCAGCAGATCGAGGGTCGCTGCCATCGCGACGGCCAGCACGCGACGATCTTCTACACCTATGCCGAGGATACGGTGGAGGAAGCGATCGCCGGCACGGTGATCCAGCGCATGGCGGCGATGGAGGGGCTGGCGGGAGACGACACGCGGATGCTCGAGGCGATCGCGGGCATCGTCGAGGCGCGCACGGCGGCCTGAAGATACGGCTCAGTTGCGGGGTGCGTTGGCGTCGTCCCGCGCGCGCTCGCCCAGCCCCTTCGCACCCTCGATGGTCGAGCCGGCCAGCCGGGTGACGGCGTTCCAGGCTTCGCGCGTATAGGCGCCCTGATGCGCCACGGCATCATAGCCGATGACCAGCATGAGTATGATCAGCAACAGGCGGAACACGGATGGGCCTCCCTTTCCCCGCTCATCAACGTGGCGGGAGGAGCGGAGGTTCCGGGGAACGCGCCATTCTCGGGCGCAGCGCAGCGTAGATCCGAGAATCTCAGGACCGGAGGGAGCTGGTTTCCGAGATGCTCGGGTCAAGCCCGAGCTGAGGGCGCCGCAGTGAGCCGTGCTCAGCCTGCCGGCAGCAATTCCTTGAGACGCAGCAGCGTGATCTTCTCGACCTGCGCCAGTGCCGTTGCGAATTCCTGCGCGGGCGTGTTCTTCAGCCTCTCTTCGAAAGCCGCCAGAATCTGAGCCTTGGTGGCGCCCTTCACTGCCATGATGAAGGGAATGCCGAAGCGGGCCTTATAGGCCTCGTTCAGGGCGGTGAAGCGCACGCGCTCGTCGCTGGTCAATCGATCAAGCCCCGCCGAAGACTGTTCCTGCGTCGATTCCTCCGTCATCTCTCCGGCCGCAGCAAGCTTCCCGGCGAGATCGGGATGGGCGTTGAGCAGAATCTTCTGCCGCTCGGGCAAGGCCTTGCGCATCGCCGCGACCATCGCGGCATGCAGGCCCTCCGCGGTATCCTGCGCCGCGCCGAGCCCGGTGTCGTAGGTCGCCTCGGCGATCCAGGGCGAATTCTCCCAGACGCGGCCGAAGACTTCGACGAAGAGTGCCTTGGGCAGCTTCGAGGGCATATAGCCGCCCGCCGGGGGGTGCGTCCTGACCCAGTGGCGGGCGATGTCGAGTCGGGTCGCGACCCAGACCCGGTCATGGCTCTTCACGTAGTCGAGAAAGCGGGCGAGTGCCGCGGCCCGGCCCGGACGGCCCACGAGGCGGCAATGGAGGCCGATCGACATCATCTTCGGAGCCGTCTCGCCCTCGGCATAAAGCGTGTCGAAAGAGTCCTTGAGGTAGGTGAAGAACTGCTCGCCGGTGTTGAAGCCCTGCGGCGTGGCGAAGCGCATGTCGTTGGCGTCGAGCGTATAGGGCACGGCCAGCTGCGGACCCTTTTGACCCGCGAGCCAGTAGGGCAATTCGTCGGAATAGACATCTGCGGTGTAGAGGAAGCCGCCTTCCTCCATCGTCAGGGGGATCGTGTTCTCGGACGTGCGGCCCTGATAGCAGCCGAGCGGCCGTTCCCCGGTAAGCTCGGTCTGGATGCGGATCGCCTCAAGAATGTCGGCGCGTTCGCGCTCCCTGGGAGTGTCGCGATAGTCGATCCATTTCAGGCCGTGGGTCGCGATCTCCCAGCCGGCCTCCTGCATCGAGTCGACGATCTCGGGATAGCGCGCCAGCGCGCTGGCGACGGCGAAAACGGTGACCGGCAGGTTGCGCTCCGTGAACATGCGCCAGAGCCGCCAGTAGCCGGCGCGCGAGCCGTATTCATAGATCGACTCCATGTTCATATGGCGCTGGCCCGGCCAAGGGGCCGCGCCGACGATCTCGGACAGGAAGGCTTCCGAGGCGGCGTCGCCGTGGAGGATGCAGTTCTCGCCGCCTTCCTCGTAGTTGATCACGAACTGGACGGCGATGCGCGCCTCGCCCGGCCAATGCGGGTGAGGGGCATTGCGGCCATAGCCCTTCATGTCGCGCGGATAGGTCGTCTGGGTCATGAGGTCTAGCTGCCGCGATAGGTGGAGTAGCTCCAGGGCGAGGCCAGGAGCGGGACGTGATAGTGCCCTTCCGGCTCGGCGATGCCGAAGCGGATTGGGACGAGATCGAGAAAGGCGGGCTCGGGCAGGGCGCTGCCCAGATCGCGGAAATAGGCGCCGACCGCGAAGCTCAGTTCATAGCTGCCCGGCTGGAGCGTCCCGGAGAGCAGCGGGCCATCGGTGCGGCCGTCGGAATTGGTCACGGCCTGGGCCAGCCGCTCGCGCGAGCCGTCGGGATGCAGCCGTTCCAGCGTGATCGCGACACCGGCGGCAGGGCGGCCATTGACCGTGTCGAGCACATGCGTCGAGAGGCGTCCCATTCCCTGCCGTTCTCCTGAAAGCACCGCCGTCCGGCGCGCATCGATTCCGGAACCCTGTCGTTCTGCGCAACTGTAGAGCGCCATGCGGGAAAATCGATATCGGCTTTTGCGATAAGATCATGTTCCCGGATGTCAAATCTCGGGCGATTTCGGACCCGGCGAAAGCGGGTTAGCTTGGTGGTGCCGGAGCGGCATCCTCCGGATTCGGGATCACCACCAACCCTCGCGGAGCGCAGCGCCATGCTCGAAGCCTATCTGATGGAATGGGGCGGCATGATGCTGCGCTGGCTCCATGTCATCACGGCGATCGCCTGGATCGGTGCCTCCTTCTTCTTCATCCATCTCGACGCCTCGCTGAAGCCGGCTGCGGACATTCCGGTCGGCACAGGCGGGCGCGCCTGGCAGGTCCATGGCGGCGGCTTCTACGAGATGCGCAAATACATGGTGGCGCCGGCCGTGATGCCGGCCGAGCTGACCTGGCACAAATGGCAGAGCTACTGGACCTGGATCTCCGGCTTCTTCCTGTTGGTCTGGGTCTATTACGCGCAGTCGGAGCTCTATCTGATCGATCCGGCGGTGATGCAGCTTTCGCCCTTCGCTGCCGGCGCCATCGGCATCGCCGCGCTCGTCGCCGGCTGGGTGATCTACGACCTGATGTGCAGGTCGCCGCTCGGCCGGCATGACGTCCTGCTCGGGCTCATCGGCTTCGGCTATGTCGTCGCGGCGAGCTGGGCCTTCGCCAACGTCTTCTCCGGGCGCGGCGCGCTCATCCATACCGGCGCGCTGATGGCGACGATCATGACCGCCAACGTCTTCTTCAACATCATGCCGGGGCAGCGGAAGGTCATCGCGGCGCTGGTCGCCGGGCAGACGCCCGATCCGAAATACGGCAAGGCCGCCAAGCAGCGCTCGACGCATAACAACTACATCACCCTGCCGGTGCTGTTCCTGATGCTGTCGAACCACTATCCGGTGACCTATGCCAATTCGGCGGTGATCCCGCTGCTGGTGGCGCTGGTGATCGTCGCCGGCGCGCTGATACGGCATTTCTTCAATGTCCGGCACGGCGACCATGCGAAATCGCCCTGGTGGTGCTGGGCAGTGGCGATCCTGGCGCTCTGGCTCGCTTTCTGGGTGGCGATGTCGTCCTCGCCTGGCGGGCGCGAGCAGCTCGGCCTGAAGCCGCGGGAGGTGCCGAAACCTGTCCTGATGGCCGGCATGACGCTGCCGCCGGCCGAGGTCTCCAACATCGTGACCGGGCGTTGCGCCATGTGCCATGCGCCCGAGCCATCCTGGCTCGGCATCCAGATCGCGCCGAAGGGTGTGTTGCTGCACGAGCCCGAGCAGATCGCCGTCCACGCCCGCGCCATCCGCACGCAGGCCGTGATGACCCATGCGATGCCGCCGAACAATCTTTCCGGCATGACGCCGGCCGAGCGTCAGGCATTGGCAGGCTGGCTTGCCGCTGCCGCGCGCTGATCTGCCGCCGCCGTCATGCTCGCCCGCGTGGCGAGCCTCCACGTCTTGAACACGGCCTTTGACCAACGAAGACGTGGATGGTCGGGACGAGCCCGACCATGACGGGGATGGCGCTTTGGGGAGCCGTGACAGCGACATAGTCACCCGGATTTCCGCTTTCTTCAGATTGTCCGGAGCTTCGCTCACGGCTGCGTGATTGCGTTCAGATTCGGTTCAGGTGCGCGACAGCAAGGTCCACTCACTGACAGGGCTGGAGACAGGATCCCAGAACGGGACCGTTCGTGCCGAGGACCGTGGGGGTCCATTTGAGACGCGTGGATGCAAGGGGCGCCGGCTACCTGCTGGCGGCCATCGGTTTCGTCGTGGCATGGGGCATCCTGTGCTGGCCCTGGCTTTCGGGGTCGGTGACGATTCCGTTCGACGCGAAGGCGCATTTCCAGGCGCAGGTTCAGTTCCTCGCGAACGCGCTCCATTCCGGTCAGTCGCCCTTCTGGAACCACAACGTTTTCGCCGGCTCGCCGCAGATCGCCGATCCGCAGTCGCTGATCTTCTCGCCTGCGATCCTGCTCGCCCTGCTGTCGCCGGCTCCAAGCTTCCGCGATGTCGACGCCTATGTGCTGGCGCATCTGCTCGCCGGCGGCCTCGCGCTCATCATGTTCTTCCGCGATCGCGGCTGGCATCCGGCCGGCGGCCTGATGGCGGCGCTGGTCTTCGCCTTCGGGGCCTCGGCTGCGTGGCGGGTGCAGCATGTCGGCCAGATCGCGAGCCTCGCCTTCTTCGCCATCGCCTTCTGGCTGACGGCGCGGATGCTGCAGCGTTCCTCGGTTCTCTCCGGTGTCTTCGCTGGCCTGGCGGCCGGGCTGATGGTGCTGGAGCCGGATCAGGTCGCCCTGCTCGGCGGCTATGTGCTGTTCGGCATGGTCGTGGCGC
The DNA here is from genome assembly GCF_056395345.1 of Allobosea sp. 10L422. NCBI lineage: Bacteria > Pseudomonadati > Pseudomonadota > Alphaproteobacteria > Hyphomicrobiales > Alloboseaceae > Allobosea > Allobosea sp. 10L422. The sequence goes on from NZ_JBFTJI010000002.1 coordinate 523,275, forward strand.
ATTGGGCCTCCGGCGGCTGGCCGGCTTTTCGCGCGAGCCTGCTGCCGATCGCGGCCGCCAGCGTGGTCGGGCTGGCCGTCATCGTCCTGCCGCTGCTCTGGACCTGGCTCTTCGCCGAGGCGACGACACGGCCCGAGATCGATTTCGGCGTGGCGGCTCGCGGCTCGCTGCACCCTGTGTCGCTGCTCACCGCATTCATCGGGGACCTGTTCGGCGCCAAGGATCCCAATGTCGAGTTCTGGGGACCCTATAGCGACCCCCAGGTCCTCTACCTGTCGCAGAATATGGCGCAGGTCTATTTCGGCGCGCTGCCGATGCTGCTGCTGCTGGCGCCGGGCCTGACTCGCGGCTGGCTCTGGGACAAGTCGATCCGGCCGCTGACGCTGATGTTCGCCTTCATGGTGCTGTTCGCACTCGGGCGCTACACGCCGCTGTTCCACTTCGCTTACGAATATATGCCGGGCGTGAAGCAGTTCCGCCGGCCGGCCGACGCAACCTTCCTGATCGGCGGGCTGGCGGCGGTGCTCTCCGGCTATGTGCTGCACCGCATCCTGACCGCGGAAGAGGGGACCTCCTTCCGCCGCGATCTCATGATCGGCGCAGGCGTGGTCATGGCGACGGTCATCCTCGCGCTCATCGTCTCGCGCGGCGCGGGCCATCTCGCCGATGCCTGGAAGCCGGTTGCGCTGGCTCTGGTCTGGTTCGCCGTCGCGGGCGGCGCCTTCTTCGCCCTGCAGCGCTGGCGCGGAGCGCTCGGCACTGCCGCCGCCGCGGTTCTGGTCACGGGCGTGGTAGCAGCGGATCTGGGCGTCAACAACGGCCCGAACGAGTCCACGGCGTTGCCGCCGCAGATGTACGATGTGCTGGAGCCGGGCACGAAGAACGAGACGATCGCGGTGCTGAAGCACCTGACGTCGCAGCCCGCCGGCTCGCCGCGCCGCGACCGGGTCGAGCTGCTCGGCATGGGCTTCGAATGGCCGAATGCCGGCATGGTCCATGGGTTCGACCACACGCTCGGCTACAATCCGCTGCGGCTGGAGGATTTCTCCGAGGCCGTGGGTACGGGCGACGGCATCGCAAAGCCGGCGGACCGCAAGTTCACGCCGCTCTTCCCATCCTATCGCTGCCGGCTCGCCAACCTGCTTGGGCTGCGCTACATCGCCTCGCCGGTGCCGATCGACCAAGTCGATCACTCGCTGCGCAGCGGCGATCTCAACCTGGTTGCGCGAACCAAGGAAGGCTATGTCTACGAGAACCCGCATGCGCTGCCGCGGGTGCAGTTCGTGGGCGGCTGGCAGTTCGCCGATTTCGAGAGCATGAAACTCTCGGGCCGCTGGCCGGACACCGATCCGCAGCAGGCCGTTCTGCTCGATGTCGAGCCGCCCGTCGCGACCCCGGAAGGGCCGGTCGCGGTGCAGGCCGATATCAAGCTGACGCAGTATCGCAACGCGCATGTCGAGATCGAGGTGAGGACGCCTGCGGCCGGATTCGTCGTGCTCAACGACATCTGGCATCCCTGGTGGAAGGTCGAGGTCGACGGGGTCGAGACCGAGATCCTGAAGGCCAATGTGCTGTTCCGCGCGGTGCAGGTGCCAGCCGGCACGCACAAGATCAGGTTCTCCTTCCAGCCGCTCTGGGGCGCGCTCGCCGAGCTCAAGGCGCGGATCGAGCCGGAGGAGCCGGAGGATCATCTGCCGCTGCCGCCGATGGATGAGCGCGACGCGCCGCAGGTCGTCAGCGCCCCGCAGGGCAAAGCGCCTGTGCTGGCCGGCCCCTCCGAGAGCGTGCGCCAATCGCTCGGCCTCGGCCTGGCGCAGAGTGCGGCCCATAGTGGTGCTGCCGCCGCCCAGGTTCAGCGCGAGACGATGGCGCATTGAAAAAGCCGCGGCCCTGGCCGCGGCTTCCAGCATTCAGCTGTTTCGGCTTGCTGCCCGCTCAGGCGACGCCGAGCTTCTTCTGCAGGCTCGTCGACGAGGTCGTGTACTGGAAGGTCAGCCGCTTCTCTGGATAGACGTAGCGGTGAACCTTCTGCGCGCACAGCGCAGCTTCGTGGAAGCCCGAGAGGATGAGCTTGAGCTTGCCTGGATAGGCGTTGATGTCGCCGACGGCGAAGATGCCGGGCACGCTGGTCTCGAACTTCTCGGTGTCGACCGGGATCAGGTTTTCGTGCAGATTCAGGCCCCAGTCCGCGATCGGGCCGAGCTTCATCGTCAGCCCGAAGAAGGGCAGCATCGTATCGCAGGCGATCTCGAAGGGTGCATTTTCGGTGCCGCGGCAGAGAACGGCCTCGAGCTTGCCGTTCTCGCCCTTGAGCCCCGTGACCTGGCCGAGCTTCATATCCATCTTGCCGTCGGCGACCAGGGCGCGCATCTGCTCGACCGAGTGCGGCGCGGCGCGGAAATCGTCGCGGCGATGCATCAGCGTGACGCGGTTGGCGATAGGTTGCAGGTTCAGCGTCCAGTCGAGGGCGGAGTCGCCGCCGCCGATGATCAGGATGTTGCGGCCGCGGAAGGCCTCCATCTTGCGCACGGCGTAGAAGACGGAGCCGTGCTCATAGGCCTCGATGCCGGGAATCGGCGGCTTCTTCGGCTGGAAAGAACCTCCGCCGGCCGCGATGACGACCGTCTTGGTGTCGAAAACCGTACCGGCGTCGGTGGTGACGCGGAAGCGCGGCGCCTCGGCGGTGCCGCATGGCTCGACCGACTCGATCATCTGGTTGAGGTGGAAGGTGGGCCCGAAGGGCTTGATCTGCTCGAGCAGATTGTCGACCAGCGCCTGGCCGGTGACCATTGGAAATCCGGGAATGTCGTAGATCGGCTTCTCCGGATAGAGCTCCGCGCACTGCCCGCCGACCTTCGGCAGGATGTCGACGAGATGCGCGCGGATGTCGAGCAGGCCGAGTTCGAAGACCGCGAAGAGGCCGCAAGGGCCGGCACCGACGATGACGACGTCGGTGGTGATGACTTCGTTTTCGTTGGCTGCTGCCGCTTCGCTCATAATCCTACCTTCGATCCGGTCCAAACTGTACGGTTTAAAGAACCCAGATTACCGGAGGACATGAGGCCTCAGCAGTCGAATGGCAAGTGCAAAAAGCGCGGGATCAGGCCCCGGTTTCGGCGGTGAGGCCCGCCGCGGCGATGCCGGCGCAAGCCGCAGCCTCGTCATTGTCGGAGGTGTCGCCGGAGATGCCGATGGCGCCGAGAACCGGGCCTTCGGGCGAGCGGATCAGCACGCCGCCGGGCACCGGCACCAGCGAGCCGCCGACCGCATGGGTCGCAGCCTCGACGAAATAAGGGCGATCCAGTGCCATCTTGTGCAGTGCGCGCGAGCCGACACCGAGCGCGATGACGCCATGCGCCTTGCCGAGGGCGATCTCGCCGCGCTTCAGGCTGGTGCCGTCCTGGGCCGCAAAGGCCTTCTGTGCGCCGCGCGCGTCGAGGACGGCGATGGCGAGCGGCTTGAAGCCATTGGCCTCGGCATGGGCGAGCGCCGTCGCGAGGATGGTCTGGGCCTGAGCGAGTGAGAGCATGGGGAACTCCGGTTGGGGTAAGGCGTTCTTGCCAGCCGCGTGGCAAGCAGGAAAGGGCCTTCCGGCCCTTCACGCGCGATCAGTGGTCAGGTTCCGAAAAAACACCTTTTCCTCCGCAGCTTGCACATAGGGCTGCGACAGGGCTTGATAGCCACCCGACACAAGGAGGCATTCCATGGGTTTGTTCAGTTTCATCAAGGAAGCGGGCGCCAAGATCTTCGGTTCGGGCTCGGCCAAGGCTGCGACCGCCGATGATCTGCAGAAGGAGCTGGCGGGGCACGGATTGCCGTCCGACGTCAACATCCAGATCGATGGCGACAAGGTGAAGGTCTCCGGCAACGCCATGTCGACAGAGCAGGCGGAGAAAATCATCCTGGCGCTCGGCAACACCACTGGCGTGGCGCAGGTCGAATCGGACCTCGCCGTCACGAAGGAGGCGCCTGCTGCCGTGTTCTACACGGTGAAGAAGGGCGACACGCTCTGGAAGATCGCCGAGGAGCATTACGGCAAGGGCCAGGGCGCGAAGTATCCCGAGATCGTCAAGGCCAATACGCCGCCGGTGAAGAACCCCGACCTGATCCAGCCGGGCTGGGTGCTGCGCATCCCGCCGCAGGGCTAAGGGTTCCGAAGGCAATGAGCGGCGGACCGGCGGTCCGCCGCTGCGACCTTTCGGCTGGCTCCGCCACCCATCCGCTGGCATATCCTGCCGCGCCGCCCTATCTGGACGGAGTAACAGGACTGAGCGGGAGATGCTGCCCATGATCGTGAACGACCTCGATATCGACGCCGTCAAGGCGGGTCTGAGCGACGGCTCCATCCTGCTCGTCGACGTGCGCGAGCCGCATGAATTCGCGGCAGGACATATTCCGGGCTCGGTCTCGCGGCCGCTCTCGCAGTTCGATCCGGCGGACCTGCCAAACGAGCCGGGCAAGCGAGTCGTACTGTCCTGCGCCGCCGGCGTGCGCTCGCGGCGGGCGCTCGAATTCGCGCAGTCGGCTGGTCTCGACATCGACAGCCACTATGCCGGGGGCTTCAAGGATTGGCTGACGCATGGCGAACCGGTCGCGGAGGACTGAGGCTTCGGCCCTGTCCGCTGTCAATCGATCTGATGCCGAGCAGCGAGCATCCGATCGTCGATCTCAAGGCGTTCAACGCCGCGATTGCCGACCATGCCGGAGCGGTCCGCGAAATGGGCGCCTTCACCGAGAAGAGCCCGGGCGGCGTGCCTTTTATCGAGAGTCAGGCGAATTCCTGGCTCGGCAAGCTGCGCGATTTCAGCGAGAAGCTCGCCCAGAGCAAGGGCGATGTCCGCCGCGGCGCGGCCAACGACGCGAACTGGATCGTCAACAACTACAAGACGATGGTCTCGCTCTCGGAGGCGGCGATCCGTACGGCGCGCTGAGGCGCCTTGCGCTCAACGCAGCTCCCGACCATGCGCCGGGGGCTGACGCGGCCGCGTTTCTGTTTCAGTCTTTCATCAGACCTAACTGAGGATATGCCTCATGCGTCCCATGAAATTCGGTTTCGGCCAGCCTGTGCGGCGGGTCGAGGATCAACGCCTGACGACCGGGACAGGCCGGTATACTGACGACATCGCCGCAGAGGGCGCGCTGCACGCCTTCGTGCTGCGCGCGCCCTATGCTCATGCCCGCTTTGCGATCGGTGACACCGAGACCGCCCGGAAGCTGAAGGGCGTGAAGCTGATCCTGACCGGGAAGGATGTCGCCGGGTATGGCGATCTGCCCTGCAAGGGGCATGTCACGACCGTCTCGGGCGAGATGTCGCAATCTCTCCCGGTTCCGGTGCTGCCGGCCGACACGGTCCGTCATGTCGGGGAGGCCGTCGCCTTCATCGTCGCCGAAACGCTGGCGCAGGCGCGTGACGCGGCCGAGGCGATCGAGATCGACTGGGATCCGTTGCCGGCCGTGACCGGCATTGCGGAGGCCTTGGAGCATGGCGCGCCGCAGGTGTGGCCTGACCGGGCGGGCAATGTCGCCTTCGTCGCCGAGCAGGGCGATCGTGAGAGGACCGAGAAGGCCTTCGCCAAGGCAGCGCGCACGGTCTCGCTCACCATCGTCAACAACCGGCTCGCCTCCAACTACATGGAGACGCGCGCCTGCATCGCCGAATACGACAAGGCCGATAAGCGCTGGACGCTGACGTTGGGGAGCCAGGGCAGCCACGGCATGCGCGACCTGATCGCGAATTATGTGCTCAAGGTCGACCCGAAGCGCATCCGCGTGGTGACGCCGGATGTCGGCGGCGGGTTCGGCACCAAGATCTTCCTCTACCGCGAATATCCGCTGGCGATGATCGCGGCCGAGAAGCTGAAGCGTCCGGTGCGCTGGGTCTCCGATCGCACCGAGCATTTCCTGGCCGACACCCATGGCCGCGCCAATCTTTCGACGGCGACGATGGCGCTCGACGCCAAGGGCCGGTTCATCGGTCTCAAGGTCGATCTCTCGGCCGAGATGGGCGCCTGGCTCTCGCAATATGGGCCCTTCATCCCTTGGGTCGGCACGACGATGACGCCGGGCTGCTACAACATCCCGGCCGTGCATGTCGTCTTCCGCGGCGTGCTGACCAACACGACCCCCGTCGATGCCTATCGCGGCGCCGGGCGGCCCGAGGCGGCCTATCTGATCGAGCGCCTGGTCGATGCCATCGCGCGCGAAACCGGCAAGACGCCGGATGCGGTGCGGGCGCAGAACTTCGTCAAGCCTTCGGAGATGCCGCACAAGACGCAGACCGGCCCGGTCTACGATTCCGGCGAATTCGAGGGCCATATGCGCAGGGCCATGGAGGTGGCCGATTGGACGGGCTTCAAGACCCGCCAGAAGGCTTCGGCCAAGGCCGGCAAGATCCGCGGCATCGGCATGGCCAGCTATATCGAAGCCTGCGGCGGCGGCGGCCCGGAAAGCTCGACCGTGATCCTGGAGAAGGACGGCACCGTCACGGTGCTGATCGGCACCCAGTCGAACGGGCAGGGGCATGAAACGGCCTATTCGCAGCTGGTCTCGCAGCATCTCGACATCCCGATGGATCGCATCCGTGTGGTGCAGGGCGATACCGACCGCGTCGAGACAGGCTCCGGCACCGGCGGTTCTCGCTCGATCCCCGTCGGCGGCGCGGCGCTGAACAAGGCGACGGAGATTCTCACAGACAACCTCAAGCAACTCGCTTCCGAGAAGCTCGAGGCCGCCTTGGGCGATCTCGAGGTCGCCAACGGCGCCGTCCGCATCGTCGGCACCGACAAGTCGCTCGACCTCGCCGCCATCGCGGCTCTGCCGGGCGCGACGCCGGCCATGCTCAAGGTCCATCAGAGCTGGACGCCGCCGGAGGCGACCTATCCGAACGGCACGCATGTCTGCGAGCTGGAAATCGATCCGGGGACCGGGGGCACCGAGATCCTGAACTACGTCGTGGTCGATGATTTCGGCGTGACGCTGAACCCGCTGATGCTGCAGGGGCAAGTGCATGGCGGCTCGGCCCAGGGCATCGGCCAGGCGCTGATGGAGGAAATCCGCTTCGATCCCGAGGGCCAGATGCTGACCGCGACCTTCATGGACTACGCCTTGCCGCGAGCGGTCGACATCCCGAACTTCCATTTCGAGACGCGCAATGTCCGCTGCATCACCAACGCCATCGGCGTGAAAGGCGCGGGCGAGGCCGGCGCGATCGGCGCCTGCCCGGCCGTGATGAACGCCATGGTCGACGCGCTCGACCGTGCCGCCGGCATCAAGGCCATGGACATGCCGGCGACGCCGCTCAAGGTGTTCACTGCGCTGAAAGAAGCTGGCTACCGACTTTGATGCAAGGATTAACTTGCGATTTTGCAAGCTCGCTCACGCAAAAGCTATTTGGATGTGTTGTGATCATCGTTTGATTTGGACGCGTTCTAAGCCGCGCCACTCGGCCCTGGCTCGTCTCAAAGGGAAACTGAATGATCCGCACCGCTTTTGTGCTCGCCGGCCTTGGGCTTGGCATCACCGCCGTCCTGGCGCAATCAAATCCCATCGCGGAGCGCCAGCAGGCGATGAAGGCGCTCGGCGCTGCCACGCGCGAAGGCGCAGCCATGGCCAAGGGCGAAGCCCCCTTTGACGCCACCAAGGCGCAGGCCGTCTTCAAGACCTATGCCGACACCGCGAAGAAGGTGCCGACCCTCTTCCCCGACAGTTCCAAGACCGGCGGCGAGACCACTGCTTCGCCGAAGATCTGGGAGGACCAGGCCGGCTTCAAGGCGGCCTTCGTGAAGTTCGAGAGCGATGCCGCAGCCGGCGCGAATGTGGCCAGCCTCGACGGCTTCCTCACCGCCTTCGGCGCGGCGACCAAGAATTGCGGCGCCTGCCACGAGGCCTATCGCATCAAGAAGTGAGGCCTCTGCCCGTGCGGAGAGCCGGAAGCGGGCGCCAAAATTGGCCGCCCGCTTTTTCATGACCTCGTTTCCCGGCTTGCGGCAGCCGTCGCGCTTGCGCCACGTTACAACTGTCGCGGTTCGAAGCTGGCGGCCGCCCGGGCCGACCGAACCGCCCTGCTGATTGCGCCTTGGAGATGCCGATGCTGATGCTGCGCCGCCTATTCGTCACCCTCGTCGTGCTGGCGGCGCTCGCTTTCGCCGGCTTCTACGTCCTCACCGACCCGCGCGTGGTCTCGCCTTCGCCGGAGATCGGCGCGCTGCCGGCCGCGGATATCGAGAACGGCAAACTGCTGTTTTCGGCGGGCGGCTGCGCCTCCTGCCATGCCACGCCCGGCCAGGACAACAAGCTGAAGCTCGGCGGCGGATTGGCGCTGACCTCCCCCTTCGGCACTTTCCATGCGCCCAATATCTCGCCGCATACGCGCGACGGCATTGGAAACTGGGGCGTGCAGGACTTCGTCGATGCGATGGCGGTGGGCGTCTCGCCGCGCGGCCAGCATCTCTACCCGGCTTTTCCCTACACGTCTTATCGGCTGATTCCGCCGAGGGCGCTGGCCGATCTCTTCGCCTATATCCGCACGCTGGCTCCGGTGGAGGGCAGGGCGCCGCCGCATGAGCTGCCGTTCCCCTTCAACATCCGCCGCATGGTCGGCGGCTGGAAGCTGCTATTCTTCGAAGGCGCGCCCTTCCGGCCCGATCCGTCGAAGAGCGAGGCCTGGAATCGCGGCGCCTATCTCGTCAATGGTCCCGGCCACTGCGCCGAATGCCATTCGGCCCGCAATGTGCTCGGCGCGATCGTGCCGGCGACCCGCTTCGCCGGCGGTCCGGACCCGGAGGGCAAGGGCTGGGTGCCGAACATCACCCAGTCCGAGAACGGGCTGGCGAAGTGGTCGAAGGAGGAGATCGCGGAGCTGCTCAAGACCGGCTTCACCCCGAGCTTCGACAGCGTCGGCGGCTCGATGGGCGCGGTGGTGCGCAACATGGCGCAGCTTCCCGACGCCGACCGCATGGCGATGGCGGAGTACCTGAAGTCGCTGCCGGCGGTCGAAGGCCCGCCGCGACCGCAGACGAAGTAGCGGCGATCCGGCTGCTGGAGCAGCTGAAACCGATCAGGGCTGGCGGGGTGGAGCTTCACCTCGCCACGGTGCAGGAGCATGAGCGGGCGCGGCACATCTGGGGGGAGCTCGCGCTGAGAGACCGTTTCGACGGGATGCATTATGCGGTGGCGCTCGGCGCGGCCAAGCCGGATGCCCGGTTCTTTGCGGCAGTCGAAGCAGGGAGCGGCTTCCGGGCCGACGAGGTGTTCTTCATCGACGACAAGCAGGCAAATGTCGACGCGGCTCGGCGGTGGGGATGGAGCGCAGCTCTGTGGGACGGGAGCCGGCTGCTCGCCTACCTGATGGCGGAAGCGGCGGAGCGCTCATAGCGAGGGCGAGACCCTAGGCGGCTTTGGCGGCCTGCCCGGGCTTGGCGCTCTCGATGCGGTTGCGGCCCTGCGTCTTGGCCCGGTAGAGCGCGTGGTCGGCGGCGGCGAGCAACGCGACCAGATCGGCCTGCTGCGCCTTGGCCTCGGCAAGGCCGATGCTGACCGTCGCAGGAATTCCCAGTCCATCGCTCTGCGCCGCTTTTTCGGCGAACCGCTGTGCGATGCCCTGCGCGATCACGCGCGCCTCCTCGCCGTTCCTGTTCGGCAGCAGGATCGCGAATTCCTCGCCGCCGAGGCGTGCGCTGATCGCCTCGGGTCCGGCGATGTCTTTGGCGGTGCTGGCGAAGAGTCTCAGAACGCGGTCGCCCGCCTCGTGCCCGTAGCGGTCGTTGATGGCTTTGAAGTGGTCGAGATCGATGGCAAGCAGGGAGTGCGCGGCGCCCGTGTCGTGACGGCTGAGGCTTCTGGGCGCGAGTTCGAAGAAACCCTGGCGGTTGTTGAGCCCTGTGAGGAAGTCGGTGCGGGTCGTCGCGAGAAGGCGCGCGCGATCCTCTTCGCGCACGAGCGCCAGCAGCGACATCGACATCGCCACGGCAAAGAGCACGGCCTCATACATCGTGACCGCCGCGACGGTGGCCAGGATATTGTCGCCATGGATCGCCGCCTGGACCGGAACGACGAAGGTGCGGCCGAGATAGAACAGGCTGTGGCCGGCGAAGACCGCGATTACGATCGGGCGAGAGCGCAGTCTTCTGGCAGTCCGGCTACGAAGCAGTGCGAGCGCGTTGACCGCGCAGACGACTGCGATGGGAAATGCACTGACATGGTTCCAGAGCAAGGCTGCCGCGCCAGTCCCGGCGGCGAACCAGGCAGCGCCGACGGCCGCTAGCAGGCTGGCGATGAAGACGGGATGCAGTTTCCGGCCATCGAGCGCCAGGATTCCCTGGAGCACCAGCAGGTAGCCGAACATCATCACGATATTGGTCAGGGCAGGGCCGGATACGCCGGGAAGGGCGTTGCGGTTCATCGCCAGGATGCCGCCAGCGGCGAACACGGCATAGGCCGCGGCCCAAAGCCCGAGTTCGCGCGAGCGCTGCGCATGCGCCTTGCGCTCCCAAAGGGTCATCGCGGCGGCGACGAGCAGCGTGCCGGTCGTCAGATACCAGAGGGTTGCAAGATCCATCGGTATCGCCGTCAGCAGCACCTGCGTTCGGTTTCAGTCATGATCGAACGCTCCCAGCTCCCCAGCCCGGGCAATCTGGGGCAGATAAGTTAATTACAGCTTGTGGGAACGCCGAGGAAACCGTTCACCGGTCACGTCATTCACCGGCGTTTCTGCGCAAGGGGGCCGATGGCCAGCCACGGCCTGCTCAGGCCGCCGCGTGCTACTCCATCACCGCAGCCTTGAGGATGCAGACCATCAGGGCATTGCCCGGCTCGTTGCCGACGCAGCGGACGACGTGGCGGCGGTCGCAGCGATAGCGCAAGGTTTCGCCGGCCTTGGCGCGCTGGACGATGTCGCCGACCTCGACCTCGAATTCGCCTGACGTCACCGAGAGCGACTCGATCGAGCCGCGCTGGTGGCCCTCCGAATCGAGCTCGCCGCCGGGCTCGGCAGTGACCTCGTACCATTGCAGCCATTCGACGGTCTTGATCCAGCCGACAATGGCGAGACGGAGCTTGCCATCCTCGGAAACGAGGATGGGCGTGTCGGCGCGGGTGGTCTTCTCGATGAAGGGCTCTTCCTCCCCGCTGGAGAGGACGCGTTCGATCGAGATGTCGAGCGCCTGCGACAGCCGCCAGATCGTCGCGAGCGTCGGGTTGGTCTCGTTGCGCTCGATCTGGCTGATGATCGACTTGGCGACGCCGGACTGCTCGGCGAGGTCCGAGAGCGAGAAGTTATAGGCCTTGCGCAGGCGCTGGATCGTTTTGCCGAGCTGGCCCGAGATCACCTGAGCCCCGGATTCAAGCTCCCGCCCGCCGCGCTCTTTCGTCTCGATTCCCATGAATTCGGCCCCTTTCGACTGTGAGGCCGTTTGTAACGGCGGACGATCGTTTGAACAAGCGAACAATGCCGAAGACTGCCTTCGGGCCGGATTGCGGGGGATGGAGGCAGCGTTCGACGCTCAGGTGATGCGGCTGGGGCCGACCTCGCGCTGCTCGCGTCGGGCGAGGCCGAGCTGACGCTCGCGCAGGATCACATAGATGCCGGAACTGATGACGATGAAGGCGCCGATCACGATCGCCATCGCCGGCCATTCGCCGAACCAGAACCAGCCGATCGCCACCGCCCAGAGCATGGTCGAGTATTCGAAGGGCGCGATCAGCGAGGCGTCGCCGTAGCGATAGGCCTGCACGATCAGGATCTGGCCGAGCCCGCCGAGGATGCCGATGAGGACCATCATGGCCGCGTCCTTGAGATCGGGCAGGTTCCAGCCGAGCAGGATGGTGGAGAGGCCGAGCAGGCTGGTCAGCAGCATGAAGTAGAAGACGATGGCGCCCGTGCGCTCGGTCTGCGTGAGGAGCCGGACCTCTACCGAGGCAAAGGCCGAGCAGAAGGCGCCGGCGAGGCCGAGCGCGGCGCCGATCGCAGCATTGCCGCCGACCGGGTGGCTGCCGGCGCCGAGATGCGGCGAGAGCATGATGACGACGCCGACGAAGCCGATCGTCACCGCCGTCCAGCGATAGATGCGCACCTTTTCCTTGAGCACGAGCGCGGCGAGCACGACCACGGCGAGCGGCGCGGCATAGCCGATGGCGACCGCCTCGGAGAGGGGCAGGAACTGCAGGGCCGCGAAGCCGCAGAACATGCCGGTGGAGCCCATGATGCCGCGCTTGAGATGGCCGCGCAGATTGCCGGTCTTCAGCGCCGCCGGCAGCTCGGATCGCCAGGCGAGCCAGATGAGCAGCGGAATCATCGCGAAGAAGGAGCGGATGAAGACGATCTCGCCCGTCGGATAACGCGTCGAGATCGACTTGATGCCGGCAGACATCAGCGTGAACGCCAGCGCCGAGATCAGCTTGAGGGTGATGCCGAGAAAAGGAGACAACGGAGCGCGCGGCGGGAGGGCAGGAACAGTTTCGGTCGAAACCGTTCCTCCTTAGACCATGTCGAAGCCGGGAAGCGAAGCGTGAACTCTGCAGCCCGGCCCGGTGCTTGGCGCACGACGCTTCGGTCCGGAGTCCGAACGGGACAGGCGTCATTCTCGGGGCGAAGCGAAGCTTCGACCCGAGAACCTCTCGCCGGAAGAGGTGCAAGAGACTTCGTGTCACGAGATGCCCGGGTCAAGCCCGAGCATGACGGAGCCCGGCGGTGCGGCTCAGAACGTGCCGCGGAAGGCGCCGCCGTCGATCAGGAAATTCTGGCCTGTGATGTAGCCGGCGTTGGTACTGGCGAGAAAGGCGCAGAGCTTGCCGAACTCGTCCGGCGTGCCCAGGCGCCCGGCCGGGACCGCGGCAAGGCGTCTCTTGGTGGCTTCCTCGATGCTGATGCCCTGCATCTCGGCGACCTTGTTGGTCGCGGTCTTGATCCGGTCGGTGTCGAAAACGCCCGGCAGGATGTTGTTGATGGTGACATTGGCATGCGCGACCTCGCGCGCGACGCCGGAGAGAAAGGCGGTGAGGCCGGCGCGGGCGGCGGAGGAGACGTCGAGACCGGTCAGAGGCGTGACGACGCTCGCCGAGGTGATGTTGACGATGCGGCCGAAGCGCCGCTCGATCATGCCGTCGATGACGCGCTGAACCAGCTCCAGCGGCGTCGCCATGTTCTGCACGACGCCTTCGAGCAGGCCCTCGCGCGTCACCTGGCGGAAGGGCTTCGGCGGCGGGCCGCCATTGTTGTTGACGAGGATGTCGGGGTTGGGAGCGGCTGCCAGCAGGGCATCCTGGCCGGCCTTGGTCGAGACGTCGGCGACAACGGCGATGACCGTCGCACCAGTCCTGGCACGGATCTCGCTCGCGGTCGCTTCCAGGGTTGCTGCGTCGCGGCCGTTGATCACGACCGTGCAGCCGGCGTCGGCGAGAGCTTCGGCGCAGCCGCGGCCGAGCCCCTTGCTGGAGGCGCAGACGATGGCCGTGCGGCCCGAAATTCCAAGATCCATCAGATTCCTCCGTAAGCTCGGCAGGCTGCCGTCACGCGGCCGCTGGTCGGCAAGCCTGACCATGGATTGGACGCGCCGTCATCAAAGCGCAACGCAAATCAGACACACGCCCGGAGCATCGCAACAGCGGGGGCTCTCCGGAATGGCCGACGAGGACGACGCGAAGCAGGTTCGCAGCATCTTCATCTCGGATCTGCATCTGGGGACGCGCGGAGCGCAGGCCGATCTCGTCCTGGAGTTCCTGCGCGCCTACGATGCGCCGACCATCTATCTCGTCGGCGATATCATCGACGGCTGGCGGCTGAAGAGCGGCTGGTACTTTCCGCAGGCGCATAACGATGTGGTCCAGAAGCTGCTGCGCAAGGTGCGCAAGGGCTCGAAGCTGATCTACGTCACCGGCAATCACGACGATTTCCTGCGCGATTTCACCGGGCTGCAGTTCGGTGGCATCACCCTCGTCGACGAGATCGTCCATGAAACTGCGGACGGCAAGCGACTGCTCGTCATCCATGGCGACCTGTTCGACCTCGTGGTGCGCAACGCCAAATGGCTCGCCCTGCTCGGCGACTGGGCCTATACGGTCGCGCTCGGCCTCAACATGGTGATCAACAAGGTTCGGCGCGTCCTGCGCCTGCCGCATTGGTCGCTCTCGGCCTGGGCCAAGCACAAGGTCAAGAACGCCGTGAACTATATCGGCGAGTTCGAGACCTGCCTCGCCAGCGAAGCGCGCCGCCACAATGCCGATGGCGTGATCTGCGGCCATATCCATCACGCCGCCTATCGCGAGATCGAGGGGCTGACCTACATCAACACCGGCGACTGGGTCGAAAGCTGCACGGCCTTCGTCGAGCATCATGACGGACATTTCGAGCTGATCCGCTGGCCGCAAGGCCGTCTGAAGGGCGAAACGGCAGTGCCGGTCGTCGTGCCGACCCGCCCTGTCGGCGTGCCGGAGCTCGCCGAGGCCGCCCGGAGCAAGCTCCAGCCTTTCGAGCTGGCGCGCATTCTTGGCGTTCAGCCGGAAACGGCCGAGCGGAAAGCGCGCTGATGCGCGTCCTCGTCGCGACCGACGCTTGGCGCCCGCAGATCAACGGGGTCGTGCGCTCGCTGGAGCGGATGATCGCGGCGGCGCCGGATTTCGGCGTGACCGCGCAGGCCCTGACGCCGGAGGGGTTCCACCAGATCGGCCTGCCGAGCTATCCCGACATTCGGCTGGCGCTGGCAACGCGGCGGGCGCTCGCGGCGCGGGTCGCCGAATTCGGGCCCGACCATATCCATATCGCGACGGAAGGGCCGATCGGCTGGCTGACGCGGGCGGTCTGCCTTGCCCAGAAGCGCCCGTTCACGACCAGCTATCATACGCGCTTCCCGCAATACATCGCCGCCCGCTGGCCGATTCCGGAGAGCTGGAGCTACCGGCTGCTGCGCCGCTTTCATGATCCTGCTGCCGCGGTGATGGTCTCGACGGCGACGGTGGAGGACGAACTGCGCCTGCACGGCTTCCAGAATCTGGTGCGCTGGGGGCGCGGTGTCGACCTCGGCCTGTTTCATCCGCGCCCGCAGAGCGTGCTCGATCTGCCGCGGCCGATCTTTCTCAGCGTCGGGCGGGTGGCGGTTGAGAAGAATCTCGACGCCTTCCTGTCGTTGCGGCTGCCGGGCAGCAAGGTCGTGGTCGGCGATGGGCCGGCGCGGGGCGATCTCCAGCGCGCCTATCCCGACGTGCATTTTCTCGGCGTGAAGGAAGGCGAGGAGCTGGCGGCGATCTACGCCTCGTCGGACGTCTTCGTCTTCCCGAGCCTGACCGACACCTTCGGCATCGTGCTGCTGGAAGCGGCGGCGAGCGGCTTGCCGGTCGCCGCCTTCCCGGTTCAGGGGCCGCGCGACGTCTTCGCCGGCAGCGGCGCGGCCGTGCTCGACGAAGATCTGCGAAGCGCTGCGATGCAGGCGCTCAGGGTGCCGCACGAGACCTGCCTCGAGCTGGCCGCCCGATACAGCTGGGCGAACAGCGCGGCGCAGTTCTACGGCCATATCAGGCGCGTGGCGCAGCAGGCCGGCTATCTGCCGCGCGAGGCGGGCGCTGCCAACTTCACAGCCTTCGCGAGCGGGCGTGGCGCGGAACGGCGGGGGCTTTCGCGGCGCCTGCCGGCTTGAGCTGGGCACGGAACCCGTCACGCCGCTCGTGGACCGAGGCGATGACGAGGCCCATCGGCACGCCAAGACCGACCAGCGCCGCTTCAGACAATTGCAGGCTCGCCTCGATCGTCTCAGGCACGGCATCGTTCACGCCGATCTCGTAGAGATGGCGGGCGTGGGTCGCATCGCGAGCCCGGGCGACGATGACGATGTCGGGACTCAGCATGCGGGCGGCCTGCACGATGGCGTCGACGGCGCGCGCATTGTCGATCGTCACGATCAGGGCCGTCGCTTCCTCCAGGCCGCAGAGGCGCAGGAATTCCGGCTTGCTTGCATCGCCATAGAAGGCGGGCCGGCCGGCGCGGCGTTGCGCGGTGATCAGCGCGGCGTCCGAATCGACGACGATGTGGGACTTGCCGTGCTCATCGAGCATCGAGGCGACGAGCCGGCCGACGCGTCCGCCGCCGACGACGATCGCGCGCGGCGCATGGTCGGTGGGAGGCAGCACCGTCGCCTCGTCGGGCAGGATGACGGGAGGGGCCAGCTTCTGCGCGAGATGGCGGGCCATCCGGGCAAGCAGCGGCAGCGCGATCATGGTCAGCGACACGGCGGCGAGCGCTATGCTGGTTGCCCGATGGTCGATGAGCCCCGTGCCGGTCGCCGCATTGAGCAGGACGAAGGCGAATTCACCGCCCGGCGCGACCATGATCGCGGTCTCGAGCGCCGTCGCCGCCGACAGCCGGAAGCGGCGGGCGAGGAGGAAGATGATTGCGGCCTTGGCCAGCACGAGGCCGGCGGCAATCGCCAGGATGGCGCCGGGATTGGCCGCGATCTCGGCCGGGTTCACGCTCATGCCGACGGTGAGGAAGAAGACGCCGATCAGCAGCGATTTGAACGGGTCGATCGTGACTTCGATGGCGCGGCGGAACTCCGTCTCGGCGAGCAGAAGACCGGCGATGAAGGCGCCGAGCCCCATCGAGAGGCCGGCCGCCGCAGCGATCAACCCGGTGCCGAGCGCGGTCAACAGCGTCGCTGCCATGAAGCTCTCGGTCGACTCGGTCGAGGCGACGAGGCGGAAAAGCGGGCGCAGCGCCAGCCGGCCGATGACGATGATGGTGGCGATGGCGGCGAAGGCCTGGACGAAGGCCTGCGCCAAGCCCACAAGCAACGAGCCTGAGCCGTTCTGCGCGTCGAGCACGCTGATCAAGAAAAGCAGCGGGATGACCGCGAGGTCCTGGCAGAGCAGGATCGCGAAGCTGGTGCGGCCGGCCGAGGTCGTCATCCGCCTCTTGGCGGCGAGCAACTCGACGACCATCGCTGTCGAGGAGAGGGCGAGGCCGAAGCCGATGATGAGGGCCGCGGCGGCAGGCTGGCCGAACGCATAGGCGACGAGGCCGATGACCGCCGCGCTGAGGCCGACCTGGCCGAGGCCGAGCCCGAAGACGAGGCGCCTCATCGTCATCAGGCGCTCGAAGGAAAGCTCCAGCCCGATGACGAAGAGCAGGAAGGCGACGCCGAGCTCGGCCGGGCCGGCCAGCGCCTCCGCGTTCGAGACTGTGACCTTGCTCAGCAGCGGAAGCTTGGCCGCGAGGCCGCCCAGCCCATAGGGGCCGAGCAACGCGCCGCAGGCGACGAAGGCGATGATCGAGTTGACCCGGAGGCTCTTGGCGAGCGGCACGATCACGCCCGCCGTCGCGAGCACGACGACGGCGTCCTTATAGACGGAGGGATCGACGGTTCCGGCCAAAGGGTGACCCTGCGATTCGAACGAGCAGAAATGGTCCGGCAATTCTTGCGTTTCGCGGCGGCGCAACACAACCTTGGAATCGCGGTGGCCGAGAGAAATTTGCCTTACCTGTCGAGCCTTTAGGCAAATGGGCCGATATCGCCAAAAGAATAGCGGTTTCCGCTATCGGCCGGGATGCGCTAGCGTCCGCGGCTCGATCAGAAGGACTGTCCATGCGCTTTGCCGGCACCGAGAATTACGTCGCGACCGAGGATCTCACCGTCGCGGTGAATGCAGCGATCCGGCTGGAGCGCCCGCTGCTGGTGAAGGGCGAGCCGGGAACCGGCAAGACGGTGCTGGCGGAGGAGGTGGCGGCGGCGCTCGGCGCACCGCTCATCACCTGGCACATCAAGTCGACGACCAAGGCGCAGCAGGGCCTCTACGAATACGATGCGGTCAGCCGCCTGCGCGACAGCCAGCTCGGCGACAGCAGGGTCTCGGACATCGCCAACTACATCAAGCGCGGCAAGCTCTGGGAGGCCTTTGCCTCGCCGGTCCGGCCCGTGCTGCTGATCGACGAGATCGACAAGGCCGATATCGAATTCCCGAACGACCTGCTGCTCGAGCTCGATCGCATGGAGTTCCACGTCTACGAGACGGGCGAGAGGATCAAGGCSGCGCAGCGSCCGGTGATGATCATCACCTCCAAYAACGAGAAGGAGTTGCCGGACGCCTTCCTGCGGCGCTGCTTCTTCCACTACATCCGCTTCCCCGATGCCGAGACGATGCAGGCGATCGTCGAGGTGCATTTCCCCGGCATCAAGAAGCGGTTGATGGAGGAGGCGCTGCGGCTGTTCTTCGAGGTGCGCGAGGTGCCCGGCATCAAGAAGAAGCCCTCGACCTCGGAGCTGCTCGACTGGCTCAAGCTGCTCGTCGCCGAGGATATCGGGCCGGAGGTGCTGCGCGAGCGCGATCCGCGCAAGCTGATCCCGCCGCTGCACGGAGCGCTCCTCAAGAACGAGCAGGACGTCTCGCTGTTCGAGAAGCTCGCCTTCATGGCGCGGCGCGAGAGCCGCTGAGGCCGCTGACCGCGTCGCAGGGCGGGATCGCCGTCGCCAGATCGAGCTTGGGGTCGACGGAACGGACGGCCTCGCCCAGATCGACATCGCGGGTCAGCAGCACATAATCCTGCGTCTCCGACGTCTTGAGATAGCTCGTCATCGGGATCGGCTTGCCCGAGAGGTCGCCGAGCCGGCAGGCCTTTTCGGCCGCCATGACAAGGCTGCCGCGATTGCCGCTGTTCTGCGGCCCGACGAACATCTCCTCCCGGAACGCGCTGACGCGCGCGGCATCGCCGTCGCTCAGCCTGAACACGGTGAAGCGGCGACCGGGCGCCGCCAGGACAGGCAGCTTGGCGAGCTCGCTTGCGTCGCGCACCTCCTCCAGCACGACCTTGCGCTCGTGGCGGCCGCCATCCTTGGGCAGGGCGACAATCGTCATGGTGACGCCGCCCGGGAGAGGGCGGATGTCGGCGGGCAGACTGATGCCGGCCCGCAGATCGGCGAGCTGCGTCGTCCGGATATCGATCTTCGACAGCTTGGGCAGCGAGGTCAGCGGGACATGGCCGCAGGCGGCGAGCAGGCCGGCAAGGACGAGGCAGGCGGGTGGGGGGATACGCATGAGGGCTCTTCAGATATTGGCTTTGACATTAAAAAATGAAGCTATTAGATTAATTTTGTCAACCAAGGGAATAGTCATGCCAGCTCCACCCCTTTCTGCGAGCGCGTTTTCGCGGGAGGCGGCCAGCCGCCTGCGCAGCGTCAGCCGATGGGCACGCGCCTTCAGCTATGCCGCAGGATTGCTCATGCTCTTCGGCCTCATCTGGCTGTGGACCGATGCGGAAGCGCTCGCTCGCCATGCCCGGAGCCCGATCGGGATCGGGATCGGGATCGACAATGCCCCTGTCGCCCCTTCGGCGAGAGGCTACTGGGCAGCGTTCGCTCTCGCCTGGATCCCGGCGGGGCTTTTCATTCTGGCGATGCTGCGGCTGGGGGGCCTGTTTCGGGCGTTCGGAGAGGGCAGGGTTCTCGTCGAGGAGAACGCCTCGGGCCTGCTGCGCGTCGGCTGGCTTCTTGCTGGCTTCGGCGCCGCGACGCCGATCGTGCGCGCGGTGCAAAGCATGGCGCTGACCTTCGACAACCCCGCGGGCCATAGGCAGATCGCGATCATGCTCGATCCCGGCATCTTCGCGGCACTGGCTGCCGGCGCCACGTTGATCGCCTTCGGCCACGTGCTGCGGGAAGCGATCCGGCTGTCGGACGAGAATCAAAGTTTCGTGTAAGCCGACGCCATGCCCATCGTCGTCGAACTTGATGTCATGCTGGCGCGTCGCAAGATGCGCTCGAAGGAGCTCGCACAGCGAATCGGCCTGACCGAGCAGCAGGTCTCGCAGCTGAAATCGGGCAAGGTGCGCGGCATGCGCTTCGATACGCTGTCGCGGATCTGTGCCGTGCTGCAGTGCCAGCCCGGCGATCTGCTGCGCTATGAGGCCGGAGAGGAAGCCGAGGGCGATTGAGCCCTCGCAAATCATCGGCGTCATCGCTACGTTCTTCCGATGAGACGCCTCATGCTTCTGCGCCACGCCAAGTCCCACTGGCCCGCCGGTGTGGCCGACCGGGACCGACCGCTGGCCACGCGCGGCCGGGAAGCTGCGCCCGTTATGGGGCGCTACCTCGCCGATGAGCTGCTGCTGCCGGATCTGGTGCTGATTTCGCCGGCCAAGCGCACTGTGGAGACTTGGGAGCTGGTGGCGCCGATGCTGCCTGAAAAGCCCGCAACACAGTACGAGCCGCGGATCTACGAAGCCAAGGTCGGGCGCCTCCTCGACGTGGTGCAGGATATCGAGGGCGACGTCCGCACCTTGCTGATGATCGGACACAATCCCGGCTTCGAGGAGCTGGCGCATCTGCTGACCGGCCATGGCGACCGCTATGCGGCGGCGCGGATGAACCAGAAATACCCGACCTGCGGCCTTGCCGTGCTCGACTTCGCCGTCGACGACTGGCGCGATGTGGCCGAGCGGGGCGGAAGGCTCGACCGCTTCGTCACCCCCGGCTCGCTGGGTGAGGGACCGGACGAGTGATGCCGGCGTCGTCGTGAGCGACACTTCCTATCTCGACAGCGCCCGCAGCGCTGCCCTGGCTTTCGGCGACAGCCTCCTCGGGCTGGCGCGCCCGCGTCTGCGGATCGGCGTCACCGGGCTGGCGCGCTCCGGCAAGACGGTTTTCACGACGGCTCTGATCCAGAATTTGATGGAAGGGGCGAGGCTGCCGGTGCTGAAGGCGGCGTCCGAAGGGCGGATCGCCCGCGTGCGCCTGGTGCCGCAGCCCGACCCCGAGGTGCCGCGCTTCCCTTACGAGGCGCATCGCGCTGCGATGACCGGGGCCGACAGGCGCTGGCCGGACTCGACGAAGCGCATCGCGGAACTCCGGGTCGAGATCGATTACGAGCGCGCGGCTGGCTGGTTCAAGGGGCCGGCGACGTTGACGCTCGACATCGTCGACTATCCCGGCGAATGGCTGCTCGACCTCGCCTTGATCGGGCAGGACTACAAGACCTGGTCGGCGCAGGCGGTGGCCGATGCCCGCAAGGCCCATCGGCGCGCTTCCGCCGAGGCCTGGCTCGCGGATCTGCCGGCGCGCGATCCGGACGGGGCACCGGACGAGCTCGTGGCCGAGGCGGCCAGCGACCTGTTCAAGGACTATCTGGCGCGTCTGCGGGCCGATCCCGAGGCGGTGGCGGTGACCCCACCGGGGCGCTTCCTGATGCCGGGCGACCTTGAAGGCTCGCCGGCGCTGACCTTCGCGCCGCTCGATCTCGGCCATGATCGCGAGCCCAGGCCGGGCACGCTCGCCGCGCTGATGGCCGAGCGTTTCGAAGCCTATAAGCGCGTCGTCGTCACCCCGTTCTTCCGCGATCATTTCGCACGGCTCGACCGGCAGATCGTGCTGGTCGACGTGCTGGCTGCGCTCGATGCCGGGGCTCCGGCACTGGCCGATCTCGAGACCGCGCTGGGGCAGGCGCTCGCCGCCTTCTCGGTCGGCCGCAATTCCTGGCTTTCGAGCCTGTTCGCGCCGCGCATCGAGCGTGTGCTCTTCGCCGCCACCAAGGCCGACCATATCCACCATAGCAGCCATGACCGGCTGGCGGCGGTGATGTCGCATCTCGTCGGGCGGGCGGCTTCGCGGGCGCAGGGGGCCGGGGCAAAGGTGGAGTCGATGGCGCTCGCGGCGGTGCGCGCGACGCATGAAGTCAGAATCAAGCAGGGGCGCGAGGAATTCCCGGCCATCGCCGGCGTGCCGGAGGCAGGCGAGGAGATCGACGGGCAGATCTTCGATGGCATAGCGGAAGCGGCGATCTTCCCGGGCGAGCTGCCGGAGCGGCCTGAGGCGATCTTCGACCCGAAGGCGCATTGGCTGGTGAGGGCGCCGCGCTTCCGGCCGCCGCTGGTCGAGCCGGATGCGGGCGGGCGTTCGAAGCCGCCGCCGCAGATCCGCCTCGACCGTGCGCTGGAATTCCTCATCGGCGACAGGCTGGCATGAGGAGGCTGTCATGAGCAGATTCCGGCCATGACCAAGGCACCGCGAGCGGTTCGCCTCGACCAACCGGGGCAGGAGGAGATCGTCGGCGAGAGCACCATTCGGCGCGGCGATGTCGCGATCCTGCCCGAGAGCGAGCCGATCGACGCCATTGCCCCGGCCGCCGCCCCGGCAGCCCGGCGCGGCTTCTCCTGGGGTTCGCTGTTCGTCGCGGGGCTTTCCGGGTTCCTGGCACTGGCGGCCGGCGTCTGGGTCGAGAACACGATCTCCGCGCTGATGAGCCAGAATCCGATGCTCGGCTATGCGGCGCTGGTCTGCGCCGCCGTTGCCGCGCTGGCGCTGCTCGTCATGCTGGCGCGGGTGCTGCGCGACATCCTGCGCGAACGGAAGGTCGAGGCCTTGCGCGAGCGCGCGACGCTGGCGCTCGCAGGCGGAACGCCGGATGAAGGCAGGGCGATCGCGGAGGAACTCGTCGGCCTTTACAAGAGCCGGGCGCAGACGGCGCAAGGCCGTGCGGCGCTGCAGGAGGCGCTGCCGCAGCTCTACGCGGCGCGCGACATGCTGACGGTGGCAGAGCGCAGCCTGCTCGTGCCGCTCGACGCGATTGCACAAGCGCAGATCGCGCAGGCGGCGCGGCGGGTGTCGCTGGTCACTGCGGTCAGCCCGCGCGCGCTGGTCGATGTCGTCTTCGTGCTGGTCGCCTGCGCCCGCTTGCTGCGTTCGATCGCCGGCATCTATGCGGGGCGGCCCGGCACGCTGGGCCTGCTCCGGCTGGCGCGGCAGGTGATGAACCATCTCGTCCTGACCGGCGGCATCGCGGCGGGCGATGCGGTGATTCAGCAGCTGGTGGGACAGGGGCTCGCGGCCCGGCTCTCGGCCAAGCTCGGCGAGGGCGTGATCAACGGCATGCTGACGGCCCGCATCGGTCTTGCGGCGCTGGAGGTCTGCCGGCCGCTGCCTTTCGTCGAGGCGAAGCCGCCCACTCTTGCGGAGGTGGCTGGCGATCTGGCTTCCTGGCGCGCGGACAAGGCCTCCGGGAGCTGAGCCCGGCAGATTCTGCCGGCCGCAGGCGAATCTGCCCGGTCAGGACTGCCGGAAAACCCTTCGTAAACGATGTAACCCTCTGAAATAAAACGAACACCCGTATGGCATGCGCCATGCAGATCAAACCTCGAGTTGTGGGCAGCCCTTGGGGGGCGCCGGTCGAGGTGAGGGTTCCATGGGTGTTTTCAGTGCGCTGACGACAGCGGTTTCGGGTATGACGGCGCAGTCCTATGCGCTCGAGAACATCTCCGGAAACATCGCGAATTCGCGGACGGCCGGCTACAAGCGCGTCGATACCACCTTCGCCGATCTGGTGCCGGATGCGGCGCTCAACCGGCAGATCGCCGGCTCTGTCGCCGCCTACAGCCAATCGACCAATTCGATTCAGGGCGACCTCAATCCGACCCGCATCGACACCAACGTCGCCATCAACGGCGACGGCTTCTTCGTGGTCGATCAGCGTTCGAGCGGCGTCGGCGCCAACACGCAGTTCGCCAACAAGAACCTCTATACCCGCCGCGGCGATTTCGACTTCGACGCGAACGGCTATCTCGTCAACGGCGCCGGCTACTATCTCAAGGGCCTGAAGATCGACCAGGTGACGGGCCAGCTTATCGGCACCCAGCCCGACGTATTGCGCATCACCAAGGAGCAGTTCCCGGCCAAGGCGACGACCTCTATCGAGTATCGCGCCAACATCCCGGCCTATCCGAAGACGAACAATGCCGACAGCGCGGTTGCGGGCTCGGAGCTGCTGAGCTCGACGGGCTTTGCTTCCAATCCGCTCTCGACCACCCAGGGCGGCACCGGCGTGGTCGTCGGCAGCGACATGACGAGCTTCCTGAGCCAGTCGATCCCGGGCGGGTCGGTGACGGTCTACGATACGCTCGGCAAGGCGACCAGCGTGGAGCTGCGCTGGGCCAAGACGACCAACGCATCGGCCGGCCCGCCGCCGACGACCGACACCTGGAACCTGTTCGTCGCCGAGAACACCGGTGCGACCGGCGGCGCCGTCGCCTATCGCAATGTCAACAGCTCGATCACCTTCGATGCCACCGGGCAGATGACGAACCCTGCTGGCGGCAATATCGCGCTGCCGACGATGACGATCGGCGGGACGACGGTCACTGGCATCAACCTCACCACCGGCGGCAACGGCTTGACCCAGAACGGCGACGTCAGCGGCCAGATCGATGCGCGCAGCATCCGCCAGGACGGCTACACGGCCGGCACGCTGGATCGCGTCTCGGTCTCGGCCGAGGGGCAGGTGATCGGCACCTTCAGCAACGGTCAGGTCGTCGCGCTCGCCCAGCTCTCGGTGGCGCGCTTCAACGCCGACAATTCGCTGAAGCGGCTCGACGGCGGCGCCTTCGAGGAGACGATCGAATCCGGCCCGCCGATCATCGGGCTGGGCACCTCGCAGTTGGTCGGCGGCTCGGTCGAGCAGTCGAACACGGACATCGCCGACGAATTCTCGAAGATGATCGTCACCCAGCAGGCCTACTCGGCCAACACCAAGGTCATCACCACCGCGCAGGAGATGCTGACCTCCGTGTTCAACATCATCCGCTGAGCGGCGCGAATGTGTGCGGCCCAGAAGGGCCGGTGCTAGCGACAGGAGTTGGCGATGGGTCTGAGTACTTCCCTCAACACGGCGATCGGCGGGCTCAACGCCACGCAACTCGGCATCGGCGTCGTTTCGCAGAACGTCGCCAATGCGGGGACGACGGGCTATGTCCGGCGGCAGGTCTCGACTGCCGACAGCCTTTCCGGGCTGACGATCGGCGTACAGAGTTCGCAGGTCCAGCGGCTGCTCGACAAGATCGTCCAGCACCAGCTCTGGCAGGAGACCTCCGGCGCCGCCTATACCTCGACGCGGGCGAGCGCGCTTTCGAACCTCGACAAGCTCTATGGTGCGCCGGGCAGCGCGACCGCACTCGACACGATCTTCAGCAAATTCACCGGCGCTCTGCAGTCGCTGCAGAACGACCCGTCCTCGTACAGCCTGCGCTCGCAGGTCATCGACAATGCGACGCAGCTGGCCCGGCAGCTCAACACGCTCTCGAATGGCGTGCAGGCTCTGCGCGCTCAGTCCGAAAACAGCATCGCCAACGCCGTCACCAAGGTCAACGACCTGCTGGGTGCGCTGACCAAGGTCAATTCCCGCATCGTGGCGGCGCCGAACGACAGTTCGACGGCGACCCTGAGGGATCAGCGCGACCTGATCCTGTCCGAGCTCTCGCAGTATGTCGACATCAAGACGAGCGAGGATTCGCGGGGCTCGGTCTCGGTCGTCACCGGATCGGGCACGCAGCTCTTCGACGGCCGGCCCTCCGTCACCTTCGGCTTCGACGAGCATAGCGGGCTCGGCCCCGACGATCAGTGGAACGCCGACCCGGCGAAGCGGGGCGTCGGCACCATCACGATGAAGGATTCGTCCGGGAACGTCTCGGACGCCATCGCGAACCGCGTCTTCCGCTCGGGCGAGATCGCCGCCAACATCGAGCTGCGCGACAAGACGCTGGTGCAGGCGCAGGCCCAGCTCGACGAAATCGCTGCGCAGATGTCGAAGGCGCTCTCGGACCGCGAGATCGCGGGCACTCCCGTGACGGCGGGCGCGGCCTCCGGCTTCGAGGTCGACACGGCCGGGCTGCAGTCCGGCAATACGATGACGCTCGACTACAAGGTGACGCCGGGCGGCCAGACCCAGCGCTTCACTTTCGTCCGCGTCGATTCCGCCGCCTCGCTGCCTTTGCCGGCCTCGGCAAGCGGCGATGCCAATAACCGCGTGATCGGCATCGATTTCTCCGGCGGCCCGGCTTCCGTCGCGGCGCAGATCCAGGCGGCCGTCGGCCCGGGCTTCACGGTCTCCAACACGGGCTCGGTGCTGAGCATCGTCGACGACGGCGCTGCCGGGACGCGCGACGTGATCGGCCTGACGTCGCGGCCGACCAACACGGCGTTGTCCGCGGCCGGCGGTACCCCGGAATTGCCCTTCTTCGTCGATGGCTCGGCGGGCGTCCCCTTCACCGGTTCCTATGACGGTGGGTCGCAGAGCGTCGGCTACGCCGCGCGGATCACGGTCAATCCGGCGCTGGTCGCGGATCGCTCGCTGCTCGCGGTGTACAACACCTCGCCCGCCACGGCGCAGGGCGACGTCACCCGTCCGAAGCTGATGCTGGACCGGCTGACGCAGAGCCAGCGCTCCTTCACCAACGCCGTCGGCCTCGACGGCAACAGCGCGACCTCGAACACGACGATCGGCAACTTCGTCCAGCGCGTGGTCTCTTCCCAAGGACAGGCGGTCGAAGCCGCCAAGCGTCTCGACGAAGGCCAGCAGGTCGCGCTCGCCTCGATCCAGAGCCGCTTCCAGGAAACCGCGCAGGTCAATGTCGACCAGGAAATGTCGATGCTGATCGAGCTTCAGAACGCCTATGCCGCCAATGCTCGCATCATCTCCACCGTCAAGGAGATGATGGACGTGCTGCTGAGAGTGTGAGCCCACCATGACCATCACCGCCTATGGAACCGGTGCCTATCGCGCGGCCAAGCCCAACGAATTCGTTTCGACCCGCGCGCAGTTCGACGATCTCCAGCGTCAGCTCGATACCAAGCAGCGCAGCACCAGCTATGGCGATCTCGGCATCGACCGGCGCGTCAGCCTCGATCTCAACGCCAAGATCTCAACGCTTGATTCCTGGCTGAGCGGCATCGACCTCAGTAATGTGAACCTGAAGCTGCAGACGACGTCGGTCGAGAACTTCGCGAAGCTCACCAGCGAGACGCGCAACGACACGCGCTCCAACAGCTATGTGCCGAGTGCCAGCGGCCGGTCCTCGCCGCAGGTTCTGGCGGAGGAAAAATTCAAGCAGTCCCTCGACCTGCTGAATATCGCGGTCAATGGCCGCTATCTCTTCTCCGGGAAGACCTCGGATACCCAGCCCGCGGCCGGCTTCGACGAGATCATCAATGGCGACGGCGCCGGCAAGGCGGGACTGAAGCAGCTGATCGACGAACGCCGGCAGGCCGATCTCGGTTCCGGGCTGGGACGGCTGACGGCCGGGGGCGCCGGCACGACGGCGACCATCGCCGAAGAGGCGACCGTTCATCCTTATGGCTTCAAGATCGCCGGAATTTCCGGCAGCTCGGCCGCGCTGGCGACGACGTTCAATCCCGGGCCGCCGGCGGATGTTTCCGTCAATGTCGCGTCGCAGCCGGCGGCAGGCGACACGGTTCGGCTCAAGCTCAACCTGCCGGACGGGACGCAGGAGGAAATCGTCCTCACCGCCCGGGCCACTGGAACGACCGGATCGGACACCGATTCCTTCGAGATCGGCGCCGACCCCAACGCCACGGCGGCCAATCTGCGCAACTCGATCAATGCGGCGCTCGGTCAGGAGGCGAAGACGACGCTTTCGGCCGCGTCCTCGCAGGTCGCAGCCCAGGATTTCTTCGCGGGCAGCCTCAGCAATCCTCCGAAGCGCGTTCCCGGACCACCCTTCGACACGGCTACCGCACCGCCGACCAATGCGGGCGCCGCTGCGACGACGGTGATCTGGTATCGCGGCGATGACGGCTCCGATCCGGCGCGCAGCACCTCGACGGTCCAGATCGACCAGGGCCAGATCGTGGGGACGGGCGCGCGGGCGAACGAGGAGGCGTTCCGCGTCGGCCTCGCGCAGTTCGCGATCATGGCGGTCGAGAACTTCCCGGCCGGCGACGCCAATTCGCAGGCGCGCTACGAGGCGATGACGTCGCGCGTCAGCGAGAAGCTCGGTTTCGGCGGCAGCACCCAGAAGCCGGCCGAGATCATCACCGAGCTCGGCTCCGCCCAGACGGCGCTCGCCAGCGCCAAGGAGCGCCATCAGGGCACCAAGGACTACCTGACGACGACGCTGTCGGGCATCGAAAACGTCTCGACCGAGGAAGTCGCGACTCAGATCCTGTCGCTGCAGACGCAGCTGCAGGCAAGCTATCAGGTGACCTCGATGCTCTCGAAGCTGTCGCTGACGAACTTCCTCTGAGCTTTCCGCTCACTCCCGCCTCAAAATGAAACGCCGCCCATTCGGGCGGCGTTTCCTTTTCGGAAGCTGGAGAACTTGCTCGGAGCGGGCGTATCAGCGCCCGCGCAGCCCGGCCGCGATGTCGCGGTTGATATTGACGAGAATGCCAAGTCCCTGCGGCTGCGGATCGGCTGCGAGCTTGAAGGTATGGTTGAAGATGAAATTGCCGAGGCCGAGGATGTTGGTCTTGATGCCGACCGGCAGCGGATTGTCCTCGGCGATCACGGCCGAGACGAGCAGGGTCCAGAGCCTGCGGTTATAGGTCAGGGCTTCGTCGAGCTCGCGCTCGCGCGCGGCCCAGTCGTCGGCGACGATCTGGAGGCGGGTGGCGGCCTTGATCAGGAGGGAGGCTTCGAGCTCGCGGGGTGAAACGACGGACTGGGCTGTCTTGGCGGCGGCGGCGTAGGCGTTAAACCCGTTTTGCATGCTCGATCAGTTCCGCTTCGTAGGCGATCAGCTTCTTGGCTGCCTTGAGGGCTTTGTACAGATCCCCGCTTAAGATGCGGTTATTGATCTCGTGAACATGCGGCAGAGCGCTGGGAGCGGCCTGGACGAAATCTCGCACGAGCTGGAAAAACACCTCGTGCTGAAGCGTGGGATCCTGGGCCAGATACATCAACTGGATCGCGAAATAGATCTTCTTGGCCGGGCTGTCTGCGGTCGTGGCCGTGAGAATGTCTTTCTCGCGCAGGATCGGGGCGTCGCCTTCGATGAAGAAGCGCGTGCGCTGCTCGTCGTTGCGGATCACCACCTGGCCGATGATGATCCGTTCGCGCGGCTTGAGCTCGACCTTGAGAGCCATGTCTGTCTGAGCCTTCTGGCGGAGGGAAGGGCGGCGGACTGGACCCGGAGGCGTCAGCCGAAGAGGCGCAGGACGCCCTGGTCGGCCTGGTTCGCCAGTGAGAGCGCGGTCTGCGAGAGCTGCTGGCGGGTGTTGAGGGCGAGCAGGCTCGCGCCTTCCTCGTTCGGATCGGCCAGGACGAGGTTGCCAGCGCCGGTCGTCAGGACGTTCGCCAGTTCCTTGGTGAAGTCCTGCCGGGTCTGGGCGACCGAGAGGTTGGAGCCCAGCGTCGAGGAGAGCGACTTCAGCGAGGTGA
Source organism: Allobosea sp. 10L422 (assembly GCF_056395345.1). Taxonomy (NCBI): domain Bacteria; kingdom Pseudomonadati; phylum Pseudomonadota; class Alphaproteobacteria; order Hyphomicrobiales; family Alloboseaceae; genus Allobosea; species Allobosea sp. 10L422. Next base: position 552,408 of record NZ_JBFTJI010000002.1, read on the forward strand.
GAGCGCCGGTCAGCGACTGGGTGGCCTTGTCGAGGTCGGCGTCGTTTTGGAAGTTGATGAAGCCGGTGAGCTGCGTGTTGACGGCCTTCGGAATGCCGAGATTGTCCGATGTCAGGTTCGAGCCCTGGATGTCGAGCTTGGTCTGGTTCTTGCCGGTCTTCTCGTTGAACTGGATCGTCAGACGGTCGCCAGCGAGCAGGTTGATGCCGTTGTAGCTGGAGTCCTTGGCGAGATCGTCGATCTTGTTGCGCAGGTCGTTGAACTGATCGATCAAGTTCGAGCGTACCGCCGAGGTGATGCTCGATCCGGTGATCGTCGTGCCGGCGGCCGAGTTGTCGGTGAGTGCGAAGCCGAAATCGGTGTTGTCGCTGGTGGCGCCGGCCGCAGTAGTCAAGGCCGTGGCGCCTGCCGCCGCGATCTCGGCCGGGGTCGGCGCGCCAGGCGCGGCCGGAGTGAAGGTCGTGGTCCCGATACCGAACTGCACCTTCTCGGAGCCGATGCCCTTGACGTTGAGCTGGCCCTTCTCGTCGACGAAGGCGGTGGCGATGCCCGACTTGTTGATCTCGTTGACGACGTCGCGAACCGTCGAGTTCGTGCTGAGGAAGCTGGCGGTATAGGTCGTCGAACCCGAGGTCAGCGTGATCGAGGTCGTCGCCTCGTCGCCCGCGGCGAGAACCGGGCCGCCGACATTGCCGGAATACGTAGCGGTTGCGGCATTGGCGCCGGCGCCGTTGTCGTCGACCACGCGCTTGTCGAGGGCGATATCCTTGAGGCTCTTGCTCGTCACCGCCGCTTCCGTCGCGGTGGAGAGAGCCGTGCCGGCCTTGGTCGGACGATTTTGAGCCGCATCGGCCTGGGCCTGTTTGACCGTCGACTGCAGCGACTGGACGAGCTTGGTGATGCCGTCGATGCCCTTCGAGGCGGTCTGGATGGTCTGGATGCCGTTCGAGATGCCGTCAAGCAGGCCGGTGAGCTGGCTGGATCGGTCGTTCAGCGAGAGCGCAGTGAAGTAGTTCACCGGGTTGTCGATCGCGGAGTTGACCTTCTTGCCGGTGGCGAGGCGGTTCTGGATGACACTCTGCTGGGCCGTCGTCTGCTGCAGCGTCAGCAGGTTGTTGCGGACACCGCTGGAAAGGATCGTGCTGGCCATCTTCGGTCCCCTGAACGCGCGACTCCGGCGCGATGCAACCTGATTTCAGGGGTGATCATCACTCGTTAGGGATAACAAAAGGTTAATCGAGGCGTTGTTCCGGCTGCGTCGCCCAAACGAAAAGCGGCGGAGCCGAAGCTCCGCCGCTCTTTGACTTCGTCCCGCGTTCTGCGGGCTGATCCGCTTCTGCGGACCGAAGATCAGAACAGACGCAGGACCGCCTGGTCGCTCTGGTTCGAGAGCGACAGCGCCGTCTGCGAGAGCTGCTGACGGGTCTGCAGCGCGAGCAGGTTGGCGGCTTCCGAGTTGGCGTCGACGTTCACCAGGTTGGAGGCGCCGGTGCTCAGCACGTCCGCCATGTCCTTGGTGAAGTCCTGACGGGTCTGGGCGACCGAAAGGCTGGCGCCGAGGCTGGACGACAGCGACTTCAGCGAGGTCAGGGCGCCGGTGAGGGCCTTGGTCGCGGATTCAAGGTCGGTGTCGTTCTGGAAATTGACCTGGCCGGCGAGCTGGGTGTTGCCAGCCTGGGCGATACCCAGGTTGTCGGAGGTGACGTCCGATCCCTGAATGTCGAGCTTGGTCTGGTTCTTGCCGGCCTTCTCGTTGAACTGGATCGAGAGACGGTCGCCCTTCAGCAGGTTGATGCCGTTGAAGCTCGCGTCCTTGGCGAGATCGTCGATCTTGCCGCGCAGGTCGTTGTACTGGTCGATCAGGTTCGAGCGCGTCGCCGAGGTGATGCTCTGACCCTTGATCGCGCCACCGGCGGTGGCATCGGCCGCGAGGAAGCCGATCGCGGTGTTGCTCGTGCCGGTGCCGGCAGCGGTGACCGCGGCGGTGTTGGCCGTATCGATTTCCGTCGAGGTGGGATTACCAGCGGAAGCCGCCGTCACGGCGGCGGTGCCGAAGCCGAACTCGACATCGTCCGAACCGGTGCCCTTGACGTTGAGCTGGCCCTTCTCGTCGACGAAGGCGGTGGCGACGCCCGACTTGTTGATCTCGTTGACGACATCGCGAACCGAAGCGTTCGTGGCGTCGAACGAGGCCGTATAGGTCGTCGAACCAGCTTTAATCGAGATCGCAGCGCGCACACCGTCGGTGTCGGCGGCAATGCCGACGTCACCGGAGCTGGTCGCGGTAGCCGCGTCGGCGGTGGCGGCAGTACCGCCGGTCACGTCGACGAGCTTCTTGTCGAGCGCAACGTCCTTCAGGCTCTTCGAGGTCGCGACCTGCTCCGCCGCAGTGGCGAGAGCCGTGCCGGCCTTGGTCGGGCGGTTCTGGGCCGCGTCCGACTGTGCCTGCTTGATGGTCGACTGCAGGGAGCTCACCAGCTTGGTGATGCCGTCGATGCCCTTGGAGGCGGCCTGGATGGTCTGGATGCCGTTGGACATGCCGTCGAGCAAGCCGGTGAGCTGGCTGGAACGGTCATTGAGCGAGGCGGCGGTGAAGTAATTGACGGGGTTGTCGACTGCCGAGTTGACCTTCTTGCCGGTCGCCAGCTTGAACTGGGAAGCCTGGGCCTGGGCGGTGATCGACTGCAGCGACGAGAGCGCGTTGCGCACACCCGCATTGAGAGAGACGGCCATCTGTTTTTACCTTCTGGTAGGATGCCTTCTGGCGCCCGGGCCGTTCTGGCCAGGACGAGGCGACCCTGGCGCGCCAGCCCGTAACAACCGGTAAATTTCCCTCGGCAAATTGAGCGCAAGGCAGCGCTCGTCGGGCCATGGTTAAGCGCCTGCTAACGGCCACGCGGCCTTTGACGTGGGCGACATGGCCGACGCAAAAAGAACGCCCGCACGGAGCGCGGGCGGGATGCAGATTGCTGCTGGAACGGAAGGGCAGAGCCGTCAGGCAGTGCGCTCGACCTGATGACGCTCTTCTTCGGCCTCGCGTGCCCGCTCGGTGAGTTCGCGCGAATAGGCCCGCAGCTTCAGAAGTGTTTCGTCGGGTAGCTGGGAGACCGTCTCGCCGGTCTCGCGATCCTTCTTCTGCAGAACGATCGCCCGGGTCTTCGGGTCGATGACGAGCCTGCGCTCCACGGTTTCGTCGACCGTGCGATTGGCGGTGCGGCCGTTCCGGTCATTGACGAAGGCACGACGTTCGCCGTTTGCGCGGCTCTGCGCGTCGCGGGCTTCCGCACGGACCTCGACATTCACCGCTGCGCCGGCGGAGGCGGATTGGACGGTCTTCTCGGGCGGCAGGTCGACCGCGACGCTGCCCGGCTGGGCGGTGACGTCGGCGCGGGTGACCGGTGCGGCGGTCGGCGCCACGATCCTGGGTGCGTTGCCGAATTCCATGACCACTCCTTCTGGAGCTGTTCGCGGCGCCGTTGCGCCGGTCTCGCCGATTGCCGGGGGCAGGGCACACCTGGCCGACTCTGCCCAAGATGACAGAAAAGATTGAATCTGCCGTTAGGGATTTAGGTAAATATTGAGGGTTTCCGGCGCAGCCGCGCCGGATTTGCAAGACAGGCCGCCGCCTTGAGCGGACCGCCGCTCACAGGCTCCGCGAAACGACGAGCGGGCCGGAGTTGGGCCGGGCGAAGGCGCCGGCGCCGACGGAGGCCGCGGGCCCGTAACCATTCGCGCGCATCGGCCTGTTGGCGTCGGCGGCGAGGTCGCGGATGACGGATTCCGAGACGGCGCGAGCTGTCGCCAGCACGATCTGGTTGGTCTCGATCAGGTTCTGAAAGGCGAGATGGGCGTCCTTCAGGCGCTTGACCTGATCGGGCACGAAGCGCGCGAGCGCGACGGCGTTGAGCTTCACCTGTTCGACGCCGCGCATATAGATGCCGGCGAGCTCGGTCTTGCGGGGCTCGCGGCTCATCGCCTCCGGCAGGCGGCCGGCGCGGACGAGTTCGGTCTCCTCGCCGACGAGATGCGACAGCGCACCGAGAGCTTCCAGCACGGCCTCGATCAGCGCACGCGCCGTCAGCGCATCGGCGACGCGCGGCCGCTCGTCCAGGATCAGATTAGCCGCCGACATTCGTCGCTCCGGACGCGGACTGCTCCTGAAGGCTGATCAGATCGCGCAGGATCTGGTCGGAGAGGCCGACGCCGCCCGCCTTCTGGATCTGCTTGGCGTATTGCTGGCTGAGCTGAGAGCGCCAGATGCCGCCGCCGGTGCCGTTCTCGCCAAGCGGGCCTTCGGTGCCTTCGCTCGCGGTCAGGCGATCGGTCATCTGCTCGAGAAACATCGTCTCGAAGTCATCGGCCTGCTTCTTGAGCTTGGCCTTGGCTGGATCGAGCGCCTCGGCGATGCCACTGGCGACCTTGCCGGCGATGCCGAGCGCCAGATTGGCTGCGGGGAGGGCGAGAGCGGCGGTCATCACATCACCTCGATTTCGGCCTGCAGGGCGCCTGCCGACTTGATGGCCTGGAGAATGGAGATCAGGTCGCGCGGCCCGATGCCGAGCGCGTTGAGCCCGTCGACGAGCTCGGCCAGGGTCACGCTTTCCTTGACCAGAGCGAGCTTGTTGCCGCCGCCGGTGTCGACCTTGACGCTGGTCTGCGGTGTCACCACGGTCCGACCGCGGGCGAATTCATTGGGCTGGCTGACCTGCGGCGTCTCGCTGATCGTGACCGTGAGGTTGCCCTGCGCCACCGCGACGGTGGAGACGCGCACATCCTTGCCCATCACGATGATGCCGGAGCGCTCGTCGATGACGATGCGGGCAAGCTGGTCGGGCTCGACGCGCAGCTGCTCGATATCGGTCAGCAGCCGGATCATGTTGCCCTTGAAGCGCGGCGGAATCTGCAGCACGACGGTCGAGGGATCGGTGGGCTCGGCGGAGTCGCCACCGACGAAGTCGTTGATCGCTGCGGCCATGCGACGCGCGGTCGTCAGGTCGGGATTGCGCAGCGACAGCCGCAGGGTCGAGAGCTTGTTCAGCGCGAAGTCGATCTCGCGCTCGACGACACCGCCATTGGCGATGCGGCCGACGGTCGGCACGCCGCGGGTGATCTTGCTCGCCTCGCCCTCGGCCGAAAAGCCGGAGATCGCGACCGGTCCCTGCGAGACGGCATAGACCTCGCCATCGGCGCCGAGGAGCGGGGTGACGAGCAGCGTGCCGCCCTGGAGCGATTTGGAGTCGCCCATGGCGGAAACGGTGACGTCGACGCGGGTGCCCTGCGTGGAGAAGGGCGGCAGGTTGGCGGTCACCATCACCGCGGCGACGTTGGCGGTGCGCATATTGGCGCCGCGCGTGTTGACGCCGAGGCGCTCGAGCATCGCCTGCAGAGACTGCTTGGTGAAGGGCGTGTTGTTCAGCGTGTCGCCGGTGCCGTTGAGGCCGACGACGATGCCGTAGCCGAGCAGCTGGTTGGTGCGCACGCCCTCGATCGCGGCGAGATCCTTGATGCGCGAGAGGGCGAACACCGGCTGTGACGACAAGCCGATCGCCACGGCCAGCAGAGCGGCCAGCGGCTTCAGCAGCATCGTCAGGGCGGAGTTGCGGAACATGCTGCGGCACCAGGGGGCAGTTTCAAGTCCACAGGCCCTTGCGAGGGGCGTGCCAGCCGGACTGAAATCGAAAAGCCTTGTTTGTCAGCCATTTGGAGCTATGCGCCATCCTCGGTCACGGTCCATGGAGGCTGCGGTTCCTGCCGGGGCGGCAGTTTCTGCCGGGTAGTTTACCGGTTGTTAACCACGCCGGGCGAGTTTCAGGTCACTCTGGTTCGCCGCGCGCCCTGATCGGGCGCATGGTGGCGATCCATCCGTTTGTTGCATCGGATTCGCCCGAAAAGCGGCTTCCACTTTTCGGCCCGATGCTAGCGAGGCCGCCGATGATCAGGATCGACCAGCGCGCGCCCGTTTCGAATGCCGGCCCGGCCAGTTCCGCGAGGCGCTCGAGCGGCGCTTCCTTCGCGCTTCCAACACAGGATTCCGCCTCCACCGCCCGCAGCGGCGGCGTCGGGTCGACCGGCCCGCTCGATACGCTGCTGGCGGTGCAAGCGGAGGAAGATACCCAGGACCGCAAACGCCGGCAGGCGCGGCGCGGACATGACCTGCTTGACGGGCTCGACCGGCTGAAGGCCGCGCTGCTCGCCGGCCGGGTGCTGCCTTCCGAGCTGGAGCGGCTGCGCACGATGCTGGCGCTTCGGCGCGAGACGACCGACGATCCGCGCCTGGACGAGGTGCTCGCTCATATCGAGCTGCGTGCCGCTGTGGAACTCGCCAAGCTCGGCCGGTAGCGGGCTCCGCCGGATCGCCCGAGACGGGCCATCGCGGCGGAACGCAAATCCTTATTTCGGCTGGGTGCAGTCGTTCGGTGGCGGTGCGCCGTTGAAGCGCTGTTCCATCCAGTCGACCGCCGCTGCGGCACTGTCCTCGGCGGCCGGTAGGTGGCCTACCCCCTGTAGTGCCTCGAACCGCACCGCACTCCCGGCAGCGCAAAGCTTGTCTGCATAGTTGCGCGTGACCTGCGGTCTGACCAGCGTGTCCTCCGTGCCCTGCGCCAGAAAGACCGGGATGCCGCGCGGCACGAGACCGGGCGAGTTCCGGTCGAGCAGCGAATGCCAGGGCTGGCGGGCGGCAAAGTCTTCGTCGATGAGGAATTTGCGCTCCAGCGCCTTGGTCGGGCGCAACCGGCTCAGGATGTCGGGCAGGCTTTCGATGCAGTCCGCGGCGAGCACGTCGACGACCGGGATCGCCTGCTCGTAGATGATCTTCGTCAGGGGGGCCTTGTAGACGCGTGTCCACGACCAGAGGGTCATCGCGGTCAGATTGCGGCCGCCATCGGTGTCGATGTCGTCGGCCAGGAGCGGGCCGAGCTCGGTCGCAGGCGCGGCGGCAGCGACGCCGACCAGATTGAGTTCGGGGGCCAGGCGTTTCGCCAGAATGCCGGTGAACAGCGCCGCGTGTCCCCCCTGCGAATGACCCCAGACGGCGAAGCGTCGCCCGGCGGAGGCGCCGGCAAGTTGACGGGCTGCCCGCACCGAGTCGATCACGGACCGGCCCTCGCTCTCACCGACCAGATAGGGATGCGTCCCCGGCGCGCCGAGGCCCGGATAGTCCGTCGCCGCGACGATGTATCCGCGCGCAATCATCGCACGCAGGCCCTGGATGGACTGGAAGATATCGCCGGCGCGCGACGGCCCGCATTGCGGCTGGACGCCGGTCGTCGGATGCGCCCAGGCCACGATCGGACGGCCTCCCGGCGGAACGGGGCCTGACGGGACGATCGCAACGCCGGACACGGCGATCGGCTTTCCGTCGAGCCCGAGCGAGCGATAGAGCATCCGATAGGCGGTCGCGCCCTCCGGCGTTCCTTTGAGGATTTCCGTACGTATCACCGTTCCGGGGCGCCCTCCGGCGATTTCGGCGGTCGTCGGCGTGTAGAAATCCGATTGTGCCCCGGCCGGAGAGGTGGAGAAGGCAGCCGACATCCAGATCAGCAGGGTGATGACGAGCCGCATAAGTGTTTCTCCGGGGAGCAGGCGCAGACTTCAGCGTCCGGTGACTAGCCCAGATATCGTTTAGCAATTGCTTCTGCGGGGAGCTCAGATCGGCGCCCGGCCCCGTTACCGGATGAACTGGTCCACGTATTCAGCGCCCAGCCCATTGCCCGCATAATGCGCCCTGCATTTGTCGATGCGGGTGAAGACGTCGTCGTAGCCGAGGCATTTGCCGTCCGGATCGACATAGATCATCGCGCCGTTCACCTGGAACATCGTGATCATCTCCTCGACATCGGGATCGACCACCAGCGTATGGGTTTCGCCGGGAGCCTCGTAGACATAGGCGCCTTCGGTCGCGACCCAGTCATGCTCGAGATAGCGCCACTTGCCCTTGAGCACGTAGCCATGGACGGGCAGGGGGTGGCGGTGGCGCGAGAGCACGCCGGCGCGGCGGACCTTGAGCAGGTTCATCCAGTAGCCGCGCGAGGTGCAAAGGAGCAGGGGGCGGAACCAGACATTGTCGTCCACCGGCACCCAGACGCGCTCGTCGGTGGGGATCACATTAGGGACGATCAGCTCCGGCGGCGATTCCTTCGGTTGCGGGTGGCGATAGGGCGTCCAGCGCTCTTCCTGCGTGGCCGCAACGGGGATCGGGCTCGTCGTGTTCATGGCGTCTCTCCCGTGCTGATGTTCTGATTCAAGTGGTGCGCAATCTGATTCAGGTTTCCGGCCCAAGTTGCTGAACCGGAATCGCTTTTCTAGACGGCAAGGTAGCCGCCATCGACAGGCAGGATGGCGCCGGTGACGAACTGCGCCGCATCGGACAGCAGGAAGGCGATGGCGCCGCCGACATCGCCGGGCTTGCCCCAGCGGCCCATTGGCGTGCGGGCGAGGATCGGCGCCGAGCGCTCGGCATCCTCGACCAGCGGGCGCGTCAGTTCCGTCTCGATCCAGCCCGGTGCGACGGCGTTGACGCGGATGCCGTCCGGCGCCCAGGCGGCTCCGAGCGATTTGGTGAGCTGGCCGATGCCGCCCTTGGAGGCCGCATAGCCCGGGGCGAAGGGCGAGCCGTGGAAAGTCAGCATCGAGGCGATGTTGACGATGGCGCCGCCGGCCTTGTCCGCGCCCTTGGCGGCGAGCTTGTCCCTGGCGGCGAGGCACATCCGCATCGTGCCGGTGAGATTCACCTCGATGGTCAGGCGGAAGGCGTCGATCTCGAATTCCTTGCCGCCGCGCTGGATCATGCCGGCGCAGTTCACCAGCGCGTCGAGGCGCGGGCAGGTCGCGACAATGGCCGCGACCTGATCGTCGCGGGTGACGTCGAGCCGGGCATGGCGGATGGCGGGATGGCCCGACGCCGCCGCGACCTCCTCGTCGGTCAGGCCGGTGGCGAGAACCTCATAGCCGGCCTGGGCCAAGGCGAGGGCGGCGCCAGCGCCGATGCCGCGCGTGCCGCCGGTGACAAGAGCGAATTTGGTCGAAGTCGATTGTGTCATGAGCCGAAGGCTAGTGCGGCCTTCGGCAAGGGGAAAGGCGGCCCGGCGCGGGCCGCCATGCAATGACGGTCGGATCGGTTACTGCAGCTGGTATTTGAGGGAGAGCATGGCCCGTCCGAGCGTCTCGTAGTCGGAGGCGACCAGCGGCAGCTTGCGCGCCAGCGTCACGTCAAAGGATGTCTGCCAGGGCAGGTCGGCGAATTTGGCGAGATCCACCGAGAGCTTCATCTCCGGCGTCAGGGCGGTATGAAGGCCATCGCCCGGCGCAAACACGTAGTTGCCGGCCATGGCGAGCTGGGAAGTCAGCGTCAGATGCGGCAGCAGTTCCTGGCGATAGCCGATGAGGGCCTCGCCGGTCTGCTCGGGGTTGCCGTAGAGCGAGCCGCCGCCGCCGGTGGAAAGGCCCCAGATGAAGCCCGTTCCGGCGGATACGGGCTGGGCGAGCCGCCAGTTGACCCGGGCGTCGCGCGTCGCGCCGGCGCTGGCGGGGTCGGAGAGCGTGGTCGAGAGCGAGAAGACCTCCTTGCCCAGCTTGAAGCCGACCGCGCGGTCCTGGGCGGCACTCATCATGTCCTGCCGTGCGGCGAAGCCGTCGCGGATGATGTCGACGGGTATCGGCGCCCTGGCGCGCAGATGGGCGCCCGATGCGGCATTGGCACGGCCGATCGCCGCGAGCGTCGGATTGAACACGACTGCGTCGGCATTGTCGCCGGCCGGCAGCAGAGCTTCCATCTCCGCGGCATCCGGGTCCTGCAGAGCCGCGCGCGGGATGGGCAGTTGGATGGCACCCTCCGGCATCACCTCCTGGGCCGCGGCGGGCGCGGGAGAAAGAGATGCGGCAAGAAGGAGCGCCGCCGGTGCCGCGGCAGTACCGTTGAAATTGAAGCGGAACACGTCGTTCGTCCTGTCGCTATGACGAGCGGCAGGTCAGGCTAGGTGGGGAAGGTGCCGATTTTGCGGCAATGCAACATAATCGCGCCGTTGCCCGGTTGCCCGAAAGCCGCGCTTCCCCCGCCGCTCCGAACCCGCTAGGAAGCGACCCAGCCGCGGACGGTGGCGGAAAGCCGCAGTTTCGGATCGTTCTATCTGGAGAGAGCAGGGGTTATCGCATGAGCAAGATCAAGGTCGCCAACCCGATCGTCGACATGGACGGCGACGAGATGACCCGGATCATCTGGCAGAAGATCAAGGACACGCTGATCTTCCCCTATCTCGACCTCGAGCTCGACTATTACGACCTCTCCGTCGAGAACCGCGACGCCACCAACGACCAGGTCACGATCGACGCGGCCAACGCCACGAAGAAGCATGGCGTCGCCGTGAAGTGCGCGACCATCACGCCGGACGAGGCCCGCGTGAAGGAGTTCAACCTCAAGGAGATGTGGAAGTCGCCGAACGGCACGATCCGCAACATCCTCGGCGGCGTGATCTTCCGCGAGCCGATCATCTGCAAGAACGTGCCGCGCCTCGTGCCGGGCTGGACCCAGCCGATCGTCATCGGCCGCCATGCCTATGGCGACCAATATCGCGCGACCGATTTCAAGTTCCCGGGCAAGGGCACTCTCTCGATCAAATTCGTCGGCGAGGACGGCAACGTCATCGAGAAGGAGGTCTTCAAGGCCCCCGAGGCCGGCGTCGCCATGGCGATGTACAATCTCGACGAGTCGATCCGCGACTTCGCCCGCGCCTCGCTGAACTATGGCCTGATGCGCAAGTATCCGGTCTATCTTTCGACCAAGAACACCATCCTCAAGACCTATGACGGCCGCTTCAAGGACATCTTCCAGGAGATCTACGAGAAGGAGTTCAAGGCCGAATTCGACAAGCTCGGCATCACCTACGAGCACCGCCTGATCGACGACATGGTCGCCTCGGCAATGAAGTGGTCGGGCGGCTATGTCTGGGCCTGCAAGAACTACGATGGCGACGTGCAGTCCGACACCGTGGCGCAGGGCTTCGGCTCGCTCGGCCTGATGACCTCCGTGCTGATGACGCCGGACGGCAAGACCGTCGAGGCCGAGGCCGCCCACGGCACGGTGACCCGCCACTACCGCGAGCATCAGAAGGGCCGGGAGACCTCGACCAACTCGATCGCCTCGATCTTCGCCTGGACGCGTGGCCTCGCCCACCGTGCCAAGCTCGACAACAACGCCGAGCTCGCGAAGTTCGCCTCGCTGCTCGAGAAGGTCACGGTCGACACCGTCGAGGCCGGCGACATGACCAAGGACCTCGCGCTGCTGGTCGGCGCCGAGCAGAAGTGGCTCTCGACCACCGGCTTCCTCGAGAAGGTCAGCGAGAACATGAAAAAGGCGATGGCCGCCTGAGGCGCGCCCTCCCGCGAAAGTCGCGAAGCCCGGCCGAAAGGCCGGGCTTTTTCCATTGGCGGCACGAAACGAGTCCGTCGCCGCACATGTTTTGGGATGGCTGGATTCGCCGGCCTCGCAGGTTCCGATCCGGCAGCGGGCGCGCGCCCACGAGGTCGTCTCTCAGCGTGAAGCCCGGGATCAATCTGCGATTGCGTCGCCGACGCCGTGCCAGATTTGATCCTTGAGCGCGATGAGCGGGGGCGCGGGAATCCTCACAGGCGGCTCCATTCGCCTGGTGCCATCGATTACCAAAGTGGCGATGTAGATCTCCCCATCGGTGTAATAGGGGTCGCCTTCACCATTCCGGCCGAACAAGGTCGGGCCCACCCCGGAAATCTGGAAGAAGTTCTGGACCATGCCGGCCTTGCCGAGATCACGCATCAGCATGTCACGCTCGGCGTCGATGTTGGGTGCAATGTGGTGCGTCACCTGGCCGGTATCGTGGCTGAAGCCGACGCCCCGGTCGAAAGTGACGGAGCCCAGCCAGACCGGCCGCCCATCACTTCCCTTCTCGAGGACCATCCAGAACCGGACGTGGTGTCGGCGGTCGGCGCTCGTACCCTCCGGCTTTTCGAATGCAAGCTGCTCTTTTTTGCCCTCATAGTACAGCGGACTGACAGGCGCGTCGTGATAGGGCCGGTCGAGCGCCACGCTGCCTACAATCTCGATGCTCGTCCGCAAGGTAATCGGGTCGGCCGGATACCAGCCGGCCGCATGCATGGCACGCAGAGCGTCGTCCCTGCTGCCGACGAAGCCAACATTGAGCGCGTCGCCGGGGATACCGCTCGCGGTACGTGTTACCATGGGCAAGGAGGCGAGGCCCGGCTCATGCTCATGGTGACGCCACAGAAGGGGCAGTATGAGATAAGCAAGAAGCAGGTAGGCGACGAGCGCACCTGCCAGGACGATCCACCACCGTCGCCTGCTCGCGATCTGACCCATTTCCGACATCGATTCGATTGCGGTCGCCTCTGCGGGGCTTCCGGAGATTCCCCCGCCTGTGCAGCCTAATCCGCCGCAAAGGACGCTGGCTATTGTCCCTTGGTGTCCTTTGTCCCCTTCGTTGAAAGCTTTGCGCGACAGATGGAACGGCCCAGTTCATCGGACGTTGTTGATCGCCGGCGCGATGCGCCCGCGCCGCCGGAGGTCATCCATGCCAAAGATCGATCTCGCCGTTGTTCCGGAGGTCCGGGGCTCGGGCTATCCGGCGCCGTTCAATGCGCCCTGCGCCGGGCGCCTGCGGCAGCGGCTCGGCGAGGCCGGAGGCTTGAAGGATTTCGGGGTCAATCTGATGCGTGTGCCGCCGGGCGGCTGGTCCTCGCAGCGACATTGGCACTCGCATGAGGACGAGTTCGTCTATGTGGTGGCGGGCGAGCTCGTGCTCGTCGAGGATGCGGGCGAGACACTGCTGCGTGCCGGCGAGTGCGCCGCCTTTCCCAAGAACAGCGGTGATGGCCACCATCTGATCAATCGTACGGATGCGATGGCGGTTTATCTCGAGATGGGCTGGCGCTGGCCAGCCGACGTGACCACTTGCTCCGATATCGATATGATGAGCGCCAATGCGGATGGGCGCTTCGTCCACGAGAATGGCGACCCCTATCCCGCAGGCTAGGGGCGCGGACTGTCGTTGTAAGAAGACTGGCCGATACGGAGAGCTGGGATGCCTGAGAACGCTTCGCAGATGGAGCTTGATGAGCGGATTGCCATTGCTCGGAGGAACATCGCCGAGTTGATGGAACAGGCGACGGGCGTGTCGGGCGCCGCCGCCGAGGAGCGTCTGGCGACGCGGCTCAATGAGCAGCAGGATCTGCTCAACGAACTGCTCAAGAAACGCGAAGCGATGGGCTGAGACGTTCGCCGCGCATTCCTGCTCGCAGGTGCGCGGCGGTCGTCCCGATCACTCCACGACGACGGGATGGCGGGCGAGAATGCGCAGCCCGCTGACAGGCGCGTTCATGACATAGCGGAGCTCGTATGGGCCGGATTGTTCCGGCGCTTCGAGCACGGCTTCGACATTCTCCGCCGGAAAGAACCGCGGGCCTTCGGCCTCGACGGGGGAGTCGGCCGGAACCAGCACGACACGATCCTGATCACCGTTCGGCCCGATGCCGCGCACCGGCAGCGCCTGGCCGCGGCCGACGCGGGCGGGCGCGGCTAGCGTCGCGCTGGGCTCGGTGGTGACAAGCGGCTGGCGCAGCAGGATCGCAGGCGCGCCGTCCTTCGCGACGGTGAGGCGCAGCTCATAGATTCCGGCGAGGCCGGGAGTCGGCAGGGCGGGAACCGTGTTGCGCGGCTCGACGACGACGATGGCGCTGCTGGCGGCATCATCGGGCCGGGCGATCGCGAGGCGCGCACCCTGCGGCGCCCGGGTGAGGAAGACACTCAGCGGCGCGCCGGCCATGATCGTCCGCGCGGCCGACATGCCGGGCTCGGTCGGAGGAGCCGGCTTCTTCTGCGCCAAAGCGGCCGCCGGCCAGAAGCCGACAGCCAGGAGGAGGCCGCGGCGGGAGAGCGCCTGGCCTGTCCCGCCGACCGTCATTCAGCCCATCGCAGCCGCGACGGCGTCGAGCGCGGCCTGCGCCTTGCTGCCGTCCGGCCCGCCGGCCTGGGCCATGTCGCGGCGACCGCCGCCGCCCTTGCCGCCAAGCTGCTCGGAGGCCGCGCGGACCAGCGCGACCGCGTCGAAACGCTCGGTCAGATCGGGCGTGACGCCGACGACGACGCCGGCCTTGCCGTCATCGGCGACGCCGACGATGGCGACGACGCCGGAGCCGACGCGCGCCTTGGCTTCGTCGGCGAGGCTCTTCAAATCCTTCATCTCGATGCCGGTAACGGCGCGCGCCAGCAGCTTGGCGCCGGCGATCTCACGCACCGGATCCTCGGCCGCGCCGCCGCCGCCCATGGCGAGCTTCTTGCGGGCTTCGGTGAGCTCGCGGTCGAGCTTGCGGCGCTCTTCGATGAGCGCGGCGAGGCGGTTGCCGGCCTCGGTTGCCGGCACCTTGAGGAGGCTCGCCAACCCTTCGAGCAAGCGCGATTCCTCGTTGAGGCGCAGCCGGGCTCCGTTGCCGGTCATCGCTTCGAGACGGCGCACGCCGGCCGCGACGGCGCCCTCGCCGACAATGCTGACAAGGCCGATATCGCCCGTGCGGGCAGCGTGGGTGCCGCCGCAAAGCTCGACCGAATAGGCGCGTCCGGCGGGATTCGTGCCCATCGCGACGACGCGGACTTCGTCACCGTACTTCTCGCCGAAGAGGGCGCGGGCGCCGGAGGCGATGGCCTCGTCGACGCTCATCAGACGGGTCGTCACCGGCTCGTTCTTCAGCACGATGGCGTTGGCGATCTCCTCGACCTCGCGCAGTTCCTCCTCGCTGATCGGCTTGGGATGCGAGAAGTCGAAGCGCAGACGATCGGGCGAGACCAGTGAGCCCTTCTGCGCGACGTGGTCGCCGAGGACGAGGCGCAGCGCCTCGTGCAGCAGGTGGGTCGCCGAATGGTTGGCGCGGATCGCGGTGCGGCGCTCGCGGTCGACGATCAGCTCGACCGGTTGGCCGAGCTGCAATTCGCCTTCCTTGACCGTGACGGCATGGGCGAAGACATCGCCGAGCTTCTTCTGGACGTCCGTGACCTCGGCGACCGTGTCGGCGCCGCGGACGAGACCGGCATCGCCGACCTGACCGCCGGACTCGCCGTAGAACGGCGTCTGGTTGACCAGCATGAAGCCGCTCTCGCCGGCCTTCAGCGACGGGACTTCGGCGTTGTCGCGGATCAGGGCGGTGACCACGCCCTCGGCCGTCTCGGTGTCGTAGCCGAGGAACTCGGTGGCTCCGAGCTTGTCGCGCAATGGGAACCAGAGCGTCTCGGTCGCAGCCTCGCCGGAGCCGGACCAGGCGGCACGCGCCTTGGCCTTCTGCTGCTGCATGGCGGCATCGAAGCCCTCGGTATCGACTGTGATCTCGCGGGCGCGCAGCGCGTCCTGCGTCAGGTCGAGCGGGAAGCCGTAGGTGTCGTAGAGCGTGAAGGCGACGTCGCCCTTGAGGCTCTGGCCGGCAGTAAGATCCTTCGAGGCGTCGTCGAGCAGGGTGAGGCCGCGCGCCAGCGTGGTGCGGAAGCGGGTTTCCTCGAGCTTCAGCGTCTCGGTGATCAGCGCCTCAGCGCGCAGCAATTCGGGATAGGCGCGGCCCATCTCGCGGGTCAGAGCCGGGACGAGCTTGTAGAGCAGCGGCTCCTTGGCGCCGAGGAGCTGCGCATGGCGCATGCCACGGCGCATGATCCGGCGCAGGACGTAGCCGCGGCCCTCGTTGGAGGGCAGCACGCCGTCGGCGATCAGGAAGGCGGAGCAGCGCAGATGGTCGGCGATGACGCGGTGGCTCGCCTTCATCGGCCCATCTGCATCGACGGAGGTCAGGTCGGCGATGGCGCTGATCAGGGCGCGGAACAAATCGATATTGTAGTTGTCATGCGTGCCCTGGAGCACGGCGGCGATGCGCTCCAGCCCCATGCCGGTGTCGATCGAGGGGCGGGGCAGATTGGTGCGGATGCCACCTGCAGCCTCCTCGTATTGCATGAACACGAGGTTCCAGATCTCGATGAAGCGGTCGCCGTCTTCCTCGGGAGAGCCGGGCGGGCCGCCCCAGATATGGTCGCCGTGATCGAAGAAGATCTCGGAGCAAGGGCCGCAGGGGCCGGTGTCGCCCATGCGCCAGAAATTCGCCGAGGTCGGGATGCGGATGATCTTGTCGTCGGTCAGGCCGGCGATCTTCTTCCACAGGCCATGGGCCTCGTCGTCCTCGGAATAGACGGTAACGAGGAGCTTATCCTTCGGCAGGCCGAATTCGCGCGTGACCAGCGTCCAGGCGTGATGGATCGCCTGTTCCTTGAAATAGTCGCCGAAGGAGAAGTTCCCCAGCATCTCGAAGAAGGTGTGGTGGCGCGCGGTGTAGCCGACATTGTCGAGGTCGTTGTGCTTGCCGCCGGCGCGCACGCATTTCTGGGAGGTGGTGGCGCGCGAATAGGGACGCTTCTCCTGCCCGGTGAAGACGTTCTTGAACTGCACCATGCCCGAATTGGCGAACATCAGCGTTGGGTCGTTGCGCGGTACGAGCGGGCTCGACGGCACGACTTCATGGCCGTTGGACTTGAAGTAGTCGAGGAAGGTCGACCGGATATCGTTGACGCCGCTCATCGCTGTTTGCGCTTCTCAACTCGGGCAGGGGCCGGGCAGGTCCGGCAGGAAGGTCCGGTTCTAGTCAGGCGGCCCGCCCCTGTCCAGAAAGCTTGACGCAGCGCACACCCTGCAAGGCTTTATTCTCAAACGAAAAGGGCGGCCCGAAGGCCGCCCTTGCATCGTTCCGCGCCAGAGCAGTCCGGCTCAGGCCTCGCCCTCGTCGAGATCGTCGTCGGTCGGGTTCGCCTGGTCGAGGATGCGGTCGGCGACGAGGCCGGAGTTCTGCCGGATCGTGGCCTCGATCTTCGCGGCGAGATCGGGGTTGTTCTTGAGGAAGGTCTTGGCGTTCTCGCGGCCCTGGCCAAGACGCTGGCTGTCGAAGGAGAACCAGGCGCCCGACTTCTCGACCATGCCTGCCTTGACGCCGAGGTCGATCAGCTCGCCGACCTTCGAGATGCCCTCGCCGAACATGATGTCGAACTCGACCTGCTTGAAGGGCGGCGCGACCTTGTTCTTCACGACCTTGACGCGGACCTGGTTGCCGGTCGCCTCGTCCCGCTCCTTCAGCGTCGAGACGCGGCGGATGTCGAGGCGCACGGAGGCGTAGAACTTGAGCGCGTTGCCGCCGGTGGTGGTCTCAGGCGAGCCGTACATCACGCCGATCTTCATGCGGATCTGGTTGATGAAGATCACCATGCAATTCGAGCGCGAGATCGAGGCCGTGAGCTTGCGCAGCGCCTGGCTCATCAGGCGAGCCTGCAGGCCAGGTTGGACATCGCCCATCTCGCCTTCGATTTCGGCGCGGGGCGTGAGCGCTGCGACGGAATCGACCACGAGCACATCGATCGCCCCGGAGCGGACGAGGGTGTCGGTGATCTCGAGCGCCTGTTCGCCGGTGTCGGGCTGGGAGATCAGCAGGTCGTCGAGATTGACGCCGAGCTTGCGGGCATAGACCGGATCGAGCGCATGTTCGGCATCGACGAAGGCGCAGACGCCGCCCTTCTTCTGCGCCTCGGCGATGGTGTGCAGCGCCAGCGTCGTCTTGCCCGAGGATTCAGGCCCGTAGATCTCGATGACGCGGCCCTTGGGCAGGCCGCCGACACCCAGCGCGATGTCGAGGCCAAGCGAGCCCGTCGAGATCGTCTCGATCTCGATCGCCTGCGGGTTCTTGCCGAGCCGCATGATCGAACCCTTGCCGAAGGCGCGTTCGATCTGGGAGAGCGCTGCATCGAGCGCCTTGGCCTTGTCCATCGAGGAGCCTTCCACAAGTCTGAGGTTTGCCTGATTCACAGTTCGGGCTCCTTATGGCAGGGCCAAGGGGACATCTCAATCAGTCTTGACAACAGAATGATCACTCTTTGTTCCCGCCAGCAAGTTCTTTTTTTGTTCTGTATGTCAGCTTGTGTCAGGAGAGGCAATTTGAGCCTCCCGTCATGCCATTTTATCATGCGGTATTTCTTGTGGCCCTCATCGTATGCGATTGGTGCATGGCTGGCCGCTGCGTTTCCCATCCCGGCGCCTGCCGTTTCCTGTTATTGCGCGGGGAATCTCCATTTGTTTTCGAAAGTTGCCAACGTGTCCTCCGCCCCCGCCCAAACGGCCCCGAACTCGCCGCGACGCATCCTGCTGGCGAGCCTGATCGGCACGACGATCGAGTTCTTCGACTTCTATATCTATGCGACGGCCGCGGTGATCGTGTTCCCGAAGCTGTTCTTCCCGGGCGGCGATCCGACCACCGCCATGCTCCAGTCCTTCGCGACCTTCGCGATCGCCTTCTTCGCGCGGCCGATCGGCGCCGCCATCTTCGGCCATTTCGGCGATCGCATCGGCCGCAAGGCGACGCTCGTCGCCGCGCTGATTACGATGGGGCTCTCGACCGTGGCCATCGGCCTGCTGCCAACCTATGCCGCGGTCGGCGTGCTCGCGCCGCTGCTGCTGGCGCTCTGCCGGCTTGGGCAGGGGCTCGGCCTCGGGGGCGAGTGGGGCGGGGCGGTGCTGCTCGCGACTGAGAATGCCCCTCCCGGCAAATCGGCCTGGTACGGCATGTTCCCGCAACTCGGCGCGCCTGTGGGCTTCATCCTCGCGACCGGCAGCTTCCTCGCGCTCGACGCGCTGCTGACCGATGAGCAGTTCTTCAGCTTCGGCTGGCGCATCCCGTTCATCGCCAGCGCATTGCTCGTCTTCATGGGGCTCTATGTCCGCCTCCGGATCAGCGAAACTCCTGCTTTCCGCAAGGCGATGGAGAAGCACGAACGGGTGCGCGTGCCCTTCGTCAGCGTCTTCGCCGAGCACAAGCTCGCGCTGCTCTGCGGCACTTTCGCGGCGCTCGCGACCTTCGTGCTGTTCTACCTGATGACCGTGTTCTCGCTGAGCTGGGGCACGACGAAGCTCGGTTTTTCGCGCGATCAGTTCCTGCCGCTGCAGATGATCGGGGTCGTGTTCTTCGGCCTGACCATTCCGGTCTCGGCCGTGCTGGCCGATCGCTTCGGGCGCCGGCAGACCCTGTTGGCGACGACGCTGGGCATTGCCGTTTTCGGCTTCGTGCTGGCGCCACTCTTCGGCTCGGGCAGCACCCTCGGCGTGCTCGCCTTCTTCGTCGTCGGGCTGTCGCTGATGGGCTTCACCTACGGGCCGCTGGGCACGGCGCTGGCGGAGATGTTCCCGACCTCCGTTCGCTATACCGGCGCCTCACTCACCTTCAATCTCGGCGGGATCGTCGGCGCCTCGCTCGCTCCTTACGTCGCGACCTGGCTCGCGACCGAGAAGGGCCTGCCCTTCGTCGGCTATTATCTCAGCCTCTCGGCCGCGATCACGATCCTGGCACTGATCGGGGTGAGCGCGCTGGTTTCGCGGGAGGGCGGGGATGTCGGCGCGGCTGCGGCGCGCTGAGGGGGGGCTTTGCGTCATGGTCGGGCTTGTCCCGACCATCCACGTCTGCGCTGGGCAAGCGTCGTGTTCAAGACGTGGATGCTCTCCACAAGGGCGAGGATGACGACGTCCGGAACATCGTCGCGCTCGTCGATCCTGGGCTCAGGCCACCGGCCTGCTCCGGAGATGACGACACGGCTCCTTCAGCCCATCGCCGCCTTCACCGTCTCGACGAGCTGCTTCATCGTGAAGGGCTTGGGCAGGAAGTGAAAGTCCTCGCCCTCGGGCAGGTTCTTGCGGAAAGCCTCCTCGGCATAGCCGGAGACGAAGACGACCTTGGTGTTCGGGTTGCGCTTGCGCAACTCGCCCAGCAAGGTCGGGCCATCCATCTCGGGCATGACCACGTCGGAAACGACGAGGTCGATCTGGCCGTCGTTCTTGAGGAAGAGATCGAGCGCCTCGACGCCGGAGGCGGCTTCGTGGACGGTGTAGCCGCGCGAAACCAGCATGCGCGCGTTCAGCGCGCGCACCGCGTCCTCGTCCTCTACCAGCAGAATGATGCCGGCGCCGGTGTGGTCGGCGGCGAGCTTCTTGGGCGCTTCCTTGGCCGCGGCCTCGGCGGCGATTTCCTCCTGGCTCGGGACATGGCGCGGCAGGAAGATCTGGAAGGCCGTGCCCTTGCCGACGGTGGAATCGACGAAGACATAGCCGCCGGTCTGCTTGACGATGCCGTAGACCATCGAGAGGCCGAGGCCGGTGCCCTTGCCGACCTCCTTGGTGGTGAAGAAGGGCTCGAAGATCTTGTCGAGATGCTCCTGCGGGATGCCGGTTCCGCTGTCCTCGACTTCGAGCAGCACGTAGTCGTCGGCGGGCAGGGCGGCGTGGCTGAAGCTCACGCAGTCCTCGCGGGCAACGTTGCGGGTTCGCACCGTCAGCTTGCCGCCGTCCGGCATGGCGTCGCGGGCGTTGACGGCGAGGTTGACGATGACCTGCTCGAGCTGGCCAAGATCGGCCTTGACCGGCCAGAGGTCGCGGCCCTGCCGCACGTCGAGCGTCACCTTGTCGGCGACGACGCGCTTCAGCATCAGCGACAGGTCGGAGAGCACCTCGCCGAGTTCCAGCACCTGCGGACGCAGGGTCTGGCGGCGCGAGAAGGCGAGCAGTTGCCGGACCAGCGCGGCGGCGCGGTAGGCGTTCTGCTTGATCTGCATGATGTCCGGGAAGGACGGGTCGGTCGGCCGATGGCTCGCGAGGAGGAACTCGGAGGCGTTGATGATGACCTGCAGCACGTTGTTGAAGTCGTGCGCGATGCCGCCGGCGAGCTGGCCGACGGCCTGCATCTTGCCCGCCTGGTCCATGTTGTCGCGCAGCTTGCGCTCGGCCGTGGTCTCCAGCGCATAGACGATGGCACGCTCGCCGTCGCCGTCCTCTGAGGCCGAAACCGGGGTGAGGTAGAGCTTGGCCGAGCGGCCATCCTCGCCGGAGAGGGAGAGATCCAGCGGGCTCACCGTGGCGCTGCCCTCAACAACCTCGGCCAGGGAGCGATCCAGACCGGAATCGGGCGTGACGAGATCGTGGATCGTGCGGGGCTGCGTGCCGGATGGGGCAAGCCGGGCGAAGGCGGCGTTCGAGCGCAGGATGGCGCCGCTCTTGTCGACGGTGGCGATCGCCATCGGCGTCGAGTGGAAGAAGCGGGCGAAGCGGACCTCGGCATCGCTGCCGCGATCGGCGCCGGCTTCGCCTGGGGCACGGTTGAGGACCAGCGTGCGGGAGGGGCCGGCGCGGCCGTCCTGCCCGAAAGCGACCTGATGATGCAGCCGCACCGGCAGCGGATTGCCGTTGCGGCGCTTCAGATCGACGTCGAGGACCTCGACGCGGACATCGCCGGGCTGGCCGCGGATGGCCTGGATCAGCGCGGCGGCGGCGGGCGTGCAGATGTCGTCGAGTTGCAGGCCGCCGGAGCCGAAGCGGGCAAGGTCGAAATCGAGCCAGCTCGACAGCGTGGCGTTGAGATAGGAGACCTCGCCGTCGGCGTCGATCGAGATGAAGCCGGCCGGTGCGTGGTCGAGATAGTCGATCGCGTGCTGCAGCTCCTGGAAGGCGTTCTCCTGCCGCTCGCGCTCGGGCGTGATGTCGGCGACCGACCAGAGCGTGGCATTGCCGGTCTCGCGCCGCACCGGCGTGACCCGCACGCGGTACCAGCCGACCGCACCGCGCCCGCTCAGCGCCGGTTCGAGACGCACCTCCTCGACCAGGCGGCGGTTCTCGCGGGCGGCCGCGGCGAGCCGGTAGATCGCCTCCGAGACGTCGGCGCGGCCGGTCAACAGACGCCCGACCGGCTTGAGGTCGTTCGCGCCCGTGGCGCCCGCCAGCACCAGATAGGCCTCGTTGGCGTAGACGATCTCGTTCTCGCCCTCCGTGACGACGATGCCCTCATCGGCGCCGTCGACGATCGTCTTGGTGAGGTCGTTGCGGGCGGCACGGCCGGAGAACTGGACGAGGCCGATGGCGAAGGCGAAGAGGCCGAAGACGCCCACGACCGAGAGCAGGGCCAGCAATCCGAGGATGAGCGGCTGCGCCCATTCATTGGCGAGGAAGCCGAGCGCGATGGCGGCGCCGACGAGCAGGCCCGCAACCAGCAGGATGATGCCGATATGGCCGGGCTTGTCGGAGCGATCGATCGTGGTCGCCGTGGTGCCGCTCATGCGGTGAAGTCCGTTCGCTGCTGGGCCGCACCGGGAACGCTGCGGCCATCCTTCTTCGCATCGTCGCCGAGTTAGGCGCGCCGGCCCTTCAGGCGCAAGACGTAACCGATGACTTCGGCGACCGCCTGATAGTGTTCGACAGGAATTTCTTGGTCGATGTCGACCGTCGCGTAAAGCGCGCGCGCCAGCGGCGGGTTCTCGATGATCGGCACGCGGTGTTCGCCGGCGACTTCGCGGATCTTGAGGGCCATGGTGTCGACGCCTTTCGCCAGGCAGAGCGGCGCAGCCATGCCGGGCTCGTATTGCAGGGCTACGGCGAAGTGGGTCGGGTTCGTGATGATCACCGTCGCCTTCGGTACTGCGGCCATCATGCGCTTGCGCACGCGCTGGGCGCGGATCTGGCGCAGCTTCGCCTTGACCTCGGGATTGCCTTCGGAGTTCTTGAACTCCTCCTTGATCTCCTGCTTCGTCATCTTCTGGCGCTGGTACCAGCTGAAGCGCTGCCAGGCGAAATCGCCGATGGCGACGATGGCGAAGAGGGCGAGCACCGCGCCCATCAGCTTGATGGCGAGCGAGAGCGTCGCGGGCATCAGGGCCGACACATTCATCTGCACGAAGGCCTCGAGCCTGTCGTGCTGATTCCAGAGCGTGATCCAGACCACGGTGCCGATCAGCGTGGTCTTGGCGAGGCCCTTGGCGAAATTGATCCAGGCCTCCTTGCCGAACATGCGCTTGGCGCCCGCCATCGGGGAGATGCGATTGAATTTCGGCATCAGCGGCTCGAAGGTCCAGAGCGGCTTGTGCTGCAGCACGGCGCCAGCGAGCCCGGCGCAAAGGATGAAGGCGAAAGGCAGGCCGAGCGCCATGAAGCCGGTTAACACGCCCTGCCGCGTGACCTGCATGAAGGCAGCGCCGTCCGGCGGCACCTGATGGGCATTCATCAGGAAGGAACGCAGTGACAACATCGCGTCGCGGGCCGACCAGCCGGCCGCGACCAGCAGGGCCAGCGTGAAGCCGCTGAGCACGAAGAAGGTGCCGATCTCCTGCGATCGGGGTATGTCGCCTTTCTCGGTGGCCTCGTCCAGCTTGCGCTGGGTCGGGTCCTCTGTCCTGTCCTCGTTCTCGGTATCTTCGGCCATCGCGCGTCAGCCTCCCGTGAACTGGCGCAGGAACGCGCCGAGATCGTTGAGGAAGACGCTCATCATCACGCCGACGACGACGAGCAGGACAAGCATTCCGCCGAGGATCGAGGCCGGCACGGCGAGAAAGAAGACCTGAAGCTGCGGCATCATCCGTGCGAGCACGCCGAGCCCTAGATTGAACAGCAGGCCGAAGACGAGGAAGGGCGCGGAGATCTGCACGGCGAGCGAGAAGCCGCGCGCCGCCGACTGAACCGCGAGCGTCAGGATATCCGGCATCTCGGGCACGCCGCCCGGCGGCAGCAGGCGATAGCTTTCATGGATCGCCGCGATGGCGATGTGGTGCAGATCGGTCGTCAGGATCAGCGTGGTCCCGAGCATGGTCAGGAAGTTGCCGATCGATGGGTTCTGCAGGCCGCCGGTCGGATCGACCGTCATCGCGAAGCCCAGGCCCATGCTCTGGGCTACGAGCGTGCCGGCCGTCTGTAGGCAGGCCATCACCAGTCGCGCGCAGACGCCGATGATCAGGCCGATGAGCAATTCGCCGATGAGCAGCGCGACGATGCCGGAGACGTCGGGCGGGATGCGCAGGGAGGGGCGGGCCACGGGCACGATCATCAGGGCGATGAAGAAGGCGAGCGACAGCCGCGAGCGCGAAAAGATGAAGCGCTCGCCGATGCCGGGCATCAGCATGACGAGCGTGCCGACGCGCGCGAAGACGAGCACGAAAAGGGCGCTGATCTCGGGCAGGATCGCGATCTGCATCGTGCCGCGGGCACCTTTACGCCAAGAACTGCACGCCGGCGCGGGCCGGCTGCAGTCGCGACAGGATCATCCGCCCGTGGCGATTCGGGCGGCGACTCGCCCCATATAACCCGCCAGCGCGTCACCCATGAATGGCAGAAACAGCATCAGCGCGGCAAAGACGGCGACGATCTTCGGGACGAAGACGAGAGTCTGTTCCTGGATCTGGGTCAGCGCCTGCACCAGCGAGACGGCGAGGCCGACGACGAGCGCGATCACCATCAGCGGTCCACCGACCTTGAGGAAGACGACGATGCCGTCGCGCGCGATGTCGAGAATGGCTCCGGAGGTCATGGTTTTTCCCGATCCCTTGGCCGTCAGACCGGCATCCGCATGATTTCTTCATAGGCCGCGATCACGCGGTCGCGCACTGCGACCAGCGTCTCGATCGCAGCCTCGCTCTCGGCCACTGCTGTGACGACATTGACGATGTCGGCCCGGCCGCCGGCAACGGTGGCGGTCTGGGTATCGGCCTTGCGGCCGGCCTCGGCGGTCGCGTCGAGCGCCTTGCCAAGCAGGGCGGAGAAATCCGGTCCGCCCGTTTCCGACGCGCCCGTGACGAGCGGCTTGCGCATCAGATTTCCGGCGCCCATCCCCTGGATGGAGGCGTAGGCGCCCGCGGCGAAACCCGGAGTAGCCATGGCGGTTCAGCCCCCTTCTGGAGCCGCGCGGTTCAGGCGCGCAGGATGTCGATGGTGCGCTGGATCATCCGGCGCGTCGAAGAGATCAGGTTGAGATTGGCCTCGTAGCTGCGCTGGGCCTCGCGCATGTCGACCATCTCGACCAGCGAATTGACGTTGGGCATCTTCACGTCGCCGTTGGCGTCGGCGACCGGATTGCCCGGCTCGTGCTTGACCTTGAAAGCGCTCTGGTCGCGCTGGACCTTCCCGAGCGCGACAAGCTGGGCATCGAGCTCGCGGTCGAAATGGCGCTGGAAGGTGGGAACCTTGCGGCGATAGGGATCGGCCCCCGCGCGCTCGGGGCCGGAATCGGCGTTGGCGATGTTCTCCGAAATGACGCGCATGCGGCCGGACTGGCTGCGCAGGCCCGAAGCGGCGACGGCGATGCTCTTGATCAGATCCATGATCGGCGTCCCAACCTTTAGCGTCCCTTGCCGATGGCGATTTTCATCAGGCCGAGCCCCTTGCTGTAGAGCGAGGCGGCCAGCTGATAGTCGGACTGGTTCTGCGCGACCTTGAGCATCTCGTCCTCGAGGTTCACCGCATTGCCGTTCGGCGTGGTCTCGAAGCGCGGGGCGCCGGTGCCGTCGAAGCCGCCATTGCCGGCGGACAGGCTCATATGGCCGGCGCTGGTCTGGGCGAGAGCCACACCGGCGCGAGCGGGGTCGACACTTGGCGGCTTCAGGTCGACCGGGCGGAAGCCGGGGCTGTCGGCATTGGCGACGTTCTCGGCCAGAATCTTCTGGCGCGACTGCTGGTACTGCATGCGCAGTTTCAGCGCCTGCATCAGGCCGCCGCCGATGCTCAAGCCGTCATTAGCCATGGCCCAGCTCCTCGCTGCATTGCCCGATACTAGGCAAATCCTGCCGGGCTCATGGTTAACAGGCAGTTAAATCTGCGGCATTTCACAGGTCGCGTTAACCACGCATTCACCATGTTTCCCGATGGTGAAAGCGTTATGCTATAGCTAAGGTGTTGAACCTCGTGCGGAACTTCGGCCGCTCGGGGCCGTCTTCGCAGATGAGGCAGACCTTGCAGAGCTTGTTCGGATTGGAACTCTCGACCGCGCAGAAGGTGATCGTCGCCTCTGTCGTCATCCTTGTGCTTCTCGCCCTGCTCGGACTGTTCGTGCGGCAGATCCAGGGCGGCCGGTTGCGGCTGCGCGGCCATGCCGGCGGTCGCCAGCGCCAGCCGCGTCTCGGTGTCGTCGACAGCTACGATCTCGACCGCCAGCGCCAGCTCGTTCTCATCAGGCGCGACAATGTCGAGCATCTCGTCATGATCGGCGGTGCCTCCGACGTCGTGGTCGAAGCCAATATCCTGCGAAGCGGGGGCCGCGCGGCCGCGCCGAACTACAATGAGACGGCGCTGCCCGACCGTCCGCTGCCGCCGTTCGAGACGCTGGTTCCGCCGGCCGAACCGCCCGCGCGCGCCGGCGACGAACCGCGCAGGACGCCTGCCGTCACCGAGGCCCCCGATGTTCTGCCGCCGCTGCCGACGCGTTCGGGGCCGGCGCATGGCGATATCGCGGCCACTGCCGCCGCGAGCGCGGGGGTTGCAGCTGCCCTCGGCCTCGCCGGCGGCGAGACGCAGCCGGCGCCGAAGCCTTTCGTACCTCCCGCGCCGCCGGCACCGATCCCGCCGCTGACGACAGGTCCGGCCCCGAGTTTCGCGCGCGAACATGCGCCGCCGCCGGCGGTCAGCGCGGGCGAGCTCGACGACATGACGCGCCAGCTCGAAGAGGCGCTGAAGCGCCCCTTCTCGGCTGTGCGCCCAGCCAATCTGCCGGGCGAAGCCTCGCAGGAGAGCGCTGCCCCGCCGGTGAAGCCGCCGGTGCCGCCGGTCAGGCCCTTCGAGAAGCCGGTTACCGAAGCGCCGAAGCCGGCCGTCGAGCCGCCGCCTGTGCCCGAGCCGAAGGTTGTTCCGAAGCCTGAACCGGCTCCGATCCCGGCCGCGCCGATGCGACAGCCGGTGCTGCCGAGCGATGTCGAGGCGGAACTTGCGGCCGCGCTGGGGCTGACACCGGAGCGCGCGGCTCCCAAGCCCGCTCCCGCGGTGCCTGCTCCTGCGCCTGCGGTTAAGGCTCCCGAACCTAAGCCGGTCGAGACGAAGGCGCCGGAGCCGCCGCCGCCTGTTGTTCCTCCCAAGCCGAGCGAGCCCACGCCGGTGATCATTGAGGACGAGTTCGAGGAGGCTTTCGCGGCCGTCGCGAAGCCGGAGCCTCGGCAAGAAGCCACGCCCGAGCCAGAGGCGAAGCCCCAAGCCAAGCCCGAGCCCGAAGCTGCCCCCAAGGCAGACAAGCCGGCCGAGCCCGAGTCGAAGGAGCTCGATCCGTTCTCGGTCGATGCCATCGAGGCCGAGTTCGCCCGCCTGCTCGGGCGCGACCCCAAGGCGAAGTCCTAAGACGATCTCGGCTATCGCGCCGCCGGCCCACACCCGCGGCCATCAACAGGAATGTCGGCCCTCGGGCCCCGGGACGCCGCGCATGTGTTGCGCGGCGTTTTGCCGTGGCTAGCCTCCTCCCGTCCGATCGCGTGAGTCGGGCGTAGCGGCAGCCGCGTGTGACACCGAGTTTCAGACCAGCGAGACGCTATCGTTTCGGGCGCGCCCTGCTGGCCGCCGCCCTGCTGCTTGCGCTGCAGGCCACGCCGGCGCTGCCGCAGACCCTGTCGCTCGATCTGGGGCAGGGCGGTGGCGTCGCCGAACGGGCGCTGCAACTCATCGCCGTCATCACGGTGCTGTCGCTGGCGCCGTCGATCCTGATCATGGTGACCTCGTTCACCCGGATCGTGGTGGTGCTGTCGCTGCTGCGCTCGGCGCTGGGCACGCAGACGGCGCCGCCCAACGCCGTCATCATCGGGCTCTCACTGTTCCTCACCGGATTCGTCATGGCGCCGACGCTGCGGGAGGCCTACACCAACGCCATCCAGCCGCTGGTCGCAGGGCAGATTCAGCCGCAGGAGGCCTATAACCGCGGCGTCGTGCCCTTCAAGACGTTCATGCTCAGGCATGTCCGCGAGAAGGATCTCGCGCTCTTCCTCGACATGTCGCAGGGGCCGCGCCCGCAGCAGCCGCAGGATGTCGGCGTCGAGGTGCTCGTCCCCGCCTTCATGATCTCGGAACTCCGGCGCGCCTTCGAGATCGGATTCCTGCTGTTCGTGCCCTTCCTGATCATCGACCTCGTGGTGGCGTCGATCCTGATGTCGGTGGGCATGATGATGCTGCCGCCGGTGACGGTGGCGCTGCCGTTCAAGCTGATCTTCTTCGTCCTGGTCGACGGCTGGGGACTGGTGACGGGCTCGCTGGTGAAGAGCTACGGCGTCGGCGGCTAGGCTGCCGGGCCTGCTAGCTCACCACGACCCGGCCGCGCTGGATACGCAGGCTGAGCGAGCCGTTCTTCAAAGCCAGGGCCTTCTCGCCGAAGACCTCGCGGCGCCAACCCTTGAGCGCGGGAACATCCGAAAGCTCATCCGACGCGATGGCTTCGAGGTCGTCGCTCGAGGCGATGATCTTCGGCGCGACGCGCTCGGCATCGGCCACCGCCTTGAGCAGGACCTTGAGCAGGTCGAGCACGGCGCCGTTCGCCGGCCGGCCGCGTTCGCGCTCCAGCCTGGGTAAGGTCTTGGGATCGATCGCGGCCGAGCGCTCGATCGCCGCGAGAACCTCGGCACCGTTGCGCGAGCGCTCGAAGCCATTGGGGACGGAGCGCAACTCAGCAAGGGCTTCGACCGTGCGTGGGCCGCGCTGGACGATGTCCATCAGCGCATCGTCCTTGAGAACGCGCTGACGCGGCACGTCACGGCCCTGAGCCTCGCGCTCGCGCCAGGCGGCGACTTCCATCAGGATCGGCAATTCGCGCGGCTTGCGGACGCGCCCCTTCAGCCGCAGCCAGGCGTTCTCGGGCTTGACCTCGTAGGTCCCGGGCGAGGTCAGCACCGCCATCTCCTCGGCGACCCAGCTCTCGCGGCCGCTCGCATCGAGATCGGCCTTCAGCGCGAGATAGATCTGGCGCAGATAGGTGACATCCGACTCCGCATAGGCGAGCTGCGCCTCGGTGAGCGGGCGGCGCGACCAGTCGGTGAAGCGGGAGGACTTGTCGATGCGGGCCTTGGCGAGATCGTTGGCGAGCTGCTCGTAGCCGACCGAGTCGCCGTAGCCGCAGACCATGGCGGCGACCTGCGTGTCGAAAAGCGGTGCCGGCAGCACGCGCCCGAGCAGCCAGACGATTTCCAGGTCCTGCCGGGCAGCGTGGAAGACTTTCACCACGGACGCGTTGACCATCAGCCCGAAGAACGGGGCGAGGTCGAGATCGGGCGCCAGCGGATCGACCAGAACGGCTTCCTCCGGCGACGCGAGCTGGATCAGGCACAGCTTCGGATAATAGGTCGTCTCGCGCAGGAACTCGGTATCGACCGTCACGAAAGGGTGGGCGGCGAGGCGGTCGCAGGCGGCGGCGAGGGCAGCGGTATCAGTGATCAGATGCATGGCCTTCGGCTCTTAGCAGAGTCCGGGGCCGGATGTCGCGGCCGTTCTTGACATTTCGGGCGCGCGCGTGTGGTTAGCCCGCAAGCTGCGGCCGGCGCCATTTGGCCGGCTTCCATTGCCTTTCCGAAAGACCGATCCCGTGACCCTGCATCGCTATCGTTCCCACACCTGCGGCGCGCTCCGCGAGAGCGACATCGGCCAGACCGTGCGGCTTTCCGGCTGGTGCCATCGCATCCGCGACCATGGCGGCGTGCTCTTCATCGACCTGCGCGACCATTACGGCATGACGCAGGTCGTGATCGATCCGGATTCTCCAGCCTTTGCCGATGCCGAAACGTTGCGCTCGGAATGGGTCGTGCGCATCGACGGCAAGGTCAAGGCCCGCCTCGCCGGCACCGAGAACGCCAACCTGCCGACCGGCGCGGTTGAGGTCTTCGCGACGGGTATCGAGGTGCTCGGCCCCTCGGCCGAGCTGCCGCTGCCGGTCTTCGGCGATCTCGAATACCCGGAAGACACGCGCCTGAAATACCGCTTCCTCGATCTGCGTCGCGAGAAGCTGCACAACAACATCATGCTGCGCACCAAGGTCATCGACTCCATGCGCCGCCGCATGAAGGAGTCGGGCTTCTCCGAGTTCCAGACGCCGATCCTGACGGCGTCCTCGCCGGAAGGCGCGCGCGACTTCCTCGTGCCTAGCCGCCTGCATCCGGGCAAGTTCTACGCGCTGCCGCAGGCGCCGCAGCAGTACAAGCAGCTCCTGATGATGGCGGGCTTCGACCGCTACTTCCAGATCGCGCCYTGYTTCCGCGAYGAGGACCCGCGCGCCGACCGGCTGCCGGGCGAGTTCTACCAGCTCGACGTCGAGATGAGCTTCGTCGAGCAGGAGGACGTGTTCGCGACGATGGAGCCGGTGATCACCGGCGTCTTCGAGGAGTTCGCCGAAGGTAAGAAAGTCGCGCGCGACTGGCCGCGCATTCCCTATGCCGAGGCGATGGCGAAGTACGGCTCCGACAAGCCCGACCTGCGCAACCCGCTCATCATGCAGGATGTTTCCGAGCATTTCCGCGGCTCGGGCTTCAAGGTCTTCGCGCGCATCCTCGAGGGCGAGAAGAACCGCGTCTGGGCCATTCCGGCGCCGGGCGGCGGCAGCCGCGCCTTCTGCGACCGCATTAACTCCTGGGCGCAGGGCGAGGGGCAGCCCGGCCTCGGCTACCTGATGGTCAAGGAGGACGGCGAAGGGCAGGGGCCGATCGCTAACAACATCGGACCGGAGCGCGTCGCCGGCATCATCGCGCAGATGGGCCTGAAGGGCGGCGATGCCTGCTTCTTCGTCGCAGGCGACCCCGACAAGTTCGTGAAGTTCGCAGGCTCGGCCCGCAACAAGGTCGGTCAGGAGCTCAACCTGATCGACGAGAACGCCTATGCCTTCGCCTGGATCGTCGATTTCCCGATGTTCGAGTACAACGAGGACGAGAAGAAGGTCGATTTCTCGCACAACCCCTTCTCGATGCCGCAGGGCGGCCTGAAGGCGCTGACCGAGGAAGACCCGCTCTCGCTCAAGGCGTTCCAGTACGACATCGCCTGCAATGGCTACGAGCTCGCCTCCGGCGGTATCCGCAACCACCGCCCCGAGGCGATGGTGAAGGCCTTCGAGATCGCCGGATATGGCGAGGAGACCGTGATCGAGCGCTTCGGCGGCATGTACCGCGCCTTCCAGTACGGCGCGCCGCCGCATGGCGGCATGGCGGCCGGCGTCGACCGCATCATCATGCTGCTGGCGGGGGCGACGAATCTGCGCGAGGTCGCGCTGTTCCCGATGAACCAGCAAGCCGTCGATCTGCTGATGGGAGCACCGGCCGAGGCGACGCCGAAGCAGCTGCGCGAGGCGCATCTGCGGGTCAACCTGCCCGAGAAGAACGGCTGACCACCATGCCTTCGCTGCCTGCCGGGCGAGCCCTGTCGCTCGCCTGCCTTCTCACGCTGCCGCTTGGCGCCTGCGTCGCCGGTGAGGCCGATACCAGCGCCGGGCGTGCCTCGGTTCTGGCCACGACCATCTCGCGCGCGACCGCCTGCAAGGCGGGTAGGCCGCAGCGCGGCACGCTCGATCGCTTCCTCGCCTCCGAGAAGGCGCGTGGGGCAAGCGACGAGCAGATCGCCGCTGCCCGTTCTGCCTATGTCGGCGTGTCCGAGGCAGAGACCGTCAATCAGGGTATTCGTCCTGAGCCTTGCACGGTCGAGGAGCGGGGGCAGCTCAAGGAACGCATGGGCCGCATCCGCGGCGGGAACTTCGACGCCTCCTGAACGGCTGCCGATTTCATGACCTCTGCCAAACCATTCGCCGCGGGGCTGATGCTCCTCGCGATTGCCGGGTGCACCAGCATTGCCGGTCCGCCGGCCGGCACCGTGGAGTATGCTGCCGCGACGGTTTCGCGCGCCTATGATTGCGGCTTGAGGGTCGATCGCGGCCGCATCATCGCCCGGCTCGACCGGCAGGACCGCCAGCGCTTCATCGCGGCCAATGCCGGCTATGCCGTGAAATCCTACAAGGCGCCGCATCGCTGCGACGCAGCGGAGCGCGAGCGCGTGCAAGGCGAGATCGGCGCGCTCGCCCGGCGCTGAATTCGCTTGCGTCCGGCGCTGTGTCGAGGCCACAAGGCCGCGATGCCCGCCGCCGCCATCACCGCCATCGTCGTCAGCTACGACAGCGCCGAGGTTCTGCCCGCCTGCCTCGATGCGCTGGCGGCCGAGGGCGTGCCGGCGATCGTCGTCGACAATGCCAGCGGGGATGAGAGCCGCAGCATCGCTGCCGCGAAGGGCGCAAGGGTCATCGCGAACGCCCGCAACGAGGGCTATGGACGCGGCAACAATATCGGCATCGCTGCTGCCGATACGCCCTATGTTCTGATCGTCAATCCCGATCTGGAGGTCCGGCCGGGGGCGGTTGCGGCACTGCTGGAGGCGGCGGGGCGGTATCCCGATGCCGGCATGCTGGCGCCCCGCATCGTCGAGCCTTCGGGCCGCATTTTTTTGCAGCCACGCTCGCTGCTCTCGCCTGATCATCTCAACCGCAGCGGCGGCATGGTCGTGCCGGAAGGCGATGCCTGTCTGCCCTTCCTCTCCGGCGCGTGCCTGCTGATCCGGCGCGAGCTGTTTCTGGCGATCGGCGGCTTCGACCCGGCGATCTTCCTGTTCTACGAGGACGACGATCTGTGCCGGCGCATGCGCGATGCCGGCCATGCGCTGATCCACGTCCATGACGCCGAGGCAAGGCATGGGCGCGGGCGCTCGACCGCGCCGTCCCCGCGGCGGCGCTTCAGGGCGCGCTGGCATCTCGCCTGGTCGGAACGATATATCTCGCGCAAATACGGCCTGCCGGAGCCGGGTCCGATCCGCACGCTCGAGAATTTCGGCAAGGCGATCGGCTACGGCCTGCTGCTCAACCGCGAGAAGATGAGCGCCCATGCCGGCTCGGTCGCGGGGGCGCAGGCCTGGCGACGCGGCCAGACGGCGCTGGCGCATGAGGGGCTGGAGGTTTCGCCATGATCGGGCGTGCGCCGCGCGTCGCGAAAGCGCTCGCCAATCCGCACAATAATTTCGGCGTGCTACGTCTGGTCATGGCCGTGGCCGTCGTGATCTCGCACGCGTTCAGCGTCACCGACGGGCGGCTCGAGCAGGAGCCCTGGTTCGCGACGACGGGCTTCACGCTCGGCGAACATGCCGTCAACGGCTTCTTCGCGATCTCCGGCTTCCTCGTCACGATGAGCTTTATGCGGCGCGGCTGGCGCGACTACGTGCTGGCGCGGGTGCTGCGGATCGCGCCCGGCCTGATCGCTGCGACGCTGGTCGTCGCCCTGCTGATCGGCGGGGCGATGACGAATCTCGATCTCGCCGCCTATTTCCGCGATCCGCGGCTGTGGCGCTTCATCGGCGCGACGCTGACCAGCTTCAAGAGCGCAGCCGCCCTGCCGGGCGTGTTCGAGGGCAATCCGCTGCAATTCCCGATGGGGACGGTCTGGACGCTGAAATACGAGACGCTCTGCTATCTCGGCGTTCTGGTCGCGGGCCTCGCCGGCCTGCTCGCCAGGCCGCGGCTGGCCCTGGCCGCGCTGGCGGCGCTCACTCTGGCGGTGGTCCTGCGCGAGCTGCTGATGCCCCACGGACCGAAGGGCACGGAGACGGCCCTGCGCTTGCCGCTGATCTTCCTCGCCGGCGGCGTCATCTATCTCTATCGCGAGCGGGTGACGCTCTCGCTGCCGCTGCTGGCGCTCGCGCTGCTCGCGTTGGTGCCGCTCGCTTACACGCCGCTCTACAAGGCGGCGCTTTATCTCGTCACGGCCTGGGGCGTTCTCGTGATCGCGCTCGCCCCGGCGCTGACGCGCCGCTCGGTCGAGCCGCCGGCAGACCTGTCCTACGGCGTCTATCTCTATGGCTGGCCGGTGCAGCAGGCTCTGCACGCGCTGTTTCCGGCCCTTGGCGCGGTTGCGCTGCTCTGGCCCTCGATGGTTGCGACCTTCGTGATCGCGGCCTTGTCCTGGTTCCTGGTCGAGAAGCCGGCGCTCAACCTCAAGCGCCGGTTGCTGCGCGCGTCCTGACCGCGGCGAGGAACTCCCCGATCCGCTCGCTCATGAGGAGTGGCAGGAGGGGGGCGAGCCGTTCGCGCGGAAGCTGCCACCAGCGGCTTTCGAGAAGTGCGGCGACCGTCGCCTCGTCGAAGCGCAGCCTGACGATGCGGGCCGGATTGCCCGCGACGATCGAATAGGGCGGCACGTCGCGCGTCACCACGGCCCGGGCCGCCACCACCGCGCCATGGCCGATGCGGAGGCCGGACAGGATCATGCATTGCGAGCCGAGCCAGACATCGTGGCCGATGACGACGTCGCCGCGCGTGGTGTCGTGGCCACTCATGCCCGCCGTCTCCGGCCAGAGGCGGGGCAGGGCGGGGAAGGGATAGGTCGTCACCCAGTCCAGCCGGTGATTGCCGCCGAGCAGGATCTCGACGCCATCCGCGATAGAGCCGTAGCGGCCGATGGCGAGCTTCGCCCCGCTTTCTGGGAAGCGGACCTTCGGCCGGCCATAGGTATAGGGGCCGAAGACGAATTGGCCCGGCCGCCGGCTGACCAGATGCGCCAGATGTAGCCGGGTCTGGTTGCTCGGGTTCAGCCGCTTGCGCAGCCAGCCGCGCGTGATGGCGGGCAGTCCTGCCCACCATCCCTGCAGGCGCGAAGGGCGCCAGTCGCGATCCTCGGGAGCGATGACGCCCTCCAGATCAGAGGGCATCGGCCTTGAGGTCGATCTTGTCGAAGATCTCGGTCGGCTCGGTCATGGTGATGACGTCGGCGAGACCGAGGCCGGTCTGCGACTTGGCGCTGGCCTGGACGTTGAGCGTGCCGGGCTTGGCGACGAAGCGCGAGACAGCGGCCGTCAGGGTCTTGGCGGCGTCGGAGGGGCCGAGGATCGCGGCGAGGCCGAGGCTCGCGACCATGGCATATTGCTGGCGGACCTCCTCGACCTTGCGCTTCGATTTGCGGGCCTCGTTCTCGATCATCTTCTCGACCAGGCCGAAGTTCTGCAGCTTGATCTGCAGATTGCGCGCGGTGGCGCCGAGCGCGGAGACCTGGGCGAGGGCGAGATCGCTGGAGAACAGGTCCTTCGTGACGTTCCCGAGCGTCCCGGAGGCGTCGAGCTGGACGAGGCCGGCGCTGCCCAGCGACAGCCTGCGGATGGCGAGCTCGTTCTTCGCTGCCTCCCAGGCCAGGTCGAGCTTGGCCGAAAGATCGAGCGAGCGAATGCCCATCGCGATCATGTCCTTGGCGGCCGGGTTGCCGGCCGTGTCGACGATCGGGGTCACCAGCTTGTCGATGGTCAGCGCGAGGCTGGTCGGAATGCCGTTGAGCTGCTCGCCGGCCTTGAGCTCGAAGGTGCCCAGCGCGATCTTGATCGCGTCCTTGCCGGTGACGGCGGGCGGCGCGTCGATCGAGATCCCGGCAAGGCGCACCGTGCCGATGGTCGGGATGAAGCGACGGAAATCGAGCTCCTCGATGGGCTTGTCGGGCTCGGTCAGGGCCGCGCGCAATTCGCGCAGGACCGGCGCGAAGGAGAAGCCGGAATAGCTGATCGCGTCGACGCCGCCCCTGGCAGGGCCGGAGCTGAAGCGGAAGCCTTCGAGCGCGAAGCCGGACTTGGCCGGCGTATCCTCGCCGAAGGCCATGCGGGCGATCTTGATGTCGACGTTGTCCGACTTGGCTCCCGACGCGGGGGGAGCGGAAACGGTCATCGCGAAGTCCCGAGCCTCGCCGCTGCCATATTCGAACATGTCGAAGAGCGAGAGCATGGACAGGCCGAGCCGCTTCTCGGCGTCGCTCTTCTCTGCGGGCTTCGCCTCGGACTTGTCGTCCTTCTTGGCGAGATCCTTCTTCTCGACCTCGTCGGAGGCGGCGGCGAGTTGGTTGATGACGTCGAGCAATGGCTCGGGGCCGACCTTGGCGGCGAAGCCGCGCAACGTGGTCTTGCCGAGTGACGCCTTGCCGGCCTTGCCCATGTCGAGGGCATAACCCTCCTGCTCGAAGCTGCCGATCAACGGCAGCATCTTCTCGTCGACGCCCGGCGCGGCCTTCTCGGTCAGCACCCGTGCGCTCTGGCGAAGATCGAAGGCGTCGAAGGCCGTGCGCTTCAGCTCACCCTTGAGCGGGCCGGTGGCGCCGCCGTCGCCGACGATCGTGCCGCTCGCGGATTCGCCGTGACCGATCCTGCCCTCGCGGATGTCCGTGAGGCGGATGTCGCGATAGGTCGTGGTCTGCTTCTGCTCGCCGAAATTCTGCACCATCGTCAGCTCCGGGGCGCTGATCTCGGTCGCATTCAGCCGTCCCGCACGCGCCGCGGCCGAATCACCGGCGGTGCTGGTGAACAGGGCGAGGAAGGCGTCCTTCTCCAGCGTCGAGCCTTTGACGGTGATCTTCGGCGCGTTGATCACCATCCGGCCGAGATCGATCTTGACGTTGTCGATCTGGAAATCGGCAGCCCAGACGGGCGACGCAAAGACAATGAGGACGGCCGTCAGGGCCGTGCCGGTAAGGTGCGTCGGCCGACGAAGGCGCGCGATCGTCATAAGGGGCTCCTGCTTCATTGGCCGGGCGAAACTGCCGCGAGCGGATAGCGAAAGAAAGCCGCCGAACTTTAGGAGGCAGCGTCCTGCATTCATATGACGAGGAAAGGCTTGACCGGAAGATGGCGGACACGGCCATCTGCCGAAGATTCGCCATCCACCGTTTCTAATGCATGAGAACGGCGATGGCCGCCATGGAGTTGGGAAGCGATGCACGCCTTCAAGACCGCTTTCGCCGCAATCGTACTCGTCCTGATGGCGCTGATGCCGGCCGCGGCGCAGAGCCAGCCCGCCGCAGCCGGTGCCGGGCTCGAGCCACTGGTCATCGTGAGCGGCGGTAGCCGGCACACATTCCAGGTCGAGGTGATGCGCACGCCCGACCAGCGCGCGAAGGGGCTGATGTTCCGCAACTACATGCCGGCGGACCGCGGCATGCTGTTCGACTTCGGCGCCAGCGAGTCTGTCGCGATGTGGATGCAGAACACCTACATCTCGCTCGACATGCTGTTCATCCGGGCGGACGGCACCATCGCGCGCATTGCCGAGCGGACCGAGCCGCTTTCCACGCGCACGATTCCCTCCGGCGAGCCGGTGCTCTCGGTGCTCGAGATCAATGGCGGCGTCAGCAAGCAGCTCGGAATCAAGCCCGGCGACAAGGTCGAGCATCCGCTTTTCAAGCGCTGAGAGACGCGACAGGCGGGGTGCGAACCGGTCGAGCTTCGGGTCGCGCTACCGTGCGGGGGCGAAAGCGAAGATGATGTTCGCCGAGGGCGAGGCGGATACGGCAGCCGGCACGCTCAAGCGCAATTCGGCTGTTAACTTCGGGCGGGCATGCGATCCGTCTGCCGCCGCGGCCAGGGCCTGCCGCGGTTTCTCCGACTCGTCGTTCTCGTCGCTGTTCGCCCGATCCGTCTCCGGCACAAGGTGCGGCTTGGGGAAGTGCTTCTCGCGCTCCTTTCTGGCCTCGCCCTGCTCG
Organism: Allobosea sp. 10L422; assembly: GCF_056395345.1. NCBI lineage: Bacteria > Pseudomonadati > Pseudomonadota > Alphaproteobacteria > Hyphomicrobiales > Alloboseaceae > Allobosea > Allobosea sp. 10L422. The sequence goes on from NZ_JBFTJI010000002.1 coordinate 589,741, forward strand.
CGCCTCGTCTTTGCCAGGCGCGCAGCGCGGGAGAGCTGATTTCCTCGTTTCATGGCGCGTTCCTTCAGGGCGCTGCAGCTATGAGAAGCTGATGCAGTTGCAGGGCTGCGCGCGCGATGTAGGCAGCCAGGACGAGCATAAGGACCACTCTGATCCAGACGGCGATCGGTAAGGCTTCGGCAGGGCCCCGGCTGTGCCGGAACGGTTCGACCTGTTTCATATCGACGCGTTCCTTGCGGCGTGGAGCCGAGCGCTTCAAGGAGTGCGCCACCGGAGCCCAAGGAGTTCCGCCGCCTTCCACAACAGGCGAGCAACGCTTCGAACAGCGATTGCGTCGGCGTTGCGTCGCATCGGGCGGCGGCGGCGCCCTTCCCGGGCGCGACGGAGAGGCGGGACAGGCGGCTGGAAAACATCGCTGGTAGTTAGTGGGAAGTTCCTGTTCCCAAACCGTTCCGACGATGCTATTTCGTTCCGCGTTGCGGCAGGTTGTTTTGGAACTGCCGTGATGGTTTTGCGAGTGATCCGATACACTTGCGGACTGTCGGGGTATAGCGCAGCCCGGTAGCGCATCTGCTTTGGGAGCAGAGGGTCCCAGGTTCGAATCCTGGTGCCCCGACCATTCCAGACCGGTACAAGACGGCCCGGCTCCCGGGCCGGAGCAAATCTGGTGACGGCCGAGCGCTATTCATGACCGCACGCATCTACCGACCGGCCCGCACGGCCATGCAGTCCGGCACTGCCAAGACCGAGCGCTGGCTCCTCGAATACGAGCCGGAGCGGCCGCGCGAGATCGAGCCCCTGATGGGCTGGACTTCCTCGTCGGATATGAAGAGTCAGCTCAAGCTCTGGTTCGACAGCGAGGCGGAGGCCGTCGCCTATGCCACGCGCAACGGCATTCCGTTCCGTGTCGAGAAGCCGAATGAGGCGAAGCGCCGCTCGGTCTCCTACTCGGACAATTTCAAGTACACGCGCGTCGGCCAGTGGACGCATTGACGCGATAACGACAGGCGAGGGGCCTTCCCTTCGCTTTTGGGCCCGTAGCTCAGATGGATAGAGCAGCAGCCTTCTAAGCTGCTGGTCGCTGGTTCGAATCCAGCCGGGCTCGCCATCGTTTCAGAACACCCTTTCCGCGCAGAGGGTTGGCATTCCCGATTCGACCAACAGGGTGCGGGTCGGTCGATTCCTCGCCGGGAAGCCGCGGCCGATTGGCCCATCGCTGCCCTCACCGCCCGCTTACGCCGGGTTTGTCGGCGAGCTGCCAGATCTCCGCGATATCGGCCTCATCCTTGCGGTGCTCTCCACGACTGCGGCCAAATTGGCCCAGAATGAACCGTTTGGGGCGCCCATGAAGTCAAAGCGAAACCAGCTGCGTTTCATTTCGACCATCGCGTTGGCGAAGAAAAAGCTTCGGCAGGAAAAATTGGCCGCCGCAAGCAACAAGCCGATTCTGCGCCTGGTCTCGTCCAAGCCGTTGCCTGGGGCGGCCTCGTAAGGTCACGAATATACAACGGCGCTGCATCAAATTTGATGTAGGCTATTCGCGTAAGCGGTTGCCGAGGCAGGATCAGCCTATGAATATGACACAGTACATCGTCGCCTCCGACTATAAGCGCTGTCGTGCTTTTCTCAAAAATGCATTTCTCTGCGTCACCGGCACTCAGGCGGACGACGAACGCCTGCGCAAGGCCATTGAACTCGTTCTGGACGCAGTCGACAGCGTGGAGAATGCCGCTCCTCCCTCGAATATCGTAATATTCCGCCGCCGAGCGACGGCCGCAGGCGAGTAGCCTGCCGCGCTCGCGTGCCTGCTCCGGCGGGGCCGCGCAGCGTTGGTGAAATTGCGGGGCGGGAGCTTCACCGCTCCTGTCGTTGGTGTTGGCCTTCCCGATGTGCTCGACGATGGCGTGGGCGCCGGTCAGCGCGTCAGCTTGGCGATCATCCAGGCCGCAAGCCGCGGCTGAGGCGTCGCGGGCAGCTCGGCGACGAACGGGCCGTGAACCTCGTAGACGTATTCCTCTCGCAGGATCTGCCCGATTGCGAGGCGAGCCAGCAAGCTCTTCAGGGAAGGCTTGAGGATGGGACGGCTCACGCACGTTTCATCGTCGTCGCGGCCGTCGTCGTGGCTCAGAGCGGTCATTCTGCTCTCCCCGATTACCTTCCGGCTCTTGGCTGCCGGCGGCGTATCGGGCCGATTTCGGTCCGTCCCGTCTGTGACCGATGTCACGCGGGAGAGGTCGGGGATTCTGTCGTTTCGCTGATCGAGTGGAAAGCATGCGTCGCGCTCGGCCTTGCCCGCTCGCGCCTCGCAGCGTAAACCGCGCGCGGCTTCGCCTTGATCGTGCCCGAAAGGCCCGGCAAGCGGACGGTGTTCCAGCGCGACCGGCTTTCAGCACAGGCGCGGCCCGGCGGTCGCGAGGATGGATGATGTTTTCGCTCACGCCAGCGATCGACAGGCTGACGAGTTTCCTGGCCGTCAGCCATGCGCGCGCTTGCGCCTTCCTGCTGCTGCTCTCGCTTGCTGCTTTTCTGCCCGGCTTCAGCACGCTGCAGCCGCTCGACCGCGACGAGCCGCGCTTCGCCCAGGCCAGCAAGCAAATGCTGGAGAGCGGCGATTTCGTCGATATCCGTTTCCAGGATGAAGCGCGTCACAAGAAGCCGGTCGGCATCTACTGGCTGCAAAGCGCGGCGGTGAAGGCCGGCGAGGCGCTCGGCGTGCCGCAGGCGCGCACGCAGATCTGGCTCTACCGCATCCCCTCGCTGCTCGGTGCGATAGCGACGGTGCTGCTGACCTACTGGGCGCTGCTGGCCTTTCTGGCGCGGCGCTATGCGCTGCTCGGGGCATCGCTGATGGCGGCGGCGGTGCTGCTCGGCGTCGAGGCCCGGATCGCCAAGACCGATGCCGTGCTCGCCGCCTGCGCGGTCGCCAGCATGGGAGCATTGGCCCGCGCCTGGCTCGACTGGACGCGCTCGCTCGCCTTCGTGCCGGACCGGCGCAACTGGCTGGTGTTCTGGGCCGCGACGGCGATCGGCCTTTTGATCAAGGGCCCGATCGTGCCGATGGTCTGGGGCCTCGCCATTCTGGTGCTGAGCGCGAACCAGCGTTCCTTCCGCTGGCTGAAGCCGCTGCGTTTCGGGCCGGGGCTGCTGCTCTGCCTCGTCGTCGCGCTGCCCTGGTTCGTCGCGATCATGCTCAAGACCGGCGGAAGCTTCTTCAGCGAGAGCGTCGGCCAGGACATGCTCGGCAAGGTCGCGGAGGGGCAGGAGAAGCATTGGGGGCCGCCGGGCTTCTACCTTGTGGTCTTCTTCGCGACCTACTGGCCGGCGGCGGCCTTCGCCGCGATGGCGGTGCCCTTCGCCTGGATCAGGCGCAAGGAGCCGCAGATCCTGTTCCTGATCGCCTGGATCGTGCCGAGCTGGCTCGTCTTCGAGGCGGTGCCGACCAAGTTGCCGCATTACGTATTGCCGCTCTATCCGGCGATTACCGCGCTGCTCTTGCTGGCGATGATCAATGGCGGCATCGACCGCAACCGGCGCGGGGCGGTCGCGACAGCCTGCCTGGTGCTGATCGTACCGCTCGCGCTGATGGGCGTGATCCTCTTCGGCAACTGGACGCTGGATCGGACGCTGCCCTGGCTGGCTCTGCCCGGCTTCGCGCTGGTGCTCCTGGTCGCGGCCGGCGTCATCGGGGCCTTCCGGCGTCAGGATCTCGAAGGCGCGCTCTGGCGCTGCGTGTTGGCGAGCCTGCTGCTGACCGCCTCGGTCTATCCCTTCGCCATCGAGAGCCTGCGCTCCTTGAAGCTCTCGCCGCGGCTGGCCGAAGCGGCGCGGGCGGCCTGTTCCGATCCTGCCGTGCAGACGCTGGGTTATCGCGAACCGAGCCTGGTCTTCCTGACCGGCACCAATCTCGGCATGGCCGCGAGCGGCCAGCAGGCTGCGGACTTCCTCGGCCAGCCCGGCTGCCGCGTCGCCTTCGTCGAGAAGCGTTTCGCCGACCAATTCCAGGCTGCGCTCGCGAATCAGCCGGTCAAACCGCGCCTGTTCACGACGATCCGCGGCTTCAACCTCAATGGCGGACGCCTTCTCGAAATCGCCGTCTTCGTCAGGGAGCCGGGTTGAAAAATGCTCGCCCTCGGTCACGTCGCATTTTGACAGAAGCGTCAAAATGCGAAAAAGCGTGATCGTTCCTTATCGCCGGGGGCGTCGCTCCAGGCGAAAACCGGTTCCCATTGTTTCGCGCGATGCTCTATGGGCTGTGCCGATGCAGTTCGCGGGCCGTTTTGCCGGATGATGCCGCTTTGACCGAAATTTCCTCCCATCCCCTGCTCAGCGTCGTCGTGCCCGTGCGCAACGAGGTCGGCAACATCGCTCCGCTCGTCGCCGATATCGAGAAGGCCTGCGCGACGATCGGTCCCTTCGAGGTGGTCTACGTCAATGACGGTTCGACCGATGGCACCGCCGGGAAGCTTGCGGAGCTGGCGGCGACGCGGCCCTGGCTGCGGATCGTGACCCATGCCCAATCCTGCGGGCAGAGCGCGGCGGTGCGCAGCGGCGTGCGCCATGCGCGCTCCGCAATCGTCGCGACGCTCGACGGCGACGGCCAGAACGACCCGGCCTTCCTGCCGGAGATGGTGACGACGCTGCAAAAGGGCGGTCTCCATGCCGGGCTCGTGCAGGGCCAGCGTGTCGGGCGCAAGGACACCGGCTTCAAGCGCTGGCAGTCGAAGATCGCCAATGGCGTGCGCGGCCGCGTGCTGAAGGACGATACGCGCGACACCGGCTGCGGGTTGAAATGCTTCCGCCGCGAGGCGTATCTGGCGCTGCCCTATTTCGACGCGTTGCATCGCTTCATGCCCGCGTTGATGGCTCGCGAGGGCTACACGGTGCTGCATGCCGATGTGCGTGACCGGCCGCGTCTGACCGGCGTCTCGAACTACGGCTTCTTCGACCGTCTCTGGGTCGGTATCCTCGATCTCGCCGGCGTCTGGTGGCTGATCCGGCGGCGCAAGCGGGTGCCCCAGATCGTTTCGGAGACGATGTGATGCTGATCGATCTGCAGCAGACCATCGGCAACTATTTCCACGAAGTCTTCGTCAACAACATCGATTGGTGGGTGCTGCTCGGCGTGGTCGCGCAAGGGCTCTTCACCATGCGCTTCGTCGTGCAGTGGTGGGCGAGCGAGAAGGCCGGTCGTTCTGTCGTGCCGATGACCTTCTGGTGGTTCTCGATCGGCGGCGGCGCGCTGCTCCTGATGTATGCGCTCTACCGGCGCGACCCGGTCTTCATCCTCGGGCAGGGCTTCGGCGTCTTCGTCTATGTCCGCAACCTGCAATTCGTGCTGCGGGCCAAGGCGCGCGGCGAGGATACGAATTCCGGGCCGGGTTAGGAAAAAGGCGCCATTCTCGGGCTTGACCCGAGAATCTCCGGCGGGACGAGGAGCAGGGGCCTCCTTGTCACGAGATGCTCGGGTCAAGCCCGAGCATGACGGGAGGGTCAGCTGCGCTGCGGCGTCGACGGATCGGCCGTGGCCCCCTGCGCCGGCGAGGGCAGGGGCTCCGCCGCCTGCTGGGGCTTGCGCATGGCGGGGGAAAGGCCGGGATAGCGCTCCCGATAGGCCTTCAGGAACTCAGAGACGCTGTCGGCATTCGCGGTCGCGCGTGCCATCTCGCGTATATCCGCCGCGCGGGCGCGGTTTGCGCCGGTAATGAAGGTGAAGGTCCGGGCATCGGCGCTACGCGCCATCTTCGGCGCGAATTTGCTGCGCAGCCGGTCGAGCGAGAGGGCCTCGTTCGCCATCACATAGGAGACGCCGGCGCGCATGACATCGGCGCGCTCGACATCGGTCAGGGCCGTGTCGCCGCGCCAACTCTCGTCGAGCATGCGCTCATAAGCCTCGCCCGCCTCGCGCCAGCGTCGCCCGGTCCAGTAGATGTCGGCGCGCAACCGGTCGACCTCCGCGCCGCCTTCGCCTTCCAGCATTTCCAATGCCTGGTCGGTGCGTGAGAGATCGGAGAGCGCCTTGGCCTCCAGCAGCAGCCGCGCGCGCTTGACGTCCGCCGGCAATTCGACCAGCCGCGTCGCGCTGATCGCCCGGATCGCCTCTGCCGGCTTGCCGTTCATCAGCTCGATCATGGCAAGGCGGGCGGCGACAGTGGAGCGGGCCGCGCCGGTGAGGCGGCGATCCATCTGATAGCGCAGGATCTCGGCGCTTTGGTCCAGCAGGTCGAGTTCGACCAGCCGGTCGGCAAGGAGGCGGGTGATCTCGTCGCCGCGCCGGCCGATCGGCAGGAATTCCTTGAAGTCGTAGAACAGCGCCAGCGTCTCTATCCGCGGCAGATTGCCGAGGCCGGAGCCGCTGAACAGCTCGGCGAAACGCTGAGCCGTCTCGTCATGCATGCGCTGCGTCAGCGGATCGTCCGGGAAGCTCTCATTGGCCCGGCGCGCGATCATGAAAGCGTCGCGCCAGCGCTGCTGGTCGGCATAGAGCCGGCCGAGCTCGGCCAACGCCTCGATCTCCAGCCGCCCTCCGCGCCAGATGACCGACACCGTCTCCAGACGGGCGATGGCCTCCTCCGGCTTGAGGTCGGTGCGCTTCTCGGCATCGGCGAGTCTGACGGCGCGCAGCTGCGCCTCGGCCGCGACGGGGCGGCTGTTGGCTTCGAACAGCGCCTTGTAGCCGTTCATCGCGGCTTCGGGGCGGCCGCTGGTATCGTCGAGCCGTGCCTGCAGCAGGGCGAGGCGCTCCTGGTCGAAGCTGCCGCGCGGCAGGTCCGCGAGCGCCTGCACCTGCCGCTCGGCGACGCCCATATCCTGCATCGCGAACGCGGTACGCGCGATAGCCTCCCGGAACTCGCCCTGGAGATCGATGGGGTAGCGGTCGAGCACCGCTTCGGCGCGGCGGAAGCCGACCATCGCCTGGGCGTTCCGGTTCAAACGCTGTTCGACGAGGGCGCGCCACAGACCCGTCTCGACATCATCCTTGATGGCTTCGGCGCCGAAGGCGTTGATCGCATCCTGATCGCGGTGCATCTGCGCGGCGATGACGCCTTTCAGGAAGAGTGCCTCCCGGTTGCCGCGCATGGCGGGGTCGTCCGCCATCATCGCGCCGAGGGGACCGGCGGCTTCCGGCATCAGGCCGTTGGCGGCGTAGAAGCGGGCGAGCGCCAGGCGCGCGTCCGATTTGCGGCCGCGTGAGGCGTCGGCCACGTCGAGCATCAGCGCGCGGGCCCGGTCGCGTGGATTGCCGAGCCTGAGCTCCGCCCACGCATCGCCGTCAAGCAGCAGCGGAGACTCGGTCTTCTCGGCCTGCGCTTCCGCCTGCTTGTTCGGCTCGGCGACATCAAGGGAAACGGTGAGGCCGCCGGCGCGGCCGATGCGAACCTGCTCGGTGCCCGCACGCACCGCGATGTCGTCCGAGCGCGGCTGGACGGCCAGACCTTGTGCGGTCTGAAGCAGGCCGAACTCGACGAACTGATAGGGCTTGGGCGTGAGAAGCACCGGCCCGGTCGCGGTGGCGATCGCGATAGGCAGCCCTGCAGGCCCCGATTCCAGCCAGTGGATGCCGGTTAGCCCGGCGAGCGGAACGCCTAGGATGGTCTGGCCGCGCTCGTCCATGCTGCGCTGCGGCGCGATCACGGCGGCAGGCTTGCCCGCATCCTCGCCGAGATCGAGGGACCAGCTGGTGCCGTCGTCGAAGAAACGGGCGAGCGGCTGGCCGGCCAGACGCAGGCGCACCAGCGTCACGCGGCCCTCGCGCGTCACCGAACTCTCCTCGATCAGCTTCGGCAGCAGGCCGGAGAGGCGGGCGGGATCGATGGTGTCGCGCGTATCGAAGACCAGCGTCATCACACCGGCGTCCAGGAAGGCGGCGGCACCGGTCCGGCGCGGGAAGCGGAAATCGAGGCGCGTGTCGCCCGCGGCGATCGCGACCGGGCCGGGTGGCGGTTCGGGGGCGACCGCGGCAGGCTGGGGCGCGGGCGTGGCCGGCTGCACGGCTGGTTGAGCGACGGCGGGCTTCGCCGGCTCGACGGCAGGTGCCGGTGTCGGTGTTGCGGGCGGCTGCGGCTTGTCGATATCGGGCAGGGAGAGCGCGCCGATCTTGGCGGGCCGCAGCAGGTCGACAACGAGCCCCGTCTCGTCGTTGAAGCTGCGGGACTGCCAGTCATTCGGCAGGGAGAGCGTCAGGCTGAGAGCGTCCTTGCCGGAGTCGAGCGAGGACAGCGCGACATCGGCCGGGAGCGCGTTGCGGATTTCGGCCGCCTCGGCGTTCATGGGCTTGTCGAAGACGAGCTTGAGCGTGCCGTCCGAGAGGTGGCTGGCGAGCTTCGTCCCGGCCGGGGTCTTGAAGATCAGGCGTTCCAAGGTTGGAAGACTGGCCGAGCGCATCGTCAGCACCGCTGGCGGCGCGGCCGGCTGGCGGGCGGCTTCGCGGGCCTTCGCCTCGGCGACGCGCAGTCGCTCGGTCAGCTCTGCAATGGCTTCCGGCGGCGGGCCGGGCATCACGCCGGCCCAATTCTGCGGCAGAAGATCGATGAAGGCTTTGTCGCCGGCTTCGATCAGATTCGCCTTGTAAGGTTGGGTCAGGGCGAAGCGCATGCCGCGCCCGTCGGGGTCAGTGCGTGCAACCGAAACGTAATTGGGCAACTCGCGGGTGATGCGCGCGATGTCGACGCGGACCGGGCTGCCGAAGGCGACGATCAGCACGCCATTCGCGACGCGGATACGGGTCTGGATCGCTTCGTCGAAGGTGAGCGAGACGCGGCCGAAGCCGGCCGCCATGGCCTCGCCGCGCATCGTGGCGCTGGCCGCGAGCGCAGGCGCGTTCAGGCCGGCGGCGAGCGCGAGAGCGGCCAGCCCGATACCGAAGGCGAGGGAACGCGACAGAGGCAAACGGAGTACTCGACCCAACGCGACAGCGGGCCTTCGCATCGCGCCGATGCGGGGACCCTCGGGCACGCTAGCGCGTCAACCATAATGCCGTCTTAACGGGGCAGTGCCGGCGATCCGCCTTCGCGGGCTCAGCGCTGCGAGGCAGGCGCGATCGCGGGCAGTTCGTTGCCGGGCAACGGCGCTTCGTTCGCCACCCGCTCGAAGCCCGCCGTGCGGCCGCTTGTTGCCAGCGCGACAGTCAGCTTTTCGGCGCGCTCCGGCGCCATGGCTGCGAGCACCTCAGACATCTTGCGCGGATTCATCTGCTGCACCACCGGCACCAACACGTCGAGGCCGAGGCGGTCGAAGACGCGGGCGGCGTCCTTGGGCTTCATCGCCTCGTACATGATGACGAGGTTCTTGATTGCCTTCGCCTCGTCGGCGGAGGCCTTGGCGGCCGGGTTGACCTTCTCCTCCAGGGTCTTGAGATCGCCGACGCGGCCATCCAGCTTCTTTTCGGCCGAATCCAGCAGGCGCTCGCGCATTTCTAATTCGCGCATACGGCCCTCGAGCTCCTCGCGGCGTTCGCCGAGGCGTTCGAGGATGGCCTTCTCCGCCGTCGAGAGCGGCTTGGCCGTGCCGTTCATCACGCCGGCCTTGTTGTTGGGGTTGGCGGCGCGGGCGGCCTCGGCCTTCGCCTCGGCTTCCTTCTTCTCCTGCTCCTTYTTCGGATCGGGAGCGGGCACCGAGCCGGTGGTCTCGGGGTCGAAGAAATCCGGCGCATGGGCGCGCGCGACGATCTTCGCGAGGCCCCAGACTTCCTTCTCGGCAGCGGCCTTGCCGGCGGGGTTGTTCGCGAAGACCGGCGGGTCGGGCGGAATCTTGCCGGGGGCGGTATCCGCCGTCCAGGCGAGCAGCTTCAGCGCCAGGAGACCCATGGCGCCGAGGATAACTGCCGGCAGGAGGCGGGGCCTTTCGATCACGCAGCCTGTCCCTCGAGGCGGCGGGCGGCGCGGGCGCGGATTGCGGCGGCCGACTGGGCGGCGCTCTCAAGGCGGGACACCGGAGCAGGCTCCAGAGTCGACACAGGTTCGTCCGCCGGCTTGGCGCCGACGAGGGTGGCGGCGCTGACGATCTGGCCGATGCGCTCCATAACGGCTTGGCCGGCCTCGACCTGGGCGGCGAGATCGGCGGCGTAGCGCTCGGCGGTGCGCAGGCGCTCTTCCAGCGTGCGGTCGCAATCGCCGAGCGTGTGCTTGAGGCCGGCGATGGCACGTTCGGCATTGTCGGTCGCTGTGATGAGCGCGCCGACCGTCTGGCGCATACCGACCTCGTCGGCCTTGAGGCGCTCGATGCGCTTGGTCAGGATGAAGCAGGTGATGATGGTGGCGACCAGCAGGCTTGCGACAAGCACGTCGGCGATGAGATTGATCGTCATGGTTGTCCTGCTCAGTTGGTGGCGCCGAGATGGCTGGCAAGGCTGTCGAAAGCGGCGAGCGTGGTCTTCGAACGGCGGAGCGGTGCGACCACCTGGACAGCGATCTTGTCGTCGACGCGGCCGATCCGCCCTTCGGTAACGATGAAGTCGCCGCAGCGCAGAGAGACGGAAGAGTCGGGGCGGGTGTCGAACATCAGCGTGTCGCCGATCTCGAGCTTCATGACGCGCTTCAGCGGCATCTGCGTTTCGTGGAGCACGCAGGTGACGTCGACATCGGCCTGCCAGACTTCGGTGGCGAGGTGGTTCTCCCAGATCGGGTCACGCCCGAGCTTCTCGCCCATGAAGCTTTCGAGCAGCAATTCACGGATCGGCTCGATAGAGGCGTAGGGCAGGAGGATATGCAGCGCGCCGCCGCGGCCCTCCATGTCGAATTTGAGCTCGACGCGGATCGCGGCGTTGGCCGGGCGCGAGATTGAGACGAAGCGCGGGTTGGACTCGACGCGGTCGACCGTGAAGGTCACCGGCGAAAGCGGCTTGAACGCCGCCTCGGCGTCGCCCAGCACCAGCTCGATGACACGGCGGACCATGCGGATTTCGATCGAGGTGAAGGGGCGGCCGTCGATGCGCGGGGCGGGCTGGCCGCGCTTGCCGCCGAACATGGCGTCGAGCACCGAATAGGTCAGTGCCGACTCGATGGTGATGAGCCCGAAATTGTCCCATTCCTCGGCCTTGAACACCGAGAGCAGCGCCGGCTGCGAGATCGAGTTGATATAGTCGCCGAAGCGCACCGAGCGGATGCTCTCGAGCGTGACCTCGACATTGTCGGTGAAGAAGTTGCGCAGGCTGGTGGAAAGCAGGCGCACGAGACGCTCGAAGATGATCTCGAGCATCGGCAGGCGTTCATAGGCGACCGAGCCGGAATCGACGATCGCCTGGATGCCGTTGCGGGACGCACCGTCGTCGCCGCTGGAGAAACCGAGCATCGTGTCGATTTCGTCCTGCGACATCAGGCGGTCTACGCCGCCCTCCGATTCGCCGTCCTCCTCGATGATGTCCGGCATCGCGGCCCAGCCGGCCGCCATGCCTTCCGGCGTCAGCGGCTCGTCGGTCGGTGCGGCATTGTCGCGCTCGGTGCTCATCGTTCCGCCGTCATCTTTTTTCGGGATTCAGGGATATCCCGGCTCACTGCACCAGTAGTTCCTTGAACAGCACCGCATCGACCTTGGCCGGGTAGACCGTCAGGTTGACGCGGCGCAGAAGCTCCTCCTTCAGCCGATACATGCCGGCCGAGCCTTCAAGGTCGGAGGGGCGCAGCTCACGCATGAAGACCTGGAAGGCGTCCTCGACGCGCGGCAGCAGCGGCTTCACCTCTTCCGAGACCTTCGCATCGGCGATCTCGAGCACGACCTTAATCTTCATGATGGGCTGACGGTCCTGCTGGCCGCCGTTGGACATGCCGATCATCATGTCCTTCATTTCCAGGAAGGTGGAGGGCTTCTTCGGCTTGGCCGCCTCGGCCGCGGCGATCTGCTCCGGCGTCGGCTTCTTCAGGAAGAACCAGCCGCCGGCGCCCGCAGCAGCCAGCAGCACGACGCCGCCGATGATGATGAAGAGCTTCTTCTTGCTCTTCGGCGCATCTGCACCCGACGCGCCTGCCTCTTCCGTCTTGGCCTTCTTCGCCATCTCGTCTTCGCCCCGGACGCCGGGCCGCGTTCTGCCGCCCATGGACGCACCTTCGCCAATTACGGTTAACGTGCCGTTAAGGACGGCAGAATTTGCCGGGTCGTTCTTGCCGCTTTTGCGGTTCATGCCGGGCTGCGGCAAGCCGTGATTTGGAGTGTAAATTCAATTATATCAATTCGTTAAGTGAATTAACCATGTTGGCATGTCGATTGCCGGTAGTGATCCGTGGTGACTGCGCTGGGGAGCGTCGAGGTCGCCGCGGGACATGATCGGGAGTTGAGCCGTGGAGAACGCGCTTCTCATCGGCCTGTCGCGCCAGGTTGCACTGGCGCGCGAGCTGGACGTCATCGCCAACAACATGGCGAATGTCGGCACCAATGGATTCAAGGCGCGCAGCGCGCGCTTCAACGAATTCATCATGCCGGTCGCCAAGGCCGACGCCTTCAAGCCGACCGATCGGCCGCTATCCTATGTCATCGACAATGGCACGCCGATCGACCTGTCGCAGGGCGCGGTCGAGATGACCGGCAATCCGCTGGACGTGGCGCTGAAAGGCGACAACTACCTCGTCGTGCAGACGCCGAGCGGCGAGCGCTACACCCGAGCGGGATCGCTGACCATCGACCGGCAGGGCCGCCTCGTGACCCAGACCGGATTGCCCGTAATGGGCGATTCCGGCCCGATCACTTTCGGCTCCAGCGAATTTGCGATGCGCATCGCTGCCGACGGCACGGTGAGCAGCGATCAGGGCACGCGCGGCAAGCTGCGCCAGGTCCGCTTTGCCGACCCGACCAAGCTCGTCAGCGAGGGCACCAACCTGTTCTCGGCGACGGCTGCCGCCCAGCCCGCCGGCCCGGAGGCACGCCTCGAACCCGGCGCGGTCGAGCGCTCGAACGTCAAGGCCGTGGTCGAGCTGACCCGGCTCATGGAGGTGCAGCGCAACTACCAGAGCGTCGCCAACATGATCACCAAATCCGACGAGCTGCGCACCCGGGCGATCTCGCGCCTGGCGGACCAGCAGGCCTGATAGCGGAAAGGAGCGACTCCCATGCGCGCCATGCAGACAGCCGCGACCGGCATGATCGCCCAGGAGATGAACGTCCAGGTCATCTCCAACAACATCGCCAACGTCCGGACCACCGGCTACAAGCGCCAGCAGGTCCATTTCCAGGATCTGCTCTACGAGAATTTCCGCCGCGCCGGCTCGGCCACTTCCGACCAGAACACGCAGGTTCCAGCCGGCACCTTCATCGGCTCGGGCGTCAAGACGGTCTCGACCGGCCGCGTCATGACGCAGGGCAATATCAGCCCGACCGAGAAGCCCTACGACCTCGCCATCCGCGGTGAGGGCTTCTTCAAGGTCCGCATGCCCGACGGGCGCACCACCTATTCGCGCGACGGTTCCTTCGACCTCGATTCGCAAGGCCAGATCGTCACGCGCGACGGCTACCTGGTCGAGCCCGGCATCACCGTGCCGAACAACGCCTCGGCGGTGAGCATCAACTCCCAGGGCATCGTCGAGGCGACGATCCCCGGCCAGACCGCGCCGCAGCAGCTTGGCCAGATCCAGCTCACCCGCTTCGTCAACAAGGTCGGTCTCGAATCGATCGGCGACAACCTGTTCATCGAGACGGCTGCCTCGGGGCAGCCGATCGACGGCTTCGGCGGCGGCGAGGGCTTCGGCACGCTGCAGCAGAACTATCTCGAAGAAGGCAACGTTCAGGCGGTCACGGAGCTCTCCTCTCTGATCGCGGCGCAGCGCGCCTATGAGATGAACTCCAAGGTCATCACCGCCGCCGACCAGATGATGTCGGCGACGACCCAGATGTTCCGCGGCTGATCGGGGGCTCGTCATCATGATCCGCGTTTCCCTGATCGCTCTCCTGCTCTCCGGCTCCGCCGCTCTGGCTGCGCCGCAGCAGGGCCAGCATCATCCGCAGCTGCCGGCCACGATCGCCTCCGCCTCGGCGGCCACGGCGCCTGCCGCCGCGCTGCCGCGCAAGCTGCAGCTGCGTTCCGAGCTCAGCCTTTCGCGCGATCTCGTCACCTTCGGCGATCTCATCCCCGGGCTCCCGGGCGAAGCCGCGGCTACTGCCGCATTCCGCGCGCCTGCCCTCGGCGAGACCGGCACGATCCAGGTCGCGCGTGTCGTCGAGGGCGCGCGGGCGGCCGGCATCATCCGCGAGGCTTCGGACCTCGACAGCCAGGGCTTCGCCCAGGTGGTCGTCACGCGCACCGCGCGCCGGATCACGGCCGCGGACATCGAGATCGCGGTGAAGGTCGGGCTGCAGGAGCGCTTCGGCGTCGATGCCCGCATCTTCGCGCTGGCGATCGACGGCGGGGCGCCGGCCGTTGCGGTCGAGCCCGAACTCACCGGCGATGTCGGCGTCCTCGACCTCTCCTTCGATTCCCGCTCGCGCCGCCTGCTGGCCCGGCTTGCGGTGCCCGGCAGCACGGCGATGCGGCTGAAGCCGCTGCGCATCTCCGGACAGCTCGTCGAGACGATGGAGGTCGTGGTGCCGAAGCGGCTGATCGCCCGCGGCGAGACGCTCGGCAAGGACGACGTCATCGTCGAGCGCCGCCCGCGCGAGGGGCAGGGCGGCGAGATCATCAGCGACGCCCGCGCAGCGGTCGACAAGGTCGCGCGCCGGGCCCTGCTCGCCGGCGTGCCTCTGCGCGGCAGCGACGTCCAGCGCGAGGAGATCGTCGGCAAGGGCGACCTCGTCACCATCGTCTACGAGGCGCCGGGGCTGATGATCACGCTGCGCGGCAAGGCCAACGAGGCCGGCGCGATGGGCGATGTCGTCTCGGTGACCAATCCACAATCCAAGCGCGTGCTGCAGGGCAAGGTCAGCGGGCCGGGGCGGGTCTCCGTCCAGCCCTCCCTGAACGGCCGCATCGCCAGCGCGCAGTGATCCCCATGGAAACCGCCATGTACGCCAACCGCCTCGCCAAGCTCTCCGGCCTGCTGATGCTCACCGCCTCGCTCGGGGCCTGCGGCATTGGCGACCGCCTTGCCAATGTCGGCCAGGCGCCGACGCTCTCGCCCGTCGAGGATCCGACGGCCGCCAAGGGCTACAAGCCGGTGCAGATGCCGATGCCGGCGATGGAGCATGCATCCTACGCGCCGAACTCGCTTTGGCGCACCGGCTCGCGGGCCTTCTTCAAGGACCAGCGCGCCCGCAATGTCGGCGATCTCGTCACCGTGAAGGTGAAGTTCACCGATCGGGCGCAGCTCGACAACACCACCAAGCGCACCCGCAAGAACGGCGAGGATTTCGGTGCCGCCAGGATCATGGGCTTCGAGAACAAGCTCGACAAGTTCCTGCCGGACGGGTCGAACGCGGGCGAGCTGCTGAAGCTCGATTCCGAAGGCTCGAGCGAGGGTGCGGGCTCGGTGCGCCGGAGCGAGCAACTCGCCACCAATGTTGCGGCCGTGGTCACCCAGAACCTGCCCAACGGGAATCTTGTGATCGAGGGCAAGCAGGAGATCCGCGTTAACTTCGAGATTCGCGAACTGATCGTCGCCGGCGTGATCCGGCCGGAAGACATCGAATCGGACAATACGATCGACTCGACCAAGATCGCCCAGGCCCGCATCGCCTATGGCGGCCGCGGCCAGATCACCGATGTCCAGCAGCCGCGCTACGGCCAGCAGGTGATGGATATCCTGCTGCCCTTCTGACCCCTGTTTCCGAATCCGGACGGCGCGGAACGCTCCCCCTTGTCTCCGCGCCGCTCCGGCCGGCGGTCTCTCCCGAGCTGCCGACTTCCCAGGCCGCCCGCCACGCTCCCCAAGCTTTCTTAAGGCTGGCGGCCAGAAGCCCCGCGTTCTCCCGACGCGGGGCTTTTCTCGTCGGTCGGGAAGGTCAGCAACGGGTCATTAGTGTTGAAGGAACCTCGACTTCTTCAACACAGTCGGTCGAAAACTGACCTCTGATCGATGAGAGATGAAGGTGGGCGGAGCGGAAGCATGGGATTCGCTATTTCACTCAGGAGCGATCATCCGAGCGCGGACCGCGTTCGCGACCTATGGAGTGCTGTTCAGCGGTTCGAGGATCGACCTTCAATGACCCTCCTTGGCTACCCGCCCCACGTCACTCTAGCCATCTACGACGATGAAGCGGTGCGAGAGGCAGAGGTTCGAGTCGCGCTTGACCGAGCCAGCAAGAACCTGCGCGCGGTGACGCTGACCTTTGATGCCATTTGCAGCTTTGACGGACCGCCGATGGTTCTATGGGCGTCGCCCCGTCCCAGTGCGGTTTTGCGGGACATCCACAAGGCAATCCACGGTGCCATCAACCCCGCCTTATGTCGGTCACACTACCAGCCTGGGGCATGGAAACCTCATTGCACGCTAGGCACCCAGGTGAGAGAAGATCGGCGCGAGGCGGCGCTCGCCTTCACCCGCGAAGCTGGCAGCGCGTTTGATGTGATCTTCGACGCTCTCGACTGCATCTACTTCCCACCTATAGCGCCTTTCGAGATGCGCAAGCTGCTTTGAACAACGCGAACAGCACCCGCAGGAACGTCCGAGTTGGGTCCTGAGCCATTCATCTCGCTCGCCAATTCGAGCAAAAGGCCCCGCGTTTTTGACACGGGGCCTTTGGACAGCGAAGCAATCGGCGGAGGCTCAATCGTCCCTGAACACGCGCTCGTTGCGCTCGTGGCGTTCCTGGGCTTCGAGCGAGAGGGTCGCGATCGGGCGGGCTTCCAGGCGCTTCAGCGAGATCGGCTCGCCGGTCTCCTCGCAAAAGCCGTAGGAGCCGTCGTCGATGCGCGAAATGGCGGCGTCGATCTTGGCAATGAGCTTGCGCTGGCGGTCGCGGGCGCGCAGCTCGATGGCCCGGTCGGTCTCGGATGAGGCCCGGTCGGCGATATCAGGGTGRTTYTCGCTCTCGCTCTGCAAGGTGACGAGGGTTTCCTTCGCCTCCTTCAGGATCTCGTCCTTCCAGGCGAGGAGCTTGCCGCGGAAATACTCACGTTGACGATCGTTCATGAACGGCTCGTCATCGCTCGGCTTGTAATCCGCATCGAGGATGATCTGCTTCGACATGGGCGCGCTCTCTGAGTTGTCCGCTCACGCGCCCATCGGCTATGCCGCGGGAGGGTGAGCCGATTTCGCGCCCTTATAGCGATCCGTTTCAAGCGGAACAATCGCTTCCGACACGGCTTCAACTACTTCGTGCAAGAGGCGCTCCGGGAGCTCGAAAACGCAGGAAAAAACACGTTTCGTGGCTTATCTCGCGAGCTTGCCGAGCGCGTCCGCTATCTCGGCCTCAACGAGCCGGGCGATCGGCAGGCGGTAATGGCCGTAATCGAAGAACAGATTCGGGTCGTGCAGGGCCGGCCGGTCGATCCGCCAGTCGAGCAGCACCGTGTTGGGACGGCGGGCGGCGAGGTCGGCGAAGGCCTTGCGGCAGGCCGCGTCTGCGTCGGCGTCCGGCGTGCCGGGTTTCGAAAGGCCGCTGACGTAGACCGGCGGGCGCACCAGAATCAGCGCCGTCTCCGGCGGGGCCGATTTCATCAACCCCTCCAGCGCGGTCGCCCCGGGGAAGGGGCCGTCGATATTGCCGCCACCGGCTGTGACGGGCTCTTCCAGCCGCGCCCGGAGCTCGGGACGCTGGTGAAAGCCCTGAATCTCGTAGTCGGGCTCGTAGTTCCAGTAGCCGTCGGGCCTGCCGCGCTCGGCCTTGCGCGAGGTCAGATAGGCGAGTCGGCGCGGGATCTCCTCGATCAGGTCGTAGCGCATCAGCCCGGCGACATAGCCGAGCGTGCTGCGGTCTAGCAGCCAGAATGGAAAGGGCTTCTCGTTCGGAAAGGTCGGGTCGGGAGTACACCAGTACTGGTCGATGCCGACGATGATCGCCTTCGGGGGCACCTGCCGGTGGTGGCGCAGGAACCAGTCGATCGTCGCCAGTTGCTCCTTCGGCAGGGTAGCGGGCGCAATCAGCGAGACGAAGGGGATGCCGGTTCGCTTGCGCAGTTCTTCCGGCGAGACGAGCTGGATATGCGAATTGCCGAAGATCGCGCCGGTGAATTGCGGATCGCGGCCTCGGCTTGCCAGCGAGGTGCGCGGTCCCTGCGGACGCAGGCCCTCCTTGAGCTTCAGCAGGGTACGGCCGGTGTCGTAGGGGTCTATCAGGAAGGCCGTGGCGAGGAAGGCGATGGAGAACAAGATAGCTGCCGCAAGCAGGGTCGCGATGAAATTCGTCCATCCGGCCGCCTGAGTCGGCGTACGTCCCGGCTCAGAACTGGAAGTAGATGAACTCATAATTCGCATCTTCGCCGATCTTCAGGAGGATGATGACGAACAGCAGGCCGGTCAGCACGGCGATCCAGCGGGCCGGCGGCAGCTTGTGGACGAGGTTCCAGGCTGTCGGCCCGATGATGGCGAAGGCCGCAGCGGGCACCAGCGCGCGCCATTTGAAACCGCTCCCGATCGGGGCGAGGCCAAGCAGGCCCTTGTAGATGGTCAGAGCCGCCTCGAAGGTGGGCGCCCGGAACAGCACCCAGCACAGCACGACGAAGAGGAAGGTCAGGAGCCAGCCGAGCGGCGCCGGCATCGGCCAGCCGGCGCGGCGCCAGAACAGCGCGACGATCAGCGCGAGGCCGTGGGCAACGCCCCAGGCGACGAAGGTAAGGCCGGCACCGTGCCAGAGGCCCCCGAGCGCCATCGTGGCGAAGAGCGCCCAGACCTGGGTCGGCAGGCCGGACCTGGAGCCGCCGAGCGGGATGTAGAGATAGTCGCGCAGAAAGCGCGACAGCGTCATGTGCCAGCGCCGCCAGAAATCCTGGATCGAGAGCGAGCGGTAGGGCGCGTCGAAGTTCTGCGGCAGCACGACGCCGAAGAGCAAAGCGATGCCAAGGGCCATGTCGGTGTAGCCGGAGAAGTCGAAATAGATCTGGAAGGTGAAGGCGAGCGTCGCCTGCCAGGCTTCCATCATGCTGACGACCTTGCCGGCAGCGGCGGCGGCGAAGACCGGGTTGGCGTATTCCGCCAACGGATCTCCGATCAGCACCTTTTTGGCGAGGCCGAAGGTCAGCAACATCAAACCGCGTGCGATGCGCTCGGCGGCGTCGGGCCGCTGATAGGGCCGCTCGTCGAGCTGATGCATGATCTCGCGCCAGCGCACCAGCGGGCCGGCGAGCACCTGCGGGAAGAAGGCGATGTAGAGCGCGTAGCGGACGAGATCGTAACGCGGCGCCTGGCCGCGCCGCAGATCCGTCAGATACATGATGTGATGAAAAGTGAAGAAGGAGATCCCGAGCGGTAGCGCGATATCGAATTTCGGCACCGGCAGTCCGGGAAACATTCCAGCGAGGCCAGCAAAGAAGTTGAAGTACTTGAATATTGCCAGCACGGAGAGGTTCAGCACGATGGCGAGCGTGATGAGCCCGCTCGACTTCGTCTTCACGAACGCTTCGGCGATCAGCCAGTTCATCCCGACGGACAGGGCGAGCAGCGGCAGGAAGCGCCAGTCCCAATAGCCGTAGAAGGCGAAGGACAGCACGACCAGCACCGGCAGCCGCCATTGCGGCGCGAAGCGCTCGGCCAGCCAGTGAAGAGCAAGTGCCAGCGGCAGAAAGCCGAGCAGGAAGGCGAAGGAATTGAAAAGCATCGGACAGGGAGGATGAGGGAATGGCTGCCGCCTTAGCCCATTCTCCGGCGCGAGTCATGTCATGGAACCGCGGTTAGTGCGGGGAAGATGGAGCAAGCGCTCCCAAAGCGTTTAATCAATCGATTGATTGAACGCTCGATGCGGCGTATCCTGCCTGAATGATCGGGACATCAGATGCAGACCGTGGAACACGGGAAGCCCTGATCCGTGTGGGGCTCGAGCTGTTCGGACGAATCGGCTTCGACGCGAGTTCCATCCGCGAAATCGCGCAGACCGCGGGCGTCAACAGTGCCGGCATCGCCTATCATTTTGGGGGAAAGGATGGTCTGCGCCGGGCCTGCGCCGAGGCGATCGTGGCCACGATGCGGGAGAGGGTGCTCGGGGGGGATCAACTCGCTCTCTTGCCGCCGGCATTGCACCCGGACGAGGCCTTGGAGGCCGTGCTCATGGCGGTCAGCTGCGTGATCGCCTTCGCCACCCGCGCTCCCGAGAGCGAGGCGATCGCCCGCTTCGTCGTTCGCGAGATGATGGAACCGTCTCCCGCCTTCGATCTGCTTTACGAGGGCATGGTGCGGCCGATCCACGGCCGCCTCTGCGCCTTGTGGGGTATGGCAACCGGAAAGGACCCGGAAGCGCAGGGAACCAGGCTCGCCGTTTTCGCGATGATGGGTCAGGTCCTCTACTTCCGGCTCGGCCGGCCGGCGGTCATCCGGCGGCTGGAATGGGACGGGATCGGCGAGCCCGAGGGCGAAGCCATCGCCAGCACTATCCGCGCGGCGGTCACCGCCTCGGTTCTGGCAGCCCGAGGAGAACCCTCATGATTCTCGGCTTTCTTTGTTCCCTCGCCTTGTTGCGCTCGATTCTTCCCGGCTGCGTGTCTGATACGGTGCGGATCGCCGGCTATGTCGAGGGCGAATATGTGCGTCTCGGCCCGATCGATACGGCGCGGATCGAACGCATCGACGTGCGCCGAGGCGAGCGTGTCGAGGCCGGCAAAGTCGTGGCCATGCTGGAGACGACTGATGCGGAGAATGCGGTCGCCGAAAGCGAGGCCCGGCTGATTCAGGCGCAGGCGCAGCTCGACAATCTGCGCATAGGCAAGCGGCCCGAGGAGATCGCCGTGATCGAGGCGAGCCTGGTCTCGGCCCAGGCGCAGCAGCGCGAGGCCGAGCGGGCGCTGGAGCGGCGCCAGGATCTCCTGCGCCGCGGCGTCTCGACCCAGGCCGATTTCGACCAGGCGGAACTGGCGCGGGATGTCGCCGCGGCGAGCGTTCGTCAAAACGCCGCCAATCTCGACGTCGCAAAGCTGCCGGCGCGCCCTGACGAGATCCGGGCAAGCGAGAATGCGGTCGAGGAGGCGAAGGCGACGCTGGCACAGGCGCGCTGGAAGCTGGAGCAGCGCCGCCTCGTGGCTCCATCGTCAGGCCGCGTCAGCGACGTACTGCGGCGCGTCGGGGAGTTGGCGGGCCCGACCGCGCACGTCGTGCTGATGCTGCCTGACGGGGCGGCCAAGCTGATGCTCTATGTGCCGGAGACCTGGATTTCGAGCGTTAAGCCGGGGATGCGGCTCGATGTCCACTGCGATGGCTGCGCACCGGGGCTGGCGGCGAACGTCACCTATGTCTCGCCCGAACCCGAATTCACGCCGCCGGTGATTTACTCGGCGCAGACGCGCCAGAAGCTGGTCTATCTCGTCGAGGCGCATCCGGAGGGTGGGCAGCAATCGGCACTCCAGCCCGGCCAGATCGTCGATGTGACCTTGCGGAGACAGCGGTGAGCGAGAGCCTCGCCATCGATGTGCGCGGCATGACCAAGCGCTTTGGCCAACGCACGGTCGTCGACAATGTCGATCTGGCCGTTGCGGCTGGCGAGATCGTCGGCTTCCTCGGCCCCAATGGCTCGGGCAAGACGACGACGATCCGGATGATCTGCGGCCTGCTCAGGCCCGATGCCGGGGAGGGCACGGTGCTCGGGCTGGATATTCGGACGCAGAGCACCGCGATCAAGCGCCAGGTCGGCTACATGACCCAGCGCTTCTCCTTCTACGAAGACCTGAGCATTGCCGAGAACCTGACCTTCGTGGCGCGGCTTTACGAGTTGAAGCCGGCCGAGGAAGCCGTGAGGCGGACATTGGACGGGCTTGGGCTTGCCGCGCGCAAGGATCAACTCGCCGGAACGCTCTCCGGGGGCTGGAAGCAGCGGCTGGCGCTGGCGGCCTGCATCATGCACCAGCCGAAGCTGCTGTTGCTCGACGAGCCTACGGCGGGCGTCGACCCCAAGGCGCGGCGCGAATTCTGGGACGAGATCCATCGGCTGGCCGGCGACGGGATCACCGTGCTGGTCTCCACCCACTACATGGACGAGGCCGAGCGCTGCCATCGCATCAGCTACATCGCCCATGGCCGCATGCTGGCGACGGGGACCGTCGACGACGTGGTCCGGGGCTCCGGCCTCGTCACTTACGTCGTCCACGGCGCGCTGAAGCCCGCGCAGATCAAGGCGCTGTCGGCGGCCGATGGAGTCGAGCAGGTCGCTCCGTTCGGCGCCACGCTGCATGTCGTCGGGACGGACAGGGACAAATTGGAAGCCGCGCTGGCGCCGCTTGCGCGCGAAAGCGGCATCCAGGTCGAGCCGGGCGAGACCAGCCTGGAGGACGTCTTCATCAAGTTCATGGCTGACGCAGGAGAGCGGGCGGCATGAGCGCGTTCTTCTCCATTCGCCGGCTTGGCGCGTTGCTCGCCAAGGAATTCGTGCAGATGCGGCGGGACCGCATCACCTTCGCGATGATGCTGGCGGTGCCGATCCTCCAGCTGCTGCTCTTCGGCTACGCGATCAACAACGACCCGCGCGGCCTGCCGGCCGCGATCCTGGCGCTCGGGCACGATCGCTATACGCGCGCCGTGGTCTCGGCGCTGGAGGTCTCGGACTATTATCGTTTCCGCGAGCGGCCGCAGAGCGCGGCGCAGGCCGAGAGCCTGATGGCCAAGGGAGACATCTCCTTCCTCGTGACAATTCCCAGCGATTTCGGCGTGCGGGTCGAACGCGCCGACCAACCGCGCATTCTGGTCGAGGCGGACGCGACAGATCCGGCTGCGGCGAGCGGCGCGGTTGCGGCGCTGGGGACGATCGTCAGCCGCGCATTGCTGCGGGCTCAAGGCGAGCCCGAGACAAATCCGGCCGCTGCCGGCGGGGACGAACTCTCCCTAGTGGTCCATCGCCGCTACAACCCGGAGAACATCACGCAGTACAACATCGTCCCCGGCCTGCTCGGCGTCATCCTGCAGATGACGATGGTGATGATGACGGCGATGGCGCTCACGCGCGAGATCGAGCGCGGCACGATGGAGAACCTGCTCGCCATGCCCACCACGGCCGGCGAGATCATGCTCGGCAAGGTGCTGCCCTATCTGGCGGTCGGCGCTGTGCAGGTCGTGGTTGTGCTCAGCGCGGCCAAGCTGCTCTTCGGGGTGCCATTCCTGGGCGGGCTCGCGCTTCTCCTGAGCTGTGTCCTGATCTTCGTTCTGGCGCTGGTGCTGCTCGGCTACACCATCTCGACGATGGCGCGCACGCAGCTGCAGGCGATGCAACTGACCTTCTTCTTCTTCCTGCCTTCGCTGATGCTGTCGGGCTTCATGTTCCCGTTCGCCGGGATGCCGGGCTGGGCACAGACCTTGGGCGAACTGTTCCCGCTGACGCATTTCCTGCGCATCATCCGCGCGATCATGCTGAAGGGCGCCGATCTCGGGGATATCGGCGACGAGGTGTTCTATCTCAGCCTGTTCGTGCCGGTCTTTGCGGGCGTTGCGCTGATGCGGTTCCGGAACACGCTGGATTGAGCGGAGCGGCGGTGCAAACGGACGCGTCGCGATAGAGACTTGCAAAATGATAGCAACATCTTTAACCGGGGCACATGCAGCCCCGGCTCCTTCCGCTCGCCGAATGCCCCTGTGCCCGCGCGGTCGAAGCGGTGGGCGAATGGTGGAGCATCCTGATCCTGCGCGACGCGCTGCAGGGCTTCACCCGTTTCGACGAATTCCAGCGCAGCCTCGGCATCGCGCCTAACATGCTGGCACGGCGGCTGAAGCATCTCACTGAGGCCGGGTTGTTCGAGCGGCGGCTCTATAGCGAGAGGCCGCAGCGCTACGAATATGTGCTGACGGGAAGGGGCCGGGATTTCTTCCCGGTGGTTGCCGCACTGGTGGCTTTCGGCAACCGGCATCTGGCGCCCGAAGGGGAAGCTCTGCTGCTGACCGATCGGGAAAGCGGGCGGCCGGTCGTGCCTGGTTTCGCCGATGCGCAGACCGCGCAGCCCGTCAGCCCGGACAATGTCACCGTCATCGCCGGTCCGCAGGCCAGCGCCGCCATGCAGCAGCGCCTGGCCATCGTCGCGACGCGGCATGCGGTGGCGGCGATCTCTCGCGAATAGGAGGTTTCCCATGCGTCGCATCGTTGTCACCGGAATGGGCGTGGTCTCGCCTCTCGGCTGCGGAACCGAGCTCGCCTGGCAGCGCCTGCTCGCCGGGCGGTCGGGCCTGCGCCGCCTGCCGGATTCGGTCGCCGAGACCTTGCCGGCCAAGATCGCGGGCCTCGTGCCGTCAAAGGATGAGGATGCCGAGGGCGGCTTCGATCCCGATGCGGTGATCGCGCCGAAGGACCAGCGCAAGATGGATCGTTTCATCCAGTTCGCGCTGGTCGCTGCCAAGGAAGCGTTGGCGCAGGCGGGATGGCAGCCGCAGAACGAGGGCGAGCGCGAGCGCACGGCGACGGTGATCGCCTCGGGTATCGGCGGTTTCCCGGCGATCGCAGAGGCTGTGCGGACCACCGACCAGCGCGGCGTGCGCCGGCTCTCGCCCTTCACCGTGCCGTCCTTCCTGGTCAATCTTGCCGCCGGCCATATCTCGATCGACTATGGTTTCAAGGGGCCGATCGGCGCGCCGGTCACGGCCTGCGCCGCAGGCGTGCAGGCGATTGGCGATGCCGCGCGGCTGATCCGCGCGGGCGAGGCGGATATTGCGATCTGCGGCGGCACCGAGGCCTGCGTCGACCTCGTCGCGCTTGGCGGTTTCGCGGCAGCGCGCGCGCTTTCGACCGGGTTCAATGAGGAGCCCGAGAAGGCTTCGCGGCCTTTCGACCGGGATCGCGACGGTTTTGTCATGGGCGAGGGCGCCGGCCTTCTGGTGATCGAAGCGCTGGAACATGCCGAAGCACGCAGCGCCACGATCCTGGCCGAGTTGACAGGCTACGGTACGAGCGCCGACGCCTATCACATTACCTCGGGCCCGGAAGACGGCTCCGGCGCGCAGCGCGCCATGGAGACCGCGCTGAAGCAGGCGGGGCTTCGGCCTGATGATGTCGCCCATCTCAATGCCCATTCCACCTCGACGCCGGTCGGCGATCGCGGCGAACTGGCTGCGATCAAGGCTGTGTTCGGCACCGATGGAGGCATCGCGATCAGCGCGACGAAATCGGCGACCGGGCATTTGCTCGGCGCGGCCGGTGGGCTCGAGGCGGTCTTCACGATCCTCGCCCTTCGCGACCAGATCGCCCCGCCGACGCTCAACCTCGAAAACCCCGACGAGGCGGCGGCCGGGCTCGACCTCGTGGCGAAGACCGCGCGGCCGCTGGCGATGGAGCACGCCATCTCGAATGGCTTCGGCTTTGGCGGGGTGAATGCCAGCGCGGTGTTCAGGCGCTGGCGGTAAGCAGCGCGCTCAGAGCGGGATGTTGTCGTGTTTCCTCCAGGGCCGCTCGACGTTCTTGGTTCTGAGCATGGCGAGCGCGCGGGCGATGCGCCGGCGGGTCGAGTGCGGCATGATGACTTCGTCGATATAGCCGCGCTCGGCCGCGACGAAGGGCGACATGAAGCGGTCTTCGTATTCCTTGGTCTGGCGCGCGATGGTCTCGGCGTCGCCGCCGCGGAAGATGATCTCGACCGCCCCCTTGGCGCCCATCACCGCGATCTGCGCCGTCGGCCAGGCATAGTTGACGTCGGCGCCGATATGTTTCGACGCCATCACGTCATAGGCGCCGCCGAAGGCCTTGCGCGTGATGATGGTGACGAGCGGCACGGTGCATTCCGAATAGGCGTAGAGCAGCTTGGCGCCGTGCTTGATCAGGCCGCCATACTCCTGCGCGGTGCCCGGCAGGAAGCCGGGAACGTCGACGAGTGAGACGATCGGGATCTCGAAGGCGTCGCAGTAACGGACGAAGCGGGCCGCCTTGCGCGAGGCATCGGAGTCGAGCACGCCGGCCAGCACCATCGGCTGGTTGGCGACGATGCCGACGGTGCGGCCCTCGATACGGCCGAAGCCGGTGACGATGTTCCTGGCGTAGGCTTCCTGGATCTCGAAGAAGTCGCCCTCGTCGACCGTCTTCAGGATCAATTCCTTGATGTCGTAGGGCTTGTTCGGGTTGTCCGGGACGAGCGTGTCGAGGCTCATGTCGACGCGATCAGGCACGTCGAAGCTCGGCCATTCCGGCACACCGGCCGTGTTGTTGGCGGGCAGGAAGTCGAGCAGGCGGCGCACTTGCAAGAGCGCCTCGACATCGTTCTCGAAGGAGCCGTCCGCGACCGAGGATTTGGAGGTGTGGACCTTGGCGCCGCCGAGCTCCTCGGAGGTCACGGTCTCGTTGGTGACGGTCTTCACCACCTCCGGGCCGGTGACGAACATGTAGCTGGTGTCGCGGACCATGAAGATGAAATCGGTCATCGCCGGCGAATAGACGTCGCCACCGGCGCAGGGGCCCATGATCACCGAGATCTGCGGGATGACTCCCGAAGCCTGCACATTCCGCTTGAAGACCTCGCCGTAGCCGCCGAGCGCCGCCACGCCCTCCTGGATGCGGGCGCCGCCGGCATCGAACAGGCCGACGATCGGCGCGCGCATCTTCAGCGCCATATCCTGGATCTTGATGATCTTCTGGGCGTGGGTCTCGGAGAGCGAGCCGCCGAAGACGGTGAAGTCCTTGGAGAAGACGAAGATGGTGCGGCCATTGACCGTGCCCCAGCCGGTGACGACGCCGTCACCGGGGATCTTCTCGCCCTTGTCCATGCCGAAATCGACGGCGCGGTGCTGCACGAACATGTCGAACTCCTCGAAGGAGTCCTTGTCGAGCAGGAGTTCGATGCGCTCGCGTGCCGTCAGCTTGCCGCGCTTGTGCTGGGCCTCGATACGACGCTCGCCGCCGCCCTTGCGGGCGCCTTCGCGGCGGGTTTCGAGCTGTTCGAGGATATCCTTCATGGCGGCAAGGCTCCCGGCCGGAAATCGCGTCTCGAAAGCCGGCTTAAGCGGGGCCGTCGAGAGAGTCCATTACGACGTTTGCCGAAGCGCGCCCGCGCATCATGCGGCCGGCTGGCGGCTGAGAGACCGTTTGAACGTTCGCCGAGCCCTCATCCTGAGGAGCCATTCCCTTGGGAATGGCGTCTCGAAGGATGCTCCAGGAGGCTCAGGAGACATCTGGACCATCCTTCGAGACGCCGCTTCGCGGCTCCTCAGGATGAGGGCTGGAGGTTCCTGACGGTCTCTCAACCCTTCGCCAGCAGCAGCGCTGCGGCGTCGAATTCGCGGCGGCGGACGGCGCGGCGCTCGGCTGCTTCCTCGTCCTGGCCCCAGACGGAGATCTGGTAGTCCTCGTCGAGATGGGCGGCCTCCCAGGCCGCTTCCGCATCGATCAGCCCATTGGCGAGGGCGAGCAGTATGATCGTGGAGCCCGTCAACGTCATGACGTTGTGTGCGCCCGCCAACGCGAGCGGGGCGGAGATCTTCTCGACTCGCTGAGCGACGGCGGCCAGCGTTTCGGGCGGCTGCTCGGCGAAGACGACGCCCTCGGCCAGAACGAAACGGGCGCCGATCAGAGCCTCGACGCTCTTCAGGACGGGCTGCCAGACGTCGTCGTAGCGCGCGACGAGCGCCTCGGGCTCGCCGGCGCGATAGCAGAGCGCGTCCGAAGCGGCGTAGCGCACGATCTCGGCGCGAACTGCTTCCTGCTGATCCTCCACGCCGTCCAGCGCCGAATTGACCAGACGCGTGAGCGGCATCTGCGCAGGGTCGATCCGCTCGGCCTGCCGCTCCCATTCGGCGGCGAGCGCCTCCGCGACATCGCGGGAGCCGACCGCCAGCGGCTTGCGCGCCGGAGTGCGGGCGGTCCGGCCGTCGAGGGCGACATGGAACAGTCCGTCGCGCTCCAGCACGCCGGCCTCCTTGTAGAAGCGGGCGGGCAGGGGATTGCGCATGGCCTGCTGGGCGGCCGCCACGGGATCGGGCTGGCTGGCGCCGGGCGAGCCGAAGCGGGCGAGGAAATCGTCAGTGGACATGGCGCTGCCATAGCGCATTCGCGCCTGGCATGAAACCGGGCTTCAGGCAGCGCGGACGCGCCCGAGGAACTGCGCCACCTCGGCATCGAGATGGGAAGACTGGAGCGAGAGCTGATCGGCTGATTGGGCGATATGGCTCGCGGCTTCATCGGTCTCGGCGGCGACGCGGCTGACGATATCGATATGGCCGGCGGCAGCGATCGTCTCATCGGCGGCCTGGCGAATGTTGTCGGCGATGCCTGCCGTCGCCACGTTCTGCTGTTCGACGACGACCGCGACCGTGCCGGAGATCTGGTTCAGCGAGCCGATGGTCGCGTTCATCGCGTCGATTGCCGCGACGGCCTCGTAGCCGGAACGATGGATCGCCTCGATCTGCCCCTGGATTTCTTCGGTCGCGCGCCAGGTCTGGTTCGCCAGGGACTTGATCTCCTGCGCCACGATGGCGAAGCCGCCGCCCGAGCGGCCGAGGCGCGCGGCCTCGATCGAAGCGTTGAGCGCCAGCAGGTTGGTGTGCTTGGCGATGGTCGAGATCACGATTGCGATGTTGCCGATCTCGTCGGCCTTGCGCGAGAGGTCGCCGACGGTGTGCAGAACGTCGCTGGCCT
Organism: Allobosea sp. 10L422; assembly: GCF_056395345.1. Taxonomy (NCBI): domain Bacteria; kingdom Pseudomonadati; phylum Pseudomonadota; class Alphaproteobacteria; order Hyphomicrobiales; family Alloboseaceae; genus Allobosea; species Allobosea sp. 10L422. The sequence goes on from NZ_JBFTJI010000002.1 coordinate 618,268, forward strand.
GCAGGGTCGCGGCGCCGACGATGCGAGCCGTTTCCGTGACCTGCCGGTCCACCTCCGCGAAGGACTGCGCCAGCTCGGCGGTGACCTGTGTGACTGCCACGACGTTGGACGAGGTCTGCCGCGAAGACTGCGAGGCTGCGGTCGAGCGCTGCGACACCTCGAGCGCGCCGTTCTTCATCTGCTGCGCAGCCGCGCGAAGAGACTGCACGGAGGCGATCACGTCGCGCGCGATGCGGGCGATCACGTGCTCGAAGTCATTCGCGACGCCGTTGAGGATGCGCTGCCTGTCGCTTGCCGCCCTGGCCGTGGTCTCGGCGACATCGCGGCGGGCTTCGTCGGCGACATCGCGGGCGGCGTCAGCCTGGCGGCGTTCGGTTTCCGAGATTTCGAGGGATTGCCGCAAGGACCAGACCAGCCAGCTCAGCGCTGCCGACTGCACGACGACGATCAGGCCGTGAAGCAGGACGCGGCCAATATCGTTGCCGTTCAGGAAGACGCCGGCCGGTTGCAGGAGGCTGAGGAGGAGATGATGGGTCGCGATTGCGATGGTGGCCGGGACGAAGACACGCCAGTCCAGCCAGCCGGCGAGCACGGCCAGCACGGCGAAGAAGTACATGTGCATGTCGGATTGATAGGGGTGCCCGGCAAAGGCGTAGACCAGCAGCATCACCTGGCCGAGCGTCGCGATACTGGTGATCTGCCTGGTGGCCCAATCCGTGCCACAGACACGCCAGGCCAGTGTGCCGAGCGCGGCCAGCCCCACGCCCGCCAGAACAAGAGACCGCCTGCTGATCAGAGGCTCGGCGAGCGGGGCGAGCGCCAAAAGGCACGCGTTGATCCACAGCAGGAGGAGGAGCAGACGGGCGAAATGCGCGCGGAACCGGGCGACGTCATTCATCGGCTGCTCCATGCGGCAGAGCCTATGCAGAGTCGGGCGAGGCCAGCGTCGATCACCAGCCACGCTCCGGCCTGATAGAGCGCGCCTACGAAATGGTCGTCTTCGCCGAGCGTCACGGTGACGGCGGAGGTCGTGTCGATCCGGATCAGGGTACCGCCGGCCGTGGCAATGGCGGCGGACATATCGCGCGCCGAACTGCCGGCCGGGAAGAAGGCCGCGACGGGGCGGCCTTGCACTGGCCACGCCGCGATCAGGAAGGCACCTAACGCCGCGGCAATGCCGCAGACCAGGCCAAAGCCGATCTCCCGCATCCTGCCCCCCGAGCCTTCCGGCCTTGCAGGCTGAACCTATCGCTCAGGTTGCAGGAGCAGGCTTGCGATTTAGTAAATCGGCTACGGTTTGGAATGGGCGCGCCCGCGGCGGTCGCTTCGCGGCTCAGCCGCCGAACCGGTCGCACCAGGCCGGGCTGGCTCCGGCGAAGGGCAGCGCCGATGCGGCATACACGCCGCGGGCGACAGCGCGGGCCAGGACATCGGCTGCGGTGGCGCAGAGCTCGGTGAGAGCGAAAGCGTCGGATGGCGCGCCGCTACGACCCGTCGCCGCGGCGAAAACGATGTCCCCGTCGAGTGGGGCATGGGCAGGTCGCAGGGCGCGGGCAAGCCCGTCATGGGCTGCGAGCGCGAGCCGGCGGGCCTGGGCCTTGGTCAGCACGGCATCGGTCGCGACAAGGGCGATCGTCGTATTCTGGCCGGTGCCTCCCTTGAAGTGCAGGGCCGTGTCGCCGGGTGCGATCGTCGCCGGCCAGCCGAGCCCACCGAACTCGCCGTCACGCTCATAGGGCGCGGCCCAGAAATGCGGGCCGTCTCCGATCGTCGCGGTGCCGACGGCGTTGACCGCGACGAGGGCGCCGACGATCTGCCCGGTCGCGGCACGGGCGCTGGCCGAGCCTATGCCGCCCTTGAGGTTGGCCGTCGTCGCGCCGAAGCCCGCACCGGCGGTGCCCAGTGCGAAAGAGGTCGACGCGGCTGCAGCGGCCTTTGCGCCCAGCTTGCCATAGGGCGTCTCGCCGTCTCCACGCGCCCAAGGCTTCTCGCCGCCATTGGTGAGGTCGAACAGGATGGCCTGCGGCACGATCGGGACGCGGAAGGCGCCGACCGGGAACCCGCGCCCTTCCCGCGCCAGCCAGCCCATCACGCCGTCGGCAGCGCCAAGCCCCCAGGCGGAGCCACCGGAGAGCACGATCGCGTCGATATGCTCGACCGTCATCTCCGGGATGAGCAAGGCCGTCTCGCGGGTGCCGGGCGCACCGCCGAGCACGGCGGCGGAGGCCACCGTCGGGCGCTCGAAGATGACGGCCGTCACGCCGGTCGCCGCCTCAATGTCATCCGCATGGCCGACATGAAGGCCACGGACATCGGTGATAAGGTTTTGCATGGAACGTCCGATGGCGAACCGAAACGCGTCGCGCGCGTTGTCGCCACATTACGATCTTTTCATCTTGAAGCCATTGCCGGGTCAGACATCCGGAGGCAGGCTGACCGCATCGCCAATCGGCTTCGAGACCCGCTGAGCGACATACCGACCGGACTGCCTCAAGGGAGATTCCCATGAAATCCATCGCCCTCATCGCCGCTTCGTCGATTGCGATGCTCGCCGGCACCCTCGCATTCGCGCAGCCACAGCCGGTTCCTCCGGCAGGTGGCGATCAGAAGCAGCAGGAGCGTACCGACAGCCGCGACCAGCGCCGGCAGGATTGGCGCGAGCAACGCGCCGAGCGTGCCAAGGCGCGGCTTGACGAGCGGCTGGCGAAGGTGCGCGCGGATCTCAAGCTCAAGCCCGAGCAGACCCCGCTGTTCGACAAGGTGGAGGCGCTCGTCAAGCGACGGAGCGAGCAGCGTGTCCAGCAAATGGCGGGGATGCGGGAGGAGCGCGAAAAGCTGCGCCATGCCGATCTGATGGAGCGCCTCGATGCAGCGGCCGCGCGGCAGAATGAGCGGGCGATGCGTTCCAAGGAACTCGCCGATACGCTCCGGCCGCTGTGGGTGACCCTAAGCGACGAGCAGAAGACCGTGCTGCGCCGCTCGGTGCGTGAGGCGATGGCGGAAGGACGCGAACGCCTCAGCGAGATGCGGGCCTGGCGCGGCGGCGGACAGCAGGACGAAGACTACCGCGGCCAGCGTCGCTGGCGCGACCGGGACGATCGCCGCGATCGTGGCGGCTATAACGACGACGAGTGAGCCGGGTTTGCGCGCTGCGTTTCTGTTCCGCGCTGGATGCTGACGACACCACGCCTCCGGCTTGCCGGAGGCGAACCTTCATGCGAAGCACCGCTGCCTGCCACGCGAGTCAGCGGCCATGCGCTTCATTCAGACCTTCGAACTCGCGCCTTTCCTGGACACGGTCGTCAGCCTGACGGCCGCTTTCGTGCTGGGCATGCTGATTGGCGCCGAGCGGCAATACCGGCAGCGCACTGCCGGCTTGCGCACGACCGTTCTCGTCGCGCTCGGGGCTGCGGCCTTCGTCGATCTCGGCATGCGCATCGAGGGAGCGTCCGGCGCCATCCGGGTCATCGCCTATGTCGTTTCGGGCATCGGTTTCCTGGGCGCGGGCGTGATCATGAAGGAGGGCACGAATGTTCGCGGCCTCAACACCGCGGCAACGCTTTGGGGCTCTGCCGCCGCAGGGGCCTGCGCCGGCGCGGACATGATCGCCGAAGCCGCGCTCGTCGCGGTCTTCGTCATCTTCGGCAACACGCTGCTGCGGCCACTCGTCAACGCGATCAACCGCATCCCGCTCAACGAGCGGGCGCTCGAGGCGACCTACGAAGTCGTTGTCACCGCGCGGACCCAGGCGCTCGCCGAGGTGCGCGAGACGCTCGTCGAATATCTCGAAGCCGCGCAATATCCGGTCAGCGACATTACGACGGTCGAGCGTGGCGAGGACTCGGTCGAGATCGTTGCCAAGCTGATCAGCACGGCGGTCGACCGGAAAGAACTCGATCAGGTCGTCGACAGGCTGGCACGCCTGCCGACTGTGAGCCATGCGACCTGGGAGAGCAGCACCGCCGACTGACCGGGGCTGTCATTGCAACCGGCCGTGTCGGGACGCTGCCGATCTTTGTTCAGGCGCTCAGCCGCCGACGGAGTCGGTCACGCATTTCTTGGTGAAGCTGGTCTTGGCGGCGCCGGCCAGCTTCTTGTCGGCCGCCTGCTTGTCGCAGGCCGAGGTCGCGTCCTTCTCGCATTTGGTCAGGAAGCTGGTCTTGGCAGCGCCTGCAAGCTTCTTGTCCGAAGCCTGGATATTGCAGCTTTGGGCATAGGCTAGGCTCGCGGAGCAGGACAGCGCGAGGGCAATCAACAAGGTTCTGGTCATGGCGAATCTCTCCGCGGTAGCGAGGACGATGATGACGCTACGGCATTAGGGCGGGAGTGAGAACGGATTTCACCGCTTCGCCCTGATTTTGCCGAACTTGCTAACATGCGGATCTGAAATGCGATTTCGCGATTTACCGTATCCCTTCAGATCGAATTCACGGCTTGCCGTTTACGTTTTGTCAGGAAACGCAATGCGAGAGGTTAGCCATGAAGCAGACGTGGTCAGCTTGGGCGATGCGAGCCTTCATCGGCTCCGTCTTTGTCGTGTGCCTTTTCGGGCCCTATGCGCTGTCGATCCTGATCGGCTGCATCGGGCTGGGCTGCTACTTCTTCCGCGATGAGGTCGGCTCGCATCTGTAAGCGACGCTTATCCGTCGCGGTGGCGCGGCCGTTCACAGGATGCGGCGCAGAGTGCAGGTCTTCGCCGTCCCGCCTCTGCCTTCCGAACCCCAGTTACAGCCGGAATGGCCCGGCATCCGATCATAGAGATGGATGACCGCACGCCGCTTGCGATCGAAGCGTCGGTTCGAGACATCATGGCCTCCGACGCGGACATTGCAGCAGAACGCTCTTCGGCCTGAGACGTCGATAGCGACGCTGGATAAGCGCAAACGGCGAGCCAGCCGAGAGCGCAGGCGGTCCGGGAACTGTGAGCCAGGGTATCGGAATTTCCGGGCAGTTGTCGCCTTCATGAGCATCGGTAAGCTTGGAGAACGCGTGCCGCGTGCGAATGCTCAGGGTTGGAGGAGTGCCAGGAGCTGCATTTTTTGCGACGACCTCGGCATGGGCGTATGGTGACTTGCGCAGCCTGCCGCTGTTGCAACGGAGGCGCGTTTGCTTTCTCCCGAGGGAGGGCGCCATGGGACGCAAGTTCATCGACTGCCGGGCGTTTCCGAGCGAGACGAAGTGCTCAATCGCGATCAGCGCCGATACTGAAGACGAGCTCCTGGAGGCGGCGGTGCAGCACGCTGTCGCCGTGCACAAGCATCAGGATACGCCCGAGCTACGCGACCAGATCAAGAGTGTCATGAAAGACGGCATGCCGTCCGAGCGGGCGCCAGAGCGCGCCGCTTGACGCGCCAAACGCGACGGCTCCGCTCGAACCCGAGAGGGCGAGGGGTCTGGCAGCGATGGCCATGGGGACCCGAGGGCCGCCGTCGGGGGCGAGGCAGATTGGCCGCAGAATCCCGCCGGGGCGCCTTGGGGGGCGGGCCGCAGACGCGCCGCCGAGCCGAAGGAGGCGCCGGAAAACAATTGGGGGAGGGCAACATCTTGCCCTCCCCCAAGATATTCAGAGCAACGGATATTTCTACCCGTTCCGAACGGCTTAGCGCGAGTAGAACTCGATGACCAGGTTCGGTTCCATCTGCACCGCATAAGGCACGTCCGACAGCGTCGGGGTGCGGGCGAAGGTGGCGGTCGACTTGTTGTGGTCGGCGTCGATGTAGTCCGGAACGTCACGCTCGGCGAGGGTGGCCGACTCGATGACGATGGCGAGCTGGCGCGAGCTCTCCTTGACCGCGACGACGTCGCCCGGCTTGACCTGATAGGACGCGATGTTGACGCGCTTGCCGTTCACGGTGACGTGGCCGTGGTTGACGAACTGACGAGCCGCGAAGACGGTCGGCACGAACTTGGCGCGGTAGATCACCGCGTCGAGACGGCGCTCCAGCAGGCCGATCAGGTTCTCGCCCGAATCGCCCTTGAGGCGGATGGCCTCGGCGTAATAGCGGCGGAACTGCTTCTCGGAGATCGAGCCGTAGTAGCCCTTCAGCTTCTGCTTGGCGCGCAACTGCGTGCCGAAGTCGGACGGCTTGCCCTTGCGGCGCTGGCCGTGCTGGCCGGGGCCGTACTCGCGGCGGTTGACCGGGGACTTGGGACGGCCCCAGATGTTCTGACCGAGACGGCGGTCAATCTTGTACTTTGCCTCATGGCGCTTCGACATGTCGCGTGTCCTCTATGGTTCGCGAGTTTGAGGACCGCGCCCTCCTGCTCCCCCGCGAATTGGCCGGGGCGACAGATCCGGCTTCCGAAGGAAAGCGGATCACGGGTGCGGAAAAAGTCACGCGGCCCCGTGAGGAGCCGCGCGACGGAAGGGCATATGGCGCAAAGCCGGCTTCGAGTCAATTCCGGCAGGCCGGGAAGCCAAAGTCAGTATCAGTAGCCATGGTGGCGGTCATGCGGTGGCGATGCCCGCCAACGCATCTGCTTCGCCGCGATCCTCGCCACCGTAGGAAACGGATCGACGGAATCGGAGTTCGCTAGCTCGCCAGCGGCATGGGCTCGATCGCGACATGAGCGAGGCCATAGCCGGCAAGCGCGATGCGCAAGGGACCGCTCAGCCCGGCGCCCGACGTGAAGATGGCGGTGGCTTTCGGGCAGGGAACGTCGCCGACCGGGCCGAGCAACGCGACGACCCGGCGCGCGATCGCCGGAGCGGGATCGATCCATTCGACCGGCCAGGGCGCGAGCCGCTTCATCCGCTCGAGCAGAAGCGGGTAATGCGTGCAGGAGAGCGTGACCACGTCGGTGCGTCGGCCGTTCGTCTCGACAAAGCAGGGGGCGATCTCGGCGAGCAGAGCGTCGTCAGCGACGGATTCGCCCTTCAGCGCCTGCTCGGCCATGCCCGCGAGCCGCGTCGCGCCGACGAGCGTGACGTCGCAGCCGCCAGCATAGGTCTCGATCAACTCGCGGGTATAGACGCGCGCCACCGTGCCGGGGGTGGCGAGGACTGAGATCATCCCGCTTTTGGTTGCGACCGCAGCGGGCTTGATCGCGGGCACTGTGCCGACGAAGGGGATGGCGAAGCGCGCCCGCAGCGTCGGCAGGACCAGCGTCGAGGCCGTATTGCAGGCGATCACCACGAGGTCGGGATGACAGCGGGCGATGAGCCGCTCCATCACGGCGAGGATGCGGGCGACGAGCGCGTCCTCCGTGAGCCGGCCATAGGGGAAGCCGGCATCGTCGGCGGCGTAGACGATATGGGCGCCTGGGCAAGCCTGCGCCGTGCGCGACAGCACGGTGAGGCCGCCAAGCCCGGAATCGAAGACCAGGATGGTGGGTTGGGGGCGCGGGATCGCAAGGGGGCGGTATCCCGTTCCGGCGAGGAGATCGACCTGCATGTCAGCGCCGTGAGACGTCAAAGCTCGACTTCGCCAGAGACCGGTTAAGGGAGGGTCAATGCCGCGTTTCTGTCCCGTCTCGAATTTAGTCGACTCCGTCAACTAAATTCATTGGTCTCCGGTTGGAGGTGAGTCATGGACATCGGCGAGACCGAAGCCATCGCGGCGATCCGCAGGTTCAACCGCTTCCATGCTCTCTGGGTCGGCGGACTCGGAGGCAGCCTGCGTGGCTCCGGCATGCCGCTGACGGAAGCGCGGGTAATCTACGAGCTGGCGCAGCGCGACGATTGGCGGGCGGCGGAACTGGCCGGGGCTTTCGATCTCGACCCGGCCTATCTGTCGCGCATCCTGCAGCGCTTCGCGACGCGTGGATGGCTCGACCGCAGCCGCTCGTCGGTCGACGCGCGAGCTTGGCGCCTGCAATTGACCGATGAAGGCATAGCTGCCTTCGCAGCGATCGACCGCGCGTCGGATGCCCAGGCGCGGTCGATCCTGTCGCGGCTTCCGCTCCCCGAGCAGGCCGCGCTGGTTGATGCGCTCGCCACGGCGCAGCGCCTTCTTTCGGGGGAGCGGCAGACCCGTCCTCGTCCCATGATCCGCGAGCACCGGCCGGGCGATATCGGCTGGGTGATCGCGGCTCATGGGCGGCTCTATGCCGAAGAATATGGCTGGGATCAGAGCTTCGAGGCGCTCGTTGCCGAGATTGCCGCCAAATTCCTGCGCGACTTCAAGCCCGGCCGCGAGCGCTGTTTCATCGCCGAATTGGAAGGGGCCCCGGCCGGCTCCTCCTTCGTCGTCGAAGAGGACGAAGCGACCGCGAAGCTCAGGCTCGTGCTGGTCGAGAAGCGTGCGCAAGGGCTGGGGCTGGGCAAGGCGCTGGTGCGCGATGCCGTCGATTTCGCCCGCAATGCTGGCTATCGGCGGATGGTGCTCTGGACCAACGACATCCTCCATGCCGCCCGCGCGGTCTATGTCGCGGAGGGTTTCCGGCTGGTTGCGGAAGAGCGGCACCATTCCTTCGGTCAGGATCTCGTGGGGCAGAATTGGGAGCTGCTGCTCTCGCCCGAGGAGCCGTCAGGCCTTCAGCCGCGCGAGTGTCGCCGCTGCCGCCCGGCCGGCGAGCGTGGCCCCGCCCACGGTCATCGCGCCGCCGCCCGCAGTCGCCTCTCCTGCAATAAGGAGGCGCCCGCCAATGGGCTGGGCGAGGGCTTCCCGGGCCTTCTCGTGGCCGGGATCGCAGACCGAATAAGAACCGCGCGCGAACGGGTCGGTCCACCAGGCCGGGAAGGATACCGCCTTGACCGTTTTGCGGAATTCGGCGCCGACCATCTTCGCGAGGAGGTCGACGACATGGGCGCGCGCTTCTTCCGGGCCAGCCTCGGAGATCTTGCGCGCATAATCGCCGCCGCAATAGCCGATGACGATGTCCTTGCCGTCCGGGTACATGTCGAAATTCATCATGCGCTCGGGTGCGCCGGTCTCAAGCAGGCTCGCACCCGGCGTGAGGCCGAAGCGATCGCCCTCAACCTTGAGCGCGATCTTGGTCAGCGCTCCCATGTGCAGCCCTGCGAGAGCGTCACGGGTGGCTGTCGGAAGGTCCGGGGTAAACCGGATGGCGCCTGACTTGAGCACGCCGACCGGCACGGTGAGAATGCAGGCATTGGCGCGGATGTCGCCCGAAGGCGTGGAAACCGTCACGGCCGATCCATCCCAGCGGATAGCCTCGACCGTCTGATTGAGGCGAATATCGAGGCCTGCGGCGGAGCGCGTGACGAGATTGCCGTAGCCTGAGGGGACGACGAGATCGTCGCCGGCCCAAAGACGCTGATAGTCGCGCGCTGAAATCCGGCTTGATTCCTCTCCGATCGAGAGCAGCAAACCCGACGCTGCGACGGGGGCGCTGTCGGGGCCGAGATCGCCGAGCAATTCTGCGATCGACATGTCGCGACCAGTGAGATCCACCGTCTCGAGCCGCCTGTCGATCTGGTTGAAGGCATCGCGCCGGCGTCGACGATCGGCGTCGGCCATGGGGCGCCCGTCGGTAAAGACCCGGAAACCGCCACCCTGGGGTTCCGATGCGGTCTCGATGCCGAGATCGCGGGCGATCTGGACCCATGGGTTGCGCTCTGCCCAATGGATGAACATCGCGCCCGCGTCGTATGTCGCGCCGAGGGAAGCATCGGTGAAGGCGCGCCCGCCGATGCGGCCGCGAGCCTCCAGCACGATCGGCTTGCGGCCGGCTGCGCGCAAGGTCTGGGCTGCGGCGATGCCTGCCGCTCCGGCACCGACGACGACGACATCGGCATCGGTCGCGGCGAAGGAGCGCCCCACGACGGAGAATGCGGTGACCATGGCGCTGCCCCCAGTCAGCAGCCTGCGGCGGGTCATTCTGGCATGACGCGGATTCATGACACGACAATGCTTGCCGCCGACGACGTTGCAATGGCGGAGACGGCGACGAGGCGGGTTCGACGATCACGACATCGGGAGCAAAGCTCTGCTGCAAGAATGGTCGTGTAATTCTACATTAGAATAGTTCTTTTTTGGAACGAATCCATTGTTTATGCGAATGTTGTTCGGCAATTGACAGTATACGATTCGATCAATATCGGTCCGGAACCTTATATTATCGTATAGGGTCTTCTTTATACTCATTTTAAATTGCCGTTCAGGCCGAAGGCCCGTGCGGCAAGGACGGGATACGGGCGATGGGGAATCTTTCCGGCCGGCTTCGCGACAGCGTGGCGCTTGGAAGCCTGGCATTGGCGCTTTTTGCTTCGACTGCCGAAGCGCAACAGCGGAACCAGCAGGCGGCGCCTGCACCAAGCTCGGTCGGCGAGGCGCCGGTCGTGCTGGATCAGATCAATGTGCAGGGAGAGGGCGTGCCGGGCGGTGCGCTGGTGAGCGGGCCGACGACGACGCGCGTCACGCGCCAGGAACTCGACCGCGAGCAGATCCAGAGCCTGACGGACCTGTCGAATCGCGTCGAGGCGGGCATCACCTTGAACCGCCAGACCAACTCGCTCAATATCCGCGGCCTCGATGGCGCGCGCGTACTGACGACAATCGATGGCATCCGCCAGCCCTTCCTCATCGATACCCGCGTCAATCGCGGCGCCCAGAACGCCTTCGATTTCGATTCACTGTCGACGCTCGATCTGCTGCGCGGCGGCAGCGGGGCCAGCACGCTCGGCAGCGGTGCGCTCGGCGGCGCGCTTGCGGTGCGCACGCTCGACCCGGAAGACCTGCTGCGCGATGGCCGCTCCTACGGCGCGCTCGCCAAGACCGGCTATGACAGCACCGACCGCGCCTGGTTCGGCAGCGCGGCAGCGGCCGCCAGGACGGGGAATACCTCCATGCTGCTGCAGGGCGGCTTCCGCAACGGGCACGAGACCGACAACAGGGGCGACAACAAGACGATCGGTGCAGCGCGCACGGCGCCCAACCCGGCCGACTTCAACCAGTACAACTTGCTCGGCAAGATCTATCAGGATGTCGGCGAGCACCGTTTCGGTATCCAGGGCGAGTTCTTCAAGCGCGCCGACCGGGTGCAGACCCGTACGAACACCGTTTCGCTGACCGGGAATTTCCGCCCCGGCTCCTATGAGACCGGCGAGGATGTCGAGCGCAACCGCGTTTCGCTGAGCTACGACTACAAGATGCCGGGCTCGTTCTTCGACGAGGCCCATGCCGTCGCCTATTGGCAGCGCCTGAAGCGCAACGACCTCGTCAACGCCTGGCGCTACACCAGCATCGTCGGTCCCTATGCGCGCGACAACGAGAACGAGGAGAACGCCTACGGCTTCAACGGCCACGTGATCAAGAACTTCCAGACCGGCGCGCTGACGCACCGCCTGCTGCTCGGCACCGAACTGCGGATGTCCTCGCTCGAGCAATTCTCGTCGGGTGTCGACAACTGCCCGGCCAGACCGGCCTCCGGCCTCTTCACCGCGCCGTACACCACCTGCAACAACCTGCACACCAACCAGGCCGACCAGCCGAAGGTCGACGGCAAGCTCCTCGGCATCTACGCGCATGACGAGATCGGCATGCTCGACAACCGGCTGCGCATCACGCCCGGCGTCCGGTTCGACTGGTATGAGGAAGAGCCGCAGAACACCCCGGCCTATTTCGCAGGCGGGTCACGGCCGACGAGCCTGCCGCGGTCTTCCAGCGACACTGGCTGGTCGCCGCGCATTCGCCTCGAATACGACGTTCTCAAGAACGCTCCGTGGGTGAAGGACGTGACCTTCTTTGCCCAGTGGGCCAAGACTTTCCGCGCCCCGACTGCGAACGAACTCTATGGCCGCTTCGGCGGGCCTGGGACCTATCTGCGCGTCGGCAATCCGGACCTGCGTCCGGAAGAGGGCAACGGCATCGATGTCGGCTTCCGCTTCGGCGATAAGCAGGTCGGCGGCTCGGTCACCTATTTCTACACGAAGTATCACAACTTCATCGAGCAGCAGCAGATCGCCCCGCCGGACGCGATCTACCCGCAAGGCGGCATCACGAGCTTCCGGAACATTCCGCGCGCCGAGATTCAGGGCGTGGAAATCAACGGGCGCTATGCCTTCACGGAGAACTGGCTGGTGCGCGGCTCCTTCGCTTACACCCGCGGCGTGAACCAGACCGACAATACCTACCTGAACTCGATCCCGCCGGTGCAGGGCATCCTCGCCATTGCCTATGGTACGGATGCGTGGGGTGCGGAGGTCTCGACCAAACTCGCAGGCAAGCGCGATAACGTGGCGGCAACGACCGGCTCCAATCAGGGCTTCCGGGCGCCCGGCTACGCGATCTTCAATGCGTCGGCGTGGTGGCGCCCGATGCCGCAGATCGCAGACCTTGAATTGCAGATCGGCGTCTATAATATCTTTGATCGCAAGTACTGGGATGCGGTCAACGTTCCTACCGGAGTGCTGGCACAGGCTCGCGATTACTATACCGAGCCGGGCCGCACCGTGAAGGCGACGTTGAAGTATCAATTCTGACCGGGTGTTTCGAGACCCCCCGACCAGACGAGCCGGCCCTTCGGGGCCGGCTTTTTTCTTGAGCGGCTTCCAGCTGCGCCGTCATTCTTGGGCGAAGCGAAGCTTCGACCCGAGAAACTCTTGCAGGAAAGGGCGCTTTCTCGTTCTGAGATGCTCGGGTCAAGCCCGAGCATGACGGCGGAGGTCAATCTTCGGCCTGGCTCGCCTCGTCGGCCTGCCGCGCCAGCAGGCGCGCTTTCTTGGGGCCTTCGACGAGTGACTTGAAGACACCGCGCAGCGTGCGAGCCTCCTGCTCGGTCATGTCGAGCCGGTGCAGGACGTCGCGGAGGTTGGCGGTCATCACCGGCTTCTTGCCGGGCGGGAAGAAGCCGCAGAGATCGAGCTCGGCTTCAAGATAGTCGAACATCGACAGGATCATCTCGCGCTTCGCCGGCGGCGAGGGGTTGTTCTCGCGGAAGGGCGGCTCGCCATTGGTCGTCTTGAACCATTCATAGCCGTTGAGCAGCACGGCCTGGGCGAGGTTGAGCGAGGCGAAGGCCGGATTGACCGGGAAGGTCAGGATCGCATCGGCAAGGCTGATCTCCTCATTGGTCAGGCCGATGCGCTCGCGCCCGAACAGGATGCCGACGCGTTCACCGGAGCCGATGCGGCCCGCGACTTCCGGCATCGCCTCGGCCGGCGTCAGCACGCGCTTCATCTGGCCGCGCTCGCGGGCCGTCGTCGCCAGCACATGGTTGAGATCGGCGATCGCTTCGGCCGCGCTGGCATAGAGCCGGGCGTTCTCAAGGATATGCGTTGCGCCGGAGGCAGCCGCAGTCGCGCCCTTTTTGAGGCCGCCGCCGCTGGGCCAGCCGTCGCGCGGAGCGACGAGGCGCATCTCGGATAGGCCGAAATTCGCCATGGCGCGGGCGCACATGCCGATGTTCTCGGCGAGTTGCGGCTCGACCAGGATGACGATGGGGGCGGCCGCCTGGACGGACGGGCGGGTGCGGTCTGTGCCGGAACCGGTCATGGGAGAAATGAAATCTTGTTTTCGCGATGAGTCTTGATCACGCCCGCGATGGCCGGGCGTGATGGGCAAGCTCATACGTCATGCTCGCCTCTGTGGCGAGCATCCACGTTTTGAAGACGAATTGCGACAAGTGAAGACGTGGATGGCCGGGACGAGCCCGACCATGACGAGGCTCGGAGCGTTCAGCCCGCCGCCTGCTCCACCGCGCGCAGCACGCGCTGGGTGTTGCCGCTGGCTAGCTTGGCGAGGTTCTCCTCGGACCAACCGCGGCGGATCAGCTCCGCGATCACAGACGGAAAGGTGGTGGTATCCTCGAGCCCGTTCGGATTGACCCAGCCGAAGAAATCCGAGCCGATGCCGACATGGTCGTGGCCGATGCGCCTGGCGAGATATTCGACATGGTCGCAGTACTCGGGCAGCGTCGCCGTCGGGCGCGGGCCGGACTTGGCGACGATCTCCGCCTCGACCTTTGCATAATCCATGCTCTCGGGCGTCTTGCCATACTGGTCCTTGGCCGGGCGATGCCAGTCGCGCGAGGCCTGGCTGATGAAGTCCGGCACGAAGGTCGCCATCACGACGCCGCCATTGCCGGCGACGCGGTCGAGCACGTCGTCGGGGACATTGCGCGGGTGGTCGCAGAGCGTGAAGGCGTTGGAATGCGACCAGACAACGGGTGCGCGGGAGATGTCGAGCGCGTCATGCATCACCTTCGGCGCGACATGGGCGAGGTCGATCACCATGCCCAGCCGGTTCATCCGGCGCAGGACATCCTTGCCGAAATCGGTGAGGCCGTTGTGGCGCGGCGCGTCGGTGGCGGAGTCGCACCAGTCGGTGGTGTCGTTGTGGCAGAGCGTCATCAGTCGCACGCCGAGATCATAGTAGGCGTCGAGCGCATCGAGCTCATTGTCGAGCGCCGTGCCGTTCTCGATCGTCATGAACAGGGCGATGCGGCCCTCCGCCTTGGCGGCCTCGACATCGGCTGCGGAAAGGCCGGGACGGAATGCGTCGGCATGGCGCTTCAGGATGTCGCGCATCAGCGCGATCTGGGCCAGCGCGAAGCCGGCGGGCTTGGCCTGCTTCGGCGGGACATAGGCCGCGAAGAACTGCGCCGCCATCTTGCCGGCCTGCATGCGCGGGATGTCGGTGTCGCCCTCGGCATGGACCTTGTCGAGGCCGTAGGTGGCGACGTCGCCCCTGGCCCTGGCATCCTTGCGAATGACGTAGGGCAGGTCGTTATGGCCATCGATCAGCGGCACGCGATCGAGCAGGGCGAGCGCGGCGGCGTAGGCATTGTCCTGGACGGGTGGTTTGGCGAGGGCCATGGCGAGGTCTCGGTCAGGAATCGGGAGGCGGATCGTGGCAGGGAGCGCGCCGGCAGGCGAGGGGGCCTGGCGCAGGGCTGACCGTCTTCCCGCGTCATGCTCGGGCTTGACCCGAGCATCTCATGCCGACGGGGCGCCTCAATCGGCTGGAGGTTCTCGGGTCCGCGCGGACGCGGCCCGAGAATGACGGCGCTGCTTAGACGAAACGCGACGGCGCGAAGGGCGTCGGATCCACGAAGACCTTTTGACCGCTGACCATCTCGGCGACCATGCGGCCGGTGACGGCGGCGAGCGTCAGGCCGTGATGAGCGTGGCCGAAGGAGAACCACAGGCCCTTGTGCTTCGGAGCCGGGCCGATGATCGGCATCATGTCCGGGGTGCAGGGCCGGCGGCCGAGCCAGGGCTCGGCATCAACGCGCTCGCCGAGCGGGAAGAGCGCCTTGGCGATCGGCTCGGCCCGTGCGAGCTGCACCGGGGTCTTGGGCGCGTCGCGATCGGCGAACTCGGCGCCCGTGGTCAGGCGGATGCCCTGTAGCATCGGCGCAAGGAAATAACCACGCTCGGTGTCGAGCACCGGATGGTTGAGCACGGCGTTGCCCTGCGGTTTGTAATGCATGTGGTAGCCGCGCTTGACCGCGAGCGGCAGATGGTAGCCGAGCTTTCTGGTCAGCACATCGGCCCAGGGGCCGAGCGCCACGACGACGTCCCTGGCCTCGGCCTTGGTGCCGTCGGCGAGGGTGACGCTCCAACCGGCGCCGCTCTGCGCCAGCGTTGCGGCATCGCCGATGGCGAGCTTGCCGCCGAGCTTCTCGAAGAGCGCGACATAGGCCTTGGACAGGCCGAGCGGATCGACGACCGTAACCGGATCGGTCCAGTGCAGGCCGCCGATCAGGCTGGCATGGTCGAGATGCGGCTCCTCGGCCTTGAGCGTGGCCATGTCGAGGGCGCGGTAGTTCACGCCGAATTCGCGCTTCCAGCGGGCGGCCTCGGCGAGGCGCTCCTCGCGCTCACGCTCGGTGCGGAACACCTTCATCCAGCCCTTGCGGCGCAGAAGCTCGGTCGCGCCGGCTTCCTGTGCGAGCGCATCATGCTCGGTGACGCAGTGCTCGATCAGCTTCTCGTATTTGTGGGCGATCGCTTCGTGATGAGAGGCGCGCGAATGCATCCAGTAGGAGAGCAGGAACGGGGCGAGCTTCGGGAGCGCGCTCCAATGATAGGACGCATCGATTGTATTGTTCATCGCGTAACGGATGAGCGCGCCGAAATCATGCGGGAAGCCGTAGGGGTAGACACCCTCGCGCTGGATCAGGCCGGCATTCCCGTAGCTGGTCTCTTCGCCCGGTCCGCGCCGGTCGACGAGCAGGGTGGAGCGGCCGGCCTTTTGCAGGTGAAGCGCGACCGAAATGCCGACGATGCCGGCGCCGAGAACGATCGTATCCACCTTCATGATCTACTCCTGCCAACCCCTTTTCCCGCAAAATACCGGTTTGCACCGACTTGTCAGCGTTGCGACCGAATTTTGCGCAGGATCGCGGAATCTTTCGCAGGGTCTGCGTCATCTTCGCCAATTTGGCCTTGGTCACTAGAAATACGGGCAGGATGGCACAATTTTATGCCGGCGCAGGACCGCTCCGCTCGGCGCGCAGGTGACGCATTGGGCGCGATGGGCCAGTGTGCCGGCTGTTTCGCGAATGATTCCAGAGCCGTGCCGATGCGTCCAGTCGCCCTTCTCGCCGCCGCGCTCGCATGGCTCGGGCGCTACGGCACGCAAGGCTTCGCGCTGTCCATTTTCCTTGGCCTCGCGCTTCCGCAATTCTCCGCCGCGGCGCGGCCGGTGCTGCCTATCACCATCTTCTGCTTCACGACCGTCGTGTTCATGCGGGTCGATCTCGGCGTCACCGCCCGGCTGCTGCGCCGGCCGGCAAAGCTCGCGGCCTCCTGCCTGTGGCTGATCACCGGTCCGGTGCTGCTGATCGGCGGGGCGCTGCTCCTCGTCGGGCGCGAGAACCTTGATCCGGGGATCGTGCTCGGGCTCGCGATCATGGGGTCGGCGCCGCCGATCATGTCCTCGCCGGCGGTGGCGATCCTCTACGGCTTCGAGCCGTCGCTGATCATCGCCAGTGTCATCGTCACCACGATTTTGAGCCCCATCATCGCGCCGTTGCTGGTCGAGTTGCTGGCCGGCGCGGCCGTGCCGCTCGACCGCTCGGTGCTGATGCTGCGGCTGCTGATCTTCATCGGCGGCGGCATGGCGGTCGCCTTCACGCTGCGCGCCTGGCTCGGCGTCAAGCGGATCAAGGCGATGAAGGCCAATCTCGATGGCTTCGGCGTGCTGATGTACTTCATCTTCGCCATCGCCGCGATGGACGGCGTGACGCGGGCCGCACTCGACAATCCCCGGCTCGTTCTCTTCGTGCTGGCCTGCGTCTTCGCGGTTTCGGCGGCGGGGCTGATCTCGAGCTGGCTCGTGCTGCGGAGACTGCCGGCGTCGGAGCGCTTCATGATCGGCTACGGCACCGGGCAGCGGAATATGGGGTTGCTTGTCGCCGCGCTGGGCGCCGGCGTCTCGCCGGCGACCTTCCTGTTCTTCGCGCTGGCGCAGTTCCCGATCTACCTCTTGCCGTGGCTGCTGGGCGGCATCGCAGCGCGAATCCGGCGCAAGGAAGCCATGTCAACCTGCTGACGGGCGATGACGCGGTACCCTGCGAGGCTTCCCTGCCGCAGGAGAACCGCGCCATGATCACACTCTATTCCGGGCCGCTCAGCCTGTTCTCGCGCAAGGTCGAGATCGCCCTTCAGGAGAAGGGCCTCGCCTTTCAGCGCATCATGGTGCCGTTCAACCAGACGACCGGCTACGACCCCAAGCACCCCGAGGTGATCGCGCTCAACCCGAAGGGGCAGGTGCCGGTGCTGAGCGATTGCGGGCTCGTCCTCTACGACTCCACCGTCATCAACGAATATCTCGACGAGGCCTATCCCGAGCCGAAGCTGATGCCGGGCTCCCCGGTCGAGCGCGCACGCTGCCGGCTCGACGAGCTGTACGCGGACGAAATCCTGTTTCAGGCCGTGAAGCCGCTGATGCACCGGACGAGCCCGCCTTCGCCCGACCGCGACCGGCGCATCGCGCAGGAGGCCGACGCGCTGATCGCCGAGGAGGCGCTGACGCGCCACTACGAGGTGCTGGAGCAGAAGCTGGCGGGCCGTGAATTCTTCGGCGGGCGGCTCTCGCTGGCGGATATCGCTCTGTTCATGAGCGTGCTGTTTTCGCTGAGGCTCGGCGGGCCGCCGCTCGACGGCTATCCGGGGCTGGCGGAGTGGTATACGCGCTTGAAGCTGCGCCCGGCTTTCGCGCAGGTGGTGGCGGAGATGGCGGAAGCGGACCGGCGGCTGTCCTATCCTGTGGTGATGCGGCAGGGACGCAGCGCCTGAACATTCAGGCCGTCATTCTCGGGCTAGACCCGAGAAGCTCTTGCAGGAGGAGGCGCCAGAGCCTCCGCGTCATGAGATGCTTGGGTCAAGCCCGAGCATGACGAGGTTGTTTCAGCTCGGTTCGCGATTGCGGCAGGCGGCTCGGGGCGTTAAACCGCCAGCCATGACGCACCCCATCCGGATCGCCCCCTCCATCCTCTCGGCCGATTTCGCCAAGCTGGGCGAGGAGGTGCGCGCGGTCGACGCGGCCGGTGCCGACTGGATCCATTGCGACGTGATGGACGGGCATTTCGTGCCGAACATCACCTTCGGCCCCGATGTGTTGAAGGCGATCCGCCCGCACACAAGCAAGTTCTTCGACGTGCATCTGATGATCGCGCCCGTCGATCCCTATGTCGAAGCCTTCGCCAAGGCTGGCGCCGATCTGATCTCCTTCCATGTCGAGGCCGGGCCGCATCCGCACCGCACGCTGCAGGCGATCAAGGCCCAGGGTAAGCAGGCGGGCATCGTCCTCAATCCCGGCACGCCGGCGAGCGCCGCCGAGGCGCTGATCGAGGATGTCGACCTCATCCTGCTGATGACGGTCAATCCCGGCTTCGGCGGGCAGAGCTTCATCCGTTCCGTCGTCGAGAAGGTTGCACAGGTGAAGGCGCTTATCGGCGACCGCCCGATTGCGCTGGAGATCGACGGTGGCGTGACGCCGGAGACCGCGCCGCTGGTTGTGAAGGCCGGCGCGAATGCGCTGGTCGCGGGCTCCGCCGTCTTCAAGGGCGGGCCTTCGGCCTATGCCGGGAATATCGAAGCGATCCGCAAGGCGGCTGAAGCCGCGCGCGGCGACTGGGTTTGACAATATCGCAGCCCTCATCCTGAGGAGCCGCGAAGCGGCGTCTCGAAGGATGTTCCAGAATGCGCTGGACCATCGTTCGAAACGAGCGCCGTTGGAGCGCTCCTCAGGATGAGGGCTCATTGGGTGACAAGGACGAGACGATGATCCCGCGCTATTCCCGCCCCGAGATGGTCGCCATCTGGGAGCCGCAGACCCGGTTCCGTATCTGGTTCGAAATCGAGGCGCATGCCACCGACAAGCTCGCCGAACTCGGCGTGGTCCCGAAGGAGGCCGCGGCGACCATCTGGGCGAAAGCCAAGGACGCGGTCTTCGACGTCGCGCGCATCGACGAGATCGAGCGCGTCACCAAGCACGACGTCATCGCCTTCCTGACGCATCTGGCGGAGATCGTCGGGCCCGACGCCCGCTTCGTCCATCAGGGCATGACCTCGTCCGATATCCTCGACACCACGCTTTCGGTCCAGCTTGCGCGCGCCACCGATATCCTGATCGCCGATGTCGATGCGCTGCTCGCGGCCATCAGGCGCCGCGCCTTCGAGCACAAGCTCACCCCGACGATCGGCCGCTCGCACGGCATCCATGCCGAGCCTGTGACCTTCGGGCTCAAGCTCGCGCAGGCCTATGCCGAGTTCGACCGTTGCCGTGCCCGTCTCGTCGCGGCGCGCAAGGAGATCGCGACCTGCGCCATCTCGGGCGCGGTCGGCACCTTCGCCAATATCAACCCGCAGGTGGAGGAGTACGTCGCCGAGAAGATGGGCCTGACGGTCGAGCCCGTCTCAACGCAGGTGATCCCGCGTGACCGCCACGCGATGTATTTCGCGACGCTCGGCGTCGTCGCCTCCTGCATCGAGCGGCTGGCGACCGAGATCCGCCATCTTCAGCGCACCGAGGTCTACGAGGCCGAGGAATATTTCTCGCCGGGCCAGAAGGGTTCCTCGGCGATGCCGCACAAGCGCAACCCCGTGCTGACCGAGAACCTCACCGGTCTCGCCCGCCTCGTGCGCGGAATGGTCACGCCGGCGCTGGAGAACGTCGCGCTCTGGCACGAGCGCGATATCTCGCATTCCTCGGTCGAGCGCATGATCGGCCCGGATGCGACGGTGACACTCGATTTCGCGCTGGCACGGCTGACCGGCGTCGTCGACAAGCTGCTGATCTATCCGCAGAACATGCGCCGGAATCTCGACCGGCTCGGCGGGTTGCACAACTCGCAGCGCGTGCTGCTGGCGCTGACGCAGGCCGGGGCAAGCCGCGAGGATGCCTATTCCATGGTCCAACGCAACGCGATGCGCACCTGGGAGCATGGCGAGGACTTCCTGACCAATCTGCTCGCGGACAAGGACGTTGCGGAGAAGCTCTCGGCCTCCGAATTGCAGGCGATGTTCGACGAGGGCTATCACTTCAAGCATGTCGACACGATCTTCCGCCGGGTGTTCGGAGAGGTCTGACGGGCTGGACTTCGGCGCCGGCAGGGCTATCTACGACTGATGAAATCCTCCGACGTCGATATCCTCATCGTCCCCGGCTGGTCGGGCTCCGGGCCCGACCACTGGCAGAGCCGCTGGGAAACCCGGCTCAAGACAGCGCGCCGCGTGGAGCAGGACGACTGGCACAAGCCGTCTCGCCACGTCTGGGCGGAGCGGACCGTGCAGGCGGTGCGCAGCGCGACGCGGCCGGTCGTGCTCGTGGCCCATTCGGCCGGTGTGAGCGCTGTCGCACACGCGGCAGAACATCTGCATCCGGGCGAGGTGGCCGGCGCTTTCCTCGTCGCGCCGGCCTCGGAGAAGGCCAAGCGCGCGATCCCCGGCATGGGGGCCGACTTCGTGGAGCACCGCCGTGAGAGGCTGCCGTTTCCGTCGGTGCTGATCTCCAGCGCGACCGATCCCTACTGCACGCAGGACGAGGCGCGGGAACTCGCCGAGGCCTGGGGCTCGGAATTCGTCGATGCCGGTGACAGCGGCCATCTCAACAGCGAGTCCGGGCATGGGCCGTGGCCAGATGGCTTGCTGCGTTTCGCGGCATTTCTCAAAAGCTTGAGCGCTATTCCTCAGAGATTGAGTCAGTAGAGGCGCTTTCCGCCTGCGAGGCATGCATATCGTCGGCGAGAGTTTCGAGCATGGACGCCTTCTCCGATCCGCAAACCGTTGCCCGCTATGCCCAGGGGCCGCCGCGCCAAGTGCCCGGCTTCGCCGACATGCAGCGCATGGCCATGCTCCTCCTTGCCGAGCGGGCGCCTGACGCGGCGCGGGTGCTGGTGCTCGGCGCGGGCGGCGGCCTTGAAATCAAGGCATTTGCCGATGCGCAGCCCGGCTGGCGGTTCGACGGCGTCGATCCGTCCGCCGAGATGCTCGATCTCGCACGGCTGACGCTCGGCCCGCTGCTCGCCCGTACGGATCTGCATCACGGCCTGATCGACATCGCGCCAGAAGGACCGTTCGATGCGGCCGCCTGCATTCTGACCCTGCACTTCGTTGAACGTGAGGAGCGCCTGCGCACGCTGCGGCAGGTACGACGGCGGCTGAAGCCCGGCGCGCCTTTCGCGGTCGCGCATTTCAGCTTTCCGCAAGGCGAGGGCGATCGCAATCTCTGGCTGTCGCGCTACGCCGCATTCGCGGCCTCGTCGGGCATCGAGCCGGCGCAGGCGCAGAAGGCGCGATCGATGATCGGCGAGCGCCTGCCGATCCTCGCTCCCGAGGAGGATGAGCAGCTTCTGCGCGATGCCGGCTTCGGCGGCGTCAGCCTGTTCTATGCCGGCTTCGCATTCCGCGGCTGGGTGGCGTACGCTTGAGTGGTTCTGCGAGCGCCCCGTTTCGGACATGCGACCGAGACAGGACCTCAACGACCTCTCAACGAAAAACCCGCCCCGGATGCTCCGAGGCGGGCTCTTTCATGTCAGGCCTGATCAGCCGCCGAGATCAGTTCTCAACATAGGTGATCTTGCCGTCGGCACCCTTCTTCCAGGTGTAGACGGTGTAGTCCGGGCGGGTGATGTCGCCCTTCTTGTCGAAGCCGATATCGCCGATCACGGTCTTGACGGGCTGGCCGCCATGCAGCACGTCGGCGATCTTCTTCGGATCGGTCGAGTTCGCGCGCTTGGCGCCTTCGGCCATGATCTGGACGGCGGCGTAGCTGTAGAGGGTGTAGGCTTCCGGCTTGAAGTTCTTGGCCTCGAACTTCTTGACGACGGCGGCCGCCTCAGGACGCTTCTGCGGGTCCGGCGGGAAGGTCATCAGCGTGCCTTCGACGCCGGGGCCGCCGATCGTGGCGAACTCGTCGGTGGTGATGCCGTCACCTGAGACGAGCACGGTCTTCAGGCCCTGGTCGCGCATCTGGCGAACGATCAGGCCGCCTTCGGTGTGCAGGCCGCCCCAGTAGAGATAGTCGGCACCGGCGGCCTTGATCTTCGAGACGAGCGCCGAGAAGTCCTTCTCGCCGGCGTTGACGCCTTCGTAGAGCACTTCCTTCACGCCGCCGGCGTTGAGACCCTTCTTGGTCTCGTCGGCGAGGCCCTGGCCATAGGTGGTCTTGTCGTGGACGACGGCGATCTTCTTGTCCTTGAAGTTCTTCAGCAGATAGGCCGAAGCGACGCTGCCCTGCTGATCGTCACGCCCGCAGGTGCGGAAGGTGTTCCACAGACCGCGCTCGGTGATCTTCGGGTTGGTGGCCGAAGGCGAGATCATCAGGATCCCGTTCTCAGCATAGACTTCAGACGCCGGCATGGTGACGCCGGAGTTGAAGTGGCCGAGGACCCATTTCACGCCGTCGCCGACGAATTTGTTGGCGACCGAGACGCCCTGCTTCGGATCGGAGACATCGTCACCGACCGAGATGGTGATCTTCTGACCAAGGACGCCGCCAGCAGCGTTGATGTCCTCGACCGCTTGCTCGGCGCCGTTCTTGAGCTGCGCGCCGAACGCGGCGTTCGGGCCGGTGATCGGGCCGCCGACGCCGAGCTTGATCTGCGCATTGGCCACGCCGGACATGGCGAGGACCGCGCCGAGCGCAATGCCGCCCAACAGCAGTTTCTTCATGTGATGCAACTCCCCTCGATGATTGACAACGGGCTGGACGGTCCGCCCGTCTCGGTGCGCTTTTGTCACCCTAAGCTGCAGTCTTGCGCTTTTTCGGTGATCTGTCACGCACCAAGCTCGTGAGCTCTTCAGAGCAATTCAGGCCTGATTACGACCCCGGGGCGCGGCTTCCAGCCGAAGGGGCCGGCGCGCTCGAAGAGCCAGTGATATTGCCGCGTCATCTGCTTGGCGCGGTTGTAGCGCCAGCCGGCGAAGCCGAAGGCGAGCAGCACGACGCAGTCGACGATGTAGTAGTGCAGCGTCAGCAGCGTGGCCTGGAACAGCGCGAAATGAATGAAGCGCACGAACAGGCCGAGGATCAGCATGTAGACGACGAGCTGCCAGTTCGGCCGCCAGGTCAGGGCGATGGCGCGGCCGGACATCCAGGCGAGCCAGCCACCCATGATCACGGTGACCAGCAAGAAGAGCCAGACCGTCGGTTCTTCGTAGATGATGCCCTGCATCTCGTGCTCCCGGCTTCACGCGAGGGTGGAAGCGGCCAGCGTCGCCACAGCGATGGCATGGCAGGCGCGCAGCCGTCTCTCATCAAAAAGTTGCAACGGCGGAGGCGAGCTTCGGCGCAAGCTCCCGCCGCCGGCCATCAGTGACGCCCGCCTTCGAGATAGGCGGCCCGCACCTGCGGATTGGCGAGCAGTTCCTTGCCCGAGCCGCTCATCGTGATGACGCCGTTGACCATGACGTAGCCGCGATGGGCGAGCTTCAGCGCGTGGAAGGCGTTCTGCTCGACCAGGAAGACGGTGAGGCCCTGGGTCCTGTTGAGCTCGCGGATGGCCTCGAAGATCTGCTTCACGATCAGGGGGGCGAGCCCGAGCGAGGGCTCGTCGAGCAGCAGCAGCTTCGGGCGGGCCATCAGCGCGCGGGCGATCGCGACCATCTGCTGCTCGCCGCCCGAGAGCGTGCCGCCGCGCTGCTGCAGGCGCTCCTTGATACGCGGGAAGAGCACGCAGATCTTGTCGAGGTCTTCGTCGAAATGCTCGAAGTTGCGGACGGCGGCGCCCATCTGCAGGTTTTCGAACACCGTCATGCGCGGGAAGATGCGGCGGCCTTCCGGCGACTGCGCGATACCGAGGCGAGCGATCTGGTGGCTCGGCATCCGGGTGATGTCGCGGCCCTCATAGGTAACGGAGCCTTCGCGTGCCTGCGGGTTGCCGAAGATCGTCATCATCAGGGTGGATTTACCGGCGCCGTTGGCGCCGATCATGGTGACGATCTCGCCGGCATTGACGTCGATGTCGACGCCCTTCAGAGCGATGATCTTGCCGTAAAAGGTCTTGACGCCGCGGACGGCCAAAAGAGGCGAAGTTTGAGGCTGGGCCACAGTCACGAGATGCCGACCTCCGCTTCCACCACTTCGACCTCTTCGTCGTCGACGCCGAGATAGGCGGCGATGACCTTCGGGTCTGCCTGCACTTCGGCCGGCGTGCCGTCCGCGATCTTGGTGCCGTAGTCGAGCACCACGACATGGTCCGAGATTTCCATGACCACCGACATGTCGTGCTCGATCAGCAGCAGGGCGGTGCCGAGATCCTTGCGGATCGAGAGCAGCAGCGTGTTGAGATCGAGGCTTTCGCGCGGGTTGAGGCCGGCGGCGGGCTCGTCGAGGCAGAGCAGGACCGGATCGGTGCACATGGCGCGCGCGATCTCGAGCCGGCGCTGGTCGCCATAGGGCAGGTCGGCGGCCGGGTCGTCGGCGCGATGCATGAGGTTGATCTTATCGAGCCAGAACTTGGCCTTCTCGATCGCCGCTCGCTCGCTGGCCCTGTAGCCGCCCACCCCGAGCAGGCCGAGGAAGGTGAAGCCCGAGGCGATCATCAGCGGGTTGTGCTGGGCGATGAGCAGGTTCTCCAGCACCGTCATGCCGCCGAAGAGGCGGATGTTCTGGAAGGTGCGGGCGACCTTGGCCTTCCAGGAGATGCGGAAGTCGGGCATGCGCTCGAGCAGGAAGCTCGAGCCGTCGTCATGGTTCAGCGAAATCAGGCCCTGCGTCGGCTTGTAGAAGCCGGTGATGCAGTTGAACACCGTGGTCTTGCCGGCGCCGTTGGGGCCGATCAACGCGGTGATCTCGCCCTTGCGGGCCTCGAAGGAGAGGGCGTTGACGGCGGTCAGGCCGCCGAAGCGCATGGTGACCTGCTCGACTTCGAGCAGCGGGCGGCCGGAGGGTGTCGTCGAGGCCATCAGCCATGCCCCTCCTGAACGAGATCGGCCGAGATCGTCTTCTTCTCCTTCAGGAAGGCTGTCGGCTCGCGCACCGAGATCAGGCCGCGCGGCTTCCAGATCATGATCACAACCATGGCGAAGCCGAAGATCAGCATGCGGTACTTCGTCGGGTCGAAATCCTGGCCGAAGATCTGCTTCAGGAAATCGAGTTCGCGCAGCAATTCGGTGCCGCCGATCATGGCGATCGCCGCGATGGCGCAGCCCCAGAGCGAGCCCATGCCGCCGAGAACGACGATGGCCAGGATGACCGCCGATTCCATGAAGACGAAGGATTCGGGGCTGATGAAGCCCTGGCGCGCGGAGAAGAACGCCCCGGCGAAACCGCCGAACATTGCGCCCATCGAGAAGGCCGTGAGCTTGGTGTTGGTCGTGTTGATGCCGAGCGAGCGGCAGGCGATCTCGTCTTCGCGCAGTGCCTCCCAGGCCCGGCCGACCGGAAGCCGGCGCAGGCGCAGCGTGACGAAGGCCGTCAGCAAGGCCAGACACAGGATGAGGTAGTAAAGGAAGATCGTTCGGTATAGCGGCGAGAATTCGAGCCCGAACGTCGCCGCAAAGCCGTTATCGGCCGCCGTGAAGGGGATGCCGAAGAAGGTCGGGCGCGGGATGCCGGAGATGCCGGCATAGCCGTTCGAGAACTCCGTCCAGTTGACCAGCACCAGGCGGATGATCTCGCCGAAGGCCAGCGTCACGATGGCGAGGTAGTCGCCGCGCAGGCGCAGCACGGGGAAGCCGAGCAGCATGCCCCAGAAGGCGGCAAGGATGCCGGCGAGCGGCAGCAGGATCCAGAAGGACAGGCCGAAATTCTTGGCGAGCAGCGCATAGGAATAGGCGCCGACCGCGTAGAAGGCGACGTAGCCGAGATCGAGCAGCCCGGCGAGGCCGACGACGATGTTCAGCCCCCAGCCGAGCATGACGTAGATCAGGATCTGGACGCCRAAATTGTCGATCCACTTCAGCGCKCCGCCCCAGCCGGCGAGGCCGATCGCGATCGCGGGGAAGCTGACGAGGAAGCCGAGTCCGAAGAGCGAGAAGAGCCGCGAATGGCGCTGGAAGAAGGCGATGGTGCCGTGCGGCAGCAGGCGGATCTTCGCCTTCTCCTTGCGGCCGTTCTGCTGGCGCAGCGCGACGAGCAGGCGGCCGACGAAGACGATGCCGACGGCCCAGGCGACGGCATCCCATCGCGGATCGAGCACCAGGACATTGTCCATGTTCTGGCGCGTGCCCCAGGCGACGACCGGAATGCACAGGCCGAGGGTGACGAGGCCCGCGAAGCCGGCCTCCTTGAGGGCGGCCTTGAAGTCCCGGCCGGGAGCGGCCTTGGCTGTGGTCGGTTTGCTCGCCATGACGTCAGACCTTCTCGACTTCGGGGCGGCCGAGGATGCCCGAGGGCATGAAGACCAGCACGAGGGCCAGGATGCAGAAGGCAGCGACGTCCTTGTAGTCGATGGTGAAGTAGGCGGACCACATCACTTCGATCAGGCCGATCAGCAGGCCGCCGATCACCGCTCCGGGTAGCGAGCCGATGCCGCCGAGCACTGCTGCGGTGAAGGCCTTGACGCCCGGCGTAAAGCCGTCGGCGAAATTCACCACGCCGTAGAGCACGAGATACATCACGCCGGCCACCGCAGCGAGGGCCGCGCCCATCACGAAGGTGATGGAGATGGTGCGGTCGACGTCGATGCCGAGGAGGGCGGCCATCTTGCGGTCCTGCTCGCAGGCGCGCTGGGCACGGCCAAGCGGCGTCTTCTGGACGATATACCAGAAGGCAGCGAGCAACGCCGCCGTCGTCAGGATGATGACGATCTGCTTGTAGGAGATCTGCACCGTGTAAACCGCGCTGTCGATCAACGTGATCGACTTGTTCAGGATCGGCGGGATCGACTTGTTGCGCGGGCCCTGCACGACCTGCACGAAGTTCACCAGGAAGATCGACATGCCAATCGCGGAGATCAGCGGCGCGAGGCGGAAGGAGCCGCGCAAGGGCCGGTAGGCGACCCGTTCGATCGTCCAGTTCCAGAGCGAGGTGAAGAACATCGCCAGCGCCAGGACAATGACGAGCGCCAGCAGGATCATCCCCGCGCTCGTGCCGAGGACCGCCGTGACCAGCATGAAGAAGATCAGGGCGATGAAGGCGGAGAGCATGAAGATATCGCCGTGGGCGAAATTCACCATGCCGATGATGCCGAACACCATCGTGTATCCGATGGCGATGAGACCGTAGATCGATCCCAGTGTCAGCCCGTTGATGAGCTGCTGCAGAAAGACTTCCATTGACGACGCCGACCCCTCGAACCAGCTCCCGTTCTTGTCATCAGCATGACGCTGACGCATGCGGGATGCGATTTCCATGCAGAGCTACCAATGGCTTGCGCCACCGACAATCGCTCCGCGTCAAATTTCTGTCAAAAGCAATTACGAACGAAACGCCTCGAAATTGTGCAGAATACTCTGCGCCGTAGCGCGCTTTCGGCGCATGATGATTGCGCCATGCGCGCGCGCCATCTGTGCCGAACGGCTTCGGCGAGCGGCTGCGAACGACAAGGGCGGTTCGAAACGGGAACTTTTCAGGGGCGTGCGCCCGGAGCCCCGGTTGACGAATGGCCGGCGGTTTTTCCGTCCCAGGGCAGTCATCGATGGGGATGATCGCTCCGGGGTTCGCCATGTCAGAACCGCGCGGGGCTGAAGGGGGAAAGATCGATTGGCGGCTGGCGCCCGGCGACAAGTGCGGCGACGAGATCGGCGGTCGCGTGGGATTGCGTCATGCCGTAATGGCCATGGCCGAAGGCATAGATCACGTGCGGATTTCGCCTTGCGGTGCCGATCACCGGCAGCGAATCGGGCAGGGAGGGGCGAAAGCCCATCCAGAGTCTGCCGCTGTCGAAAGCAGGTAGGCCGTCGATCAGGCGGCTGGCCTTATCGTAGAGGCGGCGGGTGCGGGCATGGTTGGGCGGGGCATCGAGGCCGCCGAACTCGACCGCGCCGCCGATTCGCAGACCCGAGTCGAGCGGCGTCGTGACGAAGCCGTGGCCCTCGAAGCCGACCGGGCGCGTCAAGAGCCCGGTGACATCGGGAAAGCTGACATTGTAGCCGCGCTCGGTGTCGAGCGGCACGGCATCGCCCAATGCCGACGCCAGCGGCCCGGCCCAGGCGCCGGCGGCGATGACTGCGCGGTCCACGACGCGCTGCCAGCCATCGGGACCAATCAGGGCGGGGCGCTCGCCGAGGGAGATATTGCTGACGCTGGCCTTCTCGAAAACGGCGCCGCGCTCCAGCGCGGCCTCGAACAAGGCGAGCGTCAGCTGATGAGGGTCGCTGATATGGGCGGCGTCGGGGTGGAAAGCCGCGCCGACAAAGCCCGGCTTAAGTGCGGGCTCGAGCTGACGCAGTTCGGAAGGCGCGATCATCTCGACCTTGATGTCGAAGGCCGCCTGGCGTTCCGCCACCTTGCGCGCTGCGGCCATCGCTCCGGCATCGTCGAAAACGTATAGGCCGCCCCTTTGGTGGATATGGCGCGTCAGGTTGGTGCGCGAGGCGCGCGCAAGCCAGGCCGGCAGGGCGAGCTTCTGCAAGGCGGCGATCCCCATGATCGAGCGCTCATAGGCTTGCGGCCGCGAGGCCAGCAGGAAACGCAGCAACCAGGGCAGGACCTTCGGCAGATAAGCCGGGCGGATGCTGAGCGGGCCAAGTGGATCGGCCAGGAATTTCGGTACCTGCCGCAGCATCTTGGGGCTGGCGATCGGCAGAATGTCGGTATGGGCGATCCAGCCGGCATTGCCGCGCGAGGGGCCGAAGGCCGGCTCATGGCGTTCGACGATCAGGACCTCATGCCCCTCATCGAGGAGCGCATGGGCGATCGCGACGCCGACGACCCCTGCGCCGACGACTGCGACCTTCATGACAGGGCAAGCTCCTTGAGAGCCGCAGGCTGCTTGACCTCGATCTCGATGAAGGCGATCGGATGACCGGAGCCGTTCATCACGTCATGGCGGATTCCTGCCGGACGCATATAGGCCTGCCCCTGCGCCAGCGGCGTCTCGACGACCTCATTGCCGTTATGGATGTGCAGGGTGCCGGCGATGAGCATCACCACGAAATAGGGCCAGCCATGCTCATGCCAGCCCGTCACGGCGCCCGGTTCGAAATCCCAGCGGGTGATCCGGACCGTCTCGTCATCCCGCTGGACGGTCGGCACGGCGGGAATCGAACAGGCGAACGCCATCCGGTAACTCCTTGTCGGCTCGCCGCATGAGCGGCTGGTGCAGCGCTCCGGTCTATCCGACGTTTGACGGGCCGCTGCCGGCCGATAGCGGCGATCTTGGCCGAGCTTGATATATCTGAATTGATATATCAAGCTGCCGAGCGAGATCAAGATGCCGGGGCATCGCTCGGGGAAGCCATGAAGCAAAAGGGGCGCGTCGATCCTGAGCGCGACGGCCCGCATGTGGCCGGAGCCGGTGAGAGCCTGGCCGAGGTCGCTTACCGGCGCTTGGAGGAGGCAATCGTCACGCTCTCCCTGCGTCCCGGTGCGGTGCTGACGGAAGCGCAATTGATCGATCTCGTCGGGCTAGGGCGGACGCCGGTTCGCGAGGCCTTGATCCGGCTGGCGCAGCATGGGCTGGTCCAGATCCTGCCGCGCAAGGGCATCCTTGTCGCCGATATCAGCGCCATCGATATCATCGCGGCGCTCGATGCGCGCGAGGTTCTGGAGCGCCTCGTGGTCGGCGAAGCGGCGAAGCGTGCAGGGCCTGTCGAACGGATCGCGATTGTCGAAGCTGCGAAGGCGATGCGCCGGGCCGCCGAGACCGGAGATGTCGCGGGCTATATGCGGCTCGACAAGGAGCTGGACGGGCTGGTCGCCCAGGCGGCGCGCAGCCCGTATGCGACCCGCGCGGTCGAGCCCCTGCAGGCACTGATCCGGCGCGCCTGGTATCATTTCGAGCGGCAGGACGATCTCGTGCCGGCAGCCCTGCACCATGGCAGTCTCGCCCAGGCCATCGCCGGCGCGGATTCGCTTGCCGCCACGGCGGCGAGCGACGCGCTGATGTCGCATCTTCGCAAAGGGTTGCTGGCGACGCTGGACCGTTGATGCCGTCGCGCACCCCATCTGATATATCTGATGGAATTATGCGTTCCGCCGCTACCCCGTTGGCGGCTGGTGCTGGCGGCTCCGAAGCTCTACATGGTCAGGTATCCCCTGATCCGGAACAGTGAGCCGGCGCCCTAGTCATGACGAAAACCGTTCACCCGCTACCGCCCGCCCTGGAGCGCCCGGATGC
This sequence comes from Allobosea sp. 10L422, assembly GCF_056395345.1. Lineage (NCBI taxonomy): Bacteria > Pseudomonadati > Pseudomonadota > Alphaproteobacteria > Hyphomicrobiales > Alloboseaceae > Allobosea > Allobosea sp. 10L422. Next base: position 648,847 of record NZ_JBFTJI010000002.1, read on the forward strand.
CGCGGCGTTCCGCGATGCGATGGCGCAGGTCGTCAGTGCGGTGCATGTCGTGACGACCGAGGGGCCGGGCGGCCGGGTGGGGCTGACGGCGACGGCGGTCGCCTCTGTTTCCGATTCGCCGCCGACGGTGCTGGCCTGCCTCGCGCGCGAGAGCCGCACCTTGGCGGCGATCGAGGCAAGCGGCGCCTTCTGCATCAACACCTTGCCGGCCCATCTCGCCGAGCTGGCCGAGATCTTCGCGAGCCGCCGCGGCATCGATGGCGATGCGCGCTTCATGACGGCGCGCTGGGGCACGCTCGCGACCGGTGCGCCGGTCCTGCTCGACGCGATTTCCGCCTTCGACTGCCGGTTGGTTGCGACCCACGATATCGCCAGCCATCGCATCCTGATCGGCGAGGTCGCCGGCCTCGGTGGCGCGGGGCAGGGTGCGAGCCTGATCTATCGCCAGCGGCTTTTCGGCTCCGTCTGAACTTCCAGCGAGCACCTGTCTGCGTGGCCTCTTGTGCAGACGAGCGCTTTGCGACCATGGATAGGGACTGGACAGCCTTCGAACCGCGCCGGCCGCAATCGTCCGAGCCGCGGCCCACAGCTCGGGAGACGCGCCATGGCGATGACGATGAACGGCGAGGCGACGCTGCCCGCCGCAAAGGACGTGGTTTGGGCCAAGCTGAACGATGCTGATGTGTTGAAGGCCTGCATTCCGGGCTGTGAACAGCTCAACAAGGACGACGATACGCATTTCTCTGCGGTGGTGAAGGTCAAGCTCGGGCCGGTGAAGGCGACCTTCAAGGGCAAGGTCGAGCTCAACGACCTCGATCCGCCGAACGGCTATCGCATCGCCGGCGAAGGCGAGGGCGGCATCGCCGGTTTCGCGAAGGGTGGGGCCCGAGTTCATCTGAGCGACGCCGAAGGCGGCCAGACGCTGCTGCGCTACGAGGTCGAGGCCCAGGTCGGCGGCAAGCTGATGCAGCTTGGCTCGCGGCTGATCGAYTCGGTYTCGAAGAAGCTYGCCGACGARTTCTTYGCSAAYTTCGCCAAGGCGGTCAGCGAAGGCTGAGCCTCAGGAGGCCTTGCGCAGAGCGTCCAGCGCTTGGGAGACCGCGGTCTCGGCTGCGCCGACTTGAAGGGCGACGTCGGCGGCGGCCGCGTTTGCCCGCTCCAGAGCGCCCTGTGTCATGTCGAGGCTGTCATTGACGGCGTTGGCGCTCTCGATCGCGACATCCGAGCTGCCGGCGACCAGCGAGGCGTCGTGAGCGATCATCGCCGTGACCCGGCTCTGCTGGGAGACGGCTTCCGAAATTGCCTCGGAATCCTGCCTGATCGCGTCGACCGTGGCGGCGATGGCTGCAGCATGCGTGCTGCAGGATTCGGCACTGGCGGTCAGCTCGGCGATCTGGCCGGCAATGTCCTGCGTGGCGTTCGCGGTCTGCGTCGCCAATGACTTCACCTCGGATGCGACCACCGAGAAGCCACGCCCGGACTCGCCGGCGCGTGCGGCCTCGATCGTGGCGTTGAGGGCGAGCAGATTGGTTTGCGCGGCGATGTCGGCGATCATGCCGACGACCTTGCCGATATTGCCCGTCACCTCGCGCAGGCGGGCGATCGCCTCATTCATCTGCCCGGCATCGAGCACGGCCTGATGTGTGATCGACAAGCTCTGCCGGGCGCGCTGGCCGATATCGGCGATGTTGGCCGACATCTCCTCGGTGGCGGCTGCCGTCTGGATCGACTTTTCCCGCACGACCACAGATGCGCTCGCGACCTTGCCGACCGTATCCTTGATGAAGGCCGTGGCGCGGCCGGTTTCGGCGGCGGTGGCGACAAATTGCTCGACCGCGTCGTTGATGGTGTTGTCGAGGTTCCCGATCCGGTGCCGCAGGGTCGCGGCGGTCTGGTCGATGGCGGAGGCCCGCCTCCGCGCATCGGCCTCCTCGTACTCGCGATTCATCGTCATCGCGGTGTTGACGTCGTAGGTCAGGATCCGTTCGATCACGAAAAGATCCTCGGCGAATTGCCGCGGGGTGAACAGTGCGCGGCGGCGGTTCTCGACGCAGAGCTCGCGCATCAACGAGAACGCGATCGAAGAGCGAGCCCTGGCGCGTACGCGGGCTTCTCTCTCGATCAGGCAGAGCCGCTCGGCCGAAGCGACATAATTCTCGTCGAAGTCGCCATCGAACAACAGGCGAAAATGCGCTGCGGAAGCCGGGTAGAGTGTCTGGGATACAGCAGCTACGCTGTTGCGAAGCTCGTTATGGATGGAGAAGGCACGCTCGAAATCGGCTGCGATCAGCTGCTCGATCGCGCCATCGACCAAGGGGCGGTAGAGGCGCAGGCGGGCGCGCTGCTTCTCACCGTAGCCGATCGCATGCAGCCGGCGTTGAATCTGTTCCATCAACACGGCCACGCGACGACCCTCGTTCGCGGCCGGAATGGCGGCCACGAGCGCCGACGTTGCGGCAATAACCTTAAAAAAGCACCAATGCCGCAAAGGTGGTCGCAATTGCCGGTCCGTGTCGCAGCAAGGAGAAAACCGTCCGAATTCGGCGCAAAACGCATAGCACACCGAAAGCGCCCGCCGCTTGACCCGGCAAAATCGCGGGTCCACATTCGTTTTTGAGCTGTTCCAAGGAAAAGCTGCCCGATGGGGCGAAGCTGCCGGAAGCGCTCAGCCTGACCCAGACCCAGGGAGGGGGTGGGCGGGCATCAGAGACGGGTCACAGGAGATGTGCTCATGACCACTGTTTCGCTGACGGTGAACGGCAAAGCCGTCACCGCCAATGTCGACCCGCGCACCCTGCTGGTGGAACTGCTTCGCGAAAACCTAAGACTGACCGGCACCCATGTCGGTTGCGACACCAGCCAGTGCGGCGCCTGCGTCGTGCATCTCGACGGCAAGGCCGTCAAATCCTGCACCACGCTCGCCGTCTCGGTCGAAGGCGCGAACGTGACCACCATCGAGGGGCTGGCCGACGGCGCCACCCTGCACCCGATGCAGGAGGCCTTTCGTGAGCATCACGGCCTGCAATGCGGCTTCTGTACGCCGGGCATGATCATGGCTGCCGTCGACATGGTGAACCGCCGCGGCCACGAGCTCGACGAGAAGACGATCCGCGAAGATCTCGAAGGCAACATCTGCCGCTGCACGGGCTACCACAACATCGTCAAGGCGATCGCCGCCGGTGCGGAGGCTATGGGCAAGGGCGCGGCGCCGGTGCGCCGGGCCGCCGAGTGAGGCACCCGCCCGTGCCCCAAGGCGCGGGTTTTTCGTCCTTCATGCGTTCCATGCAGTGAGGCGTCCGCCAGAGGCGCCGTGCGAGGAGGGAACACCATGTCCGTTACCGGAATCGGCGCCGCAGTCCGTCGCAAGGAAGATCATCGTTTCATCACCGGCCAGGGCCGCTATACCGACGACGTCAATCGTCCGGGGCAAGCCCACGCCTATTTCCTGCGCTCGCCCCATGCGCATGCCAAGATCGGGTCGATCGACACCAAGGCCGCCGCGGCGATGCCGGGCGTGCTCGGCATCTTCACCGGCGCCGATCTCGCCGCCGACAAAGTCGGCGGGCTGATCTGCGGCTGGATGATCCACAACAAGGACGGCTCGCCGATGCGCGCCGGCCCGCATCCGGCGCTCGCCCAGGGCAAGGTGCGCTATGTCGGCGACCATGTCGCCGTGGTGGTGGCCGAAACGCTGGCGCAGGCGAAGGACGCCGCCGAGGCGATTGTCGTCGACTATCAGGAACTGCCTGCGGTGGTCGACACCGCCAAGGCCGCGGGCGCCAAGACCGCGATCCATGACGAGGCGCCGGACAACACGGTGTTCAACTGGCATCTCGGCGACAAGGACGCGACCGAGAAGGCCTTCAAGGCGGCCAAGCACGTCACCAAGCTCGATCTCGTCAACAATCGGCTCGTGCCCAACGCGATGGAGCCGCGCGCGGCGGTCGGCGACTACGACGCCGGCGACGGCGTCTTTACGCTCTTTACGACGAGCCAGAATCCGCATGTGGCGCGGCTCGTGCTCTCGGCCTTCATCGGTATCGCACCGGAGAACAAACTGCGCGTGATCGCGCCGGATGTCGGCGGCGGCTTCGGCTCGAAGATCTTCATCTATGCCGAGGAGACAGTCTGCGTCTGGGCGGCGAAGAAGGTCGGGCGGCCGGTGAAATGGACGGCGGATCGCACTGAAGCTTTCCTCTCCGACGCGCATGGCCGCGACCATGTCACCCATGCGGAGCTGGCAACCGATGGCGAGGGCAAGATCCTCGGTATGAAGGTCCACACCACGGCCAATCTCGGCGCCTATCTCTCGACCTTCTCGTCGTCGGTGCCGACCTATCTCTACGCGCCGCTGCTGTCGGGGCAGTACGACATCCCGGCGATCTATTGCGAGGTCGACGCGGTCTACACCAACACCGCCCCCGTGGACGCCTATCGCGGCGCCGGGCGGCCGGAGGCGACCTTCGTGGTCGAGCGCCTGATCGAGATCACGGCGCGCCAGCTCGGCAAGGACCCGGCGAAGTTCCGGATGCTGAACTACATCAAGAAGTTCCCGCACCAGACGCCGGTCATCATGATGTACGACACCGGCAATTACGGCGCCTCGCTGAAGAAGGCGCTGGAGATGATCGACTACAAGGGGCTGGGCAAGCGCAAGCGCGACTCCGCCCGCACCGGCAAGCTCCGCGGCATCGGCTTCTCCTCCTATATCGAGGCCTGCGGCATCGCCCCTTCGGCGGCGGTGGGGTCGCTCGGCGCGGGCGTCGGCCTGTGGGAATCGGCCGAAGTCCGGGTCAATCCGGTCGGGACGGTCGAAGTGCTGACAGGCTCGCACAGCCATGGCCAGGGCCATGAGACCACCTTCGCGCAGCTCGTCAGCGACCGGCTCGGCATCCCCATCGACAATGTCTCGATCATCCATGGCGATACGGACAAGGTGCAGATGGGGATGGGCACCTATGGCTCGCGCTCCGGCGCGGTCGGCATGTCCGCGATCTTCAAGGCGCTCGACAAGGTCATCGCCAAGGGCAAGAAGGTCGCCGCCCATGTGCTGGAGGCCGACGAGGCCGATATCGACTTCGCCGACGGGCATTTCGCGGTGAAGGGCACCGACCGGAAGCTCGATTTCGGCTCCTGCGCGCTGCAGGCCTATGTTGCGCACAAGTTCAACGGGCAGGAGCTGGAGCCGGGGCTGAAGGAGGGGGCGTTCTACGACCCGACGAATTTTACCTTCCCGGCCGGCGTTCATATCTGCGAGGTCGAGATCGACCCGGAAACGGGCATCACCAGGATCGATCGCTGGGCGGCCGTCGACGATTTCGGCAACGTCATCAACCCGATGATCGTCGAGGGGCAGGTCCATGGCGGCATCGCCCAGGGTGTCGGCCAGGCGCTGCTCGAAGGTGCCCGCTACAATGGCGACGGCCAGCTCGTGACCGCGAGCTTCATGGATTACTGCATGCCGCGCGCCGACGACCTGCCGTCCTTCGATGTCGGCATGACGGTGACGCCGTGCCCGTCGAACCCGCTCGGCATCAAGGGCTGCGGGGAGGCCGGAGCCATCGCATCACCGCCCGCCGTCATCAACGCCATCACCGACGCGCTCGGCCATGAGGACATCGCGATGCCCGCCACGCCCCAGGCGGTGTGGCGTGCGGCGCAGAAGTCGATCAGCCGCATGGCGGCCGAGTGAGCTGAAAGGAAGAGCACATGTACGCTTTCACCTATCACAAGCCCACCAGCTCCCGGCAGGCGGCGACGCTGCTCGCCAAGAAGGAGGACGCCAAGCTCCTGGCCGGCGGCCACACTTTGCTGCCGACGATGAAGCAGCGGCTGGCTTCGCCCTCCGCACTCGTCGATCTCGGGGCTTGCGCCGATCTCAAAGGCATCGCTCGCAAGGGTCGCAACCTCGTCATCGGCGCGATGACCACCCATGCCGAGGTCGCTGGCTCGGCGGAGGTGCAGGAAGCCATTCCGGCGCTCGCCTTCCTTGCCGGCCATATCGGCGACCCGCATGTGCGCCACCGCGGCACGATCGGCGGCTCGGTCGCCAACAACGACCCGGCGGCTGATTATCCGGCGGCGCTTCTGGCGCTGGGCGCCACGGTCGTCACCAACAAGCGCAAGCTGACGGCCGAGGAGTTCTTCACCGGGCTCTACGAGACGGCGCTGGAAGAGGGCGAGATCATCACCAAGGTCTCGTTCCCGCTCGCCTCGAAGGCGGGCTACGCCAAGTTCCGCAACCCTGCCTCGCGCTACGCCATGGTCGGCGTCTTCGTTGCCAAGCGCGGCAGCGAGATCCGCGTTGCGGTGACGGGGGCGGGCGAGGGCGGCGTGTTTCGCTGGCCCGAGGCTGAAGCGGCGCTCAAGGCGCGCTTCGCGCCGAAATCGCTTGAGGGCCTCAAGCACACGGCTGATGGCATCAACGGCGACATCCACGCCGATCCCGAATACCGCGCCCACCTGATCGGCTCCATGGCCAAACAAGCCGTCGCGCAAGCGACGGCGAAGGTGGGCTGACGGCCGAGGGTTTGTCCGAGGCGTTGCGGCGCATGCCGTCATGCTCGGGATTGCCCCGAGCGTCTCGTGAAGGGCAGGCGCCTCTTCCGGCATGAGATTCTCGGGCCAGCGCATCGTGCTCCCCGAGAATGACGATCTACGGAGACGCTTCAGTAGAAGAAGCGTTCCTCGACGATCCGGCCGTTCTCGACGGTGTAGAGACCGACCTCGTCCATCACGCGGCGTTCGCCGGTCTCCTTGACGGTGACGTCGACTTGGAAGCGGACGGCGAACTGGTCGCCGTTGAGATACGGGCCTTCGCTGCTGAAGTCGTGCATCTCGTGGTTCGCGACTCACCACTCGCCCTTCTGCCTGACGGCTTCCTTGCCGCGGCAGACGGCCATCGGGCCGGGCATGTTCTCGTAGCTGACGATGTCGTCGGCGTTGAAGCGGTTGGCGGCCTCGTGGTGCTTGCCCTCCTTGAGCAGGGCAACGAAGTCCTTGGCGATCTGATCGGTGGTCATGATCTGCGCTCCGTCGTTCAGGCATAGCGAGTCTGGACTTGCTTACCGCCCTGCCATGTCAGCAGCATGGCCGTGCGCTCCGCGCCTTCCTTCAATCTGCCCGTCGCGATAGAAATCGGTCATGCTCAACGCTTCCCCTATCCCCGTCTCGATCGACGCCACACTGACCCTGCTGCAGTCGCAGGGTTATGTCGCCGACCGCGCGCTGGCGACCGTGCTGTTCCTGGCGCTGCGGATGAAGCGGCCGCTGCTGCTGGAGGGGGAGGCTGGCACCGGCAAGACCGAGATCGCCAAGGTGCTTGCAGCGGGCCTGGGCCGGCGGTTGATCCGGCTGCAATGCTATGAGGGGCTCGACCTCGCCTCCGCCGTCTATGAGTGGAACTATTCCGGGCAGATGATGGCGATCCGCCTCGCCGAGGCCGGTGGGGTCGCCGAGGATCGCGAGCGCCTGGAAGGCGACATCTTCTCCGAGAAATATCTGGTGAAGCGGCCGCTGCTGCAGGCGCTGGAGCCGCAGGATGGCGGGGCGCCGATCCTGCTCATCGACGAGCTCGACCGCACCGACGAGGCCTTCGAAGCCTTCCTGCTCGAAGTGCTGGCCGATGCACAGGTGACGATTCCGGAATTCGGCACGGTGAAGGCGGCCGAGCCGCCGATCGTGATCCTGACCTCGAACCGCACGCGCGAGATCCATGACGCGCTGAAGCGGCGCTGCCTCTATCACTGGGTCGGCTATCCCGATGCGGCGCGCGAACTCGCCATTCTGAAGGCCAAGGTGCCGGATGCGCCCGCCAAGCTCTCGAAGCAGGTCGTCGGCTTCGTGCAGGCGATTCGCAAGGAGGAGCTGTTCAAGCAGCCGGGCGTCGCCGAGACGCTGGACTGGGCGACGGCTCTGATCGAGCTCGACGCTGTCGCGCTCGATCCGGCCATCGTCTCCGACACGCTCGGCGCGCTGCTGAAGTATCAGGACGATATCCAGGCGATGCAGGGCTCCAAGGTGAAGGAACTGCTGGATCAGGCCAAGGCCGAGGCGGGGCGCTAGCTTTTCGTCGATGGCCGCAGTTTTCTCCGGCGGAGAAGCGTGAGGGGGAAGCCATGAACGCAGACATCAAGGCCGTGGAAGCGACGGTGCGGACCTATCTCGACGGGCTCTATGAGGGCGACGCCGAGAAGCTCGCACATGTCTTCCACCCGACCAGCGCGCTGACCACGGCCCGCGAGGACGGCACGATCCAGATCGTTCCGCGCGATCAATGGCTCGATCTCGTCCGCAACCGGCCTTCGCCGCAGGCGGCGGGGCTGCAGCGCGACGACCACATCCTGACGATCGATCTCGTCGGGCCGACGCTGGCGCTGGTCAAGGTCAAATGCCAGATGCCGCCGCGCTACTTCACCGATCTGCTCTCGCTGTTGAAGATCGAGAGTCGCTGGCAGGTCGCCCAAAAGGTGTTCATGACGGAGATGCGGGGTTGAGGTCACCCGCCGCCCTCACCCTGAGTAGGCCCGCAGGGCCGTCTCGAAGGATGCTCCAGACGACTCGAGGGTGTGCTGGATCATCCTTCGAGACGCCGCGTGCCGCGGCTCCTCAAGATGAGGGCTGCGGGAGGCCAGGCGGGCAGCGATGACCGGCAAGCTTTCCGAGAACGTCGCCTATTTCGCGCGTGCCTTGCGTGCGGCCGGGCTGCCGGTCGGGTCCGGGGCGGTGGTCGAGGCGGTCGAGGCCTTGGGCGATGGTGCGCTGGGCGACCGCCCTGACGTCTACTGGGCGCTGCACGCGATCTTCGTGAAGAAGCATGAGGACAGTCCGGTCTACGATCAGGCGTTCCGGCTGTTCTGGCGCCGGCGCAATCTGATCGAGAAGATCATGGCGCAGATGTCGCCGGTGTCGCCCGGTGCCAACAGCCAGCCGGAAAAGACCGAGGCGGGGGCGTTGCGCGTGGCCGAGGCTTTCGCGCCGCCGGCGCGGGAGGACGAGGCGCCGGTCGAGCTGACGGAGCTGACGGCGCGGTTGACGGTCTCGGATCGCGAGATGCTGAAGGCGCGCGACTTCGCGCAGATGACCGCGGCGGAAATCGCGCGCGCCAAGCAACTCATCGCCGAACTGAGGCTGCCGGATGACAGCGTGCCGATGCGGCGGTTCAGGCCCCTGGCACATGGACGGACGATCGACCTGCGGCGGACGCTCCGGCAGTCGCTCCGGGGAGGCGGGGGCTCGATCGATCTCGCCTTCCGGGAGCGGCGCGAGATGCATCCGCCGATCGTTGCGCTGGTCGATATCTCCGGCTCGATGGCGGAGTATTCGCGGATTTTCCTGCATTTTCTGCATGCGCTGACCGAAAAGCGCCGGCGCGTGCATTCCTTCGTCTTTGGTACGCGGTTGACCAACGTCACCCGGATGCTGAAGGCACGCGATCCGGACGAGGCGCTGGCGCTTGCCGGCAAGGCGGCGCCGGATTGGGAGGGCGGCACCCGCATCTCCGCGGCACTGCACGAGTTCAACCGCGTCTGGTCGCGGCGCGTGCTGGCAGGCGGGGCGGTGGTGCTGCTCTTCACCGACGGGCTCGAGCGCCATCTCGACGACAGCCTCGCCTTCGAGATGGACAGGCTGCATCGCTCCTGCCGGCAGTTGGTCTGGCTCAACCCGCTGCTGCGCTACGATGCCTTCGCGGCGCGGGCGAGCGGCATCCGGGCGATGCTGCCGCATGTCGATTCGTTCCGGCCGATCCATAATCTCGCTGCCATGGCGGATCTTTGTGCGGCGCTGTCGCGGGACGTCGGGCGCGAGAACGATCCGCGCCTGTGGTTGAAACGGGCGCAGATGCCAAAGCTCATCGCCTGAACCGACCATGGCGCAGGAAGTGGATGGTCTGGGCCATGGCTTCCGGGTCGCGCATGATCAGCGGATGGCTCGTTGGCAGGACGATGTGGTCACTCATGCCGGCGACGCGAGTCCGCTCGACCGAGACGCGTCCGTCATTGGGGCCGGGCAGGACCAGTGACGCAAAGACATAAAGCGAGCGGTCGCCGGCGATGACGCCGAGAGGATAGTCGACCTCGCCGAGCAGATGGCACAGCTCCTCGCTGCGCTGCGTCGCAAGCTGGCCGCCGGCCGGGCCGAAGGCGCTGCGGTAGAGCCAGTTCCGGCGTAGCAGATCGGCGATCTCGCTGCCTTCGTTCGGCGGCGCGAGCATGACGACGCGCCCGAGGCGCTTCGGGCGGCAGCGGTTGAGATAGGCGCGGGCAACGAGCCCACCCATGGAATGAGTGACGAAGTGGAGATTTCGTGTCAGCTCCGCCTCAAAGGCGGTGATCGGGGCCGACAGCCCGTCGACGATCTGCGCAAGGTCCTGCTCGCGCGAGGGATAGTCGAGATTGAGAACGCGATAACCCTCGGCCGCGAGCGCCTGTTGGAGCTTCTGCATTGAGGCTGCGCGGCGCAGGATTCCGTGCAGCAGGACGACACCGTCTTGGCCCGTTAAGGGCATTGCTTCCTCGCCTTCGAGCGTTTGAATTCAGCCGAGCGCTAGCACATATAAAGGCACCGCATAACGGCTTTGCCCCGCCCGCTCGACGCAAGTGTGGCATTGGCGCATAAGATCGAACCCGTTTCCGCGTCATTCGCGAAAGGCCCGGCGATGATCAGCACCGACACCGATATCCTGCGCGCTGCCGAGGAGTGGAGTCGCGGTGGCCGGCATGTGGCGATCGCCACGGTGGTCGAGACCTGGGGCTCGGCGCCGCGCCCGGTCGGCTCGCATCTCGTCATCGACGGCGAGGGCAATTTCCTCGGATCGGTCTCGGGCGGCTGTGTCGAAGGCGCGGTAGTGGCCGAGGCTGCCGACGTGATCGCCGACGGCAAGGCGCGCATGCTGGAATTCGGCGTCGCCGACGAGGCGGCCTGGAAGGTCGGCCTCTCCTGCGGCGGCCGCATCAAGGTCTATGTCGAAAAGGTGAACTGAGATGGCCTCCTGGGAAACGCTGATCGCCTTCGCGACGGTGACGATCCTCGTCGCCTATTTTCCGGGGCCGGCGCTGCTCTATACCGCCGCCCAGACGATCAGCCATGGCCGCAAGGCCGGCCTGATGGCGATGCTCGGCATCCATCTCGGCTGTTATGTCCACGTCTTTGCCGCTGCCTTCGGCCTGTCGGCCGTGTTCAAGCATGTGCCGGAACTGTTCATGGCAGTGAAGATCGCCGGTGCGATCTATCTGGTCTGGATCGGCATCGGCATGATCCGCTCGCGCCTGGGCGCGCCCGATCAGCCTGTCGCGCCGCCGAAAACGGTGAAGCGCGCGCTGCTCGATTCCTTCATCGTCGAGATCCTGAACCCGAAGGTTGCGCTGTTCTTCATCGCGCTTCTGCCGCAGTTCGTTGATCCGGCCGCCCCGCTCCCGGTCTGGGCGCAGTTCCTGATCCTCGGCATGATCGTCAATTTCGCCTTCTCCTCGGCCGATCTCGTCACGGTCTTCGGCGCTTCCTTGGTCGTGGGCGCGATGAAGAAGACCAGGGCGGGGTTCGCTTTCGGGCGCTGGATCGGCGGCTCGCTGATGATCGGGCTCGGGCTGAAGCTCGCGGTGGACAGGGGCTGAGACCGTGGATCTCTCCATTCTCGCGGCGCTCAATGCCGAGCGCCAGGCACGCCGCGCCACCGTGCTCGTGACCGACATCGCTGGCGGTACGCAGCGGCTCGTCAAGCACGCAGCGGTTTCCGGGGACCCGCTGGCCGAGCTGCTGGAACGGCAGCTGCGCATGGGCAAGAGCGGCATGGTCGAGGTCGAGGGCGCGCAGTACTTCCTGACCGTGCAGGCTCCGCATCCGCGAATCGTGGTGACCGGCGCCGTCCATATCTCGCAGGCGATGGCGCCGATGGCCAGGACGCTCGAGCTCGACCTCGTCATCGTCGACCCCCGCACGGCCTTCGCGACGCCCGAGCGCTTTCCAGAGACCGAATTGCTGGCGGAATGGCCGGACGAGGCCATCGGCCGGATCGGCCTCGACAGCTACACCGCCTTCGTCGCCCTGACCCATGACCCGAAGATCGACGATCCCGGGCTGGAGGCGGCGCTGCGCTCGGACTGCTTCTATGTTGGCGCGCTCGGCAGCCGGAAGACCCATGGCAAGCGCGTCGAGCGGCTGACTGCGGCTGGTTTCGATGCGGCAACCATCGAGCGCATCCACGCGCCGATCGGGCTCGACATCGGAGCGGTCTCGCCGGCGGAGATCGCGCTTGCGATCCTGGCGGAGATCGTCTCGACCTTGCGCGGCCCGCGCCGCAAGCCGGCCTGAGAGGCGCAGCAGATGAGATTCGGGCCTGTCGCTATTGCCGATGCCGCCGGCTGCATCGCGGCGCATACGATTCGCGCCGGCGGAGCGACCGTGAAGAAGGGGGCCACGATCACGACGGAGCTGGCGGCGCGGCTTCGCGAGGCCGGTGTCCAGGAGATTGTCGCAGTCCGGCTGGAGCCGGGCGATATCGGCGAGAACGCGGCGGCCGAGCGCCTGGCCGCAAGGATGACCGGCGAGGCCATCGCCGCCGAACTGCCTTTTACCGGCCGGGTCAACATGTTCGCGGCCACGGCCGGCGTTCTCAAGATCGATGTCGCCGCCATCGATGCGTTCAATGCTGTGGACGAGGCGATCACGGTTGCGACGCTGCCGGCGCTCAAAGCAGTCGTGGCAGGTGAGCTCGTCGCGACGGTGAAGATCATTCCCTACGCGGTTGCCGAGACGCAGATGGAGGAGGCGCTGGCGGCGCTCGGTGCCGGGCCGGCCATCGCGATCGCACCCTATCGTCCGTCGCGGGTGGCGGTGATCTCGACCCTGCTGCCGGGCCTCAAGCCAAGCGTCGTCGACAAGACCCTGCGGATCATGGAGGAACGTCTGGCTCCGGCGCAGGCCGTGCTGGCGGCCGACAAGCGTGTTCCGCATGAGCCGCAGCCGCTCGCCGCTGCGCTTGTCGAGCAGGCGAAGGGAAAGGCCGACATCATCGTGGTGTTCGGTGCCTCGGCCATTACCGACCGGCGCGACGTCATTCCACAGGCGCTGGTGGAAGCCGGCGGGGAGGTCGAACATCTCGGCATGCCGGTCGATCCCGGCAATCTGCTGATGCTCGGCAGGCTCGCAGGCAAGCCGGTGATCGGGGCGCCGGGTTGTGCACGCTCGCCAAAGGAAAACAGCTTCGACTGGGTGCTGCAGCGCAGCCTCGCGGGGATCCGGGTCGGGCGTTCGGACGTTCAGCGCATGGGCGTCGGCGGGTTGCTGATGGAGATCGTCTCGCGGCCACAGCCGCGCGCGCCGGGCCATGAGGAAGGCGGCCCGATCGCCGGCATCGTTCTCGCTGCCGGGCAGTCGACGCGCATGGGCGCGCGCAACAAGCTGCTCCAGCCGCTGCATGGCAAGCCGATCCTGCGTCACGCGGTGGAGTCGCAAATCGAAGCCGGCCTGTCGCCGGTCCTGGTCGTCACCGGTCACGAGCAGGATGCCGTCGCGGCCGCCCTTGCGGATTTGCCTGTCCGGATCGTGCACAACCCCGACTATGCCTCGGGCATGGCGAGTACTTTGAAGGCTGGCGTCGCCGCCCTGCCTGTCGAGGTCCAGGGCGCGGTGATTTCGCTCGGCGACATGCCGAACGTGACCCCGAAGGTGATCGAACGGCTGATCGAGGCGCATGGCGCGCGGCCGGAGGCGCTCGCCGTCGTGCCGACGCTGTTCGGGCAGCGCGGCAACCCGGTGCTGCTGGCGCGGGAGGTCTTTCCGGCAGTATCGCTGCTCACGGGCGATCGTGGGGCGCGGCGACTGCTCGACGAGGCCGGCGAGCGCGTGGTCGAGGTCGGATTCGAAGATCCGGCCATCGCCATCGACGTCGATACGCCGGAGGCCTTGCGGGCGTTGCAAGGCTGAATCGGGAGCATTCCATGCTTGTGCGGCTGGTGGATGCTGCGCCCGCTCTAGCGCAACCAGTGCAGCCCCAACGTGCCATAGGCCTCCGATGGGCGGTCGCTTGTTCTCTGCCAGCCGCCGGAGAGGCGCCATTCCAGGCCGAGGAGACGCAGTCCCGTAAGATGGAGTCCGAGCCGCAACTTGCGGTAATCGGACGCGCGATAGGCTTCTGCCTCAGGGCCGACATAGAACCCCGCCGGCACTCGCCAACCGGGCGCGAGGCGTGCCCAGAGGCGATGATCGACCGAGGACGCATAGGCATTGGCCTGGAGCATCATGCCATCGGCAGGTATCGCCCAAAGATCGGCCTGGAGCCGCGCCCCATAGCGCGTCGTGATCAACGATGGGCCGAAGGCTTCGATGCGCTGCTCGCTTTCAAAGTCGGAGCCGGCATACAGCGCGAAAAAGCTGCTGCCGATGCGCCATTCGTAACCCAACATCGCCAATGACTCGGCCTTGTAGGTGGTGCCATTCGGTGGCTGGCGCCGCGTTTGCTCCTGTGAGGTGCCGGCCTTGAGGAATAGTCTGAAACCGCTTCCGGCAAGCGCGCCGCCAAGGGCACGCTTCATGCCGACCGAGGCGAAGGTTTTTGTCGGCCCTGCCTCCATCGAGCCGAATATCACCGTCGATGTGGGTGAACGCTGGTCGGGATCCTCCTCCTCCGCATGCAGGTCAAGAGGAACGGTTGTCAGGACAAGCACCAGCGCGGCCCGCTTGGCCTTACTCGAGCCACACGCCACGCACGCCCCCCAACGACGCGATATTGCGGGCGCCGACCCACGATATCAGTTTGGATAGCAGCAGTTTGGCAGTAGAATTGCAAGCTTTTGTTAACCAACGGGGAGCAGCCTCGACGTATCCGGCTAAGCTTTCATTCCGTTTCGGGACAGGAGGTGACGATGGTCTCTGCAGACTTCATCAAGCAGCTGGAAGGCTACGGACTGACAACGGCGACGATTCTCTACCGGATGCCGGATCATCTTCACGTATTGCAGACCTATATCTGGCAGCAATACGACCTCGCGCCGCGCTTTCCGGTGCTTCACGATTTTCTCGCCTTCTGGCGGCGTGAGCTCGATGGGCCGCTTCATTCGGTCACCGTTGCGCATTCACGACTGATCCGGCCAGCCGAAATCCGCAACCTGAACGGCGTGCTGACGCTGCACTGAGGCGGCTGCGCTAGATCGCTGCGCGTCCCACCGCAGGCGCGGTGGCAGCCTATCCCTTTGTGCGAGCGTCGAATTTCTCCGGATTTCCGGTTCCGCTTTTCGGTCCGTCCCTATAGGGGGCTTGAGCGTCCGGCATTGAACGCCTGCGTGCGGCGTGCTTGTTGGGCGGCTGCCGGCCGTGCTAGGCGGGCGCTTCCGCTTCGGCACGGCCTTTGTTCCTTTGTCATCTTCCCTGCGCACCTCCGGACTTCTGACGGCGCTCGCCGGACTGCCGGGGGACCGGATCGCGGTCGGTACGATCGTCGCCGCACTCCAGGACCGGGCCTACGCCCTGCTCGTCGTGCTACTCGGCCTGCCGAACTGCCTGCCGATGCCGCCGCCGATCCCCTTGGTTTGCGGCCTGGTCCTCGCCTTCATTGCCCTTCAGATGCTGATGGGCCGGCGGATGCCCTGGCTGCCGCAGGCTCTGCTTACCCGCAGCATCGGCAAGCCAGAGCTCAATCGTGCGGTCGAGCGGGCGCTGCCGGCGTTGGTTCGGCTCGAACGCTTTTCGAAGCCGCGCCTGACGATGCTGGGCAGTCCCTACGCGGTTCCGGTACTCGGGCTTCTGATGCTGGTCCTGGCACTGGGCCTGATCGTCGCGGCGCCCTTCATCG
The DNA here is from genome assembly GCF_056395345.1 of Allobosea sp. 10L422. Lineage (NCBI taxonomy): Bacteria > Pseudomonadati > Pseudomonadota > Alphaproteobacteria > Hyphomicrobiales > Alloboseaceae > Allobosea > Allobosea sp. 10L422. The sequence continues at coordinate 664,634 of NZ_JBFTJI010000002.1, forward strand.
GACAGATACCGCTCGGTCTCGCCGTCTGTCTGGTAGGGCTCGGCCTCGTCGAGCGCGACGGGGTCCTGATCATCATCGGGGCGGTCTTCGGTGCGGCGGGGCTGCTGCTCAGCGCCGGTTTCGCCTATGCGATCTTCAGCGGCATCCACGAGCTGCTGTTCTGAAGACGGATTTCAGGCGGCAACGAGGACTTCAGCAAAAGGGTTGCTGAGATCCAGCAGCCGATCGATCTCGTGGGCGGGCACGGCCTTCGAGAACAGGAAGCCCTGCAGCTCGTGGCAGCCGATCGCCTGCAGGAAACGATGCTGCTCGGCGGTCTCGACGCCTTCGGCGCAGACGCGCAGGCCAAGCGCGCGGCCGAGATGCGCCATGGAGTGGACCAGAATCGCGGATTCGCCGGTTGCTTCCATATATTCGAGGAAGGAGCGGTCGATCTTGATCTTGTCGAAGGCGAAGCGCCGCAAATAGATCAGGCTCGAATAACCGGTGCCGAAATCGTCGAGCGCCAGGCCGACGCCATGCGCGCGAATATCCATCATCGCAGTCTCGGCGGCATCGGCATCCTCGATCAGCACGCCTTCGGTGAGCTCGAGCTCCAGCTGTGCCGGATCGAAATCCGTCTCCTCGATGATGCGGATGACGTTGGCGACGAAGTCCTTGTGGCGGAACTGGATCGGCGACACGTTGACCGCGAGCCGAACGCCCGACCAGCGCCGGGCTTCGCTGCAGGCACGCCGCAGCACCCACTCGCTCAACGGCACGATCAGGCCACGCTCCTCCGCGATGGTGATGAAATCCGATGGCGGGATCATGCCATGCACCGGGTGCGGCCAGCGGACCAGCGCCTCGACGCCGACTATGGTGGAGCCATCAACCGAAACCTGCGGCTGGTAATGCAGCGTCAGCTCATCGTTCTCGATGGCGCGGCGCAGGTCGTCCTCGACCATCCGCTTGAGTTGCAGGGATCGGTTCATCTGCGTTTCGAAGAAGGCGAAACGATTCCGGCCATTGTTCTTGGACTGGTAGAGCGCGGTATCTGCCAGCTTCAGCAGCATCTCGCGATCCTTGCCGTCGCGCGGAGCCATCGCGATACCGATGGAGCAGCCAATCGTGACCTCGATGCCCATGACGATGAAGGGTTCGGTGAGGCGCGTAAGGATGCGTTCCGCCAGCGCAGTGCAGCGGGCAGGCGTGGCCTGCGTCTGGATGATGCCGAACTCGTCGCCGCCGATGCGCGCGACCGTGTCCTCAGCCTGTACGGAGCTCGCGAGCCGCGTGGCGACCTGACGGATCAGTTCGTCGCCCGCCGTATGGCCATAGGTATCGTTGACCGCCTTGAAGCGATCGAGATCGATCAGCATCACGGCGAGAGTCCGGCCGTCCTGCTGCAGATCGGCGAGAGTCTGGTCCAGAGTCAGGTCGAAGCTGCGCCGGTTCGGCAGGAGCGAGAGCTCGTCCTGCCCCGCGAGGCGCTGGATCTGGCGCTCGCGCAGTTCGATCTGCCCGGCAGCGGCGCGCAGGCGCTGAACGACGAAGATGAAGATCGCCGAAAACAGCAACGCCACTGCGATCAGGGCCCAGAGGAACCGGTGCAGCATGACGTCGCCGGGGCGAGTCGGCGTCCAGCTCAGCCAACCGGAAACCGTCCCGTCGGGCGCCCGCAATGCCAACCCGTTGTGTCCGTCGCTGGGCTGGGCGGCGATCAATCGGATGTCGGCGATGCGATATCGGTCGGACAGCTCGGCCAAAAGGCTTGTCGAGATATGCCGGTAGGCAATGAGGAGCAGCGCTTCGGGCATATTCGCCGTGCCGAGCGGTATGGCGCGCGAAAGATTGACGGCGGTCAGCATCAGGGTTTCGTCGCGGTCCCGCACGATGGCCGAGCGCGAGGTTCCGGGCTGCGGAAGGCTGTCCTCGCCCTGGCCTATGGAGAGCGGAACTTCCCTGGCACTGCGCAGGAACAGATCGAGATGGCGCGGCCCTTCCGTCCCCGCCCGGCCCAGCTGCGTGTTCGTTTCGATGCCGGCCAGCACGGTGCCGCCCGCGGATGCGATAAAAGCCCCGTCGAAATCGGCGAACTGACTGCGCAGGCGTTTGAAGGCGGCCTGGAGCGCAGGTTTCGGGTCATCCGCTTCCAACGCATCCGGCAGCTCGCCGGCCGTAGTCAGGCCCTGCAGGCGCAATTCGTTGACCTTGATCTGGGCGTTGAAGGCCGCCTCGATCCGTTCGGCCTGACGCTGCACCTCGAGGCGATTGGCTTCGCGGGTGATCGCGATGACCACGCCGATGCCGGCAGCCATCAGGAGCAGGAACGCGCAGCCGAGTGTCACCACCGTGCTCGCGAACATACGAGCGGAGGCACCCGCGTTCGTCATCTTCGCGGCCAACGGTTGCAGCATTCGTTATCCAAGGCAGGTCGTTCGGACGACTTAAAGCCCGAATTATTGATATCCCGTTGCCACCTGACGGCGTCAAGAGTCGGATGGAACGTAAGGTGGGCGCGGAATCGCCATATGGGCAGCCCGCAATGCGGCGGACCAGCGCTCGCGCAAATCGTGGAAATAGGGCTCTCCGGCCTCGATCCGCCTGTTGAGTTCGAGATCGTCGGCGTCCCGCCGCATGACGAGCAGGTCGATCGGCAAACCGACGCCGAGATTGGAGCGCATCGTCGAATCCATCGAAATCAATCCGACCTTGAGGGCATCGTAGAGATGCGTCTTGAAGGTCACGGCGCGGTCGAGAATCGGCTTGCCGTATTTGTGTTCGCCGATTTGCAGGAAGGGCGCGTCTACGCCGCATTCGATGAAGTTGCCTGCGCCATAAACCATGAAGAGCCGCATCGGCTGCCCCCTGATCTGGCCACCGAACAGCATCGAGATGTCGAACTTGACTCGCGCTTCCTCGAGGGCCGTGCCGTCGATCTCGCGGACATGGCGAATGCAGCGCCCGACGAGTTGCGCGGCACGGAACATCGAGCTCGCATTGTGCAGGGTGTCGATCTCGCCGGTCTCGGGGTTTGGCAGGCCTTCGTGCAGGAAGCTCACCACCGACTGGGTGATCGAGAGGTTGCCGGCGGTCATCAGACCGAAGTTGCGGTCCCCCGGCCATGAGAAGACATGGAGCTTACGGAAGGTCGAGATGTCGTCCAGCCCGGCATTGGTGCGGGTATCGGCGATCATGACGAGGCCATCCTGCACAAGGATTCCGGCGCAGTAGGTCACGGGGCATGTCCTTGCATCTGCAGCACTCCCAGAGCATCGGACCGAAAAGTGGAATCCATTTTTCGGAGAAATCCGATGCTAGAATAAAGAGCCGGATCGAGCGCGATCACTGATTGGCGAAACGCCCTTCGGCCTCCCGGGCGCTGACGAGCACATTGAGATTCTCGCCTTCGCCGCCCTGACGCGAGCCGCGCACCGGCGCGGCATCGGCGAAATCGAGCCCCACGGCCACGCGAACATGCGTATCGATGGGGCAGAGGCCGTTGGCGCAGTCGAAACCGATCCAGCCATAGTCGTCCAGATGCACCTCTGCCCAGGCATGCGCACCGTTGCCGTGCGGCAGGCCGTCGGCTTGTGCGACATAGCCCGAGACGTAGCGTGCGGGCATGCCGAGATGCCGGGCGCAGGCCATGAAGACATGCGCGACATCCTGCGCGATCGCCTCCTGCGCGACAAAGGCCGCGATCGCTCCGACCCCGCTGCGGCCACTGGCATCGATGCAATTCATCCGATCGCCGACGGCAGCCATAAGAGCATGCATCTGCGACAAGGGCGTGGCGGCGCCCGCCGTCACCTCGTCAGCGAAGCTGCGCAGGGCGTCATCGTGTCCCGTCATCAGGGTATCGCGTCGATAAACCTCGCAAGGGACGCGTTCGAGACCGCCGCGGACCGCGCCGGCCAGATCGACGGTCTCGATCAGCCCATCGATGCGGATGCTGAGCGAGGAGATCGGGCCTTCGGCGTAGAAGCTATGGACGATGTTGCCATGCGCATCCTGCGTGGCGCGCAAACGGCCGTCGACGCTCGGCTCGATGCGCCAGGACATCACATGCTGGCCGTCATGGTCGCGCGGCGTCAAACGCAGAATCTGCGTTATGTGGCGCGCCGGCTCGGCGTAGTCGTAGCTGATCGTGTGGGAGATCCTGATCCGCATGGTCCAATCCGAGCGGGTTACCGCGGCCGCGTTCTTGCCGAGAGCCTGAACACGAGCAAGGCTTTCATTGCAGATACTGCTCGAAGATGGTGTTGCCGAGGCGGTTGTTCTCCGTGATGAACTCTTCGATGAATTCGTGCAGCCCGTGCTCGAAGACATCGTCGATGCGGGTGTTGCTCAGGCCCGCCAGCGTCTTGCGCGCCTGGCGCTGGGATGAACCCTGCCGGCCATAGGCATCGCCGAGATGGTCGAGGAAGCGCGAGATGTTCTCGTAGCAGGCGGCGAGCGATCGCGGCATGCGGCGGTTCAGGATGAGCAGGTCTGCGACCAGTATCGGCTTCACCGCCTCGCGATAGACCCAGTGATAGGCCGTCAGCGCCGAGACCTCGCGCAGCACCGTGGTCCATTGGAAGTAGTCGAGCGAGCCGCCGACCTGCTCGTTCGCCGGCAGCAGCACATGATACTTCACATCGAGGATGCGGGCGGTGTTGTCGGCGCGCTCGATATAGACGCCGAGCCGCGAGAACCAGTAGCTGTCGTCGCGCAGCATGGTGCGGTAGGCCGAGCCGTCGAAGACCAGCGAGACGTTCTTCACCCAGTCGAGGAAGCGAGCGAATTCCTCGCGGTCCATCCGCTTCTTCTCGAAGCGCTGCAGTTCAAGCCAGGCGCCGTTGAGCGCGTCCCACATCTCCGAGGTCAGCGCCGTGCGCACGGCGCGCGCATTGGAGCGTGCCTGGGCGAGGCAGTTGCGGATGGAGGAGGGATTGTCCGGGTTGAAGGTCAGGAAGTCGCAGACATTGCGCTCGTTCGCTTCGCCATAGGCCCGGGCGAAGGTGTCCTCGCAGCCGGCCGTCAAGACCGCGCTCTGCCATTCCGTGCCGGCGCCGCCATAGGTCGACGGCAGGTTGGTGAGGCGGGTCGTGGCGTCGAGGATGCGGGCCAGATATTCAGCCCGCTCGACATAGCGGGAAACCCAATAGAGGCTGTCTGCGGTACGCGAGAGCATGGTCAGCGAGAGCCTTTCCGCAGCATGGCAGGCGATTCCGGAAGCGAGATGGCCGTGCGAAGGACGGGGTTCGTCATGCGTCGAGCACCCAGGTGTCCTTGGTGCCGCCGCCCTGGCTGGAATTGACGACGAGCGAGCCTTCCTTGAGCGCGACGCGGGTCAGCCCGCCGGGGACGCAGGAGATGCCGTTGGCGCCGCTGAGCACATAGGGGCGCAAATCGACATGGCGCGGCGCCACGCCCGAGGCGACGAAGGTCGGGCAGGTCGAGAGCGCCAGCGTCGGCTGGGCGATAAAGCCGTCCGGCTGGGCCTTGAGCTTGCGGCGGAAGGCCTCGATCTGCGCCTTGTTGGCGTGCGGGCCGACGAGCATGCCGTAGCCGCCCGAGCCGTTGACCTCCTTGACGACAAGCTTCTCGAGATTGTCGAGGACATAGGCGTTGGCTTCGGGTTCGCGGCAGCGGAAGGTCGGGACGTTCTTCAGGATCGGCTCCTCGCCGGTGAAGAACTTCACGATCTCCGGCATGTAGCTGTAGACCGCCTTGTCGTCGGCAACGCCGGTGCCGACCGCGTTGGCCAGCGTAACGTTGCCGGCCTTGTAGGCCCCGATGATGCCTGGCACGCCGAGGATCGAATCGCTGCGGAAGACGAGCGGATCGATGAAATCATCGTCGATGCGCCGGTAGATCACGTCGACGCGCTTGGGGCCCTGGGTGGTCCGCATATAGACCACGTCGTCCTTGACCAGCAGGTCCGAGCCCTCGACCAGCTCGACGCCGAGCTTGTCGGCCAGGAATGAGTGCTCGTAGAAGGCCGAATTGTACTGGCCAGGCGTCAGCAGGCAGATCGTCGGGTCGGAAGGCGCGCTGCGCGGCGCGACCGAGCGCAACGTCGCCAGCAACTGATCCGGATAATTGTCGACCGGTGCGACGCGATGCATGGCGAAGAGCTCTGGGAAGAGCCGGAGCATCACTTCGCGGTTCTCCATCATGTAGGAGACGCCCGAGGGGGTGCGCGCATTGTCTTCCAGCACGTAGAAGGTGTCGGCGTCGACGCGCACAACATCGATGCCGGCGATATGGCAGTAGATGCCGTGCGGCACCTTGAAGTCGACCATTTCAAGCTGGTAGCAGGCGTTCCGGTAGACCAGATCCGGTGGAATGATGCCGGCCTTGAGGCATTCCTTCGGCCCGTAGACATCGGCCAGGAACATGTTGAGCGCGGTGACGCGCTGGCGCAGGCCCGCTTCCAGCTTGGTCCATTCCGGCTTGGTCAGGACGCGCGGGATGATATCGAAGGGGATCAGCCGTTCGGTGGATTCTGCGTCGCCGTAGACGGCGAAGGTAATGCCGATACGCCGGAAGAACAGCTCGGCCTGGCTGCGCCGCAGAGCCAGCGTTTCCGGCGGAGCCTCCTTCAGCCAACGGTCGAGAGCTCCGTAGGCAGGCCGCAGCTCCGTGCCCAAGCCGGTCATTTCATCGAATGCGACCATGCAGCCTCTTCCCCTTTTCGGTCAGCCTATGCGCATTCGCTGGCGTTCGGGAAGAGGGGGAAGAGGCGGCCAATTGATCGGCCTGCCTAATTCATGGGCAACAGTGAGGAGCGAAGTCCTCACGCAGCTGAGCGGCAACACCCGGCGGTCCAGCTGAGGCGGCAGCGACCGCTTCTATTCAAGGCTCCGTAACGGAAGCGCTTCTAGCCGGTTTTTGTCGAGCTGCGCCGTTGCTGCAGCCAGATCCTCAGGGCCTCTGCGTTGTTGTGATGCTCGTCTTTGGCGGCGTAGAGCAAGGCCACAGGACCTTCCTTGAGCTTCTCGTCCAGCGTGGAAAGTGCAGCCTGCGCCGGGGCCGTGCCGAGCTCTGCCGCATAGGCTGCGCAAAACTCATCCCAGCGATCGGGATGGCCGTGGAATTCATGCCGCAAGGCATCGCTGGGCGCGATGTCCTTGAGCCAGAGATCGATTCTGTCCTTCGAGACGCCGCGCGGCCACAGCCGGTCGACCAGAATCCGCATGCCGTCGCAGGGCGCCGGCGGATCATAAACCCGTTTCACTGTCAGCTGCGACATGTGCTCTGCCTCCCGTAGCGCGGGCTTGCGGCTCAGATCAGGCCGAGGCTGCGGAAGCTCGCATGGCCGTCTCGGCCGACGATGATGTGGTCGTGAATGGCGATGCCGAGCGGCTTGGCGATGTCGACGAGCTCGCGGGTCATCCGCATGTCGGCCCCGGAGGGCGTCGGGTCGCCCGAGGGGTGGTTGTGGACGAGGATGATCGCCGAAGCCGAAAGTTCCAGCGCCCTGCGCATTACCTCGCGCGGATAGACCGGCGTGTGGTCGACCGTGCCGGTCTGCTGCACCTCGTCGGCGATCAGCGCGTTCTTCTTGTCGAGGAACAGGATGCGGAACTGCTCGCGCTCGGCGAAGGCCATCGCCATCCGGCAATAGTCGAGCACCGAGGACCAGGAGGAGAGGACGGTGCGCTTGGCGACGGCGCCCTTGGCCATGCGCTTCAGAGCGGCTTCGACGATCTTGAGATCGAGCGCCACGCCCTCGCCGACGCCCTTGGCCTCAGTCAACCGTGAGGCGGGAGCAGCCAAAACCTCGGCGAAGGAGCCGAAGCGCTGGATCAGCTCCTTGGCGAGCGGCTTGACGTCGCGCTGGGGGATCGAGCGGAAGAGCAGCAGCTCCAGCAGTTCGTAGTCGGGCAGCGCATCGGCGCCTGCCTCCTGGAAGCGGGCGCGCAGGCGGTCGCGATGGCCGTGGTAATGCGGCGCCGGGGCCTGGGCCGTGGAGGCCGTTGGGGCAGCGGATTCTGCGAACAGTCCAGCGGGCGAGGGTGCTTTGCGCGATCCCTTGCCCTGGCGCTCGCTCATTTCGCCGCGAGCGGATTGTCGAGGCCACCTGGCGAGAGCGTGAAGATCTCGCAGCCCGTCTCGGTGACGCCGATCTGGTGCTCGAACTGGGCGGAGAGCGAACGGTCGCGCGTCACCGCGGTCCAGCCGTCGGAGAGCACTTTCACACCCGACTTGCCGAGATTGATCATCGGCTCGATGGTGAAGACCATGCCGGGCTTGAGCTCGATGCCTTCGCCGGGGCTGCCATAGTGCAGGATGTTCGGCGCGTCGTGGAAGAGCTGACCGATGCCGTGGCCGCAGAAATCGCGAACCACCGAGCAGCGCTCGGCCTCGGCATAGCGCTGGATGGCGAAGCCGATATCGCCGGTGGTGGCGCCGGCGCGCACCGCCTTGATGCCACGCAGCAGGCTCTCATAGGTGATCTCGACCAGGCGCTCGGCTTTCCGCGAGATATCGCCGACGCCGTACATGCGGCTGGAATCTCCGTGCCAGCCGTCGACGATCAGCGTGTAGTCGATGTTGAGGACATCACCCTCGCGCAGCGGCTTGTCGTCGGGGATGCCATGGCAGACGACATGGTTGATCGAGGTGCAGATCGACTTGGTGTAGCCGCGATAGAACAAGGTCGCCGGGTAGGCTCCGTTGTCCATGGCGAACTGGAAGGCGAGATCGTCGAGACGCTGGGTGGTGACGCCCGGCTTGACATAGGAGCCGAGCATGTCCAGCCCCGCCGCCGTCAGCCGGCCGGCCTTATGCATGGCCGCGAAGGCCTCGGGGCCATGAATCTTGATGGCAGGCTCGCGCGGACGCGAGCGGCCGATGTTGTCTTCGAATGTCATCGCGCGCGGAAAACTCCTCCCCCCTTATCTATTGCGTTTGGTGGGGCGCGCAAGCCGGTTGAGCGCGGGAGGCATGCGCAAGCCACGCGGCCGCGGTGGCGATGCCGTAAGGTTCGTTGCGAGCGAATGATTATTGCCTGGAGATTCGTGGAATTGTAACTTTTTTGAGGCAATTCGTTGCCTCGCCGTCGATCCGACCGGCTCGCTTACCTTTGGACATATGCAAGCGACTGTCTCCAGCCTGGCCGCCGATACTCCCGATCCGACGCTGAGCGCGCTCGATGCGCTGGTGCTCGATCTTGCGATGGCTCGCGGGCTCGACGAGGTCATGGCGGTGGTGCGCCGGAATGCGCGGGGACTGACCGGCGCAGACGGCATCAGCTTCGTCCTGCGCGAGAATGGCCGTTGCTACTATGCCGACGAGGACGCCATCACCCCGCTCTGGAAAGGCCAACGCTTCCCGATGGAAGCCTGCATTTCAGGCTGGGCCATGCAGCACGGCGAGGTCGTGGTCATCGAGGACATCTACGCAGACGATCGCATTCCCCATGCGGCCTATCGGCCTACCTTCGTGCGAAGCCTCGTGATGGTGCCGGTGAGGCAGGATGATCCGGTCGCCGCGATCGGCGCCTATTGGGCGCGCCGTCATCGTCCCCAGCCGGACGTGATCCGGGCCCTGCGGCGGATCGCCAACAGCGCGTCCGTCGCCATGACGAACATCGCGCTGGTGAACTCGCTTTCGGCCGCATTGGAGGAAGCGGAGCGGGCGAAGGATGCCATCATTCTGGCCATGGCGTCGCTGGCGGAGACGCGCGACAACGAGACGGCCAACCATGTCCGCCGCACGCAGTATTATTTGCGGGCACTCGCGGAGGGCGCCCGGGAGCGTGGCCTCTTCTCCGAGGAGCTGAACGACGCGACCCTGGAGCTGCTGTTCAAGTCCGCCCCGCTGCACGACATCGGCAAGGTCGGCATTCCCGACAGCATTCTGCTGAAACCCGGCAAGCTCGACGAGGAAGAGCGCGCGGTGATGCAGACGCATGCCGAGCTCGGACGCCTCGCCATCGCCAATGCCGAGCGCCATCTGGGCGCATCGAGCTCGTTTCTCCGGCTCGCCAAGGAAATCGCCTACACGCATCATGAGCGCTGGGACGGGGCCGGCTACCCGCAAGGTCTCGCCGGGCTGGCCATTCCGCTGGCGGGGCGGCTGATGGCGATTGCCGACGTCTATGACGCACTCGTCACGGAGCGAGTCTACAAGGCGGCGATGACGCATGATGAAGCGGTCGCAGTGGTCCTGAGTGAGCGCGGTCGGCAGTTCGATCCGCGGCTCGTCGACGTCTTCATCGCGATCGCGCCCCTGTTCGGCGAGATTCATTCGCGTTTCGCCGACGCGCGGTGACGTCTGGCGATTGTGTGTCCTGACGACTGGCGCCCCGGCGCCGCGAGGTGTATCAGGCTGGCCCGATGGCCATCATGATCGATCAATCCGCTGGCGAAGAGCGGCCGTACGGCGCCTTTGCCCCGAAAGCCTTTATCGGGCGCATCATCGCCTGGACGCGTGCTACCTCCGACAGCTTCCTGGGGCGCAAGCTCGCCCTTGCGCTGCGCAGCATCGCCCTGCGCGCGCTCGACGGCACTCCTGTCGACATCGAGGCGCTGGGCGCCAGGATGCGGCTCCATCCGAACGGCAATATCTGCGAGAAGCGTGTTCTGTTCACGCCGCAGAGCTTCGACGTGTCGGAGCGCGAGATGCTGGCGGCGCGGCTGCGCGAAGGCTTCACCTTCATCGATGTCGGCGCGAATGTCGGCGCCTATTCCTTGTTCGTGGCCTCGCAGGCGGGACGCGGCGCGCGCATCCTCGCGGTCGAGCCGCAGCCGGATATCTTCGCACGGCTCGCTTTCAACATCGCGCAGAACCCGTTCGGCACGATCAAGGCGGTGGCCTGTGCTCTGGCCGACAAGCCGGGCGAACTCACCCTGTTCATCGACCAGGCCAATCGCGGCGAGTCGAGCGTCCGCATCATCAATTCGAGCGCGGGAACCGCGCTGAAGGTGCCGGCGATGACGCTGCTCGCCCTGGTCCAGGGCGAGGGCTATGAGCGGATCGATGCGATCAAGCTCGATGTCGAGGGCGCGGAGGACATCATTCTCGAGCCCTTCCTGCGCGATGCGCCGGAGACGCTCTGGCCGGGCTTCATCATCATCGAGGATTCGCGCCAGCGCTGGCAGAGCGATCTTGTCGGCCTGCTGACGCGGAGCGGTTACGAACTCGTTTCGCAGACGCGGCTCAATCTCGCCTTCGAGCGCAAGCGCGCCTGAACCGAGGCCTTCGCGGTGCCGCCACAGCGCCGCGTCAATGTGCCTTCGATCGCCGCCCGCGCCACCGGGCCATGGGGCGGCGACCTATCTCATTTTCTGAGCATTGGATGCTCCGAAAGTGGGTACCGCTTTTCGGTCCGATGCCCTAGCTCTTGTGCTGAAAGCTAGGAGCGCCGCCATGACCGCCAGTGAAGCCAGTTCCTCCGCCGTCATGGTCACGGCCGCGATTCTCGTGATCGGCGACGAGATCCTCTCGGGGCGCACGAAGGACAAGAACATCGGCTATATCGCCGAGTACCTCACCAATATCGGCATCGAGCTGCGTGAGGTCCGGGTGGTGCCGGATGTGAAGGAGGAGATCGTCGCGGCGCTCAACGCCCTGCGGGGGCGCTACAGCTATGTCTTCACCACCGGCGGCATCGGGCCGACCCATGACGACATCACGGCGGATTCCGTCGCGGCCGCTTTCGGCGTCGCCATCGACTACGATCCGCGCGCGGTCGCCATGCTGTCGGAGCGCTTCTCACCGGCCGAACTCAACGAGGCGCGCATGCGGATGGCCCGGATCCCGGCCGGCGCCGAGCTGATCGCCAACGCGATCTCGAAGGCGCCGGGCTTCAATATCGGGAATGTCTATGTGATGGCCGGCGTTCCGGCGATCATGCAGGCGATGCTGGACGTTGTGGCGCCGACTTTGCGGACAGGGACGAAGATCCTCTCCGATACGGTCCGCGCCGGCTTGCGCGAGGGCGATATCGGCGGCCCGCTGGCGGAGATCGCCAAGGCTCATCCGGCGGTCTCTATCGGTTCCTATCCGTTCTGGTCTGAGATCGGGCCCGACACGAACATCGTCGTGCGGTCGCGCGAAGCAGGCAAGCTCGAGGCCGCGATGGCCGAGGTGAAGGCTATGATTGATGTTGAAAAATTAAAATACAAAGTAACATAAATAACTGATGCGATCTTTGCGCTTATAATACAATTCATCTCTTTTTTCTTGCGGGAGAACGGTACGGAAACGCCTTGTGTCGTCCTGATTATTGCTTTGATGTAATATCTTTTCGGGCGAATATTTCTTTGTTTCGTGATTTGTGAGGTGATGAGCCGGGTATACATCATTCATAAACCGGTGGCTGTCATGATTCTGCAGTAGTCGAAAAGAATTCGGCTCATGTCGCTGCGTTTTCGCGTAGCGGGCGTTCGATAACGGCTTTCATGACGGCGCTGGCCCGAGACGAAGCCTGATGCGCTGGGCCGCGCCAAAAGGGGGATATCGATGTCGCTCTTTTCCGGCCTATTCTCGAACAAGCACACGGCGGCCCAGCTCGCGGCGATCAACCGATCGCAAGCCGTCATCGAATTCGACATCGACGGGAAGATACTCGGCGCGAATGAGAATTTCCTGACCACGATGGGCTACGCGCTGGCGGAGATCAAAGGTCAGCATCACAGCATGTTCGTGACGCAGGAAGAAAAGACCAGCGCGAGATACAGGCAGTTCTGGACCGATCTCGGACGAGGTGAGTTTTCGCGTGGCCAATACCTTCGTGTCGGCAAGGGCGGCAAAGAAATCTGGATTCAGGCGAGCTACAACCCGATCATGGGCGCGGGCGGCAAGCTGGTCGGGGTGATCAAATACGCTTTCGATATCACCGAACAGAAGAACCGCCTGGCCGATCTCGAAGGGCAGCGTGCCGCGATCGACAAGGCGCAGGCCGTCATCGAGTTCGACCTCACCGGCAAGATCCTGCATGCGAACGAGAATTTCCTGAATGTTCTCGGCTATGAGCTCGCGCAGATCGTCGGACAGCACCACCGCATGTTCGTCGATCCCGCCGAGCGGGAGTCGCCAGCCTATCGCAACTTCTGGGAGCGCCTGAGCAGGGGCGAGTACGATGCCGGGCAGTATCGGCGCATCGGCAAGGGTGGCAGAGAGGTCTGGATCCAGGCGAGCTACAACCCGATCCTCGATGCGCAGGGGCGGCCCTACAAGGTCGTGAAGTTCGCCACCGACATCACGGCCACCTTCAAGGGCAAGCAGCTCGAGGCCGCCGTGAAGGAGACGAGTGAGGTCATCGCGCGCGCCAAGAACAAGGACCTGACCGGCCGCGTGCCGCTGGAAGGCAAGAACGGGGAGGTCGCGACGCTCTGCAACGGCGTCAACGATCTGCTCGACACGCTGGCTGAGGTGGTCGGCTCGGTGCGCGAGATTTCCGCCCGTATCGATGGGGCCTCGCTGAAGATCACATCCGACAGCCAGCAATTGGCGGAGCGCACGGAGGCCAATGCTTCGAGCCTGCAGCAGACGGCGGCGACGACTGAGGAGCTCGCGGCTTCGGTCAAGCACAGTGCAGGCAATTCGAAGATGGCGGTGCAGCTTGGCAATGAGGCGAGCGAGGTCGCCGCGCGGGGCGGAGCCATCGTCACCGAGGCGGTGGAGGCGATGGGCAGGATCGAGCAGGCGTCGTCCGGCATCTCCGAGATCATCTCGATGATCGACGAAATCGCCTTCCAGACGAACCTGCTGGCGCTCAATGCGGCCGTAGAAGCGGCCCGCGCCGGCGATGCCGGACGCGGCTTCGCGGTGGTCGCGACCGAGGTGCGCGCGCTCGCCGCCCGCTGCAGCGAGTCGGCCAATGGCGTCAAGGCGTTGATCGCGAACTCCGCGCAGCAGATTCAAGCCGGCGTCGGTCTCGTCAAGGATGCCGGCTCGACGCTGCGCGAGATCGTCGATGCGGCCTCGAAGGTCGCCTCCACCGTCAGCGAGATCTCGCAGGCGACGACCGAGCAGGCGAACGGCATCGACGAGATGGCGCGCACCGTCGCGCATATGGACGAGATCACGCAGCAGAATTCGCTGCTCGCAGAGCAGAGCGCCCGTGTTGCCCGCGATCTCCAGCAGGAGACCGAGCAACTGAGCACGATGGCTTCGTCCTTCCGGCTCGGAAGCGAGCACGCGCGCCCGGCGCTGCAACCCGTCCGCGCTGCGGCGCCGGCGCTGCGCGCCGTGCCGTCGGTGGCGCCGATCCCGCGCGGCCGAAAGGTGGCATCCGGCGGCGGAGCGGATGGCTGGGCCGAGTTTTGAGGCGGATTCGCCGGTCCCGGCTGGGGATGTTCGGTACGTCCCTCTTGTCAGGCGCGCGCTGATAGGGTTTTCCGACAGGAAACGGCGCCGCGGGCGCCGCCACCTGTCCGGAGTGCAGCGCCATGGCCGAACCGTCCTCGAACAAGGCTTTCCCGGTTTCCTGGGATCAGTTCCACCGCGATGCCCGCGCGCTCGCTTGGCGCCTCGCGGAGAAGGGGCCCTTCGAGGCCATGGTCTGCATCACCCGCGGCGGGCTGGTGCCGGCGGCAATCATCTGCCGCGAGCTGGGCCTTCGCATGATCGAGACGGTGTGCGTCGCCAGCTATCACGACTACAGGAACCAGTCCGAGCTCAGGGTGCTCAAGGACATCGCGCCGAACATCAAGGCGATCGGCGACGGCAAGGGCAAGGGCGTGCTGGTGGTCGACGATCTGACCGACACGGGCAAGACGGCGCGCGTCGTGCGCGAGATGCTGCCGAACGCGCATTTCGCCACGGTCTATGCCAAGCCGGCCGGCGTGCCGACGGTCGACACCTTCGTCACCGAGGTCAGCCAGGATACGTGGATCTACTTCCCCTGGGATATGGCTCTCACCTATGTCGAGCCGATCGCCAAGGGGCACCAGGGCTGAGATGCCGTCCCGTCGCTCAGCCGACTGACGGCGAGCGGAAGGCGACCAGCATCCCCGTCACAACCACGGCCATGCCGACGAGCTCTGTCGGCGTGGGCGTTTCCGCCAGCAGCAGGGCGCTGGAACTCGCGGTCACGACCGGCACCAGCGGCAGGAACAGCGTCGCCTTCGCGGCGCCAAGCGTCGCCACCGTGCGGGCGTAGAGATAGAGTGCGACCACGCCGACGAGCACGCCCTGATAAAGCGCTTGCAGCAGCAGCTCGGCGAGGGGTGCCCGCGCCATGTGGATGGGCAGCGCCAGCGCGACGAACACGAGCAGCGGCACCGAAAGCAGGCATGAGGCTGCGGTGACCTCGATCGAGCTTGCGCCCCAGCGCCTGGCCAGCAGCCCGAAGATCGACCACAGGCAGGCGATCAGCACGAAGAGCAGATCGCCGATCCAGGCGTCCGGCCGCGACGGGGTCGTCGTCAACGCGTCGCGCGAGAAGATGCCGATGCCGAGCACGATGATGCCGAGCCCGGCGAGACGCATGCGCCCGGCGCGCTCGCCGGTGACGAGGAAGACGAGCAGGGCGGTGAAGACCGGGATCAGGCCGGGCGAGATGATCGAGGAGTGCAGGGCCGGCGCGAAATGGGCGCCGCCAACCAGCAGCAGGCTGTAAAGCGGGCCGACCAGCAGCGCCATGATCCACGCGCGCCGCCAGCCGAGCGAGCCGACCGGGAAGGGGCGCATATGCTTCAGCGCCCAGGGCAGCAATACGGCTCCGGCCGAGACGAAGCGAAGGATCGTGACGTCTGCCGGTGTCAGGTCGATCAGCATGGCGTGCCGGGAGACGACTGATTGCACACCCCATATCAGCGAGGTCAGCAGCCCGCAGAGGATGCCGAGCCATTGCGCGCGGGTAGTCATGTCGAGGCGGCCTTGCGAATTCGGGGGCGGTGCGCGGTGCGCACGGTGCGGTCGCTATGCCGTTGGGCAGA
This sequence comes from Allobosea sp. 10L422, assembly GCF_056395345.1. Classification (NCBI taxonomy): domain Bacteria; kingdom Pseudomonadati; phylum Pseudomonadota; class Alphaproteobacteria; order Hyphomicrobiales; family Alloboseaceae; genus Allobosea; species Allobosea sp. 10L422. The sequence continues at coordinate 680,500 of NZ_JBFTJI010000002.1, forward strand.
GGGCCCCGCAATGGCGCCAGGCGCAGCCCGCCCCGGCGTCCCGCCTATGCCGCGCGCATGTCGCCGGCCAACGGCGGCATCTGGACCAGTGGCAACAGGCGGGAATCCTCGATGGCGGCGAGACGGTGCCCATAGCCGGAGAGGTAGCCTTCATGGCTGGCGAAGGCGAGAAAGTTCTGCACGGAGGACTGCCGGACCAGCATAGCGCGATCCCAGCGCTCGCCTTCCGGGCCGATGAAGAACGGACCGCCTTCGCCGATGAAGAGCAGCTTACCGCCGCTGGCCTCCAGATAGGGCTCGGAATGCGCGATGTAGCGCTCGAAGGCCTGCGCGCCGCTGATCGGCTCGTCCGGCGCGAGCTGCGGCGTGGCGGCATAGTCCGCGATCTCCCGAAGGCGCAGGAGATTGAGCATCACGACCTCGCCGGCGATGCTGCGCCTGAAGAGGTCGCGGCCGGATTCCCAGCTCGGGGCGAGATAGGCGGTCATGGCTGCGCCTCCGGATCGGCCGGGCCTGCCCGCAGCTTCTCGGCATAGGCGCGGATATCGGCGGGCCATGCCCGGCTGTGCGTGGCGAAGCCTTCGTCATTGCCGGCGAAGAGGGCGCGCGTGGCTTCCTCGAAGCCCTCGCGGTTGCCCGCCATGGCAGAGATGAAGGCGTAGGCCGCGGCCTGCGCCGCGCGGGCCTGGCCGCGCCCGCCATCGTTCTTGCGGGCTTCGTCGACAAGGCGCCGCAGGACCTGGGAAGCGCCGCCGGGTTGGAGCGCCAGCCAGTCCCAATGCCGTGGCAGCAACGTGACCTCGCGAGCGACCACGCCGAGCTTGGGCCTGCCCCGTCCGCGCGGCGCCTCGGTGCCCTCTGCTTCCGGCGCAGTCTGTGAGGCCTTGCCGGGCTGGGGCGCAAGCCGTCCGACGATCTCGGCATCGCTGCCGCGCAGGTCGAGATCGACGACCTTTCCGGTCGCGTCGTCGAAGACCAGGATCGCGGCCTCCGGGTGGGATGCCAGTGCCGCCTTCACGGCCAGCGCGACGGCAGGCAGCTGGCCACTGGCGATGCAGGTGGTGTCCTGGAAGGCGGTGCAGGGGGGCGAATTGGCGGACATCGGTGCTCCTCGATTGAAAAGTCTATTACCCGGGTAATTTTACTGAAGCAATATGATCCGGGTAAAATTTATCTGACGCGGCCATTCGCTTCCGGCTTGCGGCTGCGATCGTCCGATGCTGCAATGCAGCACGACCCGGCTAAGCTCATGAAGCCGGGCGGGACGTGGGAGGAGCGGTCATGGCCATGACGATCGCGAAGGAAAGCCATTCAGCTCCCGCTATCGAGGCGCTCTCGCAGGAGTTGCTGGGCCGGATCGAGGAGGCACGGCGCGATTCCCGCGACGACCCCTTCGGCAACCCGGTGCTGCGGGTCACGCTCTGGCTGACCCGGCTGATGGACCGCAACGAACTGACCGTGGAAGGCGCAGGCGAACTGGTTCGCCAGCTCGGGCGGCAGGCTCTGCGGCAGCGGGCCGTGCGCGTCGCCCGCTATGTCGGGCTCGACAAGGATGAAGCGGCTGTGTTCTCCGGGCTTGCGGAGGGAGCGGCCGGTGCGGCGGCGTCCTTTGACGATTTCCGGCAGGCCGTGGAGCGGGCGCGCTTTGCCGCCGTCTTCACCGCGCATCCGACCTTCGGCATGGCGCGCCGGCTCTGCCATGCGCTCGCCGATCTCGCCTCCGGCGGTACTGCGGGGGAGGCGGTTGTCGGAGAGGCCGATCTGAGCTTCCGCCCCGATGGCCGAATCACGCTGCAGGACGAGTTCGAGCAGGCGCGCTATGCCGTGCGCCATGCGCGCGATGCCCTCGACCGGCTGAACGCGGCGTACTTTGCCGTCGCCCGCGAGCGCTGGCCGGAACGCTGGACCGAACTCGCGCCGAAGCCGATCACGCTCGCGTCCTGGGTCGGTTGCGACACGGACGGGCGCACCGATATCGGCTGGTGGGACACGCTGCGATACCGGCTCGAATCGAAGAGCGGGCAGTTCGCGCGCATCCTCGAAAAGCTGCCGCGCGTGCCGGCCGCAGAAGTCGTCCGTGCCCTGGTGAGCGCGGCGCTGGCGGCAGTGGAGCGCCAGCTCGCGCTGGCGCCGCCGATCGGCACGCAGCCTTCGCTGCAGGCCCTGCAGGCCTTTGCGCTGTCGCTGGTGCATGAACGCGAGACCGCACTGCCGGAAGCCTCCCGGTTGATCGAGGCGCTCGACGGAGCCCTTGCCGACGCTGCGGACGACGAGACAAGGCTCGCACTTGCGCAGATCCGGGCCGGCTGCCTCGCCCATGGCGTCTCGATCGCGCTGCCGCATTTCCGGCTCAACGCCTCGCAGCTTCACAATGCGTTGCGCTCGGTCATTTCGCTGGAGGAGGAGCCGGGCGAGCCGGCGCAGCGGCGCGCCTTCCTCGCAGCCGCCAACACCGAACTCGGCAAGGTCGAGCCGGTTGCCGTCGATTTCGGGGCGCTGGCGGCCGAGCGCGCCTCTGCCGCGCGGATGATGATGACGATCGCGCAGATCGTGAAGCATGTCGACGGCACCAGGCCGGTGCGTTTCCTGATCGCGGAAACCGAGAGCGGCTACACGCTGCTCTGCGCGCTCTGGCTCGCCAGCCGTTTCGGCATCGCCGACAGGGTCGAGATTTCGCCGCTGTTCGAGACCTCGGACGCGCTGGAGCAGGGGCCGCGCATCATCGACGAGGCGTTGCGCAGCCCGCATTTCCGCGACTATCTCAAGCGCCATGGGCGGCTGTGCATCCAGTTCGGCTATTCCGATTCCGGGCGCTATATCGGGCAGGTCGCCTCGACCTTTTGGGTCGAGCGTTTGCGCATCCGCATCGCCGAGCTACTCGCGCGCTACGAGCTCGCGGATGTCGAGCTCGTCATCTTCGATACCCATGGCGAATCGGTCGGCCGCGGCGCCCATCCGGACAGCCTGTCGGATCGGCTGGCCTATCTCGATCCGGCCTATGCGCGGCGGGCCTTCGCGCAAGCCGGCATCAGGACGGTGCGCGAGACCAGCTTCCAGGGGAGCGATGGGTATCTGTTGTTCGGCACGCCGCAACTCGCAGGGGCAACCGTCGGCCGGATCGCCGAGGCGGTCTTCGCGCCGGCGCAGGCGGTGGACGACCCGATCTACGACGAACCGGATTTCGCCAGCGAGTTCTTCCAGACCGTGCGCGAGGAGATGAACGCGCTGGTCGACGACCCCGGCTATGCGGCGCTGATCGGCACATTTGGCCCCTCGCTGCTCGACAAGACCGGCTCGCGCCCGGCCGCGCGGCAATCGGAAGGGGCGGGGCCGACGCACATCCGCCATCCGCGCGAACTGCGCGCCATCCCCAACAACGCCATCCTCCAACAGCTCGGCTGGATGGCGAACAGCATGCATGGCGTCGGCCACGCCGCCTCGCGCTCGCCGGATCTTTTCCGCGCCATGCGCGAGCGCTCGGAGCGTTTCGACCGCGCCTATCGCCTCGCCGCCTATGCGATCGGCCATAGCGACCTTGACGTACTCAGAGCCTATCTCGACTCGCTCGATCCCGGCAGCTGGTTCGACCGGGCGCGCCGGACGGTGCGGGAAGGGCGGCGCGAAGAATTGCTGGCGGTGGCGGAGGCAATGTCGCGGCTGGAGCTCGCACCGGCGCTGCGCCGCCTGTTCTGGCGGCTGTCGGCGGATGCGCTGAAACTCAAGGTGGCGGCGGAAGACGCCCCGCAGATGCCGGTGCGGCTCGCGGCGCTGCACGCTCTCAGGCTCGCGGCGATGCATCGGATCTGGCTCGCCTGCGCCCATATCCCGGATTTCCGGCCGCATGCGGGGCTGACGCGCGAGGCGCTGATCGAGCGGCTGCTGCGCCTCGATGTGCCGGCCTGTCTCGCCTTCCTGGCCGAGATCTTCCCACGCGATCCCGACCCGACCATCGGCCTCGATTTCGGCGAGCCGCCGGGCCCGCGCGAGGACGGCACCTATGAAGCCCTGCATCGCGACGTGTTCGCGCCGATGCTGGCGTTGTTCGAGCTGATCCGCGAGATTTCCGGCGCGATCCAGCACGAGATTGGGGCGTTCGGGTAGGGCTGCCGCCCCGTCATTCTCGGGCGGGGCGGGGCGCGACCCGAGAATCTCATGGACGCTGGTTTACGTCATGCTCGGGGCAAGCCTGAGCATGACGTCTGGTCCGGACGTTGAAACCGGCGCCGATGTCACTAGGTTGGCAGCCAGAGGAAACGCCGACCGGGAGACGCGCCAGACATGGCCGCCGCCAACTTCGATGCCGCGGCTGCGCGGATCACGATCTTTCGCGCTCTGCTGCAGACCATCGCCAGGCATGGCAAGGGCCGTATCGCGCTGGAGGACCCCGAGCGCCAGCCGATTACCTATGGGCGGCTCGTGCTCGGCGCGCTGGTATTGGGCCGCAAGCTTGCGGCGCTCACCTCCGAGCGCGAGCATGTCGGCGTTCTCCTGCCGAACATGCAGGGCATGGCGGTGACGCTGTTCGCTCTCTTCGCCTATGGCCGCGTGCCGGCGCTGCTCAATTTCACCGCCGGCGTCCGCAATCTGCGGGCAGCGGCGGAGGTCGCACAGCTCAAGACCATCGTCACCTCCCGGCGTTTCGTCGATCAGGGCAAGCTTGACGAGGAAGTTGCGGCCTTGAGCGAAGGGCGGCGCATCGTCTACCTCGAAGACGTCCGCAAGGAGATCACCAGCTTCGACAAGGCGCTGGGCGCATTGCAGAGCCTGCTGCCGGGCTTCGTCCACCGCTCCTACGAGGCCAAGCCGGACGAGGCCGCTGTCATCCTCTTCACCTCGGGGACGGAGGGCAAGCCGAAGGGCGTGGTGTTGAGCCATGCCAATATCGTCTCGAATGCGCGGCAGGTCTTTGCCCATGCCGCCGGTGCGATTTCCGAGCGGGACGTCTTCATGAACCCGCTGCCGGCCTTCCACTCCTTCGGGCTGACTGCCGGGGTGATGGTGCCGCTGCTGCACGGCATGAAGGTCGTGCTCTATCCGAGCCCGCTGCACTACAAGCAGGTGCCAAAGCTGATCGGCGACATGAAGGCGACCTTCCTGCTCGCCACAGATACGTTCCTTCAAGGATACGCCCGCGCTGCAGAAGCGAACGACCTTGGCAGCGTGCGCTACGTCGTCGCGGGGGCGGAGCGAGTCAAGGCCGAGACGAAGCGGATGTGGGAGCCCTACGGCACCACCATCCTCGAAGGCTATGGCTGCACCGAATGCTCGCCGGTGCTCGCCGTCAACACGCCGTCGGCCATGCGCGAAGGCACGGTCGGCCAGCTCCTGCCCGGAATCGATGCGAAACTGGAGCCTGTTGAGGGCATCCATGAGGGCGGGCGGCTCACCGTGCGCGGGCCGAACGTCATGGCCGGATATCTCGACCCGGCGCAGCCGGGCCGGGTCGTCCCACCGGAAGGCGGCTGGCACGATACCGGCGACATCGTCGTGATCGAGGACGGCTTCGTCGCGATTCGGGGCCGGGCCAAGCGCTTCGCCAAGCTCGGCGGCGAGATGGTTTCGCTCGCGGCGGTCGAGACCATGATCGCCAAGCTTTGGCCGGACCAGAACCATGTCGTCGTCGGACTGCCCGATCCCCGCAAGGGTGAGCAGCTCATTCTCGTCACCGAAAAGCCCGACGCAGACCGCGCGACGCTCCAGGAAGCGGCCAAGGCGCAGGGCTTCCCGGAGCTATGGGTACCGCGCGCAATCCTGGTGACGCCTTCGATCCCGGTGCTCGGCAACGGGAAGATCGACTATGGCGCAACCCGGGAGCTGGCCGCCTCGCGGCGCGCGCTGCTGTAAAGCCATAATTGCAATGTTGTTTCACCGCATGATGATTCCGGCCTCGATCCTCGCCACGCTGCGCGTCGCCGCGCTTGCGCCTGCCCTCACGCTCGCGAGCCCGGCCGAGCTGTCGGCGCAGAGCCCCGGAAATACCTATGTTCGGCGCGACGAATGCATCGCTGGCGGGCTGCTCAGCGCTGAGCAATGCGAGTTCGCCTATCGCAACGCCCGCGCCGAATTCGAGCAGCGGGCGCCGCGCTACGTCACGCGCTCTGCCTGCGAGCGCGCCCACAAGCGCTGCGGCGCGCAGGTCGTCTCGGCCGGCGGTTGGGAATCCTTCGGCAAGGGCGGCGCGACCTATGTGCCGCGTTTCGTCGGCGTCCGGGTGACGGGCGAGGGCGCGGCGAGGCGGGCCCTGCCCGTGGTGGAAGGCAGCGCCAAGGTCGCCTTCGTCGCGCGCCCGGTGACGGAGCTGCAGGACAAGGTCGCAGGCCGGCAGGGCGTGATCGGGCTGGCCAGCAGCGTCGGCCGCGGCGCGCATGGCCATGCCGCGCAGCCCGCCGGGACCTCTGTCAAACGCGGCGACCGCGACGACACGATGCGCGTTCCGATGGAGGAGAAGAGCATCGGCTCGAACGTGCCGCCGGGGCTCTATGTCGATCCCGACGGGGTCGAGTGGTACAAGCCGGCGCGGCCGCACTGAGCGGCTGCAGCGATCGCCCTGTGCGCAAGCGGCCGAAGTCTTGCGCGCACCGTGCCCGCCCGCGACATCGCCGTGCGTCCTTTCCGACGCAAAGCGGCAATGTAGCTCTTTGTTTAAGCACCGGATTTCTCCAAGAAGCGGGTTCCACTTTTCGGTCCGATGCTCTATCGCTGTCACGTCCGCGGACGTGGCGAAACTGGTAGACGCACGAGACTTAAAATCTTGCGCCTTCAAAGGCTTGCGGGTTCGAGTCCCGCCGTCCGCACCAAGCCGGCTCCGAGACGCTGCACTTGCGGCCCGGCTTAGGCGTTGGGCGGCGGCACCAGCCACTCGCGATATTTGGTGGCGAAATTCAGCGCGAGGCGATCGATCGGATCGGCCATGAAGGCCGCATCGAGCATCGTTCCGCCGATTCCCTGGCCGGCCAGCGCCATCGAGTGGAATTCGGGATAGCTCACGAGAACAGCACCGGTTTTGGCGTCGGTCACCGTGACATCGGCGACCAACTCATGGCCGCCGCCCACAACCACGCGCTGGATGGCCGAGGCGACGTAGAGCCGGCGCAGGTTGACGTCGATCTTCACGGGGCGCGGGCCGGTCAGGACCGGCTTCAACTGCTGCTCGAGCGCGGCGCTGATCTTCGCGGAAGCCAGCTTGGCGATGAAGGCGCGGGCTTCGGGCGTCTTGGAGAGTTCTTCGGATTCAGCGTCCGACCGCCCTTTGGATCTCGCATAGGCGCGGTCCCCGTCGCCCCACCACAGGGTCGCGGCGGAATCGGTCGCCACATGGATGCTGGCAAGTCTGAAGGTTTCGACGTCCCGCTGCGAGAGCGGATTTTGCATGGTGACGCAGCCGGCAAGAGCAAACGCCAAAAGGCCTAGGCATAGGATACGCTTAATCATGATCGCCCCCTTGGATCAGGAGCCGGCGTAGTGCGGCGATCGGGCGATTCGCCAGCCCGACGAATGGAGGAGGCGGAAGAGTTTCGGGATGTCGGCTTCGGCCGCCGCTCGCGGCGTTTTCGACGGCGGCCTCTTTCAGCCGGCTCGAACGATCACGCTCAGATTGTTGGCCGGCATTTCAACGATTTGCGGCGCGTTGAAGCCGTTGGCAGCCGCGAGCCCCTCCACCGCATCGAGATCGCGCAAGCCCCATTCCGGATCGCGTCTGCGCAGGCTTTCGTCGAAGGCTGCGTTGCTCGGTTCGAGCGGCAGGCCGGGACAGCGATAAGGGCCGTAGAGATAGAGCGGATGGCCGCTCCGCAGCAGACGGCCCGCCTGGCGAAACAGGCCCTCGGTCGCTCTCCAGGGCGAGATATGGATCATGTTGATGCAGAGGATCGCATCGGCTGCCTCGATCGGCCATTCCGACGCGCCGGCGTCGAGCATCAGCGGCGGCAGGATGTTGGAGAGGCCGGATTCCTGCGTCCACGCCGCGATGCTCGCCAGCGCATCGGGAGTGGGATCGCTCGGCTGGAACGTCAGGGCGGGCAAGGCCTTCGCGAAGTGGACGGCGTGTTCTCCCGAGCCGCTCGCGACCTCCAGCACGAGCCCGGAAGGGGGCAGCACCTGGCGCAGCACGTCGAGGATCGCGTCGCGGTTGCGCTGGGCGGACGGCGCCTGCAAGCGGCGGTCGGTGCCGGCCTGTTCGCCTTGTGTCGGCTGCCAGAAGCTCGGTCTCGTCATCATTCGCTCACGATTCTTTCGTCTGGCTTATCGCGTTCATGCAATGATCCGCTATAAGGGGCATAGAAGCGGGCTGCCAAATGTCGCAGCGCCGCAGCAAACGGATTGGTTTTGTTAACCGAAATCCTGATCGTCCTGGCGCTGACGATCGTGAATGGACTTCTCGCCATGTCCGAGCTCGCCGTCGTCTCGTCGCGGCCGGCTCGCCTCAAGGTCCTCAGCGACCAGGGCAACAAGGGCGCCGCGACCGCGATACGCCTGGCCGAAGACCCCGGCCGATTCCTCTCCACTGTCCAGATCGGCATCACGCTCGTCGGCGTGCTCTCTGGCGCCTTCTCCGGCGCCACGCTGGGCGCGCGCCTGTCGGAATGGCTGGGCACCCAGGGTTTTTCGCAATCGGTGTCGGATACGCTCGGCGTCGGCATCGTGGTCGTCGCGATCACCTATTTGTCGCTGATCCTCGGTGAATTGGTGCCGAAGCAGGTCGCGCTGCGGGACCCCGAGCGCATAGCGGCGCGCGTCGCTCCTGCGATGGCGTTGATGTCGAAGGTCGGCGCCCCGCTCGTCTTCCTGCTCGACGTTTCCGGCAAGTCGGTGCTCGCGCTGCTCGGCCAGAAGGGTGAGTCGGAAGAGAAGGTCACCGAAGAGGAGGTGCGCACCATCATTGCCGAGGCGGAGACCGCCGGCGTGCTGGAGCGCGACGAGCGCGAGATGATCGCGGGCGTCATGCGTCTTGCCGACCGCTCGGCGCGCGCGCTGATGACGCCGCGCCGCGAGGTCGAGGTCATCGACCTGTCGGATAGCGCCGAGGAACTCCGCCTGCAGCTGAAGGACACACGCCGCTCGCGCCTGCCGGTTCAGGATGGCGAGTCGGATTCGATCATCGGCGTCGTGCTGATGAAGGATCTGATCGATTTCCTCGCTACCGGGGACATCGAGGAACTGCGTAGGCATGTCCAGGACGCGCCGGTGGTGATGGACACCGCCGATTCCCTGCATGTGCTGCGCGAGATCCGCTCCAGCCGCGTGCATATGGCCGTGGTCTTCGACGAGTACGGCCATTTCGAGGGCATCATCACGCCTGGCGACGTGCTCGAGGCGATCATCGGCGCCTTCCAGGAAGAGGAAGAGGACGAGCCTGCCATCGTGACGCGCGCGGACGGCTCCTATCTCGTGGCCGGCTGGATGCAGGTCGACGAGTTCTCGCATGAGCTCGGCATCCCGATCCCGCGCGACGCCGACTTCCAGACGGTCGCCGGCTTCATCCTGGCCGAAATGAACCACCTGCCCAATGTCGGCGAGAGCTTCGACAAGGGGCATTGGCGCTTCGAGGTCGTCGACCTCGACGGCCGCCGCATCGACAAGATCCTGGTCAGCCGGATCGAGTGAGCCGCAACGGCTTTCGCTCGACAGAGAAGACGCCTTCGCCGGTCAGCTTGCGCAGCAAACTGACCGGCACGCGCTAGCGGCGCGGCTCGTCCGGCTCGATGATGCGATATTCCGCATCGATCACCTCGATCCGCTCGGCTCTCTGGGGCCCGCCCGCGAAGGGATAGGCACGGTCGAAACCGGCAGCCTTCATCTTTGCCTTGAGCCGCCAGACCGCGATCGCGCCGGCTACGGCGACGATCGGAATCAAGATCAGGGCGAGGCTCGCTGCGACCAGAAACAGGGCTATGCCGACGACGAAGCTCGCCGCCATGGCAAGCCATGCGGCCCAGCGCGGCATGGCGCGGGCGCGACCATTGAGCTGTTCGTACAGATTGACGCGGATCATCTCTCTTTCATCCCTCTCCGAACCAACAGATAGGGATGGAATGCGGCGATGGCGAGGTCAGTCAAATCGCCGCGCGTCCGACCGGACGCGGTAGCAGTGAACTATCTATTTGTTATCGCATCCGATTTTTCCGAAAAGTGGATTCCACTTTTCGGTCTGATGCTATATGTCGCGCCAGTCGTAGAGCCAGCCATAGCGGTTGCGCAGCCCATCCGGGCCCAGCCGTTTCAGCGCGAAATCCCGGGCCATGCTGAGCGGCCAGCCGAGATGATAGTTGCGGCCATTGCTGCGGCTTTCCTCCTGCACGCGTGCGGCGCGGCGGGCGCGGGCCTTTGCGTAAGCGGCGAAGGCGACCGGCACCCCGGCCGCGCCATCGCGCCCGAGCGTCTCGGCGAGGAGGCGCGCCAGCACGGCGGCGTCCTCGATGGCGAGCGAAGCGCCTTGTGCGAGGAAGGGCAGGACGGGGTGAGCGGCGTCGCCCATTAACGCGATCCGGCCCCTGGCCATGGCCGCGGGCTTGCGGTCGAACAGCGACCAGACCTGCCAGCCCTGCGCCTCGCCGGTGAGTTCGCGTAGCGCCGGCGCGGCGCCGGAGAGGTGCTCGGTGATGATGCTGGCGTCGCCGTCGCGCGACCAGCCCTCACGGGCTTCCTTGGCCTGGCGAACGACGACGATGTTGATCTCCTTGCCGCCGGCGACGGGGTAATGCACGGCATGCCGGCCGGGGCCGAGATGGAGCATCACGCGCGGCTTGTCGGCGGCGCGGGTCGGCACGACGGCGCGCCAGGCTTCATAGCCGGTGAAGACTGGCGGCGAGGCATCGCCGGTGAGGTCCCGCACGCGTGACCACAGCCCGTCGGCGCCGATCAGCCCGAGCGCGGAAATCGTCTCGCTGCTGCCGTTCTGCCCGCCGAGCCTGACCGCGACGCCGTTCTCGTCCTGGCTGACCTCTTGCACCCCGCGCCCGACCATCAGGCGGATGTTGGGCATGGCGCGCGCGGCGTCGAGCAGGATGGTGTGCAGGTCGTTGCGCCTGAGCATGCGGAACGGGGTCGGCATGCGCTCCGGGCTGGAGGGCATCTCCAGCAGTTGCGAGCCGTCCCGCCAGCGCCGGATTGTCAGCCCGTGTGAGGAGACGCTGACGCGCTTCAGCGGCAGGGCGAGGTCGAGCGCATCGAGCACGCGGCCGGAATTGGAGGTGATCTGGAGGCCGGCGCCCAGCTCGCCGAAACCGGTGCGCTTCTCGACGACGGTGGCGGCGATGCCGCGGCGGGCCAGCGACAGCGCCATGGTCAGCCCGCCGATGCCGGCGCCGGCGATGACGAAGTGAGGAGCAGACACAGGCGATGCCCTTGATCGATGGCGCCGGGAAGGGCGCGGGTGCCCCTCAGAACCCGCGCTTCAGCAGAACGGCTTCAGGCCGCCTTGGCGGTGTCGTGCCAGGCGCATTCCGGCGGGGTGCATTCGGCGTCCTTCAGGGACGGCTCGTATTTGAACAGCGTCGAGCAATACGGGCAGATGATCTCGTTGTCCGAGCCCATGTCGAGGAAGACATGCGGATGGTCGAAGGGCGGCTTGGCGCCGATGCACATGAACTCGTGCGCGCCGACATGGACGACGGCGACGCCGGGGTCGTTGTGGAAATGCGGAATGCCGGTCGCGGCCATGGTCGTCGCTCTTCAGAAGCTGGATTTCGGGCGCAACCTATCCCGTCAGCCGGCGGGACGCCAGTGCGCGATTTGCATCAGCGCTCGCGCAGGCAGGCCTGGGCGAACTCACCAAGGCGGGCGCCTTCCTCCGGCGTGAGCAGATCGTCGAGGGTCTTTTGCCAGAGCTGTTCGCGCTTGAGCTTGTCGATGGTGCAGGCGCAGACCGCACGGCAGAGCTGTTCCGGCACGTCGGGCCCGCAGCTGCGCTGGCATTCGGCCCGGAAGGCGCGCTCGGCCGGCGGAGGGGGCGGGGCAACGAAGGTCACCAGCGTCAGGACGGCGATGAAGACCGGCTGATGGACGAGATAGACCAGCAGGCTGTGGCGGCCGCCCCAGGCGACGATGCGCGCCGGGAGCAAGCGAGGTTGCCAAGCGGCGAGTCGCGTACCGGACAGGCGTGGCAGCAGCAGGCGCGCCAGCACGATGCCGGTGAGCACGCAGCCGAACCAGGGGAAGACCGGCACGAAATCCGCCGTCTGGAGCGGCGCGTGCGAGAAGCCGAGCCAGGACAGCCAGGGCGCGTCGAGCAGCGGATGGGCGACGAAGCGCGGCAGCGCGAAGGCGAGCACCGCCGATAGCGCGACGGCGGCGACCGGCAGCCGCAGGAAGGGCAGCGCCAGCACGCTCGCGAGCGCGATGTGGTGGAGGATGCCGAAAAAGATGAAGTTGCCGGGGATCGCGAACCAGGTGCCGAGCGAAACCAGGGCGGCGGCCCCGGCGACCATGGCGAGGCGCTTCAGATAGGCAGGGCGGTTCAGGCCCTTGCGCGTCGCCAGAACCAGGCTGAAGCCGACGACGATCAGGAAGGAGCCGGCGATGCAGCGCGCGAATATCCGCCATCCGGGCTCGTCGACGACGTCGGTCTCGATCAACCCGAAGAAGGAGAGATCATAGGCGAAGTGGTAGACGAACATCGCCAGTAGCGCGACGCCGCGAGCGATGTCGACGAAAGCGAAACGCGGCGAATCCGTTGCCGCGGAGGCGGTTGGCGCGCTGGTGGCGGTCTGGCTCATGGCGATAGTTCATAAGCAAACCGCGCCGCGGCGGCTACCCAAAGCCGGGCCTGCATGGCAGGGATGGCAATAACCTGTTTCGTCATCCCGCCTCGTTCCGAGATCCGCATGCAGAGCTTTTCCTCCGACGGCGTGAAGATCGCTTTCATCGATCTGGCTCCCACCGGCGACACGCCGCAGCACCGGACCGTGGTGCTCGTCCACGGCTTCGCATCGTCCTACATGACCAACTGGGTCAACACGCAGTGGACGAAGACGCTGACCCATGCCGGCTACCGGGTCGTCGCGCTCGACGATCGCGGTCACGGCCAGAGCGAGAAGCTCTATGACCCCGCCGCCTACTCGCCGCACATCATGGCGGAGGATGTGCGACTCCTGATGGACCATCTCGACATCCCGCGGGCGGCGGTGATGGGCTATTCGATGGGGGCGCGCATCTCGGCGCATCTGGCCCTGGCGCATCCGCGCCGGCTCGACGCGCTGCTGCTCGGCGGGCTCGGTATCCATCTCGTCGAGGGGGTGGGGCTGCCGCTCGGCATCGCCGATGCGATGGAAGCGCCCTCGCTCGAGGTGCTGACCGATCCGATGCAGCGCATGTTCCGCGCCTTCGCCGAGCAGACCAAGAGCGACCTCAGGGCGCTCGCCGCCTGCATCCGCGGCTCACGCCAGACGCTGACCGCCGAGCAGGTGGGGCAGATCGCGATGCCGACTTTGATCAGCGTCGGCACGAAGGACGACGTCTCCGGCTCCGGCCCGGAACTCGCGAAGCTCATTCCAGATGCGGAATCGTTCGACATCGTCGGGCGAGACCACAATCTCGCGGTCGGCGACAAGAGCCACAAGCAGGCCGTCCTCGACTTTCTCGCGCGTTTGTGAGAACGTCCCGGGTAAATAGAGGCAATCTGGAAAAGCGGGCGACGCCAATGTGTTGTGGACGTTCCCTGAAAAACTGAATCCGCTGCCTCGCTTTTTGATTCAATCTTGGTCGGCTTGAGCCTTTGGTACGGACGCCAGCTTGTGGCTAGGCTGTCCTCCTGCTGACGACCCTTTCCGGAGAATGATCATGCCGTCGGGGCGCTCTGCCGTGGAAGCACGCGATCTCACAACCGGCCTCAACCGGCTCGACCCTGTCTGGTCTCGCCTGCGTGGCGAGGCCGAGGCGGCCGTTGCCGCCGAGCCGGCGCTGGGCACGCTCATCGTCGCCTCGATTCTCAACCAGCCCTCGTTCGAATGCGCGGTCGCCCATCGCGTTGCGGCCCGGCTCGGCCATCCGGCCGTGACGGCCGATTTGATCGAGCAGGGCTTCGCCGAGGCGATGGCGGACGACGAGAGCATCGGTGCCGGCATGCGCGCCGATGTGATGGCGGTGCTCGACCGAGACCCGGCGTGCTACCGGGTGCTGGAACCGGTGCTGTTCTTCAAGGGCTTCCATGCGCTACAGTGCCACCGCCTGGCGCATTGGCTCTGGCAGCGCGAGCGGCGCGACTTCGCGCTCTATCTGCAGGCGCGCTCCTCGGAGGTTTTCCAGACGGACATCAACCCGGCCGCGAAGATCGGCAAGGGCGTGTTCCTCGACCATGCCACCGGCCTCGTCGTCGGCGAGACGGCGGTGATCGAGGACGATGTCTCGCTGCTGCACGGCGTCACGCTCGGCGGCACCGGCAAGCAGGGCGGCGATCGCCATCCCAAGATCCGCAAGGGCGTGCTGATCGGCGCGGGCGCGAAGATCCTCGGCAATATCGAGGTCGGCCGGTGCAGCCGCGTCGCGGCGGGCTCCGTCGTGCTGGCGGCCGTGCCGCGCAACAAGACCGTGGCGGGCGTGCCGGCCAAGGTTGTCGGCGAAGCCGGCTGCGCCGAGCCTTCGCGCTCGATGGACCAGACCCTTGAAGGCGATTGCGGGTCTTATATCTGATCTGGCTTCTGCGCCGAGCCCGCGAGCCAATCCATGATCTCGACCCGGCGCGCATGGGCACCGGGACCGATGGCCGGTGTCAGCGTAAGCCTGTCCATGGTCGGCATCGCCCGCGGGAAGGGCGCCGCGAGGCGGCCGCTCGCCAGATGGGGTGCGACGAGGCTCACCCGGCCCATAAGCACGCCCGAACCCGACAGGCAGGCATCCAGTGCCAAGCTGTAGAGCGAGAAGGCCGGGCCGCGACCGGTATCGATCAGGGCCTCCGGAAGGGCGGAGGCGAGCCAGCGCGCCCAGTCGCCGCGCCACACGGCGTCGTGCAGCAATGTCTGCCGGGCCAGATCGGCCGCGGATTTGATCTGGGCGGCCAGCGTCGGGGCGCAGACGGGCAGGATTGCGTCATCGCCCAACTGAAGCGCGCCCGGCTCCGTCAACTCACAGTAGAACAATGCGAGGTCGTAAGGCTCGCGCCGCGGATCGGGCGGCTCCTCCATCGCCGACAGCGAGATCTGCAGATCGGGGAAGGCCTGCTGCAGCGCCGGCAGCCGCGGTGAGAGCCAGAGCTGGGCGAGACAGGGCAGGGCTGCGATAGCCAGCGGGCGGTGCGGCTCGGCTTCGCGCAGCGTTTGCACGGCCTGGCCGAGCATGTCGAAGCCGCGCGTCAACCGCGGCAGGGCCTCGCGCGCCGCGTCCGTGAGGGCGACGCCCTGTGCCAGCCGGCGGAAGACCGGGAAACCGAGCGTCGCTTCGAGCTGCCGGATCTGCTGGGTCACGGCACCGGCGGTGACGGCGAGTTCGTCCGCCGCCCTGGTGAAGCTCTCGAGCCGCGCCGCCGCCTCGAAGGCGCGCAAGGCGTTGAGCGAGGGCAGGCGGGGGCGGGGCGGCTTGACGGGCACGACGGACATCCGGTTCGAGGTTGAGATTTTCTCAGCCTGCGAGCGAGAAATACTCGTTTGCGCGCGGCGCGGCAAACCGCTGTTATGCCGGGAACCAGCGAGGACGGAGGGACCGGCATGACGGCACTGGGCAAGCGCGATTGGGTGCCGCAGGCGAGCGAGGATTATGTGCTGAGGATCGCAGGCGAGACGGCAAGCCAGCCGCTCGACGCGATCGCGGCGCGGATCGATGCGCTCGCGGCGGAGAACCGCGCGATCCATGAGCGCGACTGCGTCAACCTGAACCCCGCCACCAACGTCATGAATCCGAAGGCCGAGGCGCTGCTGTCGGCCGGGATCGGCGCGCGGCCCTCGCTCGGCTATCCCGGCGACAAATACGAGATGGGGCTGGAGGCGATCGAGCAGATCGAGATCATCGCGGCCGAGCTCGCAGCCGAGGTCTTCGGCGCCAAATATGCCGAGATCCGCGTACCCTCCGGTGCGATCGCCAATCTCTACGCCTTCATGCTCGCGGCGAGGGCCGGCGACTGCATCATTGCGCCGCCGGGCGAGATCGGAGGCCATGTCACTCATCACGGCGCCGGCGCCGCCGGGCTCTACGGCATCGTCACGCATCCGGCGCCGATCGACCCGGTCAACTACACCGTCGATGTCGAGAAGCTGCGGGCACACGCACTCAGGCTCCGTCCGAAGCTGATCTCGATCGGCGGCAGCCTCAACCTCTTCCCGCATCCGATCCGCGAGATCCGCGCCATCGCCGACGAGGTCGGCGCGCTCGTCCTGTTCGATGCGGCCCATATGTCCGGCATGATCGCCGGCCATGGCTGGCAGCAGCCACTGGAGGAAGGCGCCCATCTGATGACGATGAGCACTTATAAGAGCCTCGGCGGACCGCCTTCCGGGCTGATCCTCACCAATGATGCGGAGATCGCCAAACGGCTCGACGCCATCGCCTATCCCGGCCTCACCGCCAATTTCGATGCGGCGAAATCGGCATCGCTCGCGGTTTCCCTGCTCGACTGGAAGGCGCATGGCCGCGCCTATGCGCAGGAAATGGCCAAGACGGCTAAAGCGCTGGCCGAGGCGCTCTCGGAGCGCCAGGTGCCGGTCTTCGCGCGCGACAGGGGCATGACGACCTCGCATCAGTTCGCGATCGAGGCGGCGCCTTATGGCGGCGGCCAGGCGGCGGCGAAGCAGCTGCGCGCGGTCAACATCCTGTCCTGCGGCATCGGCCTGCCGCTGCCGGCGGTGGAGGGGGACGTCAACGGACTCAGGCTCGGCACGCCGGAGATCGTGCGCTTCGGCATGACCGCGGCGGATATGCCGGAGCTGGCGGGCTATATCGCCGAAGGGCTCAACGGTTCGCGTTCGGCAGCTGCGGTGGCCAGGGACGTGACCGCGTTCCGCGGGCGATTCCGGGAACTGCATTTCATGCGCTAGATCGCCGTGCGTCCTTTCGGACGCAAAGTGGCGACTATCTCTTTGCCGTAGCATCGGATCGGACCGAAAAGTGGAATCCACTTTTGGGGCCAATGCTCTAAGATGGGCTCCGGAGGCGGGAGCTCATGCGCATCGACATCAGGCTCGAGCGGCCGGGCGACGAGGCCGAGATCGCGGAGGTCACCACGGCAGCCTTTGCCAAGGCGCCGCACAGCAGCGGCACGGAGGCGGCAATCGTCTCCGGCCTGCGCGGGGCCGGGGCGCTGAGCCTGTCGCTCGTCGCCATCGAGGGCGGCGGCGTCATCGGCCATGTCGCGTTCTCGCCGATCGAGATCGCGGAAGCCATGGGCGCCTGGCACGGGCTAGGGCCGGTTTCGGTCTCGCCCCTCCGGCAGCGTCACGGGATCGGCGGAGCGCTGATCGAGGAAGGGCTTGCCCAGTTGCGCGCGAGCGGCGCGGCCGGCGTCGTGGTGCTCGGCGATCCGGCGTTCTACTCCCGCTTCGGTTTTGCGAGCGATGGCGGGCTGCGGTTCGGCGATGTCCCCCCATCCCAGCTGCAATGGCTGTCCTTCAAGGCGGTGACGCCACGCGGCGAGGTGCGATACCACCCAGCCTTCGGCTGAGGGCTGGATCGCCTCGCTCATTATTTATCGCATCGGATTTTTCCGAACGGGGTGCCGCCTTTCGGTCCGATGCCGCGACCGTCAGGAATCGCCGGCCGGCGCGAAGAAGCAGAGCAACTCACCCGCATCGTTGATGCAGAGATGCCAATGCCCGTCTGGCGACGGCGTTGCCTTGTCATAGGGGATTTCGAGCCTCAGGGTGGTGCGGCGCTCCTTCGGCCACATCGGATGCTCGCCGGGCCGGACTATCACGACGAAGCCGCCATGGACTTCTCGCACGGCTTCAGGCTCGAGCGGCGCGCAGTCGGCGCCGGAGCAGCAGTAGAACGGGTAGTCCCAGCGGCTTGGCGCCTGATGAGAGTGAGCGCACGTCGCTCCCACGGCAAGCAAAGCCGCCACGGCGAATGAAGCGATCACACGCATCGGCCGGCCCTCGCAATTAAAATGCGGCGCAAAGGCGGCGAATGCGTGGCGGGTGGCGCGGCGAAGTGCTTTATCGCCGAGGCGTGGCTGCCCCCGTCCGCGGGACGCACGCCGGGAGGGTGGGGGCGCTGTCAGGCGCCGCCGGCTGCTCCATAGCGCGCCAGCATCTCGTCGCCCATCTCCTCCTCGCCGACGAGGCGGCCGCCGCCGAGGCGCACCGATACCACCGCGCCCGTTTCATTACGCTGCAGTTCCGCCGTTTCGCCGGGGCTGCTGAAGCCGGAGGCGTGGGTGATGCGCCCAAGGTCGGACCCTTCCAGCGTGATCTCGGCAGCGTCGAGGAAGGGCGTGAGAAGGGCCGGTGCGGCCACCAGCACCTGCTTGGCGACCGGAACAAGGTCATTCGCGCCCCAGATCGTCCACCAGCGGCCGGTCCAATCCCGCATTTCTGGCGATGGTGCGCCGCGCTCGGCGAAGGTCCTGAGGATATGGACGACGCCATCGAGCCAGGGATGCGCCAGCCCGTCGATGGCATTGGTCAGGACTGCGACGGTGAGGTCCTGCTCCGGGAAGACGCAGGTGCGCGTGATGAAGCCCTGGAATCCGCCGGAATGGCCGAACCAGCGCCAGCTGCCTTCGCCGCCGGAGATGGTGCCGAGGCCGTAATGGCGCCCCAGGCTCGACTCGTCGTCCGGCCAGAGGCGCCGCGTCATCTCGCGGCGGCTGAGGGCCGAGAGGATGCTCGTCTCGGCCTTCGGCGAGAGCTGCGCGAAATAGCGCGCGACATCCGCGGCCGTGGCGACGAAGCCCGCGGCCGAGGTCATGGCGTGGCCGGGATTGTCCGCGGGGATGACGACCCGCTGGCCGAGTGGCTGCCTGCCGCTATGGCCCCTTGCCATCGGGCGGTGCCCCCAGAGATCGATATCGGCCTTGGTTTCGAGCAGCCCGGCCTTGGCGACGACCTCGTCGGTGATCCATTCGCTGTAGCTGAGACCGGTCACCGCCTCGATGACGAGGCCGAGCAGTGCGAAGCCGTGATTGGAGTATTTGAAGCGCTGTGAGCCGGGATAGACCGGCGCCACGGCAAGGTCGGCGAGCAATTCCGCCTTGCTGCAATAGGGCTTGCGATCGAGGAACTGGCCGTTGTCCGGCCCGTCGCGGGTCAGGCCGGCGCTGTTGGAGAGCACCTGTTCGACGGTGACGTCGGCGATCGCGGGATGGAGCCCGTCGACGAAGCGGCCGACCTTGTCGTCGAGCCGTAGCCGGCCTTCCTCGACCAGGCGCAGGATGCCGGCCGAGGTGAAGCTCTTGGAGTGGGAGGCGATGCGGAAGCCGTGCCGCGACGTCAGCACCTCGCCGGTTGCGAGGTCCGCGCTGCCGAAGGCGGCTTCGAGCACGATATCGGTGCCATTCGCGATCGCGAAGGCGCAGCCGGGCTGGTCATGGTAACAGCGCTGGAATTCGAGCCAGCTCGCGACATAGGCGAGGGCGGGGGCAAGCCATGGCTTCATCGATTGGCATCCGTCACCAGTGCAACAGATCGCCAGCATCGCACGATTCCGCTGGCGGCCGGCAAGCCGTGGAGATGTGGGGCGGCCATGTGCGCGGCGGCTGCTTTCGCTTGCCCTTCACGGCCTGTCGTGGCATCGCTCCCGGCCAATCGAAAGGACCCGATCGTGGACAAGACAGAACTCGCCAAACTCGAGGCTTATCTGCGCCGCACCTTCAACAACCACGCGATCAGCGTGCGCGCCCGCATGAAGAAGACCGACTCGGCCGAGGTCTATCTGGGCGAGGAGTTCATCGGCATCATCCATGTCGATGACGAGGACGGCGACCGCTCCTTCAACTTCACCATGGCGATCCTCGACGTCGACCTGGAAGACTGAGAGCGCGTCGCGCTATCTGATCAGGCCGTCGAGCGTCCGCCGCACACCGCCGAGCATCACCGCCCAGTCGGCGATGATGCTGCGCGGGAAGCGGATGTTCACATCCATGCCGCGATGCTGGAAGGTGATGCGGCAGGGTTCGTCGAGATGGGCGGCGGTCTCGATCGGACAGCGGGCGGCGAAGCCTTTCCCGTCGGGAACCGAGACATAGAACTCGTCGCCCTCATAGGGCGAGCCCTTGCGGAAGCTGCGCACCACGAGCCCGCCGGGATTCGACCAGACGGTCGGCGTCAGGAAGCGGGCATAGGTCGCAAGCTGGCGCGCCGGCTCATTGACCTTGTCGGGCGGGCTCAGCGTGACCAGCAAGCGTCTTCTGTTCTGCGGCTGCGCCGGGCCGAGATTCGGCCAGTCTAGCCGCAGCCGGACCATGCCGACGAGACGGCTGGTGTCGTCGTCCTCGTCGAGGCCGGTCAGATCCTTCGGAATCAGCAGGGCCAGGTTGCCGACGCGGGCCGGTTGGAGCGCGGCGGGCTCCTCGGGGCGGCGATGGGTCAGATAGAGCCCCAGCCCCGTCGCCATCGCGCCCGCGAGCATGATCAGCAGCACGGCCTTGAGCAGGGCGCTGTCCGCTCGCGGCAAGAGCACGGGCGGCCGCTGCAGGCGCGTGCGCACCATCGAGGTGAGATGGGCGGCCTGCTGGCCGGGCCGGTGATGGGACAGGGACGCGGTCATTCCGGATACTCTTCGCCCGATCTCCCGGATCGGCTCGGCATCACTGAATCACCGCCGGCTTAACGGCGCGTAAACCATAACCGGGGCGCTATCGTTAACCATTGGTAAAGACTTGTCTTCACAGTCCGTAAACCATGCGGCAGGCTCTCGCGCGTCGTTCCGGGGAAGAGCCGCGCTCGTGACCATCCAGCCTGCCGCGCTCGAAGCGCTCCAGTCGCTTTTGATCGGCTTCGCGTTCGCGGGGCTGCTGGCCAGTGCGTTCGAGCTGTTCACCGCGCAGCGTGCCGATTTCAAACTGCTCGAGATGGGAGGGCTCGCCGCCGTCGCTAGCGTGCCGGTCGTGGTCTTCAGCGCGCCCTTCCTGATCCTGCGCAATACCGTGCGCGGCCGGCAGATCGAGGGCCGGCCCTTCATGTTCGTGATGCTGGCCAGCATGACGGCGGCGGTCTGGGGCATGGCGTCTGGCCGCGTGGTGCTCGATCTCCTGCACATGCTCGGCGCTTGACGGCGAGGGGCGCCTGCAAAACGCGGGTGGCCGGTCGCATCGGACCCAAAGGCGGAATGCGCTTTTCGAAAAATCCGATGTAATAACCATTGCACAGATCGTCGTTGCCGCGTCCGCCAGGCCGCGCCGCGATCCGAGAGGATATCGCTCATGCCGCTCTACGCGCTTGATGGAACAAGACCGGACGTGCCGGGCGAGGGTGCCTGGTGGCTGGCGCCCGATGCTCACGTGATCGGACGCGTAAGGCTCGCCGGTGACGTCGGGATCTGGTTCGGCGCCGTGCTGCGCGGCGACAATGAATGGATCACGATCGGCCAGGGCAGCAACATCCAGGAAGGCTGCGTGCTGCACACCGATATGGGCTTTCCGCTGACCGTGGGAGCCAATTGCACGATTGGCCATCGCGCCATCCTGCATGGCTGCACGATCGGCGAGAACAGCCTCGTGGGCATGGGCGCGACCGTGCTGAACGGGGCGAAGATCGGCCGCAATTGCCTGGTCGGCGCCAATGCACTGGTGACCGAGGGCAAGGAATTTCCCGATAATTCGCTCATCGTCGGCGCGCCGGCGCGGGCGGTGCGGACGCTGGACGACAAGGCGGCGGCCGGGATCACCGCTTCGGCGCAGGCTTATGTGCGGCGCTGGCAGCAATTCGCAGCAGGGCTCGAAAGGCTGGATTGACGCGCGCCGGGCGCTCGTCACGACGTCACGGCTCGTCCTCGAAAAGAAGCGGGCCGGCCTTCCGGGGAGGAAAGCCGGCCCTGGCGAAACCCGATCCTTGGGGACGGGTGGGTGGGGACGTGACCGAGCCTCGCCGTCCTCTTACCGCGACATCATCCTGGTCGCGGGAATCTTCATCAACGCTGCACCGAAGCGACCGTCGGAGTCTGAGCGCCGCCGAGCGAGGTCCAGCCCGTGCGGTACTGCGACTCGCGCTTGACGTAGACGTAGCCGGTCTGGCTCCAGGGCAGGATCGCGTTGCGCTTGTTGTCGAGCACGAAGTCGCCGCGGTCGGTGCGGATCATCAGCACGGCGTGGCCGGCATTCTCCTCGTCGATCACGACGGTCATGAGCATCGCGCGGCGCGGCAGCCCAGCCTCGGCAAGGCGCTTGCGCTTCAGCAGCGCGTAGTCCTCGCAATCACCCTTGCCATCGGTGGGGATATCCCAGCGGTCGACGACGCCCCAATGTTCGTCGTCGGTGACGGCCTCGATCTCTCGATTGACGCTGTTGTTGGTGGCGACGATCGTCTTCCACAGTTTGGCGTTCAGTTCGATGCGCTCCGGCTCGCGGGTGTCGGTGCGGCATTCGGACGGGGTGCGCTTGCAGAAATCCGTCCAGGCATAGGGCGCGCGGGCATCGCCGGAGGCTTCGGCCGGAAGGCTCGCGACCGGGATGCCGACCGAGCCCTGAGCATTCGCTGCGGTTGCTCCACCGAGCGTGACCAGAGCGGCCAGTGCGGTACCAATCAGATTGTGATGAATTGAGAGCATGTCGTCCCCTTTCTGTCCCGGGGCTGACGATGCGTGCTGGCAAATGGATCCTGGCTGAAATGGAAACGTACAAATTTATGTATTCGGCCGAGCGGCGAGCGAAGAATAGATCAGTATCAATCTTGGTCGAACGAGGAAGTAACGATTCGTATCAATCGCACAACGAGATTTTAACCATTAATTCTTCGTTGTTCGGTAGTGCGCCGTTAACTTACGCATCCCTTAATCGCGGCAAGCGCCGTCGGACCGGCGCTCCGGTGCGCGAGTGGCGTGCGTTTGGCCGCGAGGTTGCTGCGGCATTGGCGATTCACTTGAGGTCGGAGCGCGGCGCGACGCTGCCGTGCGGGGATGCCGATTCAGGCGCTCAGGCAGTTTGCGCGACGTGGCCGGCCGGGCCGGCTTTCAGAGCTCGAGGTTTTCGTCGAGCAGATCGGCGGAGAGCGGGAAGCGGAATTCCGCTGCGTAGCCGCCGTCGAATCGGCGCACGATCCGCGCAGGGGTCGAGCCGATTCGCACCGGCGTATTGATCGGCAGATCGAGATCGCTCGAAAAGGCGGCGCCGGAGAGCGAGATGTCGATGATGCGGACGACGAATTCCAGACCGTCCTCCATCATCAGAATGGAGCGCGGGTTGCGCGGCACGACACGCTCATGCCGGCGATCTTCCGGAAGGCCGAGCTCCTCGCGGTTGGCGAGCCAGGTGAGCTGGGCCGTGAACTTCTCGCGCTTGCGGCTTGTCGCGGTGACGGTCATCGCGAAGCCTTCCATCGTCGTCCGGACGCAGGTGCCCTCGATCCGTCCGAGATGTTCGAGATAGGCGATCACGCGGTCGCCGGGCTTGGCCTTGGCGGGAGCGGCGAGGTGGACGCCGCCCGGCGAGATATCGATCGTCTGGCAGGGATATTCCATGCGGTTGGGCAGCATGTAGCGGCCCAGCAGCACGACCTTCATACGGTGATGCCGCCTGCGTTCAGCAGGAATGGCAGCCGTTCGGGGCGTGTGGAGCGCGCTCAGCATCAATGACCGACCTGGATTCGGGCGGATCGTAGGCGCGGTCTGGTTAACGGATCGTTCCGATCACGCCCGCCCGCCGGGCAGGACGACCAGACGCGGCGGTTCCGCCCGGCGCGGCGTTGCGGCCGGACGCGAGGTGGCGGCGGGCCAGAGCATCCGCAGCGAGATCATGCGCATCGACTCGACGGTATCGAGACCGAGCCAGTCCGGCGAGACGGCCGGCGAAAGGGCTCCGAGGATGCGGGCATGGGTGCGGCCGCGATAGCGCAGCGGCAGCAGCAGCAACTCCAGATAGATCGGCGCGCCGGACCTGGTCTCCCCGGACAGGCCGGCGACGGCGCCGGCGCTTTCGTCCATCACCGTCTGGACGAGGCGGCGCATGTCGCCTTGCGATTCGACATCCGGCCAGAGTGCCGTGAAAGCCCGTCCGCGCAGCTCGTGGCCGATCAACGCGCACAGGCGCGTTCCCGCCAGCCGGAAGACAGGGCCGATGGGTTCGTTCTCCAGCACGAAGGTATCGGCCAGCGCATGACGCAACGCTCCGGGCTCGATCTCGCCGCGCTCCGGCGCGGCCCGTTCGCCACGCAGCGCGTCCCAATACTCGAAAACCAGACGTGTGCTTGTGTTTTTCATCCTGCGCCCATGCTGCCGGCTGCGTCCCCCCGGAACAGTGCGGCGACCGAGATTGGCGCAGAACCGTTCGAAAGAGGGACGAATCGCTTCCCCTGAGAACCGAGGACGCATTCGTCATGCCGTCTTGCCACTGTCGTCTGAGTCGGGGGAGGCGGGCGGGGACGTTAGGGTTAACCAAATCTTGCCTTTGTGGAAGATCGCTAGAATGCGTATAAAATGCCACTGAATTCGCGGGCATTCAGTGTGTCCGCAACGCGAGGTGGAGGGGGCGTGACCTTGCCGGCCGGTGCAACCGGGCGGCGTCACAGCCGGCGGAAAAGGGGAGGGCGCGAGCCACTCCCCTTTTTCGTTGCATCATGCGCAGCCGGTGCTTGCGCGACATGGACGCTTCGGCAAGTGTGACGCCGCATGGCTTTTCAAGATCCTCCCCGGCCGGCGCGTGAGCCGGCGTTCAACCTGCCCCCGGCCGTCGTCTGGCTGCTCGCCGCTCTGACGCTGATCCAGGCGGGGCGTTCGCTGCTGTCCGACTATGACGATTACATCCTGATGTCGTGGCTGGCCTTCGTGCCGGCGCGGCTGACGTTGTGGCTGTCGCCGGGGCGGCTGGAGGACGTGGTCGGCGCGATGGCGCAATCCACCGCGGGGCAGGATGTGGTCGAGCGGCTGCAGCTGGTGCGGCTGCTGCTCGCCGATGGTGGCGTCAGGCTCTGGACTTTGCTGACCTACGGGTTTCTGCATGGCTCCTGGCTGCACCTGATATCGAATGCGGTCTGGCTTGCGGCGTTCGGCAGCCCGGTGGCGCGGCGGCTCGGCACGAACCGCTTTCTCAATCTGATGGCGCTTTCGACGATCGGTGGGGCGCTGTTTCACTGGTGGTCGCGCGATCTCGACGTCCTGCCGCTGGTCGGCGCGTCGGCCGGCGTTTCCGGGGCCACAGCCGCAGCAATCCGCTTCGTCTTCGCTCCGGGCCTGCGCTTCGGCGAATTGGGCAATGACGAGGTGGTGCGTGCGATCCCCGCCGAACCGCTCGGCGAGCTCTGGCGCAATTCCCGTGCGCTGCTGTTCATCGCCATCTGGTTCGCGACGAATATCCTGTTCGGGGCGGGGCTGGTGCCGATCCTCGGCGAGGAGACGAGCATCGCCTGGGAGGCCCATATCGGCGGTTTCGTCGTCGGGCTGCTGCTGTTTCCACTGCTCGACCGCGGCACGCTCAGGCGCTGAGCGGCGGCTTTCGATTAGGGAGGGAAGGCGGTCGGCGAAGGCCTGGCGAGCCTTGCCTGCGCCGGGCTCTTCCCGCACACTCGTATCATTGCGAAGCACTCTTCGAGCCGATCCGGCATTGCGAGGTTGGCGGCGGCTCGAGGGGTTCCAGCGGAACTGCGCGCCGGCGATGGCGCGCCTGCGAGGAGGGACTTCCATGAATGTCGAGAAGCTGCTGAGCGACAAGGGGCGCGAGGTCATTTCGGTGCAGCCGCACCGCACTCTGGCCGAGGCGATCCGCACGCTGAGCGAAAAGCGCATCGGTGCCGTGGTCGTCATGGGGGCGGACGGAGCGCTTGTCGGCATCCTGTCCGAGCGCGACATCATCCGCGCATTGGGCGAGCATGGTGCCACGGCATTGGAGAGCGCGGTGTCGCGGTCGATGACCTCAAAGGTCGTGACCTGCCGGCCGCAGACCAGCGTCGACGAGTTGATGGAGATCATGACGATGGGCCGCTTCCGCCATGTTCCGGTCGTCGAGAACGGGCGAGTGACCGGCATCGTTTCGATCGGCGACGTGGTGAAGCATCGCGTCGCAGCGATCGAGGCCGAAAGCCAGGCGATGCGCGACTATATTGCGATGGCCTGACGGGTATCGCATCGAACTGAAAAGCGGATGCCGCCTTTCGGAAAAATCCGATGCCAAACCGGGAGGATAGATCGCCACTTTGCGCCCGGTAGGACATGTGGCGACCCAGCGCGCCCGGCTCGGTTTTAGGGCGCGATATGGTTGGCGGCCACGAGGGCGGCGATATCGTCGAGCACGCGCTGCGCCGCCTGCCGCCCCAACTCGATCGTTTCTTCGGCCCGGTGGAAATCGAACAGGCCGATGCGGCCGAGCTTCGGGCCGATCATGACGTCCGGCGGATCGCCGGCGAGACGCGAGCGCGAGATGCGATCCTGCGTGATGTTGAAGGCATCGATCATCACGCCGGCCAGGCCAGGACGGTTCTCCGCCGGGCGGCCGACGATGTTGCGGACGCGCTTGGCCGCGCCGCTGATGCCGTCAAACCAGCGTGGCTCGGGGCGGATCTCCAACTCCGGGACGAGCGGATCGGGATCGGAGCCGTGGTTCTGGATGATCGTGCCGCGGCCTGAAAGGTCGTTGTTGAGGTTGACGCAGATCACGATGTCGGCGCCGAGCGCCCGGGCCGCCGTGACCGGCACTGGATTGACCAGCGCGCCGTCCATCAACCAGCGACCGCCGAGCTTCACCGGGTCGAACACGCCCGGCAGGGCATAGGAGGCGCTCAGCGCCTCGACCAGTGGACCGTGCCGCAGCCAGATCTCGTGGCCGGATCCGAGTTCGGTCGCGATAGCGACGAAGCGATTCGACAATTCCTCGATGCGGATGCCGTCGAGATGCTGGTCGAGCAGGCGTTTCAGCCGTCCGCCAGCGATCAGGCCGGCGCCGCCGATATGGAAATCCATCAGGCCGACGATACGGCGCTTGGTCAGGCTGGTGACGAATTCCGTCAGCTCCGGCAGTTTTCCGGCGGCGAAACAGCCGCCTACCACCGCTCCAATCGAGGTGCCGGCGATCACATCGGGGGCGAAGCCCGCTTCGATCAGGACTTCGAGGGCTCCGATATGGGCCCAGCCCCGCGCCGCGCCGCCGCCGAGCGCCAGCCCGATCTTCGGCCTGAGGGCCGAGGGCTGGTCTTCGATCGAACGCATTTCGTTCATTGCGGCACCACCTCCGCCGAGACCAAAGGCCCGCCGCGCGGCATCGTCCCAGAACATGGACCCATCCCTCCATATGGACTTAGGGTCTCAGAAGCCGATGAGCGAATGGTGAACGGCATGACAGCCGCCATTATCGTCTGCATTTGACGAAACCGTGAAGGTGCCCCGGCGGCATTGCCGATGCGCATGAGCGTCAAGTTCGCCTCAATCGCAGATGAGGAGCGGCTTCTGGGCTTCCTCGCGCAGAGGCTGGAGCCGGTAGAAGCAGGAACAGCGGCCGGTGTGGCAGCAGCCGCCATCGCCGCCGACCTTGACCTTGAGCCAGATCGCGTCCTGGTCGCAGTCGACCCGCATCTCGACGATGGTCTGGATCTGGCCGGAGGTGGCGCCCTTGTGCCAGAGCTCCTGGCGCGAGCGGGACCAATACCAGGCCTCGCCGGTCTCGATCGAGCGCTTCAGCGCCTCGGCATTCATATGCGCGACCATCAGCACCGCGCCACTGTCGGCTTCGGTGGCAACGACCGTCACGAGGCCGTTGCCGTCGAAGCGGGGGCTCAGCACCGTGCCCTCCTCGAGGGCGTGCTTGTCGGCCGCGGCGGGGAAGAGGCTCATCTCGGCTCCATCGTGGAAAAGGCGCGTCATCCGACGCGCCTTGTAGGAAACTGGCCGCGTGGCGCCAACCGCCGGGCTACAGCCCAGGCGACTTCACCATCGTGAAGAAGCGGACCTGCTCGGCCGGATCATCGCGGAAGACGCCGCGATACTGCGTCGTCATGGTCGAGGAGCCCTGCTTCTGCACGCCGCGCATCGACATGCACATATGCTCGGCCTCGACGAGGATGGCGATGCCGCGCGGCTCCAGTGCCTCTTCAATCACATCCGCGATCTGGGCGGTCATCGTCTCCTGCGTCTGCAGGCGCCGGGCATAGACGTCGACGATGCGGGCAAGCTTGGAGAGCCCGACCACGCCCTTCGACGGGTAGTAGCCGATATGCGCCTTGCCGACGAAGGGCACCATGTGATGTTCGCAATGCGAATAGAACGGGATGTCGCGCACCAGAATCATATCCTGGTAGCCGTCGACCTCCTCGAAGACGCGGTCGAGGATGTCATGAGGATCCTCTGCGTAGCCGCTGTAGAGTTCTCTATAAGCCTTGGCGACGCGCTGCGGCGTCTCGACGAGGCCCTCCCGCGACGGATCGTCGCCGGCCCAGAGAATGAGGGTGCGGACCGCGGCTTCGGCCTCTTCCCGCGTTGGCTTGCGAACCAGAAACTTGTCAGCGGAGGGGCCTACGGCCCCCTCGACGGACAAGGACTTAACCACAGGGATCATGTGGTGCCTCCCGTTGGGACGATGGAGGCCACGCGCCCGGCGGCCAAGCGACCGCGACCGCGAGGCCGTTGCGACAAGTTTCACGCCCACTGGCGGAAGAGGTGTCCATGCCCTCCCGTTTTACGGCGATCAACCCTATATCGGATCTCCAGGCCGGTCATTCCAGATCGGCGAGAGATCAAGCCATGCTGGACGACGTCTACAACAAGCGCATCCTCTCGCTAGCCGCCAACATCCCCCTGCTGCAACGCTTGCCGTCTCCGGACGCCACGGCGCGGGCTCATTCGAAGCTATGCGGCTCGACCGTGACAGTCGATGTCACCATGGAGGGCGATGTCGTCACCGGCTTCGGCCATGAGGTAAAGGCCTGCGCGCTCGGACAGGCCTCCTCCTCGATCATGGCACGGCATGTCGTCGGTTCGACGGCGGAGGAGCTGCGCCGGGTGCGCGAGCAGGCCCGCGCCATCCTGAAGGAGAATGCGGAGCCGCCGGAGGGCAAATGGGCCGATCTTGCCGTGCTCGTGCCGGTGCGTGACTTCAAGGCGCGCCATGCCTCGACGATGTTGACCTTCGATGCGGTGGTCGATGCGATCGACCAGATCGAGGCGCGCCGGCGCGAGGCCGCCGCCTGATCACTTCACGCCGAAGGCGACCTTGATCTCCGGAATCGTCTCGTCGAAGCGGGCTTTGAAGGCGCGTTCAGCCAAGAGGGCCTTGGCGACGGCGCGCCCGACCTTGTCGCCCGCGACGAGATCGCTTGGGAAATGGAAGCCGCAGATCAGGCGGCTCTCGTCATAGCTCTTCACGCGCTCCTCGAGCTTGTCGGCCATAGAGGGGACCGCCGCCTTGAGCAGTTCCGCATAGAGCGCAGCCGTCGCCGCGTGGGCGGAAGGGAAGGAGGTACCCTCCGGGCGCGCGCCGGGGCAGGGCTTGACGCGCACCTTGGACCAGAGCTGGAAGGGGCGCGTGCGGCTCGTCAGGCGGTGGACGCTCTTCAGCAGGATGCCGAGCTCGACCTGTGCCTCGCGGAACAGCAGGCGCACCTCGCGGTGGGTGTTGTCGACATAGTTCGTTTCCATGCCGTTCAGGAAGTTGACCAGCCCCTGGCGCTGGTCGGCGATCGCCTGCTTCTCGCGCTCGGGCGTGCGATTGAGCGTCAGCTGCTGCACCTGCTCGAACTCGGTCTTGGCTTCCGGGCTGTTCTGCGCCGGCGGCAGGCCGATGATATGCGCGATGTCGAGCTTGGAACCATCGAGCCAGAGCAGGTAAGGCCGCTGCTGGGCCGAGGCAGGCGCGGCGAGGCCGAGGCTCAACGCCAGTGCGACACCCGCAAGAGCATTGCGCAGGTGGACCGGGCGAAGGAGGGCATGGCGAAATCGAGCGGCGCGCATCATGTTTCCGGTGTCGGGCAATCGAAAAAACGGGAATGGAAAGCGGGTTCTGGTGGCGGCTGAACAAAACGAAGCAGACGATCTATTCCAGCGTCTCTTTGTTAAGCAAAGATTTTCGCGCTTGCGAAGGCTTGCGCTTTTGCCGCGCCGTTCTGCACATTTCGCAATACGCGGCTATCAGCTCAGTCTTTCCATGCTGGTCGGGCGCCATTGCCGGCATTGGCCGAGCTGCTCCGCCTATACCGACGAGGCGATCCAGCGCTTCGGCTTGTGGCGCGGCGGCTGGGTAGGCGTTGCGCGGATTTGTCGCTGCAACCCGTGGGGAACGAGCGGCGTCGATATCGTCTGCGAGCAGCTACCCGCGGATGCAAACTGGTATCGACCGTGGCGGTACGGGCGCTGGCGCGGCACCTATGTGCCTGAAACGGAGAGGCTCGCCTCGCCGGGCCCTACGACTTCCCCTGGCGCTGGGCCTGGGCAGCCTTGAGCGCGTCCTTGCAATCATCCGAGAAAGAAGCCTCCTTCCCGCGCATGCAGGCGAGCAGCCGGCCACCGCCGGGCCTGATGCCGGGACAGTTCTTCTCGAAATCCGCCTGGCAGGCAGCGCGCACCGCAGCCTGACCCTGAGCGAGGGCCGGGACCGAAACGGCAAGCAGGAGAGCGGCGAGCGCGATGCGGATCATGGGCGGTCCTTTCCGGATGGGGTTCAGGAGCCTCGAGCCTGATTGCAGCATGTTTGCGGGCGCCTGACCATCGCATGACAAATCGGCAAGCTCGCGGTCTCCGTGATTGCGCGCTGTCGCCCCGTCGTATAGGCGAGGGCCTCTCGCGCGCGCCGAACCGGCTGCGGGCTCGCGCGCTCTTCCGACAGGCAGCCGGCCTTGACTTACGGGGTTCGTATCCCCGAGTGAGCAGGAGCGCGATCGATGACGATCTCCCTGACATTTCCCGACGGCGCCAAGCGCGAGTTTCCCTCCGGCATCACCGGGGTCGATATCGCCAAGGGCATTTCCCCCTCTCTCCTGAAGCGCACCGTCGCGATGACGCTCGACGGCACGGTCGTCGATCTCGCCGACCCGATCGAGCGCGACGCGAAGATCGAGTTCCTGAACCGGGAAGACCCGCGTTCGCTCGAGCTGATCCGGCACGACACCGCGCACGTGCTCGCCGAAGCCGTGCAGGAGCTTTTCCCCGGCACGCAGGTGACGATCGGCCCCGTCATCGAAAACGGCTTCTTCTACGATTTCGCCCGCAACGAGCCCTTCACCCCGGAGGACTTCCCGGCGATCGAGAAGAAGATGCGCGAGATCATCGCGCGCGACAAACCCTTCACGAAGGAAGTCTGGAGCCGCGACAAGGCCAAGGATTTCTTCGCCCAGAAGGGGGAGGCCTACAAGGTCGAACTGGTCGATGCCATTCCGGCGGACCAGACCCTGAAGATGTACGCCCAGGGCGACTGGATCGACCTGTGCCGCGGCCCGCACATGACCTCGGTCGGCAAGGTCGGCAACGCGTTCAAGCTGATGAAGACGGCCGGAGCCTATTGGCGCGGCGACAGCAACAACGCGATGCTGACCCGCATCTACGGCACCGCCTTCGCCAAGCAGGAAGAACTCGACTCCTATCTCAAGCAGCTTGAGGAGGCGGAGAAGCGCGACCACCGCAAGCTCGGCCGGGAGATGGACCTGTTCCACTTCCAGGAGGAGGGGCCGGGCGTCGTGTTCTGGCACTCCAAGGGCTGGCGGCTCTTCCAGGAGATCATCGCCTATATGCGCCGGCGCCTCGCCGCCGACTATGAGGAGGTGAACGCGCCGCAGATCCTCGACAAGTCGCTCTGGGAGACCTCCGGCCACTGGGGCTGGTACCAGGACAACATGTTCGCGGTGAAATCGGCTGCGGCCTTCGAGAACCCGGCCGATGCCGAGCGCGACCACCGCGTCTTCGCACTGAAGCCGATGAACTGCCCCGGCCACGTCCAGATCTTCAAGCACGGGCTGAAGAGCTACCGCGACCTGCCGATCCGGCTTGCCGAATTCGGCAATGTCCATCGCTACGAGCCATCAGGCGCGCTGCATGGGCTGATGCGCGTGCGCGGCTTCACGCAGGACGACGCGCATATCTTCTGCACCGAGGAGCAGCTTGCGGCCGAGTGCATGAAGATCAACGACCTGATCCTCTCGGTCTACGAAGATTTCGGCTTCACCGACGACCTCGTCATCAAGCTCTCGACCCGGCCGGAGAAGCGCGTCGGCTCCGACGCGGTTTGGGACCATGCCGAGGAGGTGATGGGCAGGGTGCTGGAGCAGATCGCAAAGCAATCCGGCAACCGGATCAAGACCGAGATCAATCCGGGCGAGGGCGCCTTCTACGGGCCGAAGTTCGAATATGTGCTGCGCGACGCCATCGGCCGCGACTGGCAGTGCGGCACGACGCAGGTCGACTTCAACCTGCCGGAGCGTTTCGGCGCCTTCTATATCGGTGCCGACGGCGAGAAGAAGCAGCCGGTCATGGTCCATCGCGCGATCTGCGGCTCGCTGGAACGCTTCACCGGCATCCTGATCGAGCACCATGCCGGGCATTTCCCGCTGTGGCTGGCGCCGGAGCAGGTCATCGTCGCGCCGATCACATCGGACGCCGACGGCTATGCCGAGGAGGTCACGATGGCTCTGATGGGCGCGGGGCTGCGCGCCCGCGCCGATCTGCGCAACGAGAAGATCTCGTACAAGGTGCGCGAGCATTCGCTGGCGAAGGTCCCGGTCATCATCGCCGTCGGCAGGCGCGAGGCCGAGGAGAAGACCGTGACGGTCCGCCGCCTCGGCAGCCAGGCGCAGACGGTGATGCCGCTGTCGGAAGCGCTCGCCGCGCTGGTGCAGGAGGCGTCGGCGCCGGACCTCGCGCGGAAGAAGGCAACCAAGGCGGCGTGACCTGTCACCCCGTCATGCCCGGGCTTGACCTCGGGCATCTCGGGCAAGAGAGGCTCGCACCCTCTGAGCGATTCTAGGGCCGAAGCCTTGCTTCGCCCGAGAATGACGGTCGTTGGAGCGCACCCCTAGCAAAAGCCGCTGCGTCCATGCCAGATTGCCGGCGATGCTGACGGGTTCCTATCGCAAGCGGCTCGAGGCCGATCTCATCCGCTGGGTCGATGGCGGGCTGCTCAGTGCGGAGAGCGCCGGCGCGATCCGTCGCTCCGTTGCCCGAGAGCATGGCGGCTTCGGCCTGCCGGCTCTGCTCGGCTTGCTTGGCGGGCTGCTGATCGCGTCGAGCGTCGCCGCCTTCATCGCGGCAAACTGGGAGGCGATTCCGCGCCTCACCAAGCTCGGCATGATCCTCGCGAGCATCGTGGTCTGCTTCGCGCTGGCCTTCCGGCTGGAGCGCGGCGGCTCGGCCCGCGGCAGCGATGCCGCCGTGACCTGCGGCGTGCTGATCTTCGGCGCGGGGGTCGCGCTCGTCGGGCAGATGTACCATCTTCCTGCGGATTGGGCCGGTGGGGCCGTTCTGGTCGCGCTCGGGGCGCTGGCGGCCGCCTTCCTGATGCGGTCGAGCGGAGCTCTCGCCATCGCTTTCGTCGCCATCTGTGCCTGGAGCTTCGGGCGCTGGGAGGAGGCGCGCGGCGGCGCCCATTTCGAATTCTTCACCCTCTATCTGCCGGCGCTCTGGCTGGCGCTGTCGCGCAACAATCGGCTGATCCAGCATCTTGCCGTGCTCGCCGGTGCGTTCTGGATCGGCATGGCGCCTGGCTACTGGCTGTTCTTGCGGTTCGATTATGGATTGCTGGCCTATGGCCTGGCCGTCTCGGCCGCTTACGTCGCGCTGGGCGCGATTGCGCTCGACCGGGGCGGTCCAGGCCTGCTGACGGCCTGCCTGCCATGGGGCCTGTTCGGACTCGTGGTCGTTCTCAACGCCGAGCTGATCCGCATCCTCGACAATGACGAGGCTCGCGCCGGCCATGCCTTCCTCTTCGTGTTCTATGCCTATGCCGTTGCCGTCCCGCTCGCGCTCCTGGCCGGTGTGACGGCCCGCGACCGGCGCTTCACCTGGCCACTGGCGGCTGCGCTGGCGCTGGCGCTGCTGGTCCCGGCGGTGTTCTGGAGCGGCATTGCGACCGGCATGCCCGGCAAGATCGTGGTGGCGAGCCTCATCCTTCTCGCGGCGACGGCCCTCATGGTCGCCGGAGCCGCGGGCGGCATTCGTCGGCTCGTGATGGCGGGCTCCATCCTGTTCGGCATCACGATCCTGATCCTGCTCTGGCAGACGATCGGCACGCTGCTGGACCAGTCGCTGTTCTTTCTCGTCGCGGGGGCGGCGCTGCTGGCGGTTGCTTCCGGTGCCCGCCGCCTGTTCGCGCGGCTGAACCCGCCTGCCGAGACGGAGGCCGCATGATGCGTCCGTTCTCGGCCGATGCGATCGCCGCGAAAGTGCCGCTGCTCTGGCGGGCCGTCGCAGCCGCGCTGCTGCTCGGGCTCGCCCTGCTGGCGCTGGTGGAACAGCGGGCGCGCATCCTCCGCGACGGGGCGGAGATCCGGCTGAAGACGGTGCCTGTCGATCCGCGCGATCTCTTCCGCGGCGATTATGTCGTGCTCGCCTATCCGATCAGCATGGTCGAGACGGGGCAGGAGGGCGCGCGGCCCTATCAGCGCGGAGAAAGCGTGTTCGTCACGCTCGGTCGCGATGAGCAGGGCTTCGCGCGTGCGCTCCGCGTTTCGCGCGAATGGCCGAAAGTCAGCGGCGAAGCGGTGGTGATCGCCGGGCGCGTGACGTCGATCGGAGGCTGCGCGATCAATGCCAATGGCGAGACCGATTGCAGCCGAAACGGCAGCCGCTTGCGCATCGCCTATGGGCTCGAGAGCTACTTCGTGCCGCAGGGCGAGGGCAAGGCGATCGAGACCACCGAAAAGGCTCGCATCGAGGTCGTCGCGGCCGTGTCGCCGTCGGGCGAGGCGGCGATCAAGCGCCTGCTGATCGACGGCAAGCAGGTCTATCAGGAGCCGCCCTACTGACGGGCGTGCGGACCGCCAATCAGCGGTTGTGGCCGATTCAAATGACGGTCTGAAAGAGCCGGCGAACGAGCGGATCACGTTGCCGTGTCGTCGAACGCATGTATGCCGCTCGTCTCACCTCCGCCGCAAAGCGGCAGAAAGGTCGCCACACGCGCTTGTGACAACGCGCCGCGTGACGCGACTCCTCTTCAGTTATATGAACGCCAGATGAACAGACTCGACAGGGAATGTTCATGTGAATGCCCGCCCGCGGGGAACCGCGACCAGTTACCCGCGTTCCGCCCGAGCCTCTCCTCGCTGCTGAAGGACAGCCCCGTGTCGTCCATCCCCTCCTTCAGTCGCTTCCTGCTTCTCGGCCAGCCGGCTGACGGCATGGCGCGCCCTGCCGGCGGGAGGGATGCGCGGATCGACGTGGTGCGCGGACTGGCGCTGCTGATCATCTTCATCAACCACATGCCGGGAAACGTGGTGTCGGCCTATATGCCGCACAGCTACGGCTTCTCCGACGCCGCCGACATCTTCGTCCTGCTGGCCGGCGTCTCGGCGG
Source organism: Allobosea sp. 10L422 (assembly GCF_056395345.1). NCBI lineage: Bacteria > Pseudomonadati > Pseudomonadota > Alphaproteobacteria > Hyphomicrobiales > Alloboseaceae > Allobosea > Allobosea sp. 10L422. The sequence goes on from NZ_JBFTJI010000002.1 coordinate 715,984, forward strand.
CCCTGGCCTATGGCGGGGTGATCGAGAAGCGCGGCCTCTCCCTCGCAGCGCTCAAGCTCGGCGGGCGAATCTGGACGCTCTACATCGCGCATATCGCGGTGTTCGTGCTCGTCTGCGGGGTCGTCGCCACCGCGGTCACGCAGACGCAGAACCCGCTCTATATCGAGACGATCAATATCCAGCCCTTCTTCCGCGATACGGGCGAGGCGCTGATCGGCGCGCTGACCTTGACCTATCAGCCTTCCTATCTCGACATCCTGCCGCTCTACATCGTGCTGCTCGCCCTGTTCCCGGCGATCTACTATGCGGTGCGGATCAGCCCGCTGCTGACGCTCGCCATCTCGCTGGCGATCTGGCAGGCCGCGGTCGCCTTAGAGCTCAACCTGCCGAACGGCGGTGCCGGCGTCTGGTTCTTCAACCCCTTCGCCTGGCAGGTCGTCTTCACGGTGGGGATCATCATCGGCCGGGCGGCGCAGCTCGGCGTCGCCGCGCCGCGGTTGCTGTGGCTGGACGTGGCCGCCGTCGCGTTTCTCGTCTTCGCCTGGGCGGTGAAGATATCGACCGGCAACCCGACGGGCATCGGCGCGTTGAATGATTGGTTCGATTCCGTCCAGCTTGGCTCCGACAAGACCAATCTGGCCTGGACGCGGCTGATGCATATCGGGGCGCTGGCCTGGCTGGCGATCCGGTGGCTGCCTTGCGGTGCGGCGATGGCGAAGCCCGCGCTCGGCCGCGCGCTGGCTTCGGCGGGGCAGAATTCGCTGCATGTGTTCTGCGTCGGGATCGTGCTCTCGATCATCGGCCAGATCGTTCTGGCGGAAACATCCTTCGCACTCAGCGTTCAGTTGCTGATTTGCACTGCGGGCATTAGTATTTTGACAGGGTTAGGGATTTTCCTGTCGTGGTACCACTCGGTCACGAAACGCGGCGCAAGCGCCGAACCTGTCCCGGCCCGTGGCGCGCAGGCGCCGCGGCCCTCCTTGTCTTCGCCCTGAATTCGTCCTCCTTTGCGGCGCCGATGCCGGTGCCAGCCGACACGCGTTGCCGTGCGGATGCGACCAAGGCTGCCTTCCAGCCGACTCTGCCAGCCGCGCGCAAGGCCCTGCAGGAAACCGGCAAGCTGACGATCGTGGCGCTCGGCTCATCCGCTACCGCCGGTTCCGGAGCCAGCGCCGAGGACAAGAGCTATCCGTCGGTGCTCCAGACCGAGCTCAGACGCCGCCTGCCCGGTGCCGAGGTCAATGTCGTCAACAAGGGCGTCGGCGGCCAGTCGGCCTATGACATGCTGCTGCGCATGCAGGCGGATGTCATCGACGAGAAGCCCGCGATCGTGATCTGGCAGACCGTCATCAACGATGCGATCCGCGATATCGGCGAGGAGAAGCTCGCCAAGATCCTGAACAAGGGCATCGGCAAGGCGCGCGCCGCCGGGATCGACATGGTGCTGATGGATCTGCCCTGGCTGCCGCGCGAGGGGCGCTATCCGCATTACGACGATTATCGCGCCGTCCTGATGAGGACGGCCCAGGAGCAGGGCATCTCGCTCTTCCCGCGCTACGCGTTGATGAAGGGCTGGTCGAATTCGCGCCAATTCACGCCGGAGGAGCTAGTCGGCATGGACGGGTTGCATCTGGTCGATGCCGGCTATCGCTGCCTGGGCCTGCGCCTCGCCGACGGGATCGTCTCCGGCATCGGCAATGTCCGGATCGAGACGGCAGGCCGCGAGACGAAGCCGGTGAACTGAGCACCGTTGGGGGGCGACTATTTCGCGAGAACCTCGATATCGCGGTCGGAGCCCGACTCGACCTTGAAGTCGCGCGAATAGACCTGCCCCTCCTGCCGGGCGATCAGGACATAGTCGCCCTCGGCCAGGATAACCTGCGGGAACGCGCCGATCGCCTCGCGGATGACGTCGCCGCCCGGCGTCAGCACGCTGAAAGCGGTGCCGGCGAAGGCCTCGCCTCCGGCGCTGGCGACGAGCTTCAGGGTGACCTTGGCGGCGCGGTGATGCAGCGTCGCTTCGGTGACCTTGCCGGTCTCGACCTTCACGTCGGCGCGCTGGATGGCGTTGGAATCGCCGTAGGTGGAGACGACGTGATAGGTGCCCTCCGGCAGGCGGATGATCTCGCCGGCCTTGGCGCCGCTGGTGATGAGCCGCCCTTCCGAGTTTCCCTGCAAGGGTACGAAGACGGAGAAGGTGAGCTGCCCGGCCGGAATCGGCGCATCGCCGATCGAGCCCGCAAGCGAGAGCGCGCCGGCGCTGATCTGCACCTGATCGCGCAGCCCCTGCGCACCCAGGCTGACGCGTTTTGTGCCGCTGGCGAAGCCATAGGCGGCGTGGATGATGTAGTTGCCGGGCGGCAGCGAGAAGCTGGGCTCGGACTCGGAGGAGCGCGCAATGATTTTCGGAGCCGACCCGTCCACGGTTTCGCCGAGGATGCGCCAGTTCAGCCCGGACTTGATCGGCCTGCGATCGTTTGCGAACTGCGCGGAGACGCTGAGCCTGGCCTGCGCGCTCGGAGCGCCGGGGGCCGCGGGAGCCTGGGCGTCCGCACCGGGGCCGGTGTCGGGCGTCGTGGCCTGGGCCGAGGCCGAAGCCGGCGAGAGGAGGACGGCCACGGCGAAGACGACGCCGGCGAGGCGGCGGCCAGCTTCAAAACCATCCAATTCAAACATGATTTCCGTCCTTGGCGCCCCTGCGGCCATGTATGAGCAGGCACGCTTGTCCTCATCATGGCGAAGGAATAGGTCAATTCCATCGCCACCATCCGGATGTTTCATGACCGATACGCTCTCTCTGCTCAAGCTGCGTCGCTCTGTGCCGCCGCAGTTCCTCTCCGCTCCGGGGCCGCAGGGCGCCGAGCTCGACGAATTGCTCGCGATCGCTGCGCGCGTGCCGGATCACGGCAAGCTGACGCCCTGGCGCTTCATCATCTTCGCCGGCGCGGCGCGCGAGGAGGCGGCCGAGCAGGTCGCGCGGATCTATCGTGAGAAGAATCCGCTAGCGAGCGACGATCAGGTCGCGTTCGAGCGCAAGCGGCTGCTGCATGCACCCGTCATCGTGGCGGTGGTCTCGCGGGCGCGCGCACATGTCAAAATCCCGCTCTGGGAGCAGGAGCTTTCGGCAGGCGCCGTCTGCATGAACATGCTCGTGGCCGCCTATGCCATGGGCTATGCCGGCTCCTGGCTGACGAACTGGTTCTCCTTCGACCGCGAGGTGATGACCGCGTTCGGGCTCGCCGAAGACGAGCGGATGGCCGGCTTCATCCATCTCGGCACGCCGACCGCACCGATCACCGATCGAGACCGCCCGGTGATGGCTGACATCGTCAGCTATTACGGAGCCTGACGTGACTTATTATTCCGCGACGAAGGACGATCTCGGCCTCGCTTACGACCCGTTCAAGGCGATCGTGGCGCCGAGGCCGATCGGCTGGATCACGGCGCTGAGCGCGAAGGGCGAGGTCAATCTCTCGCCCTACAGTTTCTTCAACGCCATCTCGTCGCGGCCGAACATCGTGATGTTCTCTTCGGAGGCCAAAAAGGATGCGGTCTCCTTCATCGAGGAGACCGGTGAGTTCACCTGCTCACTGGTGACGAAGGCCTTGGCCCACCCGATGAACCTGACCTCGGCGCCGCTGCCGCGCGGCGAAAGCGAGTATGTTCATGCCGGGCTCGAGATGGCGCCGTCGCGCTTCGTCAAGCCGCCGCGCGTGGCAGGCACGCCGGCTGCGCTCGAATGCAAGATGCTGTCGATCCAGCAGCTTCATGATCTCGACGGCAACGCCGTGCCGCGCTGGATGGTGCTGGGGCAGGTCGTCGGCACCTTCATCGACGATGCCTTCGTCAAGGACGGGCGCTTCGACACGGCCGGCGCCAATCCGATCGCGCGCTGCGGTTATGCCGATTATGCCGAGGTGACGAGCCTGTTCTCGATCCAGCGGCCGGCGGGCGGATGAGCGAAGCCTCAGCCCTCGGCCAGCGGCCCCTGGGCGCGATAGTCGCCGAGTTGGGCGAGGGCGCGATTGATCGCCTCGGCGTCGAGGGTGACGCCATCCGGCAAGGTCAGTTGCGGCGGGTCGAACGTCACTTTCGCGCCTGGAGCGAGAGCCGTGGCCGCCTCCTGGACGCGCGAAGCGCAGCCGCCGCAATGCATGCCTGAAATCGCAAAAACCTGAGTCATCCGAATCGCCTCCGGTCGATCATTCAGCCAGTTTCTGAGCGCGTGCGAGAAGCCGTTGCGCCCTGATCAGATGGGGACGATCGAGCATTTCGCCATCGAGGCCGATGACGCCGGCCCCCGGATTGGCCGCGAACAGCGCGACGATCTGCTCCGCCTTGGCGAGAGCGGCGGGCGAGGGTGAAAAGATCTCGTTGATCGGCGCGACCTGGGCGGGGTGGATCGCCATCTTGCCGGTGAAGCCGTCGCGCCGCGCCGCGAGGCATTCGGCGCGGAAGGCGGCCTCGTCGCGGAAATTGGTAAAGACGGTGTCGATCGCCTCGACCTGCGCAGCCGTCGCCCCGAACAGGGTCAGCGAGCGGGCAAGGCGATACGGATCGGTGTAAGCGCCATCCTCCAGCCGATTGGTCTCCGCGCCGAGATCGGCCGACAGGTCCTCGGCTCCCCAGGTCAGGGCCATAAGCCGGTGCGAGGAGCGGCTATAGCTGCCGAGCCCGAAGATGCCCTTGGCGCTCTCGGTGGCGATGGGCACAATCCGCGTGGTGCCGTCGGGCAGGTCGGTCTCCGCCTCGCGCACGGCGATCTTGGCGGCGAGATGGCCTACATCGGCGCCGCCTTCGGATTTCGGCAGCATGATCGCGTCCGGCGCACCGGGCATGACGGCGTCGAGATCGGCATCGCTCATGCCGGTCGCAAGACCGTTGATCCGCACGATCAGCAGCGGGCGCGCCGGCAACGGGCGGGTGGCATCCAGGAAGGCACGGGTGATCTCGCGCGCCTGTGGCTTGGCATCGAGTGCGACGGAATCCTCCAGGTCGAGGATCAGCGCGTCGGCGCCGCTATCCAGGCCCTTCTGCTGCTTCTTCGGGCTGTCGCCCGGCACGAACAGGAGCGAGCGCATGCCGTCAGACCGCGATCGTGGCCGGGGCGGGGCGCTTGCGCATGAAGGCCTGGCGCCGGCACTGGGCGACGAGCGTGCCGTCCTGCTTGTACGCCTTGTGCAGGAAGTCGACGATGCCGGCATCGGGCCGCGAGCGCGACTCGCGCTTGGCGACGATCTCTGTGGTGCAGTTCACGGTGTCGCCCTCGAAGAGCGGGGCGGGGAAGACGACGTCGGTCATGCCGAGGTTGCCGATGGTGGTGCCGACGGTGGTGTCGTTGACGGAAATGCCGATCATCAGCCCGAGCGTGAAGAGCGAATTCATCAGCGGCTTGCCCCATTCCGTCTCGGTCGCGCAGAAATGTGCATCGATATGAAGCGGTTGCGGGTTGAGCGTCATGTTGGAGAACAACATGTTGTCCATCTGTGTGACGGTTCGGGTCAGGCCGTGCTCGATCACTGCACCGACCTGAAAATCCTCGAAATAGATACCGCCGCGCTTGTGACGCACCACATCCGTCATCGACGCCTCCGCCTTCGCATCGCCCGCCGGCCAGATTGCCAGGCGTCCTATCGGGCGCGGGCCAATCCATCTCCTTGTTTGGCATCGGATCCAAAACTGGGGCCCAGTTTTCGGTCCGGTGCCATAGCCGGCACGAGAAGTCGTAGAATGCCATCCGCCGGGAGGGAAGCGGAAAGCGCAGCGTTAAGCTTCGGGGAGGGGCCTTAACGGTTCGCTTACCATAATGAAGCATTGTTTTGATTGCGCTTTCCGCAGTGCGTGGAAGCCGCATGCCGAAGGCTCGAGATGTTCCTGTTCACCACGCCGCAGACCCGCGACGCGCAGCCAGCCAATCCGGTCGTCAGCGCCATCCGTCAAGGCGCGGAGCGCACAGGTGCGGGCTTCGACTATCTGCTCAAGACGGCGCAGCGCGAATCTTCGCTGGAGCCGGACGCCAAGGCCAAGACGTCGAGCGCGACCGGGCTTTTCCAGTTCATCGAGCAGACCTGGCTGTCCATGGTGAAGCAGGAGGGGCCGAAGCAGGGCCTCTCGCAATATGCCGATGCGATCTCCGAGAGCGGCGGGCGCCTGACGGTCGCCGACCCTTCCGCGCGCGAGAAGATCCTGCAATTGCGCAATGATCCGCAGGTTGCCGCGCTGATGGCCGGCGCGCTGACGCAGAAGAATCGCGACCAGCTTGCCGGCGCCCTCGGGAGGCAGCCGCAGGCCGGCGAGCTCTATATGGCGCATGTGCTCGGTGCGCGCGGCGCTTCCGACCTGATCAAGGCGGCGGCCAGCGATCCCAACCGTGTCGCGGCGCGCGACTTTCCGGAGGCCGCAGCGGCCAACCGGTCGATCTTCTACGACAAGGCGGGCCAGGCCCGCAGCGTCCAGGAGGTCTATGGCGTGCTGGCGGCGAGCCATGCCAGCACCCAGGTCGCGGCCAATGTCACGCAGAACGCGCAGGCAGGGCAGGGCGATATTCCGCAGGCCGAGATCGCCGTCGGCTTGCGCGAGGGCCGCGCGAAGGGGCTCGTCGGCCTGTTCTCCACCAATGGTTCGCGCGATCCTGTCTCGAAGGCCGTCGCCAATCTCTGGACGACGCCGAGCCGGGGCGGCACGCGCGTGGCTTCGCTCGATGGCGGGGAGCGCTATTTCCCCCGCCCCGGTGCGACGTCGGCGTCGGATGCGAGCGCCTCGACCGGTAGCGCTGCGGCTGTCGATCCCGGCAAGATGGTCAACGCGCCGTTGCCGCCGTCGCGGCCGAGCGACCTGTCCCCGACCACGGCTGCGGTATCGCAGACGGTGGGGAAAGCGCGTCGTGGCCCGCTCGACCTGTCGTCCTTCATGATCCAGCGGGGGGGAGCATGATCGTTCGCCGTTTCCTGCTCTGGGCCCGGACCGCACCGGCCGAAGCGCGCGCTTCGGGCGCCGCCGCGCTAGCGGGCGCTTTTCTCCGCTCCGGCATGTCGGATGATGACCGCCGCGAGGCTGAAACGGCGTTGATCGCGCTGATCGACGATCCCTCGCCGCTGGTTCGACGGGCGATCGCCGAGGAAATGGCGCCCTCGATGCGTACGCCGCGCAACCTCGCGCTCGGCCTGATCGCCGATCAGAGCGATGTGGCGGCGCTGGTCTTGGCGCATTCGCCGGTGCTGACCGAGGCCGATCTGGTCGATGCGGCGGCGGTCGGCGACACGCTGGCACAGCGCGCCATTGCGGGGCGTCGCTGCCTGCCGGTCAGTGTCTGCGCGGCGTTGGCGGAGGTCGGTTGCGAAGAGGCGCTGATCACGCTTGCGGGCAATCGGACCGCGGAAATTCCCGACTTCTCGTTCGAACGCATGCTCGAGCGCTGCGGCGACAGCGGTGCGCTGCGCGAGGCGCTCCTGGAGCGGGGGGACCTGCCCGCTGGACTACGTCAGGTCATCGCTGCACGGGTGTCGGATACGCTTGCAAGCTTCGTCACCGGTTGCGGTTGGCTGACCGCCGAGCGCAGCGCCCGCCTCGCCCGCGAGGCCACCGAGCGCGTCGCCGTGGCGCTGGCGGCGGGAGGCGAGGCGACGGATGCACCGGCAATCGTCGAGGTCTTGCGCGCGACCGGGCGGCTGACGCCCGGCCTGATGCTACGTTCCCTCCTGAGCGGCGAGCCGGCGTTGGCGGAGGCCGCCTTCGTGTCGCTTTCCGATTTGCCGGCCGCACGGGTCGCGGCCTTGCTGCGGGACAGGCGTGGTGCCGGACTCAAGGCGCTGTGCCGCAAGGCCGGACTGCCGGCCGCGCTGGAACCGGCCTTCACGGCTGCAATCCTGGCGCTCAATGCCCGCGGCTTCGACGTTGGCGGTGCGCGGCACGGCATCGACCGCGACCTGTTGCGCGACGTCCTGATCGTCTGCGAGGCGATGGAAGGTTCGGAAGCCGACGCGCTCATGGCGCTGCTGCGACGCATGGATGCCGAAGCCGCCCGTGACGAGGCGAAGGCTCTGGCGGATTCATTCGCGGACGATGCGGCGCTTGCCCTGCTGATCGAAGCCGATCCGGCCTTCCTGGTCGAGCTCGAAGCGGCCGATCTCCGCGACGCGGCTTGAGGCCGGGCGCGGGCTAGTACCCGAACTGCTCGCGCAGGATGCGCTCGTCCAGGCTGTGGCCGGGATCATGCATCATGACGAGATCGACCGTGCGGTCGATCTCGATCGAAACGGAGCTGACCTCGTCGATCTGGGTGTGATCCGCAACGGCGCTGACCGGGCGCTTATCGGCTTCCAGCACTTCTATGAAAACTTTGGCATGGTCCGGCAGCAGCGCGCCGCGCCAGCGACGGGGACGAAAGGCCGAGATCGGCGTCAGCGCGAGGAGCGGCGCATCGAGCGGCAGGATCGGCCCGTTGGCCGAGAGATTATATGCCGTGGAGCCGGCAGGCGTCGCGAGCAGCAGCCCGTCGGCGATCAACTCCGACAGCCGCACCTGCCCATCGACCGAAATCCTAAGCTTCGCGGCCTGGTAGGAGCGGCGCAGCAGCGAAACCTCGTTGATGGCCTTGGCCTGCACCGTTGCGCCGTTGCGGTCGATGGCCTGCATCGAGAGCGGGTGCACGATGCTGCGCTGGGCGGCCTCCAGCCGCTTTCGCAGGCCGCGTTCCTTGAACTCGTTCATCAGAAAGCCGACCGAGCCGCGATTCATCCCGTAGATCGGTTTGCCGGTCCCGAGAAAGCGGTGGAGCGTCTGCAGCATCAGCCCGTCGCCGCCGAGCGCGACCACGACATCCGCTTCCGCCGGATTGGCGTCGCCATAGCGCTCGACCAGCCTCTCGAGCGCCGCCTGCGCCTCAGGCGTATCATTGGCGACGAAGGAGATCGCCCCGAATCGGTCGTTCATTGCGTGTCCTGAAGGGGCAGGCCCTGCGGCATCGGCGCAGGCTTAACACGACCGGGGGGCAAGTCGCGAGGCGGGGGGCGACAACAAAGTCGCCGTCATGAAAAGGCCGGGCTGCGCGCCCGGCCTCGATGAGAAGCGGCGAAACGGGGCTCAGATCGCCGGGGTCCACTGGACCGGGACCATCTCGAAGCCATTGCCGTCCTTCGCGATGTGTCCGACGGCCGGAAACGGTGCGTGATAGAAGGCGACCTGCATCCGATCGGCCGAGACCATGTCGAGCAGCTTGCGTCGCGTAGCGGCAGCCTGTGGGCCATCCATGTCGAAGACGGCCGACCAATCGGGGTTGCGCACGAAGAGCGCCGGATGATTGGTCGTGTCCGACATGATCATCAGCTTGCCGTTGCCCGAAGTGAGGGCGAAGACGGTGTGGCCGGGCGTGTGGCCGGGGGCGGCGATCGGGGTCAGCCCCGGCAGGATCTCCTTGCCCGGCTCGAACTGCTTCACGTCCTTGGCTACCGGACTGAAGACGCGTCGGACGCCGGCAAAGGCGCCCTTCATGGCCTCGGGTGCCGCGCTCATCTTGGCGTCGTCCATCCAGAAGGCCCATTCGGCGGCTGGCACCATGACTTCCGCATTCGGGAAGACGGCCGTGCCGTCCTTGAGCCGGAAACCGTTGATGTGATCGCCATGGAAATGGCTGAACACCACGGTCGAGACGTCCTTCGCATCGAAGCCGGCTGCCTTGAAATTCTTCATCCAGGTCCCGGAAGTCGGGGCGCCGGAATTGCCGTTGCCGGTGTCGATCAGCGTGAGCTTGCCGCCACTCTGGATGGCGAGCGTGGTGAAGGTGATGTTCAGCGCGTCCTGCGGCAGGAAGGCCTGCTCCATCGCTTTCTTGACGTCGCCGAGCTCCGCATTGCGAACGAACCCTTCCAGCGGGCGCTGGGCGAAGCCGTCGTTGATCGCGGTCAGCGTGATGTCGCCGACTCTGTAGCGATAGAAACCGGGGGCTTGATTCACGGGAGCTCCTTGCGCTTGGGCCAGACCGAGCCCTGGAAGGTCCAGGGTTGCAGCTGCGACGAGAGCACCTGCACCCGCCATCGCGGTCCGGCGCGAAAATCTTATATCCTGCATGGTGTTCTCCCCTCAGATTGCAGGCAGACTAGCGAGGGGAGGTTACCGTTCAACCGCGACGATGTGCCGATAGGTCAAGTTTCCGTGAGGCGGTTGGTGGGCTGGGTTGCGCAGGCAGCAGCGTCCGCGGCCCCGGTATCCTCTCCGTCCGCAGAATCGCGTCGCGCGAGGGCGCGCAGCATCGCGGCGCAAAGAGCAAGCGACCCCATCATGCCCTGGCCCGAGCAGTCGGCGACGAGGGCCTGGAACGCCGTGGCTTCGTCGCCGACCAGGCATTGCAGGCTCCAGCTCCACCCGGGCGCCTTCTGCCGCAGGAGCGAGACGGCGACGTCGATGTCGGCGCTGACCGCCCCGAGCGTCTTCCAGAAGGAGCCGTGCTGATAGATCCCGCCGGCCGGCGTGCGGCGCGTGGCGAGCCGTGTCGGCTTGCGCCGCACGGTGTATCCGAGCGCCTCGTAGATATCGGCATCGAGTGCCCGGTCGGGCTTGCCGGAGGCCTCGCAGCGTGCGGCCAGTGTCAGAAGATGAGTCCGGTCGTCCATTCCGGGTTCGCATAAGGGGCGTTGGGGGAGACGCCGCCTGATGGCGGCGGCGCGACCGAACATCTATCCCATGAAGGCGCGTGTCGGCCAGCCATCTGTGCATGGGCCGGTCGATCCGAGCTGCCTTCGCCGCGCGTCAGTAGCCGACGACGGTGCCGCGGGCCTGACCGCCGGGCACGCGGCAGGAACAGCCTGTGCCAAGCGGGGCGGGCGCATAGAGCGTGCAGATCCTCACCGGCGTGCTGCATTGGCCGCCGTCCGCGGCAGGTACGATCTCATAGGCCGGGTAGGCGGGGTAGGCAGGGTAACCGTAGGCCGGGTAGGCATAGGCCGGATAGGCCGCCACGGCGCCGAGGGTCGCAGCTGCGGCAAGGCCGGAAGCAACGCCCCAATAGGGATAGCCGCCCCAGCCCCCATAGCGCCGATAGGGATAGTAACCGCCCCGGAAATAGCGCGGGTAGAAGCCGCCGCCATGCCAGCCCCAGCCGCCACGCCAGGCGCCGCCATAGGGCCTCATGCCCATGCCGTAGCCGTGAAACCCGCCCGCACGGAAGCCGCCGCCTCCGAAACGATATTGAGCGGTCGCTGCGAAACCGGAGGCCAGCAGCAACGGCACAACAGATACGGCGAGAAGCAGAGAGCGACGCATGCGAACCTCCCCAGAGAACAGCATTCACCCCGAACTCTGAACGTTGCCCCGCGGCGCAGGTTCCATCGAGATCACCGCGTATGCCAGGGGCGGGATGCGATCAGTCGAACCAGCGCGACTGCGATTTGCAGCGGTAGCCGACAAAGCAGGCTTCCTGATCACGACTGGGCACCCAGGCCGGATCGAGCGATTCGTCGAACTGGCAGAAGCTTCGGTCCCGGACGAAGCGGTCATAGGTGAAGCCGCCTGTGCCCAGTACGATCGCACCATGCACCTGGACATCCCTCTGGCTGGCCGCACAAGGGCGCGTCACGGTGGAGGGGCGCGCCTGAGCCAGCGCGGCGCCTGCGTTCAGCACGAGAACGAGCGTGAGAGCGACGGCCTTCATCGGAGCCTCCCGATCTGTCGAGCCGGACTGACCCGCTTCGTCAGGACGTTCCCGGAGCGGGGCGGATGTCAATCCCGAAGCGGACTTCCTTGAGCCAGCCAAGGCTGCGATGCCATGGCAGCGGCTTGCCTGGATGTATCGCGATCGTATCCGTCTGGCTTGCGGCTGCCGGCACAAGGAAGCGCCGGGGCGCTTACGAGGCTGCAGCGAGTACCAGTAGGGCACCCATGATGTTGATCGTCGTCAGCAACCAGTGAGGCACGACCGCGGCGACGATTACCGGAACTTCGCCGTTCTCGAACATCGCCCCCTCGCGCCACGTTCCAACCCGCCGATTTCAAGAGATTTGTGGAAGCTTCGCAGCCCCCAAACGGGGGCATCTCGACGCGGTTCCGAGCGCGCCCCGGGGGACGTCGGAGCGAGGCGCCGGATCGTATCCAGCGCCTCGCATCAACATCTTGAAATCATTCCGGAATTCATTGGTGCCGGTGGAGAGGATCGAACTCCCGACCTTCGGTTTACAAAACCGCTGCACTACCGCTGTGCTACACCGGCGCTCCTGACTGCGCGGCCAGGATAGCCGCCGACGGAATTTTCGCGTCGGCGGTGCCGTAGCGGTTACCAGCCGATGGCAGCAAGAGCAAGCATCTCCGATGCTACTGTTGCCGTTCCGTCGCGCGGCATGCGTTCGCAATGGCGTGCGGGCCCGTTTCACGAGCGCTTTCCTGGCCTCATCGTCTGGCCGACAGGCCCGCGCATCGGACCAGGAAGCCCAATCCGCCTTTCGGAGAAATCCGATGCACCAACAAAGCGTTAGAGCGCTGCGTAGCGCCGGAAAGGACGCACGAGGATCTAGCTCACCGAGCGGATGATTTCGCGATAGGCGGCCTCGGGAAAGGCCTTGAGGGTCTGGGTGCGGACATTGCCGAGCATGCCCAGTTGCAAGCAGAAGCGGGCTTGGACCGCATCGTCCGGCGCCTCGCAGACGATCACCATGTCGTATTTTCCCATGGTCATGAAAAAGGCCTTGAACTCGCCGCCCATCTCCTTGAGCGCCTTTTTAGCGGCGTCGAGACGACTCGGCGAGGCGTTGACGTGGCGCGCGCCCTGATCGGTCCAATTGGCCAGCATGATGTAGGTCGTCATCGCGCTACTCCCTGAAACGGCCCGGCCTGTTCATCGGAAGTATCGGGCGGCGACCCGATCGTCGCCGCTGGTTGGGATGGCTCATGCCATCTGCCGGACCCTGACGTTAGGATAGCACGGCGAGCGGCGGAACAGCACGGCAAAGCCGCTTTGGGGCAGCGAGAGGAGTCCCGGGCGCGAGCACAGAGAAAAGGCCCCGCCCTTGCGGGCGGAGCCGAGAAGATCGCTTGAAGTGGCGCTTACTTCAGGATGTCGCGGTCCTTGGTTTCCGGCAGGAAGAGCAAGCCGATCACGAAGGTGCCGAGCGCCACGATGATCGGATACCAGAGGCCGGAGAAGATGTTGCCGCTGGCGGCCACGATCGCGAAGGCGGTCGGAGGCAGGAAGCCGCCGAACCAGCCGTTGCCGATGTGATAGGGCAGCGACATGCCGGAGTAGCGGATGCGGGTCGGGAAGAGTTCGACCAGCAGCGCCGCGATCGGGCCGTAGACCATCGTCACGAAGAGGACGAGCACGAACAGGATGCCGACAGCCTTCATGGCGCGGCCGTCGGTCAGCACCTGGCCGATCGAGGGCGTCTTCAGGATGGTCGCGTCACCCACCTTCGGATAGCCGGCGGCCTGGGCGGCGGTGATGAGATCCGCAGCTCCGCTCGGCGCATCCTTGCCGTTGATCGTTGCCTTGAGCGGCGAGCCAGCCGGGCCGGGCACGAGATCGTAGTGGATCGAGTTGGTGGCCAGCGTGCGGCGGACGACGTCGCAGGGCTTGGTGAAGGTGCGCACGCCAACCGGGTCGAACAGCGTACCGCACTCGGCCGGATCGGCGGTGAGGACGAGCTTCACGTTGTCGGTGGCCGCGATCAGCTTCGGGTTGGCCGTGCTGGCGAGCATCGTAAACAGCGGGAAGTAGGTCAGCGCCGCGATCAGGCAGCCGGCGAGCAGGATGGGCTTGCGGCCGATCTTGTCAGAGAGCCAGCCGAACAGGATGAAGAACGGCGTGCCGGCGAGCAGCGAGAGCGCGATCAGCAGGTTGGCGGTGGTGCCGTCGATCTTCAACGTCTGCGTCAGGAAGAAGAGCGCGTAGAACTGGCCGGTGTACCAGACCACCGCCTGGCCGGCGGTGCCGCCGAGCAACGCGATGATGCCGATCTTGGCATTCGCCCAGGTGCCGAAGGCCTCGGAGAGCGGGGCCTTCGAATGGGTGCCTTCTTCCTTCATCTTCACGAAGGCAGGCGATTCGGAGAGCTGGAGGCGGATCCAGATCGAGAAGCCGAGCAGGATGATCGAGAGCAGGAACGGAACGCGCCAGCCCCAGGCGGCGAAGGCTTCCGGCGTCATGCTGAGGCGCAGCCCGAGAATCACGATCAGCGACAGGAACAGGCCGACAGTCGCGGTGGTCTGGATCCACGAGGTATAGAAGCCGCGCCGGCCCATCGGGGCATGCTCGGCGACATAGGTCGCGGCGCCGCCATACTCGCCGCCGAGCGCGAGGCCCTGCAGCAGGCGGCAGGCGATGAAGATCGCGGGGGCGGCGTAACCGATGGTCTGGAAGCCGGGCAACAGGCCGACGAGGAAGGTCGAAATGCCCATCACGGTCATCGTGACGAGGAAGGTGTATTTGCGGCCGATCATGTCGCCGAGGCGGCCGAAGAACAGCGCACCGAAGGGACGGACCGCGAAGCCGGCCGCGAAACCGAACAGCACGAAGATGAACTTCGCCGTGTCGTTGTCGCCGGGCACGAAGGTCTGGGCGATGTTGGCGGCGAGCGAGCCCGCCAGATAGAAGTCATACCACTCGAAGACCGTGCCGGCCGACGAGGCAATGATGACTTTCCGCTCTTCCTTGGTCATCGGCCGAGGGGCAGCCCTCGAATCCGATGTTTGCGATGCCATGCTCATGGCGGTTGTCTCCCCTGGTAAAGCCCGGAAGCCGGGATGTCCCGGCCGGTTCCTTCCGCGCGGCTCGCGCTTCTGATGTGGCGATGACCGCGATGCCGGGTGGCGGACAAATCCCGCCACGCCAGGCTGGATCAGAGATTTGCGCGCGTATTGTCGCAGGGGCAATCGAGCACTTGGTCTTGCACCATTCGTCTTAAGACTATCGACGAGGCGGGCGGGCGACCAACGGCTGTGGAAAAGCTGTGGCTTTCCAGCAGACAAGGCGGCATTATAGTCCTCTTGGGGAGGCCTGACGAGATGCGGTGGAGGAAGCGCGCGATGTCGCGGCTTGCGATCGCCTTGTCATGTGGTTTCTGCGTCGCTGCGTCGCTATCGACGGGCACCTGGGCTGCCGGGCGCGGCGGCGGACACGGGATACCTGTCTCGATAGGCCACGGGCGGGCCATTGTCGGGCATCCCATCCAAGCCGCTCGGGCCTGGCGCGGCGCCGGCCGTGGTGCGCGGGGCTGGCATCATCGCCGCTTTGGCGGGAGTTCGCTGGGTTATGACTGGCCCTGGTACGATGTCGGCGGGCCGACAAGCGGTGTCAGCGTCATCGAGCAGCAAGCCGAGGCGCCGCAGACGATCGATCCCGACGCTTTCGAGAACCTGCCGGTGCGGGCCGGGATCCAGCGCTCGCCCACGCCAGAGCCGACCATCTACCGGCTGGAGGGGCCACGCTCGCGTCCGGTCGCTCGCATCATCCGGATTGGCGGTGCCGACGATGCCCGCGGCGGCGCCCGCAGCCGGTACGCCCATGCCGAGACGGGCGCATTGCTGCTGACGGTGCCGCGCCGCTGATCCGACTTCGCCCGCCCCGGCAAGCCTCGGCTGAGCCGGGGCTTCGGTTTCGTCTCTAGCGGCGGCTCGCGACGTAGAGCGCGATCGCGGTGGCGTTGGAGACGTTGAGGCTGGTGATCGCGCCGGGGACTTCGAGCCGTGCGACGTGATCGCAGAGTTCGCGGGTGCGCTGGCGCAGGCCCTTGCCTTCCGCTCCCATCACCATGATGAGCGGCCGCTTCAGCGCCACGTCGTCGAGCGCGACGTCGCCATCCGAATCGAAGCCGATGCGCTGGAAGCCGCGCTTGCCGAGCGTCTCCAACGCATCGCCGAGATTGCGGACGGAGATCAAAGGCACGTGCTCCAGCGCGCCGGAGGCTGATTTTGCCAGCACGCCGGTGGCCGCCGGTGAATGGCGGATGGTGACGATGACCGCCGCCGCGCCGAAGGCGGCCGCGGAGCGCAGGATGGCGCCGACATTGTGAGGGTCGGTGATCTGGTCGAGCGCCAGCACGACAGCGTCGTCCGGCAGACTGTCGAGTTCGGGCGAGGGCAGGGGATCGCAGACCAGATAAAGGCCCTGATGCACCGAATCAGGCGTGAGGAGCCGATCGATCTCGGAGGGGCGCACGATCTCGGCTTCCAGCGGCAACGTGCCCACCACCTCCTGCAATCGCCTCAGGCCGTTCTCGGTGGCGAGCAGGCGCCGGTGGCGGCGCTGCGGGTTGCGCAGGGCTTCGACCACGGGATGCACGCCGTAGAGCACGGCCTCGTCGATATCGCCGGGCCGATGCGGCGGCGGACCACCGGCGCCGCGGGCGCTGCCGGGTCTGCCGCCTGCGGGCCTGGCTTGTTTCGGACGGAATGGCGGGGCCATCGCATTCTCCAGATTGACCGGAGTGCCGTGCCATGGCGCGAGGCGCTTGGCCAGAGCCAAGCGCGCGGCGTGGACGGATCGCTGAGGAAAGGAGCGACCATGACAGAAGACAGAGACCGGCTGATCGTCCTCACCGGAGGGCCCGGCTCAGGCAAGACGACCCTGATCGAGGCGCTGGCGAAGCGCGGCCATGCCGTGCAGCCCGAGGCCGGCCGGGCTGTTATCCGCGACCAGCTGGCGATGGGTGGCGAGGGATTGCCATGGAAGAATCGAGCGCTCTTCGCAGAGCTGATGCTCGCGGCCGATCTGCGCAGCTACGATGAGGCGCGCGGACAAGGCAAGCTTGTCTTCTTCGACCGCGGCCTGCCCGACATCGCCGGCTATCTCACGCTCTGTGGATTGCCGGTGCCACCGCATGTCGAGGCGGCGGCCGAACGATTCCGCTATCGCAGGACCGTATTCATTGCGCCGCCATGGCCTGCGATCTTCGGGCAGGATGCCGAACGCAAGCAGGACTTCGCAGAGGCCGTGCAGACCTGTGAGGCGATGGCCCGGACCTATCCGCACTACGGCTACGATCTCGTCGAATTGCCGCGGGAAAGCGTCGAAATCCGTGTCGGTTTTATCCTGCAGCGCCTCGGCGTTGCGAGCTGAGCGATTTCGGGCCGGGTTGGCTTCACAGTGAATTCGCATCTCCGGTCTTTTTGCCGTTGACAGGGCGCGGCCCGGTCACCATAAGTCCGGCCGCGCCTGCCGGTCGTCGCGAAAGTGACATATCGGTGGCCCTCGGCCCCACAGGCCGATCATGGGCGCAGGCGGGGGAATGTCCCGAGCGGCAAAGGGGGCGGACTGTAAATCCGCTGGCTATGCCTTCGCAGGTTCGAGTCCTGCTTCCCCCACCACCCATCTCCTTCAAATTCGAAATGGCTCGGCTTCTGCCGCTGATGCCATGTCGAGAGCGGGCCTGAACCCGCTCCCGACGAAAGCAGCCGCCATGCTCTACCGCAGCGGCGGAGCATAGAGCACGCCGCCCATGCTCCAGAGTTGGTTGAGGCCGCGCGGGATACCGAGCTTCGAGCCGGTCCCGAGATTGCGCTCATAGATCTCGGCGTAGTTCCCCGTCGCCTTGACCGCCCGGATCGCCCAGTCCGAATCGAGCCCCATGGCCTTGCCGAAGCCGCCTTCCGCGCCGGTGAAGCGGCGTGCATCGGGTTTCTGCGATTTCAGGGCCTCGTCGACATTGGCGGTGGAAATGCCGAGTTCCTCGGCGTTGACCAACGCGAAGTTCACCCACTTCACCACGTTGAACCAGGGGAAGTCGTCGCTGCGCACCACCGGCCCGAGCGGCTCCTTCGAGATCACGTCCGGCAGCACGATCGCATCCGCGGGCTTCGCCAGCCTGAGTCGCTCGCCGTGCAGCGCCGACTGGTCGCGGCTCAGCACATCGCATTGTCCGCCCTCGAAGGCGGCGAAGGCTTCCGCCGCGCTCGGATAGACCTTCTCCTCATAGGTCATGGAATTGGCCTTGAAGAAGTCGGCGAGGTTGAGCTGCGTGGTGGTGCCGCCCTCGACGCAGATCTTCGCCTTGTCGAGGGAGAGCGCACTGTCGACCTTGAGCGAACGCTTCGCCAGGAAGCCCTGCCCGTCGTGATAGGTTATGCCGGCGAAGGCGAGGCCCAGTTCCGCTTCGCGGCCGAGAGTCCAGGTCGAGTTGCGTGCCAGCAGATCGACCTTGCCGCCCTTCAGCGCGTCGAAGCGCTCGCTCGCGGAGAGCGGGGTGAAGGCGACCTTGTTCGCGTCGCCGAGGACGGCGGCCGCGACGGCGCGGCAGAAATCGACGTCGAAGCCGTTCCATTTGCCTTCGGCGTCCTTGGCCGAGAAGCCGAGGACGCCTTCGCTGACGCCGCATTGGAGCGTGCCGCGCTGCTTTACCGTCTCAAGCGTGCCTGCCCCTGCCGGGGCCGCCAGCGTGGCGGCCAGCGCGGCGCCGGCGGCGAGGCCGGGCAGGCGAAACCATGAGGCCTTTGACATGGCTCTCTTCTCCCTTCGGATTCGGTTGCGCACCGCGCCGGTCAGAGCGTGGCGTTGTGGCGGATGATGACCTTGGTCCCGACCGGGACGCGCTCGTAGAGGTCGATGATGTCGCCATTGGCGAGCCGGAAACAGCCGGAGGAGATCGCCTGGCCGATCGTCTCCGGCTGGTTGGTGCCGTGGACGCGGAACACGGTCGAGCCGAGATAGAGGGCACGCGCGCCCATCGGGTTGCCGGGGCCGCCGGCCATGAAACGCGGCAGATAGGGCTGGCGCTGCAGCATCTCCGGCGGCGGGCGCCAATCCGGCCATTCGGATTTGCGGCTGACCTGGACCTGGCCGGACCAGGTGAAGCCCTCGCGGCCCACACCGATGCCGTAGCGCAGCGCGCGGCCATTGCCCTGCACCACGTAGAGGAAGCGCTCGCCGGAATGGATCACGACCGTGCCGGGCGCCTCGTTGGAGCGGAACAGCACCATCTGGCGGGCATAGGGGCCGTCGGTGATGGTCACTTCCTCGGTCGAGATGCGGCCGGGCTCGTCGCCGATATCCATCGTCTCCTTCATCGCCGCCGGCGCGCGCGGCTGCGCCAGGGAGGCGCCGGAGAGGGCGAGCAGCGGCAGGCAGGCGAAGCTGGCAGCGAGGCCGATGCCGGCGAGGGTCTTTGAGAGGTTCATGTCCCGTCAGCTCCAGATCAGCAGCGGCTGTAGACGAAGGTGCCGTAGCGCCGGTTCGCGTCCGGATCGACGAAGCGCATCACCAGCTCCTTCTGCGAAACCGAGAGCAGCTCGCGATCTTGCGGATCGCCGGCCGGCGCCTCGAAGCCGACATAGCTCTTGCCGCCCGGGCCGGCCTTCAATCGAAGCTCATAGGGCTTGGGGTCGTCGGCGACATGCATCATCACGCCGTCGCCGGGGCCCTTCGTGATCGTATAGGGTTGCTTGCATTGTGCCCGCGCTTCGGCCTCGGTGCGCTTGCGGTCCTTTTCGGTGTGGAAGGAGGCGATGCCCCAGCGGCCCACCAGCGCATCACGCGTGACATTGGTCGGGGCCGGGGCGGTGTCCGCGACGCTCGCCACCGGCGACAGCGTCTCGCCGCCGCCACAGCCTGAGAGCAACAGCGCCAGAAGCAGGCTTCCGCTCAACGAACCGATTCCGGCACCGGAACCTCCGGCCCTAAACCCTAGCTGTCTCATCGGTCCTCCATCGCGATTGGTCAGAGTCGAAGCGATGCATCATGGTGAAAGGCAAAGGGGTGGCCGATGCTAGGACAGCATGGCCCTTGTCATTGATCCTGGAGCTGGTGATCGCGTGGCGTCCATCGGCTTCCCGGAGGGCCCCCTGGCCAGAGATGCAGCAGCACAGCCGCAAACGCGATCGGGATCAAGCCCCTTTGCCCTTCTTTCATCGCCGGAGCTATCCGCCCCGGTTGTCGTATGGGTCGTTGGCGGGGCGATCGGCGCCTGCCCGAGCCCGCGCCCGCGCGGCCAGATCCCGCTTCAGGGCCGCGAGTTCCTCCGCCGACCAGCGGCCGGGGCCGAGCACTGCCGTCCACGCCTCGACATAGTGTTCGGGCGCGTAGACATGGCCGTAGCCGATGGGGGTGCTGGTCGCCACGGCCATGTCGAGCGCCAGCTGCAGCATCGTGACGATCGGATACCAGCGCAGCTCGGACGACACGTCCGGCCCGCGTGGCGACTGCATCCAGGCCGGCTGCCGGTAGGCGTCGCGATAGTCGAAGAAGACGATGGGGTCGCTGGCATATTGCAGATAGACCAGCCGCATCGGCCCCCAGGGCCGGTCGGGCGGGACCGTAGGGCCGTTCTGGTTCATGAAGCGCACGATGCGCCCGTCCCCGAATTCGGGGAGCCATTGCGGCGTTCCCGGATTGCGGGCCTCGGTGATCGAGCGCCAGCCGCGGGTTTCGAAGGGCGGGCCGCTCCAAAGCGCGCCGTCGATCGGATCGCCGATCATTTCGAACAGCTCTGCGGATTTCTCCGAGTTCATGGCCCCAAGGCTGAGGCCGTGCAGATAGAGCTTCGGGCGCGTGTCGTGGGGCAGGGCGGTCCAGTATCGATAGATTTCGCGGAAGAGCGCGCGGGCCGTCTCGGCTCCGTATTCCGGCTGGGTCAGAAGGGAGAGTGGGCTGCTCAGATAGGAGTATTGCACCGCGACGCTGGCGACGTCGCCATCGCGAAGATGCTCGAGCGCATCCATCGCGGAGGGATCGACCCAGCCCGTGCCCGTCGGCGTGACGACGATGAGCGTCGAGCGGGAGAAGCCGCC
Organism: Allobosea sp. 10L422; assembly: GCF_056395345.1. Taxonomy (NCBI): domain Bacteria; kingdom Pseudomonadati; phylum Pseudomonadota; class Alphaproteobacteria; order Hyphomicrobiales; family Alloboseaceae; genus Allobosea; species Allobosea sp. 10L422. The sequence continues at coordinate 736,684 of NZ_JBFTJI010000002.1, forward strand.
GACGCGCTTGAGTTCCTCCAGGGCGAGCCTGGCCCTCGCTTCCGGCGTTTCGGCGCCGCGCAGGCCGACATAGACCCGGATCGGCTCCTGGGCGGGGCGTCCGGTCTGTTTGCTGATGCTCTCGGCAGTCGGGCCGGCGGCGATGAATTCGCGGCCGGCGCGGCCGAGCTCCCGCCAGTTGACGAGCGAGGCCGGGCTGCCGGTCTTGTTCGGAGCGGTCGGCCGGGCGCGCTCCGGCTCGAGCAGGGCATCGAGCTCGCGATAGGATGAATCCAGCACGCGGAAGGCCGCGCTCGCCAGAACGTTGCTCGCCAGCGACCAGAACAAGAGCGCGGCGAGGCCGATCCCGATGATGTTGGCGAGCCGAACGGGGATGTATCGCCGGATAATTCCGACAAGCCAGGCGGCCAGCCGCTTGAACAGGCGCGCGATGACCAGGACCAGCACGAAGGTCGCGAGCGCGACAAGGCAGAGCTTGGCCGGGTGTGAGCTCGGTAGCAGTGGCAGGCTGAAGACGGCACGGACCGAGTTCTGCCAATCCCCCGCCTTCCAGAGAAACCACAGTGCGATCAGCACCGACAGGGCAAGGATCACGGCATTCGCCGGGCGCCGCAACCGCGCCGAAGGCTCCGACAGTTCGAGATAGCGCCAGAGCTGCCGGGACGAAACGCCGAGGCCATAGCCGATCGCAAAGCAAATGCCGGCTAGCGCTCCTTGCGTCAGATAACTGCGGGGCACGAGGGTGGGCGTTAGGGCGGCTGCGAACAGCAGGGTTCCCAGCGCCAATCCCACACCTGACAGCGACGCCAACTGCCCGCGAATCCAACGCCCCAGCACGCTACTCCCCCCGCACGGGACGCCCGGGCTGATCCCCGACTGCGCTCCCGCCGGGCGAAGGTAGCCGCGGCCGATCGCGCCTGGCAATGCGCGCCATGCAGGGGGGACGTACCGCGCGACCATGGCCCCCGCGCTTGGCATGGCTGTATCAGGATATTATATAGATGCTTATGACAAGCATGCCTACAAAGCCGCCACCGACCGTGGGCTTCCTCCTGCACGATGTCGCGCGCCTGCTGCGCAAACGCTTTGAGCAGAACGCCCGCGACACCGGGCTGACGCGCTCGCAATGGCAGGTGCTCGCCTATCTCGACCGAAATGCCGGCATTCAGCAGGGGATGCTCGCCGAGCTGATCGATGTCGAGCCGATCACCGTCGGCCGGATCGTCGACAAGCTGGAGAGCTGCGGGCTCGTCGAGCGCAGGCCGCATCCGACCGACCGGCGCAGCTGGCAGCTTTACCTGACCGAGAAGGCCGGGCCGACGCTCGATACAATGCGCGGGCTCGGCGAAGTCACGCGGGCCGAGGCGTTCGGTGCGATTCCGGAAACGGAGCGCGCGCGGCTGCTCGGCCTGCTCGAAACCATGAAAGAGAATCTCGTGGCTGCCTGCCAATCGCCGGCCGCCGAAGGACAGGCCCGCCATGGATGACGTTGCCAGAAGAGCCGATGCCGGCACGACAAGCGCTTCCGACCCGGAGATGCGCGGCAACGTGACCGAGATCAAGCGCGCCGGAGAGGCGAAGGCGCCCGCTGCGCCCGCCGACAAGACGCCCGAGACAGCGCCCATCGCGACATCCGGGGTTCCGGCAGCGCGTCCTGGCCCCAATCGCAAGCGCCAGCTGCTCTTCGCGCTGCTGCCGATCGCCCTGGCCGCGGGCGGCTATTACTACGTCACCGGTGGTCAGGTGATGTCGACGGACAATGCCTATGTGCAGGCCGATATCGTCGGCATCTCGACGGATGTCGCCGGCATCGTCAGCGAGGTCGATGTCCGCGACAACCAGCCGGTGAAGGCCGGCGAAGTGCTCTTCCGGCTCGACGACAAGCCGTTCCGTTTCGCGCTGGAGCGGGCCGACGCGCAGATCGGCGTGGTCAGCAACGATCTCGAGGCGCTGAAGGCGACCTACAAGGGCATGCAAAGCCAGATCGCCCAGGCCGGGAGCGATATCGCGTTCTTCCAGACCACGTTCAAGCGCCAGCAGGATCTCGCCACCAAATCCGTCGCGTCGCAGGTGACCTATGACCAGGCCAAGCACGATCTCGACGGCGCGCAGCAGAAACTGGTGCAGTTGCAGACCCAGCTCGCCGGCATCGCCGCCGGCCTGAACGGCAACCCGGATGCTCCTGTCGAGGAGCATCCGCGCTATCGCGATGCCGTCGCCGCTCGCGCCGAGGCTGCGCGACAGCTCGACCACACCGTGGTGCGTGCGCCGATGGACGGCATCGTCACCAACGTGCCTTCGCTGCAGAAGGGGCAGTATCTGGCGGAGGCGACCAACGCCTTCAGCCTGGTTTCCACCGATCATGTCTGGATCCAGGCGAACCCCAAGGAGACCGAGTTGACCTGGGTCCGGCCCGGGCAGAAGGCCGAGGTCTATGTCGACACCTATCCGGGCGCGAACTGGAGCGGCACGGTCGACAGTATCAGCCCGGCYTCGGCGGCRAGCTTCTCGCTGCTGCCGGCGCAGAACACCAGTGGCAACTGGGTCAAGGTCGTCCAGCGCATCGCCATGCGGGTGAAGATCGAGACGCCGCCCGACAGGCCGCAACTGCGCGCCGGCATGAGCGTGACGCTCGATGTCGACACCGGCCATGCGCGCGGCCTGCCGGACTTCGTCGGCTCGGCCATGGGTATGAGCAAGACCCCGGGCATGAGCAAGAATCCGGGCATGAGCAAGAACCCGGGCACGAGCAAGAAGACAGAGAACAACCATGGCTAGCGCCATCGCCGCGGCAGCGACCCCGGTCGCCAACCGCGGCGCCATCACTGCCTGCGTCATCCTCGCGGTGATCATGCAGGCGCTCGACACCACGATCGCCAATGTCGCGTTGCCCTATATTCAGGGCAGCGTCTCGGCGAGCGCCGACCAGATCAACTGGGTCCTGACCTCCTACATCGTCGCGGCGGCAATCATGACGCCGCCCTCGGGCTTCCTGGCCGCTCGCTTCGGGCGCAAGCGGGTGCTGTCGGTGGCGATCATCGGCTTTGTCGTCGCATCGATCCTGTGTGGCGCGGCGCAGTCGCTGCCCCAGATCGTCGGCTTTCGTTTGATGCAGGGTTTCTTCGGCGCGGCGCTGGTGCCGCTGTCGCAGAGCATCCTGCTCGATATCTACATCCCGGAGGAGCGCGGCTCGGCCATGGCGCTGTTCGGCGTCTCGGTGATGGTCGGGCCGGTGCTGGGGCCGGTGATCGGCGGCTGGCTGACCGAGAACATCTCCTGGCGCTGGGTCTTCTACATCAACCTGCCGCTCGGCATCCTGGCTTTGGTCGGCGTCTCGATCTTCGTCAGCGAGACCAGGTCCAGCGCTTCCGCCAAGCTGGACTGGATCGGCTTTGGCGCGCTCAGCATCGCGATCGGCGCGCTGCAGCTCTTCCTCGATCGCGGCGCGCAGCTCGACTGGTTCGACTCCTTCGAGATCATCGTCGAGGCGACCGTCTGCGCCGCGGCGCTCTACATCCTCGTGGTGCACACTTTCACGGCCGAGAACTCCTTCATCAAGCCGCGGCTCTTCCTCGACCGCAATTTCTGCGTCGGGCTGATCTTCATCTTCATCGTGGGCATCTGCTATCTGGCGTCGCTGGCGCTGATGACGCCCTATCTGCAGACGCTGATGGGCTATCCGGTGGTGACTGCCGGCGTCGTCATGGGACCGCGCGGCCTCGGCACCATGGTCTGCATGTTCGTGGTCGGGAAGCTGATCGGCAAGGTCGACACGCGCATCCTGCTCGGCTCGGGCCTCTTGGTCAGCGCCTGGGCGATGTACGACATGGCCGGCTGGACGCCTGACGTATCGCAACAGACCATCATGCTGACCGGCTTCCTGCAGGGGGCTGGGCTCGGGCTTCTGTTCGTCCCTCTGACGACGATCACCTTCGCGACCTTGCCGGCGGAGTATCGCGGCGACGGCACCGGCCTCTACAACCTCTCGCGCAATATCGGCTCGAGCGTCGGCATCTCGCTGGTCGCCTATCTGCTCACCCGCAACGTGCAGGTGAACCATGCCGAGATCGCGAATTACGTCACGCCGTTCAACCGCATCTTCGATACGCCGGCGATCAAGGAGGCCTGGGATCCGCTGAAGCTCGCGGGGCGCGCCGCGCTCGACGAGGTCGTGACGCGTCAAGCCACGATCATTTCCTATGTCGACGACTTCAAGCTGCTGATGATCCTCTGCCTTGCCGCGCTGCCTTTCCTGGCGCTGCTGCGCACGCCTCGAAAAGAGGCCGCCGCCCCGGCCGACGACCATGCGATGGTGATGGAATAGCATCGCGCGCGAGCCGGCGGCCGGGTGGAGCTGACCTTAGGTTAACCTTGTTCGGCCAAACTCGGCGGAATGTTCACCTTGGGCTTTTGCGCAGATCGATTTCAGTCGATTATCATTGCGTCGGATTAACGCAATTTTAACGCTATGAGCCCGTGCCATGCGACCAGAGCGCGTGCATCGAATTCCCACCCCGTTCCGCATCTCCAGCCCGGCTCGCGTGCCGCGGGCGGCGAACGACAATGTTCCCGAAAACCGGGCGAGCTTGGCGAGCTTTTTTGCCGGGCGGTCCGTGATCTTCGGGACGCTGGTGTTGGCGCTGGCGATCATGTTCGGCTGCGCCGTCTGGCTCGGGCGGGGCATCTGGCACCTGTTCTCATAAGAGGTGCGAGCCGGCCATCCTTGCCGGCCGCTCTTGCCGGCGCGAAGCCGCGCAATGCGCGGACAATGGCGCGCCGACCCGGCCTGGTCGTAACAAGGCCTGACAATGCTTCATATAATCAATAGGTTATAGGCGGTTCCCGAAAGGTTGATTCAAGTCACCTGGCCCGCGTCTAACGCGCGTTGGTGAAAGCCTTGCGGCTGAAGACGGTTCTGAGCAGGATCGCGACATCAAGCCAGAACGACCAGTTGTCGATGTACCAGTGATCATAGGCGACGCGCTTGGCCATCTTCTCGTCGGTATCGGTCTCGCCCCGAAAGCCGTTCACCTGAGCCCAGCCGGTGATGCCCGGCATGACGTTGTGACGGCGCGCATAGTTGGCGATCCTGCGCTGGAACTCGACATCATGGGCAAGCGCATGCGGCCGCGGTCCGACCAGGGACATGTCACCGGCAATGACGTTCAGAAGCTGGGGCAGTTCGTCGAGATTGTAGCGGCGGAGAAACCGCCCGACTCTGGTGATACGGGGATCGTTGCGCTTGGCCTGGATGACGACCTGCCCGTCATCGGTCGTGGTCATGGTCCGGAACTTGAAGATGCGGAACGCCTGCTGGTTGAAGCCATAGCGACGCTGCCGGAACAGGATCGGGCCGGGCGAGTCGAGCCTGATCAGGGCGGCGATCATGATGAGGAGCGGCAGGGTCAGCACCAAACCCGCGACTGCCGCGACCATGTCGAAAGCGCGCTTGGCTGCGATCTCTGCCCCAGATAGCGGCTGCCGGGTCAGGCGCAGGCTGGAAAACGAGCCGGAGCGTACGAAATGCGGCGTCTCAAAACGCTCCATGATTGGCTCGGGCGCGAGATGGATCGCGACCGGAAGATTGGTGAAGGCGCTGACGCAGGCCTCGATCGTCTGCTGTTCCGACCAGGGCAGGGCGATGAGGACGGCATCGGGCCGCCCGGCCCGGCAGTTTGCCACGGCGGCGGCCAGATTGGCCGCGAGTTCCGCCCGATTGCCATTCCGGCCGGGTTTAAGGAACGCAACGTCGGTGATCGCGAAACCGACATGCCAGGGTTTGTGCCGGGCGACGAAGGACATCACGTTGTCTTCCTGCCCGATCAGGAAGACGCGCTCGGCCGTGATCCGGCCTGCCTTGCTGCCGGCTGCGACCCACCGGGCAAGAAGAGAGCGCGAGAGCGCGATCACCGGTATTCCGGCGAAATAGGTCGTGAAAATGACAATTCGCGAGTAGTGCCCGGTGATCTTGGCAACGAAGATCAACGCCAGGAACGCGACCATCGTGAGGTTCCAGACGGAGAAAGCCGATGCGATCTGTCCCTGGGGCGAGAGGTAGTTTTTGAGCTGATAGCGCCCTTGCATCAGATTGATGAAGACGAAGATCGTCATCAACATCGCTGCCAGCTCGGGGGCGGCGCGATCCATGCCGATTTCATGCTGGGTTACCAGGTAATAGGTGGCCGACGCCCCCGCAACGAGAGAGCCGACGACGAACGCGTCGCTCGCTGCGGTCAGCGGCCCGAGCCAGTGCCGCCAGAGGCGCCGCCGGCTTGCGGACGTCGTCAGCAGCGTGCTGTCCAGATCGTTGACGCTCATGTCACTCCGCCCCAGATCCGAGCTGCAGCGACGCCCTGTCCCAATGCGGGACGCGGGCGCGCAGCGGATCGTCTTGAAGGCTGAGGTGGCAATGCCTGTGCCGCGGGCCGCTGGACCAGATCGGAACACCGGATCGAGCAGGCCCGACGTTCAGAAGGCGTTGCGGAAGCGCCGGAGCATGTATTCGAAGGAGCTTGCCATGGCGGAGCCGATAACCGCACCCATGATCTTGACCAGCGCGTCATGAGGCAGCCCGTGACGGGTCATCTCCAGCGTCTGCAGCCATTCCAAACCGGCGGCCAGAGCGACCAGGCCAGGCAGCACGAGCCAGCGTTGGCGCGGGTAAGCGAAGGTCAGCAACGCGCCAGCGGCGAGATAGGCAAGGAAGCGTTCGACGTCCGGCCCCAGATTCAGAAGGTGTGGCCGGGCATCGATCGGCGACAATGTCGACACGATGATCACGAGGAGGGCGGTCCAGCCGATCAGCACGGCGGCGCGGCGCAACTTGTCGAGGGAGGCGTTCAAACCGGGACTCCGAATGCTGGCGGGACGCGCAGCAAGATTTAGGCCAGCACTGTCAGAATCGTTTCGCGCCGATGCGCAGCTATGCCTTTATGGCAAGGTAAAAACGGCGAAGCAATGGCATAGGGCAAAACTGTGTCATGTCTTCGCGCCGGCTATGCTGTCGCAAGGGCGCCGGGACAGCGTGTCGGCGATGAAGGGGAGAGATTTCATGCTGAAGAGTTCTGCCGCATCGCCGGCGGCGCGGATCGCGCGCGGCGCCAAGGCGATCTATGCATCTCCTCGCTGATGAGCTGGTTCCAGCCTGAGGCCGCGCCGCTCCAATTGCGCTGGCCGACTTATCCCCGGCGCCGGCAACCGCTCGATAATCCCCCTCGCGACAGCCCGGCGCTGCATCCCCTTCGCGAGGCCTCATGACCGATACCCCCCGACTTTCCTTGCCCCTGCTCGCAGCCGGGCAGGCGCAGAAGCATGTGACCCATAACGACGCCCTGATGCGGCTCGATGCCCTGATCCATCTGGTCGTCGACAGCCGCACGCAGGCCGCGCCGCCGGCTTCGCCGACTGAGCTTTCCGCCTATATCGTGCCGCCGGGCGGCGCGGGTGTCTTCGCCGGCCGGACCGATCAACTGGCGCTGTTCGAGGATGGCGGCTGGACGTTCCTGACGCCGCGCAAGGGCTGGCAGGCCTGGATCGCGGATGAGGCGGAGCATAATCTCTGGACCGGTACGGAATGGCGGCGCGCCAGCCCTCTCAGCAGCCTCGGGGCCGAGCGCTGGGGGATCAACGCGACGGCCGACGCAACCAATCGTCTCGCCGTGTCCTCCGAGGCAAGCCTGTTCAACCATGCCGGCGGCGACCATCGCCTCAAGATCAACAAGGGCAGCGCCGGCAGCACCGCGAGCGTCCTGTTTCAGAGCAACTGGTCGGGGCGGGCCGAGTTCGGCCTATCCGGAGACGACGATTTTCGGGTCAAGGTCAGCGCGGATGGCTCGTCCTGGCACGATGCAATCGCGATCGATCGCGGGACGGGCGGCGTGGCGCTCCCCGGCTCGGCCTGGGCGGCCGGACCAGACTTCCTGATCAATGGCGATATGCAGATCAACCAACGGGGCTTTGGGGGCGGTGCGCTCGCGGCGGGAAGCTACGGCTTCGACCGCTGGAAGGCGGCGAGCGGGGGCGCCAATCTTTGGCGCAGCGGCTTCGCGATCACGCTGAATTCCGGCGGAATCGTGCAGGTCGTCGAGCCGGCGCTGTGGGGCCTTGCCTCTTTTGCCGGTTTGTCGCTGACGCTTTCCGTCGAAGGGCTGAGCGGCGGCAATCTCACGGTCGCCATCGCCAGCCAGTCCGGCACGATCACGGCAGGCGCAGGCCGCCGCTCGGTGACGCTGACGCCGGCTGTGGGGGACACGGGCGCCTTGACGGTACGGTTGTCCCCGAGCGCCGGGACGGTCAACTTCGCCCGCATCAAGCTGGAGCAGGGGAGTATCGCTACTGCTTGGCGCGCGCGCCCGCTCGCGATTGAGCAGATGCTGTGCCGACGCTACCATTGGCGACCGGACGGGCAGATCCTGCTCGACGCCTACCAGGCCCCGGCGGCGGGCTCTCGCCAGAGCATCGGGATGCCCGTGCCGATGCGGGCGACGCCGGCTGTCAGCTTCTCGGTCTCGCAGGAACTCAACGTGCAGGGCAGCGACCGCGGTGTCGTCGCCCAGTCGCTCGAACGCGCCTATGCCCATGTCACCGCGCAAGCGCTGGGGCGGGTGCGGGCGGCGTTCGACGCCGTCGCCTTCGATGCGGAGCTGTAAAGCAGCGCGTCATGCTCGGGCTTGACCCGAGCATCGCGGGAAGATCGGTTCTGGAGCCTCGTTCGGCAGGCGATTCTCAGGTCCGCGCAGGGGGGCGGCCTGAGAATGGCGCTTCCCACATGCCTCAATGGATTTCCGGCTCCGCCACCTTGGCGGTGCCTTCGAGATAGTCGAAGTCGCAGCCCTTGTCGGCCTGCCGGATATGGGCCGCGGACATCTTGCCCCAGCCGCGCGGATAGTCGCGGTTGGGCGGCGTCCAGATTGCGAGGCGGGCTGCGATCTCGGCGTCCGTGAGGTTCATAGAGATGCTGCGGGCCTCGACATCGACGCTGATGATGTCGCCGGTCTGCACCGCGGCGAGCGGGCCCTTGATGTAGGCTTCCGGCGCGACATGCAGGATGCAGGCGCCGTAGCTGGTGCCGGACATGCGGGCATCCGAGATGCGCAGCATGTCGCGCACGCCCTGCTTCAGGAGCTTTTTCGGGATCGGCAGCATGCCCCATTCCGGCATGCCGGGGCCGCCGACCGGGCCGCAATTCTTCAGCACCATGATGTGATCGGCGGTGACTTCGAGGTTCTCGTCATTCACGGCCCGCATCATCGCGTCGTAGTCCTCGAAGACGAGGGCCGGGCCGGAATGCCTGAGCAGGCGCGGCTCGGCGGCCGAGGGCTTGATGACGCAGCCATCGGGAGCGAGGTTGCCCTTGAGCACGGCGAGGCCGTTGGCGGTCGAGACCGGGCGGTCGAGCGGGCGGATGACGTTGTCGTCATAGACGTTGGCGAGCGCGATGGTCTGCGCCAGCGGCTTGCCGGTCACCGTCATCGCATCGGTGTGGAGCTTCCTCTCGAGCTGCTTCAGCAGGGCCGGCAGGCCGCCGGCATAGAAGAAATCCTCCATCAGGAAATCGCCGGAGGGGCGCAAATTCGCGATGACCGGGACCGTGCGCGAGAAGGCGTCGAAATCATCAGGCGTCAGCGGCACGCCGGCGCGACCGGCCATGGCGACGAGATGGATGATCGCATTGGTCGAGCCGGCGACGGCCATATGCACCGTCAGCGCATTCTCGAAGCTCTTGCGGGTCAGGATCTGGTCCGGAGTCAGGTCTTCCCAGACCATCTCGACGATGCGTTTTCCCGCCGCGGCGGCCATGCGCGGATGGGCGGCGTCGGCGGCGGGGATAGCGGAGGCGCCGGGCAAGGTGAGGCCGAGCACCTCGGCATGGCTCATCATCGTCGCGGCCGTGCCCATCACCATGCAGGTGCCGTAGGAGCGGGCGATGCCGCTCTCCATGTCCTTCCACTCACCGTCGGTGATGTTGCCGGCTTCCTTCTCGGCCCAGTATTTCCAGACATCTGCGCCTGAGCCCAGCACCTTGCCGGCCCAGTTGCCGCGCAGCATCGGCCCGGCCGGGACGAAGATGAAGGGAAGCCCCGCGCTGCAGGCGCCCATGATCAGCGCCGGCGTGGACTTGTCGCAGCCGCCGAGAAGCACGGCGCCGTCGAGGGGGTGGGAGCGGATCGATTCCTCCGTCTCCATCGCCAGGAAGTTGCGATAGAGCATCGTCGTCGGCTTCTGGTACTGCTCCGAGACCGACATCACCGGGATCTCGATCGGGAAGCCGCCGGCCGCCCAGACCGCGCGCTTCACCGCTTCGGCGCGGTCACGCAGATGGGTGTGGCAGGGGTTGATCTCGGACCAGGTATTGATGATGCCGATCACCGGCTTGCCCATGAACTCCTCATGAGCAAAGCCCATCTGCAAAGCCCGCGAGCGATGCCCGAACGAGCGCAGGTCGCTCGCCCCGAACCAGCGCCAGCTGCGCAGGGTCTCGGGCGTCTTGCGGGGGCGGGCGGACATGGGCGCTTCCTCGAATTCTTGTCGTTCTAAGCGGTACTGGCGTCATGGTCGGGCTTGACCCGACCATCTCGGAAACCAGTGTCATCTTGTCATGAGATTCTCGGGTCTGCGCTCCGCTCCGCCCGAGAATGACGGTTTGTCACTCTGCCACGGCCTTCGCTGCACCCCAGCTCGACACGATGCCGCGCAGCTCTGCCCGCTCGGCCTCGTTCAATTCCGGCAGGCCGGGCAGGCGGACCGGGCCGACATCGGTGCCGAGCAACCCGAGCGCCTCCTTCACCACCGTGACATTGGCCCCGTTGCCGTATTTGGTGCGCAGCTTCTCGAAGCCCGCGATGGCGTCGACCTCGCGGCGCGCCGTGACGTAGTCGCCGGCTTCCAGCGCACGCCAGACGGCAAGCGAGCGTTCCGGCGCGACGTTGATCAGGCCCGAAGTGAAGCCGCGGGCGCCGAGCGCATAGAAAGGCGCTGCCCAGCCTTCGGCGAGACCGCAGATCCAGTTGGCCGAGGTGCCCAGTGTCTCGCGCACGCAGTCGGCGAGCAGCATCATGTTGCTGGAGGCGAATTTCACGCCGACGACGTTCGGATGGGTCGCGACGCGGATCAGGTCCTTCACGCCGATCGCGTCCGAGCGGATATAGGCGACGAGCGGAATGGTGAGCGCCTCGGCGATGGCGAGGATGTAGTCGGCCTGGGATTGCGGCGCGGCGAAAGGGTCGAGCGGGTGATGCACCATCGCGGCGTCGCAGCCGGCCTTCGCCGCCAGCTTTCCGGTCGCGATGGCTTCGCGCAGGGACCTGCCGATGCCGGCGGTGACCAGCGCCTTGCCGGCGGCCGCCTCCGCCGCGACGGCGTGCGAGCGCTCCACTTCGGCTGTTGTCATCGGGTAGAATTCGCCGGTGTTGCCAGCCGAGACGATGTTGTGGATGCCGGCCTCGGCGATGCGCCGGACGATTTTGCCCGTCAGGGCCCAGTCGGCTTCGCCATCCACCTTCCAGGCGGTGACGTGGACGCCGGAAATGCCGCGCAGCGCACTGCGCACCTTGTCATTCGTCATAGTCCAGTCCTTCCGCGTCCGCGCCGAAGACCAGCCGTACATGGGCCTTCGCCGAGCGGACGATGTGGCGGCGCATCCTGAGTTCAGCGAGCGCGGGATCGCGCGCCAGGAGCGCCTCGTAGATGCCGCGGTGTTCCTCGAAGCCGCGGCGGCGTTCGGCCAGCTCCGAATGCAGCGAAATGCGTTGGGCATGATCGTACATGCGCTGGCCGTCGAGCCTGCGCTCCAGATAGGTGCAGCCGGAGATGCGATGGATCGCGCGGTGATAGGTTTCGTTGAGCGCGACGAGATCCTCGAGGTCGCCATGCTCGGTCGCCTGCTCCATCTCGGCGATCAACCGGGCAAGGTCTCTCTCGTCGCTGCCGGTCAGGTGGTTCGCCGCGATATGGGCCATGACGCTTTCGAGCGCGGCCCGGCCGAGCGCCATTTCCAGCGCCTGCCGGGGCGAGAACTCGACGAAGACGCCGCGGCGCGCCTCGGTGCGGACCAGGCCCTCGCTTTCGAGCTTGCGGATCGCGTCCTTCACCGGCGTCGTGCTGACGCCGAGCATCTCGGCGAGATGGCGCTCGTTCAAACGTTCGCCATTGCGGAAGCGGCCGGCGACGATGGCGCGGCGCAAGCGCTCATGCACGTGCTCGCGCAGGGAGCGCAGCAGATCGGGCGCAACGGGTTCGACGGCAGGCTGCAACATGGTTCTTCCGAGGTGCCGTGTCGGGCCGCTGCATCGCGGCTGCGAGACCGGGCACCATGACCCATCAAACAGCACAAAGCGTTACGTGCGGCAATCTGAAATTTCAGATTTCAAATCTGCGATCCTGTGTTATCGATCGAGGCAAGCGCCCGTTATGAGGCGCAGGCGGAATTGTCCGCCACGGGGAGACGAATCGATGAGCATGACGCGCAGAACCATCATCGCCGCCGCCTGCCTTTCTGGGGCGTGTCTTGCCGCAGCGGGCCCCGCCTTCGCGCAGGGCGACTATCCCGGCGGCAAGGTGGTCACCATCGTCGTGCCCTTCGCGGCGGGCGGCACGACCGATCTGCTCGGCCGTATCCTGGCCGACCGTCTCGGCGCACGTCTCGGCGGCAAGTTCATCGTCGAGAACCGGGCCGGCGCCGGCGGCAACACCGGCGTTGCTGCCGTCGCGCGTGCGCCGGCGGACGGCTACACGCTGACTATGGGCACGGTCTCGACCCATGCGATCAACCCGGCCGTCTACGCCAAGCTGCCCTTCGACCACGTCAAGGATTTCGCGCCGATCTCGCAGGTCGCGAGCGTGCCGAACATCCTGATGGTCAATATCGACCTGCCGGCCAAGACGGTTCCCGAGCTGATCGACCTGCTAAAGAAGAACCCGGGTAAATATTCCTTTGGCTCGTCGGGGGCGGGCACCTCGACCCATATGGCGGCAGAGCTGTTCAAGGTCTCGACCGGCACCGATATGGCGCATGTGCCCTATCGTTCGAGCGGGCAGGTGACGCAGGATCTGCTCTCCGGCCAGATCCAGATCACCTTCGACAACATCACCATCGCCTGGCCGCATGTGCAGGACGGCAAGATAAGCGCTCTGGCGACGGCAACGCCGCAGCGGCTGGAGGTCGCCAAGGACATGCCGGCGCTGGCCGAGTTCATTCCCGGCTATGACGCCAGCTCCTGGCATGGCTTCTTCGCGCCGTCCGCCGTGCCGAAGGAGATCGTCGCCAGACTCTCGACCGAGACGCAGGCGATCATGCGCGAGCAGGCGGTGATCGATCAACTCAAGAAGCTCGGCGTCGATCCGGTCGGCTCTTCGCAGGAGCAGTTCACAGCCCATATCGCCTCGGAGACGAAGCGCTGGGCCGAGGTGGCGCAGAAGGCGAATGTGAAGATCGAGTGATCGCATCTGGCGCTTTCCGGCGCGCCGAAGCAGTCTCCGGGGGCCCACGACCTTGTCGATGCGTCGCGCCGAACCGGAGACTGCCGAGCCATGACCACCCCCGTCCTGACCGAAGAGATTGCGCTTCGCTTCGCCCGGATCGCGCTCAGCCATGTCCGCCGGGAATATCCGAACAAGCCGGACCATACGCTTGCCGGGCCGGAGGATGCGCGCACGCCCAGCGAGCTGCATCCGGTGTTCTATGGCAGTTATGACTGGCATTCCTGCGTGCATAGCTACTGGATGCTCGCACGCCTGCTCCGGCGCTACCCCGGGATGGAAGCCGCCGCCGATATCGTCGCGCTGTTCGACGCGCAGCTCGTCCCGGAGAAGATTGCGGTCGAGTGTGCCTATCTCGCCAGGCCCACGGCGCGCGGCTTCAAGCGACCCTATGGCTGGGGCTGGCTCCTGAAGCTCGCGGCCGAGTTGAAGGGGCTCGATGACGGGCGCTGGGGCAGGGCGATGGCTCCGCTGGCGGAGGCCTTCGCGCAGCGCTTCCGCGATTTCCTGCCGATCGCGACCTATCCGGTCCGTGTGGGCACGCATTTCAACACCGCCTTCGGCCTTCGGATGGCGGCCGATTATGCGGCTGCGACCGAGGACGGGGCATTCTTGACGCTGCTGCGCGAGACGGCGTTGCGCTGGTACGGCGCCGATGTCGATTGCCCGGCCTGGGGCGAGCCCAGCGGAGACGATTTCCAATCCTCGACACTGATCGAGGCGGAATGCATGCGCCGCCTGCTGCCGGCGGAACGCTTCTTGCCCTGGTTCGAACGCTTCCTGCCGCATGTCGCGCAGAGCGAGCCGGCTATTCTGTTCAAGCCGGCCATTGTGAGCGACCGGACCGACGGCAAGATCGCGCATCTCGACGGGCTGAATCTCAGCCGGGCCTGGTGCTGGAGCGCGCTCGCCGCGGGGTTGCCGGCGGGCGATGCACGGCGGCCGATCATCGCGGATGCGGGGCGGCGGCATCTCGAAGCCGGGCTGCCGCATATCGCCGGCGATTATATGGGCGAGCATTGGCTCGCGACCTTTGCGGTGCTCGCCATCGAAGAGCGCTAGCCGCCGAAGCAATGAAGGTTGCTTCGACCGGGCGCGGCCCGAGAGGCCGGGGTTGCGAAGCTGTAACCCCGGGACCGGAGATACCCGGACAAACCTGCACAAGAACGCCCGTCTGACGCCGAGCGCATCGTCATGACCGCAGCTCGGCCCCTCGCCGTTGCCCCCGCGCAATTGCAGCCGTCCCGCACAGCCCCGAGCGGAAAGCTCTCCAGGACAAAGGGAGCGGACGTCTTGGAGACCACAGCTACGTAGCCTCGCCAGCACTAAGGCCGCGCTTCATGACGGGTTTGACGTCGGGGCAGGAGAAGGCGCGCGATGACCACGCGGGCCAATTCGGGACCCATGCGTGGCCGGCTCAGGCGTAGATTACGGTGGGGGTTGGAGCGGGTACCGGGAATCGAACCCGGGTATTCAGCTTGGAAGGCGGTAATGCACCCTGCCCATGTTCAAGTGCCTATCTCAACGCCAATAGATGGCAAGGTCACCATCGCCACTGAAGGCGATATCCTCGTGGCACCGGCCAACGCTCCCCACCGTTTCGAGAACATGGGGCCTGGGCGCTTAGAGATGATTGACATTCACGCCAATCCGACCTTCGTCACGGTATGGCTTTAGGCCGTGTACCCATAAACTTGGTTGCATGACGCGACGATTGCCATGCCTGCTTTGCTCACAAAGCGAATGAGGTCGTGCGGCACTGCAATATGTCGCGAAAGGCCAATAGCGGAAGTGGCGAGTTATTCGATCAGCTCGTCGGTTCAGCCGTAAGCAACTCCCGGATTGCTTTGCCCAACTTCTATAATATAGCCATCGGGATCGCGAATGTAGCAGCGCGTCTCGCCGTACTTGGGCTTTGGCTCCGTGATGAACTCGGCTCCTCGACTTCGCCAAAGGTCATAACACGCTTGAATATCTGCAACGCGGATATTCATAAAGCTGCTGACTAAATCGGGATCGGCGGGGACACTGAGCGTTACCGATGGTTTGTCGGGTGTCGGACCGCCCCCGGGGTTAACGAGGAGCCACGTGTTCGCGATCTGGATGTACCCCGGCGCGCCGCTGCTGTCGCCTCTGCTTAGAATGCGACCTCCGAAGACCGTTTCGTAAAATCGCAGCGATCGCTCGACGTCGGCGACGGTAAGAAAGTGCGCGACGGTAAACCCATCCTGCGGCGGCATCTGATAGGTTTTCTTCTCGACTTGTACCTGGCTCATAGACGACCTCCAATTCGGATTTGGTATTTCTCCGTTTGCCAGAGGCAGTGTGCAGGACCTGGTCCTGCGCTAGCTATTGAGATACGCCCGTATAAATGGGCCGCATTTGCCCCGCCGCAAGCCAGGCAAGCCACGCGTCGATGACCGGCGGGTGATCAGCGGGATCCTTCACATCCTGACGACGGGCAGTCTGAAGCCAAGCTGGATCCGGTGGTTGGCACGAAGTCGGGCCGGCTACGGCGCTATTGAGGGCGCGCCGGCCCGCCATCGCACGAGCCACCTTACCGTCCAGACAAGTGATGAGATTGCCAGAGAGTGATGGAGCGGGCGGAGGGAATCGAACCCTCATAGCTAGCTTGGAAGGCTAGTGCTTTACCACTAAGCTACGCCCGCGCGTCTCAGACGCCTTATCAAACCAACGACAGCGCTGCTAGCCCAAATCTGGCCACCTCGTCAGCCTGAACGTTTTTGGAGGTGGCGCATCAAGGCTGCTGCTCTACCATTGAGCTACACCCGCATCGGCCGCCAAATTCCCCATCGCACCGGCAGGTGTCAAGGGCCGCTGCGCCGTTTCAGAGCTGGAACATCCGTCTGTCAGAGTTTCGGCCAGGTATCGGACAGGCGATAGCCGGCGGGCCAGGGGTCGTCGGGATCAAGCATGAGCTGGGAGGTGCCGGTCACCCATGCGCTGCCGGTGATTCGCGGGACGATCGCCGGTGTATCGCCGATGCGCGTCAGGCTCTCGATTGCGCAGTCGAAGCGGGAGCCGATGATAGACAAACCTGCGAAGGGCTCGCCGACGCACAATTGTCCGCGCGCATGGAGCACGGCCATCCGCGCCGAGCAACCTGTGCCGGTCGGCGAGCGGTCGATCTTGCCGGGGCGGATCGCCACCGCATTGCGGCCGGTCAGGAGGCCATCGATGCGTTCGACCGGGGCGGCGAACTGGCAGAAGGAAATGTGATCCCACGCCGTATCGCCCGGATGGGTGAAGCCGAGCTGCTCGTTGGCTGCGCGGGTGATCTTCATGCCGGTCTCGGCGATCTCGCGGGCTTCGTCGGGAGCGAGCGCGAAGCCGAGGCGCGCTGCGTCGACGATGACGAAGCTGTCCCCGCCATAGGCGATGTCCACGGTGAGCGTGCCGAGGCCGGCGACCTCGATCGTTGCGTCGAGGCGCGCGGCGAAGGAGGGGACGTTGCGCAGGCTGATCGCCTCGGCCTTGCCATTGCGGCAGGTGGCGCGGATCTCGATCAGCCCGGCCGGCGCCTCCAGCACGATGTCGGTGTGCGGCTCCCGCATCGGCAAGATGCCGGTATCGAGCAGCACGGTCGCGACGCAGATCGCGTTGGAGCCCGACATCGGCGGCGTGTCGGCCGGCTCCATGATGATCCAGCCCATCTGGGCGCGCGGGTCTTTGGGCGGAACGAGCAGGTTCACATGACGGAAGACGCCGCCGCGCGGCTCGTTGAGCATGAAGTTCCGCAAGGTTTCGTCGGACGCGATGAAGCGCGACTGTTCCCAGATCGTGTCGCCCGGCGGCGGTCGCACGCCGCCGACGATGACGTCTCCGACCTCGCCCGCGGCGTGGCAGCCGACGACATGGATGATCTTCTGGCTGCGCATCGACGGACCCGGCAGGGATGGACATGTGCCGACAGCCTAGCCAGTCCGGTCGCTTTGCAGAAGCCGAAGTTGAAGCCGCCCTTGCGATGCCGCCCCATGGCCGGCCAAACTCAAATCGGCATGATCTGCCTTGGCTTGTGCCGATGTTCTGAGGCTTCGATTCAGTTTCGTGCCAGTCCTCGGGGTCGAATTGGCTTCTTGTCTGCCGTGTCGCGCCGCAGGCCCGCCGCCGATGGCTTGGCCGCTCCTTCAAATGGATGAGGCATCCGAAAGGCGGCTGGGCTGGAATGGGCGGAATGCAGCCGGGCGAGCGGCCATGACGAACGCTTCAGCGATCAACCCCTATGATGCGGTGGCCTATCCCGGCCATTCATTCTCGCAGACCCATCCGGCCAGGCTGGCGACCATCGCGCATTTCCACGGCATGAGTCCGGCGTTGCCATCGGAGATGCGCGTGCTGGAACTGGGCTGCGGGCGGGGCGGCAACCTGATCCCGATGGCGGCGCAATATCCGCGGAGCCGATTCCTCGGCATCGACCTCAGCGGGGATTCGATCCGGCAGGCGAACGCCAATGCAGCAGAGCTCGGCCTGTCGAATGTCACGTTCCGGCAGGAGGACATCCTGGAGCTGACAGCCGACCTAGGGCGCTTCGATTACATCATCGTCCATGGCGTCTATTCCTGGGTGCCCGATCCGGTGCGGGAGCGGATCGTCGCGCTGTTCGGCGAGTTGCTGGCGCCGCAAGGCGTCGCCTATGTCAGCTACAACGCGCTGCCGGGCTGCCGCCTGCGCGATCTGGCGCGGGATGTCATGCTTTATGCGGTCCGCGATATCGACGAGCCGCGCGAGCGGGTGCGGGTGGCGCGCGCGGCGCTCAAGGACGTCGCCGAAGCCAGCGATCCCGACAGCTATCACGGCGCGGCGCTGCGCCAGCGCCTGAAGCAGATCGACGAGCTGCCTGACAATGTCTTCTATCATGACGACCTGAACGCCGGGGCGCGGGCTTTTGCGCTGCACGAGGTCCTTTCCGCCGCCGGGCGGCATGGGCTGCAATTTCTGGCGGAAGCGTCGTTCCCGAACCTCTATGGAGCCGCCAAGGGGCCTGCCCAGCAGCTCCTGGCGCAAATCCCGGTCGAGGAGGCGGCGCGGCGCGAGCAGATGCTCGACCTGCTGATCGGCCGCGCCTTCCGCGAGACGCTGCTCTGCCGCACCGAGCTGCCCTTGCGGCGTGGCATCCGGGCCGATGCGCTGCGGCCTTACTACCTCGCGGCCAATGCGCGGGTGGCCCAGCAGGCGACGGAGGAGGCAAGGCCGGGCGTCGAGCGTTTCGAGTTCGACGAGGGCGTGCGGCTTTCGGTCGATCTACCGCTTTGCAAGGCGGCGCTCGGCGTCATGAGCGCGATCTGGCCGGCCAGCATCACCTGGGAGGAGCTGGTCGCGCGCTCCTGCCGCGAGGCGGCCGGTGAACTCGGTCCCGATCTCGATCATGAGGTGGGGCGGCTGGACGAGGCGCTGATCGCGATCTTCAAGGCGGGGCTGCTCGACATCCGGCTGGAGCCGCCGGCACTGACGACGGAGATCAGCGAGAAGCCCGCCGCCAGCGACATCGCACGCTGGCAGGCGTCGAGCGCCCTGGAGGTCACGGATCTGCGCCACCGCACCGTGCAGCTCGACAGCCTCGTCGTCAGGAAATTCGTCAGTCTGCTCGACGGCTCGCGTGACCAGCGCATGCTGCTCGACGACATCAACGCCTTCCTGGCCGAGACCAGGGCTGCCGGCATCGCGGTCACCAACCTGCCGGAGCGGGCGACGGCGGCGGAGGTGGCAATGCATTTGAAGGATGTCGCCCGCCTCGCATTGCTGCGCGCTTGAGGATTGTTGCCCCGCGATACCGGGCGTAACCTTGCGCCACGGACGATGAGGCGCGGACCATCGGGATGAGCGAGCGCTTCCGGCAATTCCAGGCGCTGTTTCCGGAGGAGGCCTGCCTCGCCGAGCTGATGCGCCTGCGCCATGGCGGGACGATCATGGCCTGCCCGGCCTGTGGGCGCGGCGCCTCGTTCGAGATGCGACTGAGGCTGCGGGGCTTCGCCTGCAACCACTGCCATTACATGATCCACCCCGCCGCCGGCACGCCGATGGAGAGCCGGCGCACGCCTCTGCAGCTCTGGTTCTTCGCCTTGAAGACCGTGGCCGAGCAGCCCGGCGCCAGCGCGGCTGCGGCGATCGCGCGGGAGGCCACCGTCCCACAAATGACGGCGCAGCGGCTCGTCGACCAACTTTCGGCGCTCGGCGAACGCAGCAATGCGGCCTGGTTCGCAGATCTGCGGCGCTCGGTCAGCAATGGCACGGGCTCGCCAATGGGTGAGCTGGTTCGCGCCCAGCCAGCAGCGCCGCCGGTCATCGCACCGCTCGGGAAGGCGGGCTCTGCCAAGCCCGCCGGACCGGCCGCAAAGGCGCAGTCATCGGTTTCGGCGCCTGCTTCGGCTGTAGGTTCGCCAGCGCTTGCAGCGAAGAAGTCTGCTTCGCCTGAAGGAGGAGCCGTCCAGGCTCCGGCGCCGAGGAAGGGTCTTTCCCGAGGCGCGGCGATCGCTGTCGTGGGAGGCGGCATCGCCTGTATCGCGGCAGCGGTGCTCGGCCTCGCATATGCGCGTTTGCAGCAGCCGGAGCGGCCGTTACAGGCCGCGACGGAGGATGTCGCGGCGACGGATGCTCCCGCCCTCAAGGACGGCCCGGCCCGGCCTTCGCTCATCCTGTCCTCGGTCGAGCAGGATTTGGAGGGCGCCCGGCAGGCGGCTCAGTTCGCGCTCGACAACGATCCGTCTCTGGCCGCGATCAAACCGCAGGAGGATCAGCCGACGCAGCAGGTACCGGTCAATCAGCTGCAACTGCCGTCGAACATTCTGCTGGTGCCCCCGAAGATGCAGGGCGCGCCGACGGGGCCGGTCACGCCCAGCGGCGCCCCGCAACCGCCGCCGCAGATTTCCAGCGGCGATCCCGACCAGATCCTGACCTTCGGGCCGATCAAGATTCGCCGGCATCTGGTCGACACGATCGTGCGCGCGAGCAAGATCGTTGGCGCCGATCCGACGCTGCTGATGGCGGTGGCCGACAAGGAATCCTCCTTCTCGACCGCCGTGAAGGCTCAGACCTCCTCGGCGACGGGGCTCTATCAATTCATCGAGCAGACCTGGCTCGGCGTGATCTCCGAATTCGGCGCCAAGCACGGGCTCGTTCCGGAGGCGAAGCTGATCGGGCGCTCCGGCCGGCAGTTCTTCGTCTCCGACGGGGCGCAGCGCCAACGCATCCTCGACATGCGGCGCGAGCCCTATATCTCGGCGCTGCTGGCCGCGGAGATGCTCAAGCGCGACACGTTGCGGCTCGAGCGGGCCATGGGACGCCATCTCACCGGCGGCGAGATCTATCTGATCCACTTCCTCGGCCCGGACGCGGCGCAGACCTTCATCGAGACGATGGAGGAGACGCCGGGCGTCAAGGCGGCGGAACTGCTGCCCAAGCCTGCCCAGGCCAATCGGCCGATCTTCTATGCCGATGCCGGGGGCGAGACCAAGACGCTCTCGGTCTCCGAGGTCCACAAGAAGTTCAACGACATGATCAAGATCAGGCTCGATCGTTACAGCGCGGTCAGGCCGAGCATGGGGCCGGGGCTGGCGCGCCCGCAGCCGAAGAAATGACGTGTTTCGCCGCGCGCGATCCCGCCTGCGGCCATTTCCTCCCGCCTCGGGAGGCCTCGAAAGGAGAAAGCTCATGCCGGCGAACCGTTTCGAGCAGGTCGACGCGCCGCAGGCCGATGCGATCACGCTCAGCCTGAGCGAGCGCGGCGGCGAGGCCTTCGGCCGCGTGCTCTGCCCGGCCGAGTTGGCCACCGGGCATCTGGTCAATGATTTCGTCAGTGACGAGCTGTCGGCGAAAGACGCCTTCCGCACGGCGATCCGCCTCGCCAACGAACTGCGGGCGCCGATCGTTGTCGCGGATGCCGACGGCGTCTGGCAGGACGAGTGGGGCGTGCTCTATCGGGAGGAGTGAGGGAGAGGTGCGCCGGGCAGGCTCCGTCATGCTCGGGCTCGACCCGAGCATCTCCTGCAAGCGATTCTGGAGTCTGCGCTTCGCTCCGCCCGAGAATGACGCTTCGCCCGGAACCTACTCGATTCGGAAATACTTGATGGCGAGGCCGAGCTTGCCGGTCTGCCGGGCCAAATCGAGCTTGAGATTGGCGAAGAATTCGTTGGCCGGCGCCGGGTTGGGGCCGGAGAGGGCCGGCAGGGGCTCCTGGCTGACGAGCGCGAGCACTGTCTGCGGACGCGCCGCCCCGCCGGTCGATTCGAGCTTGAGGTTGAAAGTGACCTTGCCGCCTTCGCGCTTTATGAAGCTCTCGAGATTGTAGACCAGCCCGTCGTCGCCGATCAGCACGACATCCAGGTTCTGGCCGCCACCGGCATCGACCGAGCCGTTGAGGGCATCGCCGCTCTTCATGTTGAAGGCGCCGATCTGCAGGCGGGGGCTGCGATCGATCCCGATGCCGGGCTGGCGCAGGAAATCGACCATCGGGCATTGAGCGCCGGTGACCGGGCGCAGGTTGATCTGGGCCTCGAAGCCCTGTGCGGCCTTGAAGGCGTTGTCGAAGGCGATGAAGGGTGCCGCGGCGCTGCCGAAGCCTTCCAGCGTCGCCCTGCGGTCGCCGATCTCCTGCGGCCAGAGGAAGAAACAGGGGCCGCCGTCATAATCGCGAACATAGCGCTCGACGCGTTCGGCGGGCGTGCGCGGCTCGGGCTCCCGGGCCATAGCTGGCTGGGCGTGCGAAGCCGGCGGATTCGCGGGCGGGATGGAAGGCGGTGGCGGCATGACCGTGGCCTGAGGCTTCTCGGCGGGCTTCGCCTCGGGCAACGGCGGCTTGACGGCAGGCTCGGCAGCGGGCGGGCGCGAAGGCTGCGCCGGTTCGACGTTGGTTGCGGTCTGCGGCGTTCCAGTATTCTGCGGCGCCGGTGCGGCAGGCGGTGGCGTCGCAGGCGACGCAAGGGCCGGTGCGGCAGGCGGCTGGGCTGTGGTGCTGGGGGCGGGTGCGGATTGCGGCGGCGGCACCGCTGGAGCTTCCGCCAGAGGTGGCACGCCATTGCTGGCGGCGGTGCCGTCGGCGGTCGAAGACGGCCGCTCGGAGAGGGAAGGCGGGGCGGCCTGCTGCAGCCGCGCCGTCTGGGCCGCCTGGTCGGCCTGCAGCGTGCTCCAGGCATAGAAGCCGCCGCCAGCCAGCAATGCCAGCACCCCGACGCCCGCGACGAGCGCCATCGGCGAGCGCGCCTTCCCGGTTGTGCCGGATGAGGCTGCGGTCCTCTTTCCTGCCGCAGGAGATTGCCAGGCCGCGACCTCCGCCATGTCGGCCGGGCGGTCCTTCGGATCGGGCGCCAGCATGCGGGCGAGCAGCGGACGCAGGCGTGCATCGACGCCCGAGAGATCGGGCAGGCGGCGGCGTTTGTCGAGGATGTCGACCTGGGAGCCGCCCATATCGACGGCGCGGCCGGTCACGGCCTGCGCCAGCACCAGCGCGAAGGAATACATGTCCGAACGGCCGGTGATCTCGCCGCCGTAGAGACCGAGCTGTTCGGGCGAGACATAGTTGTATTTGCCGGCGAAGCCGGAGCCGATGACCGTGCCTTCGCCGAGGATGCTCGAACGGGCGATGCCGAAATCGATGATCTTTGCACGGGAGGGGTCGCCGCCGGGCAGGATGATGTTGTCCGGCGAGATGTCGCGGTGGACGATGCCGAGCCTATGGGCGGCGTGCAGCCCCGGCGCGACGCGCTGGCGCAGGATGTCGGCTTCCTCCAGCGTCAGCGGCCGCTCCTTGATGCGCTCGGAGAGCGGCTGGCCGTCAACGAATTCCATCGCCAGATAGGGCGTCTCCGATGCGGGGTCGATGGCGAAGACGTAATAGCGGACGATCGCTTCGTTATAGAGGTTGTGCAGGGCCGCGGCCTCGCGCCGGAACAGGGCGATCACGGCCTCGTCGCGCGCCATGTCGGGCCGAATCATCTTGATCGCGACCGCGTCGCCGGTCTGGATGGCGCGGCCGCGATAGACCTCGCCCATGCCGCCGACCGCGATCAGGCTCTCGATCTCGTAGATGCCATTGAGCCGCGTGCCGATGCGGGCATTCGCGCGCGGCGCGAAGACGGTGCGCTCGGAGTCGTCGCTCATGGCGTGGTGCTCCCTGGCGTGCCGGCGCCCTGCACGCGCCGGTTTGGCATCCAGAGGGTCTTCTCTGGCGTGCCCTGCCGATAGCGGACGATGACGATCGTGACGTTGTCGTGCGCGCCACGTTCGAGCGTCAGCGCGAGCAGGGCGTCGCAGGCGGCCTGCGCCCCGCCGGCCTTTACGGCCTGCAGGATCTCTCCGTCGGCGACATGCTCGGTCAAGCCATCCGAGCAGAGGACGAAGGCGTCGCCATCGGCGATCTCGCCGTTTTCCAGATCGAGCTCCGGGCGCTCATGGACGCCGATCGCATGGGTGATGACATGGCGGCGCGGCGAGCGCCTGGCTTCGTCGGGTGTCAGCAGGCCACGGTGGACCATGTCCTGTACCTCGGTGTGATCCCGCGAGACCTGCGCGATATGTCCGCCGCGGACGAGATAGATCCGGCTGTCGCCCGACCAGAGGCAGGCGAAATGGCTGTGGTGGATGAGCAGCGCGACAAGGGTTGCGCCCATTGTCGCGCCGTGCCGATGGATCTCTTCGCGCAGGGTCTGGTTGGCCTTGAGCACGCTGCCTTCCAGCATGGCGAGCAGATCGGGCGCCGAGCTGGCCGTTCCGACCGCTTCCAGCGCCCCGACCACGGTCGCGCTGGCGAGCGCGCCATTTTCGTGGCCGCCCATGCCATCAGCCACGGCCCAGAGGCCGATTTCGGGGCGGAGGATGAAGTTGTCTTCGTTGGCCTTGCGCACCTTGCCGGTGTGGCTGATGCAGCCGGTCTCGAAATCGGAGGCCTCGCGCGGGGTGTCGATCATGGCGCAACCCTCATGAGCCGATGCGCTCGGGTTGGAGATGGGCATCGAAGCGGCCGGTCAGCAAGCCTGAAAACAGATAGGGGTCGGGCAGGGACTGTCCCGTCAGCGCCAGCGGCTCGAAATTCGGCCCGCCGACGGTCCAGAGATAACAGGCATGGGCATAGGCCCGGGCATGATCTTCGACGCGCAGGGCCGCGAGCCGTTCCGGGAAGCCGGAGGTGATCGCGGCGCTGACGATGGTGCCGTCCGAGAGGCGCACCATGTCCTGTGGCGGGGCGGCGAGATGATGGTCGTTGGGGACGGGCAGGGCGGTCAGCCGCTGCGCCACGGCTTCGTAGCTTGCGCCCGGATCGAGCGCCTGCAGCAGGAAATCCTCGACGGCCTCGAACCATTGGTCCTGCGGGTCTAGCTCGGGCGGCGGGATGGCAACGCCTTGACCGGCGGCGGCGAAGACCGTCAGCGGGAAATAGCGGCCGACGCCATCGACCGAGGGCATGAAGGCGCCCGCCACCGTCTGCCCGCCATGGGCGCCGCCGAGCCAGAAGCGCCAGATCGGGGCGTTGAGATAGGCATCCTGCCAACGACTGCCGAGTTCGAGCCGGCTCGCGGTCAAGCCGCCCTGCAGCCATTTCTCGTAAGGCCCGAGGAAGCCGGAGGGAGCGTTCAGCGCGATGAAGTCGCGCTTGGCCGGGAGCTTGCCGAAGAGGCCGCAGGCCACCCTGTCAGATCCCCGAAGGGCAGCGGATCTCCCGCAGCGCCGGCAGGATCAGCGGGTTCTTGAGCGAGCCGACGCCGAAGGAATAGCCGACCTGCCGGCCGCCGGCAGCGAGCGTGAAGCCGACATTGTCGCCCTGCTTCAGCACCGAGCCGGCATCGAGCAGGCGGAAGAACGACCAGGTGCCGTCCTTGTCGAAGAGCTTGGCCTCGCCCTGAGGTCCCTGCGAGCCCGAGGAAAAGAAGCCGCCGCCGAACATGCCGCCGGAGTTGTTGCTGCTGCCGCCGCCGAGCGTCAGCGTTACCGCTGTCTTGCCGACGCCGCCGCCCGGCCACATCACGGGGGCGGGCGTGTTGACGCCCTGCTGGCTGGTCACGGTGAAGCCGTTGATCTCGAGCTTGGCGTTGGAGGCGTCGGCCGATAGCGCCGTCGGGGTCACCACCATCTGGAAGGAGGGCAGGTTGCCACCGGTCGGGAAGAACGCCTCCTTGATCTCGCTGGCGCGCTGGAATTCGCGCAAGGTCGTCGGCGACAGCGCGCGGGCGATGCGGCTGTCGGCGCGCCAGCCCCATTGCGGCTTGGAGGTGTCGACGAAGGGCTCCAACCGCTCCTTGTAGAATTTGTCCATGATCTGGCCGGGCGCGAAGAGCCGGGCGAAATCGGCGAGCGGCACGTCGCGGGCGCTCGCTTTGGTGAAGGGGTAGCGGTTGGTGACGATCTCGTTGCAGACGCCGGTGACCTGCTCGGCGAGTGCTTGCCTGAGCAATGCGACAGTGGCGCCGGTCGCATCTCCCTCGAAGTCGTTGACCGCCTGGATGATCATGCCGTCGAAGGGGGCGGGGTAGCGCGAGGAATTGGCGCGCAAGGTCGCGATCAACGGCACCAGCGTGGCGTTCGCCGCCGCCGACTGGGCTGGATTGGTCGCGGCGGTGGCCAGGTTCTGGTTGATCTCTGAGAAAGTCTGCAGCAACTGGTCGACCGGCCGGCGGCCGAGATCGCCGTCGACAAGGACGTGGAAGGGCTTGAACTGGCTCTCGATATCCGCGCCGAGCGTGACGTCGTTGCCGCCGGCAAGCACGCGGTCGACGCCGGCCGAGGCCATCGGGAGGTTGGTGCCGAGGCGGCCGAGCGCTTGGCTGGCACGCTGGTCGAGCGTCTGCGCCGCGTTTTTCGCGAGTGTCTCTGCCACGGCCTTCTTCGCGTTGGGACGTTCCTTGGTGAGCTGTGTCTCGTCGCGCAGGGATTCGAGGATCTGCTTGAATGGCGAGGTCGCCGCCGAGATGGCGCTGAGGGCGACGTAGCGCGGCTTGTCGGCGTTGAGGGGACGCAGCTTCAGCCGCTTCAACGTCTTCTGCCAGGTCGCGATATAGTCGCGGCTGTAGAGCTTCATCAGGTCCTGGAACAGCGTGGCGTATTGGGACGTGATCGCTTGCTGGTCGACATTCTCGCCCAGCACCCAGCGCTCTTTCTCGATGCGGTCGCCGATGTCGCCGAGCCGGCCGATGAAAGCGTTCTGGAAGCCGTCATAGGTATAGAAATACGGCACGCGGATCTGGTCGAGATCCTCGCCGCTGACGCCTTCGAAGACCAAGCGGACGTCGGAGCCGCCGCGCTGCGAGACGACCCAGTCTTTCTGGCTCTCGCTGCGGGCCTGCGTCCTCAGCAGTTCATAGGCGCGCTCGGCGATGCTGAGGCGGCGCAGGGTGCGCTGGCTCTGCTCGATCAGCGACTGGTTGAGCTTGACCATCGGCTCGGTATCACCCTCGTCGAGGTCGAGCATGGCGGTCAGGTGTTCCTCCAGCGCCTCGCGGCCCTTGGCGTTTACGGGGCCGGGGAAGAGGTTCTCGGCCCAGTCGAGCCGCATCCAGGACGTCACGAGGTCGCGGTCCAGCTTCGCCTGGCCGCCGATCATCATGTAGACCTTGAGCGCCTCGTAGACGAAGCCGGGATTGTTGGCCTGCTGCTCGAGCTGCTCCTCCAGGCGGAAGATGATGCGCGGTCGCAGCATCCGCTCCAGCGCCTGCTGATAGGTGATCTCGGCCGCGTTCTGCAGGCGCTCGCGCTGGCTGAGCCCGAAGGTGGCGAGCGTCGGCGTCGGCTCGTCCTGCGTCGCATAGCCGGCCGGCATGTTCCGGAGCTTGTGCAGCAGCGGCAGGATGCGGCTGAAATTGCGGTCGGAGATCGTGGTTTCCTGCAGCACAGGCGCGGCGGCGCTGCGATAATCCGAGAGGCCGTAATTCGTCGCGGTGATCAGGTCGCTGTTGCGCGAGAAGCTCGTCCACCAAAGGCCGAGGGCTGCGAGCGACAGGAGTGCGACGGCCGCAAAGCCGGCGATGCGCAAAGCTGTCGTGCGCCGTGCGGCGCCGAGATCGGTCGAGACCCAGCCCGATTCGCCGATCACAACCTTCTGGATAAGCTCGGTGAGGAAATAGCTCTTGCCTTTGCCGGAGAAAGCGGCCGCGCCAGCATGATCAGAGCCGAAATTGCGCGAGAGCGCGCCGATCAACTGGTCGATCGGCGTTCCCTCCTGCGTGCCCGAGGTGAAGTAGAAGCCGCGCAAGGTCGCGTTGGCGTGGTAGCGCGTCTGCTCGAAGACACGGGTGAGGAAGTCGACGATCGAGCGTTTCAGCGTCGCCATCTGGCTGGGGAAGCCGAAGATCTGGGCGCGCGAGGTCGGGTTGTGCTCGTCCTGCAAACGGTCGGGCAGGCGCTCGTTCAATCGCTCGATCAGCGCGTCGTATTCCGGCGGCACATCACCGATCATGTTGCGGGTCTTGTCGGCGGTCTGGAAGGTGTGGCCCCAGACCATGCGCCGCTGTGGCTCGGTCAGAGCGCCGAAGAACTCGTTGAAGCCGGCGATCAGGTCGGCCTTGGTGAAGACGGCATAGACCGGGAAATCGACCTTCAGCCGCTCGTGCAGTTCAAGCAGGCGAGACCGGATAGCGTCGGCATGGGCGGCGATCTCTTCCGGCGATGAGGTCAGCAGGTCCTCGACGCTGATCGCCACAAGCACGCCGTTGATCGGCTGGCGCGGGCGGTTGGTCTTGAGCAGGTCGAGGAAGGCGAACCAGCTCGTCTTCTCGGCCTTGGTGTCAATGTCCTGCGTGGTGTAGCGGCCGGCGGTGTCGATCAGCACCGCATCCTCGGCGAACCACCAGTCGCAATAGCGCGTGCCGCCTGCGCCGGCGACTGCGGCGGGCGTCGTGCCGCGCGCCAGCGGGAATTTCAGCCCCGAATTGACCAGCGCAGTCGTCTTGCCGGCGCCGGGCGGGCCGATGATGACGTACCAGGGCAGGTCGTAGAGATAGTCCCCGCCGCCCTTGCCGCGCGCGCTCTTCAGGGTCGTGAGCGCGTCCTTCATGGCGCTGGAGAGGGCAGCGCCGTCGCCGGTCGACTCCTCCTTTTCCAGCGCCTCGGTCAGCGCCGCGGTGGCCTTGCGGCGGCGGACGACGATGAGAGCGATCCAGCCGAGCGCACCCAGGAGCAGCAGCACGGCGATCGGCATCCGCACCCAGAAGGATTCGAAGGGCCTGACCTCGCCGAAGGCGAGGAAGGGGCCGCCGAACCAGATCAGCGCTGCAAGCGCGAGCGCGCCGATCAGGATGGCGAGGATGCGGAGCCAGGTGGCGAGATTCATGCGCGCCTCCTCAGCCCTGGCGCTGGATCAGGATTTCGACGCGCCGGTTCTGGGCGCGACCGGCGGGGGTGGCGTTGGGGGCGATCGGCGTGTCCGCACCCTTGCCCTCGAAGCCGATGCGGTCGGGCTTGCTGAGCTTGGTTTTCAGCATGTCGCCGACCGCCTTGGCCCGCGCCTGCGAAAGCTCGACATTGGAGGGGAAGCGGGCTGTGCGGATCGGCACGTTGTCGGTGTGGCCGACGACCTTCACCGCGCCACCCTCCTGCTCCAGCACGGCGGCGATGCGCTCGATCAATGGCTGGAACTCGGCGCGCACGGCGGCCTGGCCGGGCTCGAACAGGGTGATGCCGGTCAGGCGGACGATGACGACGTTCGGCGTCACCAGGCAGACGATCGGCGGCTGCACCGCGGCGCAAACCTTGGGCGGCTGTGGCGGAGGGGGCGGAGGCGGCGGCGGGGCCGAGAAGACCTTGCGCATGATCCCGACTTCGCCCTTGGGGTGGACCGAGAGCAGGGCGGTCGAGGCCGCTTCGGCATTGCCCGAGAGCAGTGCGCGGAAGACGAAGTAGACGCCAAGCAGGGCGACGCCTGCGATCGCCGCCACCGACCAGACCGGGATCTTGAAGCCTGCCACGGTGGCGGCTATCGCCTGTCCACGCCAGCGCGGCGACAGTTCCGGATCGGGCTGCTTCACCCGGCGCAACGTCTCGAACAGGTTGCGCTGGATCATCTGCAGGTTGTTGGCGCCGCCCGCGGACGTCCGATGGATACCCTGGAAACCCAGCGCCAGGCAGGCATGCATCAGTTCCAGGAGATCGTAATTGACCGACGGATCGGCCTTGGCCTTGTCGAGCATCTCGAAGAAGCGCACGCCGCCGATACGCTCGCCGAAGAAACGCGAGAGCATGCTGTACTGCGTCCAGACGTGGCGGTCGTCGCCGGGGATGTTCTGGACGATGTCGTCGGCGGTTGCAGCCAGCACATATTTAGCAGTCTGCGCCGTCTCGGCCGATACGCCGGCGGCGCGAACCTCATGCTCGAAGGCTTCGATGGACTCACCGACCTGGCCGAGGAGCTGGGCGAAGGGAGCGTTGGAGAGATTCGCCCGCATCCGTCCGAGCAGAAGCAGCAGCGGGCCTGCGGCGCGCAGCAGCGGATTGGCGTTGGGCGTCAGCAATTGCTCGCGGCGCGGCAGGGATTGTCCGCCGCCGGGAGGCGGCGGCGCCTGCGGACGCTGCGGGATCGGCGCCGGCTGCGACATCCACTCGTCGCCGCCGCCGGGCACGCCGGGCGAGGGGACCTGCGGCGGCTGATAGGGCTGGGGTGCCGGCGGCGGGCCCGGCGTGGGCGCGGCGGGAGCGGGCGGCAGGGGCGTGCGGCGCCCGCCGGGGTTCGGCCGGATGATGGTTCGCTCGGAACGGCCGAACGGGTCGGACGAACCGTCGTTGCTCATCGCCTGCCCTCCAGAACGGCCCAGAGCTCGAGCTCGAGATCGGGCCAGTCACCGGAAAAATGCATGCCGATCGAACTCGCCGTACTGAACTCCGGCCAGAGCGGCGAGGTGCGGTCGAGATAGAAGTATACATGATCCGTGAGTGCGCGGATCTGTGGCGGTGGCGTCGGCAGATGGACGAGATTGATGCCCGGCAGATGGGCATGGACGATCTCGTTCATCTTGGTGTTGGGGCCGACCTTGAAGAGCTGCGGGAACTGCGCCTGGATCTCGGTCAGCGGCCGGCGCGCCGCGACTTCCAGCACGAGCGTCGCGTTGCGCACGAGGCTGCGGTCGCGGATCGTCGACATGAAGGCGTTGGGCGCGCGCTCGACGATCTCGAGCCGGATGGCGCGGCGGCCGAGATTGGCCGAGAGGTAGTCCTGGATGTCGCGCACCACCGGGGCGAAGCAGTTCTCCAGATCGTCGTGATCGTAGGCTGGATAGTCGCGGGCGCGGCGCTCGGCCGTGGTGAAGGTCGCGAGCTCGCCGGCAAGCGCGAGGAAGGTCGTGAACAGCCGCTCGGGATGGATGAAGCGCGAGCGGCGCATATGCTTCAGCACGGGGATGCTGCGGTTGAGGAGCTGGAGCACGAAATAGTCGGCGCTCTGCAAACCGCCGCCCGCCGTCGGGTCGGCGGCGTAGCGGGCGAGTTCCTCCAGCTTGTTGTCGATCCAGCCGATGACGCGGTCGAGCCAACCCTCGATGACGGGATAGGCCGAGCAGACCAGCACCGGCGGGGCGAATTTCTCGTCGAAGAGCACGGCGCGGTCGCGCACTTCGAGGATGCGGCCGAGAGCTAAGCCCACATAGCCGGCCTTGGCGGTCTTGCGCAGCTCCAGCGCCAGGCGCGGATGGGCGACGTCGATCTCCTCCTCGGTGCGCAGCGATGCGGTGGAATCGATCAGCATTTCGTTGGCAGGGACATAGCGGCTGGCCGAGCCGTTCAAGGCATCCTCGACCTCGCGCGTATTGGCGGCGGCGAGCGGCAGCGAGAGCCAGACGAGCTGGCCTGCGGCGTTCTCCGGCACCTCGATCGCGGCCGGCAGCGGGGCGTTGTCCGGCATTGCGAAGGGCGTGCCGTCCGGCATCACGCCGACGGCACGGCGCAGGCCGATGCGGCTCTGCTGGGCGAGGTCGCGGTCGATCTCCAATACGGAGAAGCCCCACGGATAGGGCGTGATGGTCCTGACGCGGCTTTCCAGCAAATTCTCGAGGTAACGATCGCTCTGCTGGAAGTGATGCGGCCTGAGGAACAGCCCCTCCGACCAGACGACCTTGCTGTACCACGACATTCCGGTCTCGCTCACTCGAAGGCAGGCATGGCGAGTTTATCCGGGCGATAACCCAGCGTCACCAAGGGAATGCTAGCGCGCCCGCGCGCCGGCCGCCGTCATTGACTTGAAGGATGCGGCGTCGGGAAATTCGGCGCAGTGCTGTCGCTGCCGAACCCGTTCCGGCCAGGGAGCGATCACCGAGGGAGCGATCATGCCGAAAGGGCCTGCGGCTCGCACCACCGACCCCGTGATCCACCCCCTGCCGGGCATTCTTCAGCCCGGCCCAGGCAGCCCGAACGTGCTGATCGGCAGTCTGCTGGCCTGGCGCGGCGTCCCGGCCGCTGCGGCCGCGGCGATCCAGTCGGCGAAGGCATCCGCAGACGCGACCGTCCAGGCGGCCGAGGCCGCGACGCTCGCCGCTGCCGGCACTCCCGGCGCGCCGGCCGCCCTGGCGGCCGAGATCGCGACGAAGAACGCGGTCTCCGCCAGCATGGGCGCGCTGATCACCGGCGCCTCCGGCG
This sequence comes from Allobosea sp. 10L422, assembly GCF_056395345.1. NCBI lineage: Bacteria > Pseudomonadati > Pseudomonadota > Alphaproteobacteria > Hyphomicrobiales > Alloboseaceae > Allobosea > Allobosea sp. 10L422. The sequence goes on from NZ_JBFTJI010000002.1 coordinate 768,721, forward strand.
GCGCCGACATTCATAACTGCCTGACACCCGTGCCACCTCCCGTGCCGCACGGTCTGGGCGTCGTCGTCGATGGATCGCAGAGCGTGCTGATCAACAATCTGCCGGCCTGCCGGATGGGCGATACGATCGTCGAGGCGCTTGGGCCGCCGAACAAGATCATCATGGGCCTGCCGACGGTCGTCATCGGCGGATGATCCCGGATCGATTCAGGAAAATGGCGCAAGCCGTTGATCGCGAAGCGCTTCCTTTGCTGGTGACGCGATGGGCAAGAACAGGCGGACGGTTCCGGACAGGGACGAGGCGAAGAGCGAGCGCTTCCGCCACAAGATCGTCCAGCGGCTTTCTTCCGACCAGCGCCGTGCGCTGAACCATGGCATGGCCCGCAATGGCCGCGTGGCTGAGGCGCTCTGCTTCATGGCGCTGATCCGGGATCCGGCCCGGCGCAAGCGGCCCCTGCTGCCGGTGCCCAATGTGAGCTGCACGGCGGCGATCCGCCAGTTCTTCCGTGCCGACGACGGAGAGCAGGCGGCGCATCTCCTGCCCGGGCAGATCTCGATCGACGGAGCCTTTCCCTGGCTGTTTTTGTCGGGGCCGGCGGCGCGGCAGCTCGAAAACCTCTTCGCCTATGTCGAGCCGCTCGGCGCCGACTACAACAAGGCCGATTCAGCCGCCGAGGCGAATGGTCTGACCGACGCCTTCGCCGACGCCTGTCGGCAGATCCTGGCGGCCAGAGGCGATCCGGTCGGCGACATCCTGGCGGCCTACAATCAGATCTGGCAGCCGGAGGCGCTCGCCGCCTTCGCGGCGGCAGAGGCGCAGAAGCGCAGCAAGCCGACGCCGCCGCCGATCGTCTATGGCGAGCCCGGCGGCCTCGAATACGGCATGATCATGAACTTGGACGAGCGCGCCGCGGCTTTCGCGGACGAGTCTATCTGGGCGACCTATGAGCAGCTCAGCATCCTCGGCTACTACAAGGCGGCGATGGACGAGCTTCCGCGGCAGCTCCAACCGCGCGCGATCCGCGAGATCCTGGCGCTGCCGCCGGCTTGACCTGCTGTGGCGGGCGGGCGAAGCCGGCGGCTTCATCCAACCCGCCGACAGGATCGCTATCATGACCATCGAACGCATCGGGCTGACAGCACGCTGGTGCGACGCCGCCATCTTCAACGGCATCGTCTTCCTCGCCGGCCATGTGCCGGAGCAGACCGAAGGGCGCTCCCTGACCGAGCAAACCGAGGAGGTGCTGGCGCTGCTGGAGGACACGCTGGCGCAGGCGGGCAGCAGCAAGGAGCGCATCCTCAGCGTCCAGATCTTCCTGACCGACATCGCCAAGATCAGCGAGATGAATGCGGTCTGGGACAAATGGGTGGCGCCTGGCCATGCTCCGGCCCGCGCAACCGTCGAGGCGAAACTGGCCTCTCCGGGCTACGGCATCGAGATCACGGCGGTTGCGGCGAAGCGGTAGTAGCGCGTCATTCTCGGGCGGGGCGAAGCTCCGACCCGAGAATCTCCTGCCAGAGACGGTTCTGGTTTCCGAGATGCTCGGGTCAAGCCCGAGCATGACGTCAGAGACTATTTGCCGCCGCGATCGTAGCATTCGGCGAAATAGATCATGAAAGCGTCGACGAGGCCGTTCTCGTAAGGCGCGGTCTTGGCCTCCCAGCGCGCGACATAGGCGTCCCACATCTTGGCCTTGCGCGAGCCGAGCAGGCCGCCGATGCCGCCATCCTGCGCCGTGCCCTCCGCGATGGCCTGCGGATCGAGGTCCTCGACCAGCATCTTCAGCGCGTGCTGCATGGCCGAATAGGTCTTGATCTGATGGGCCTTCAGGTCGCGGAAGCTCTCGTCGAAGGCGCGCTTGGCATCGAGATAGCCGCTGCGCGGCTCTCCGAAGATCAGTTGCAGGGCATCGTCCACCGTCGGCGAGAATTTCAGCGGGTTGTTGTCCTGCGCCTGGATCATCGTCTGGCTGGTGCTGCGGGCGATGCGCTTGCTCTCGGCGCGGGCGGCGAGCAGGGCCTTCAGCTCCTCCGCGATCAGCCGCATCAGCCCGCCGAGCTGCTCGGCGAAGGCGCCGGGGTCCTGCGTCGCCAGGGATTGCGGCGAGACGCCCGCGCCTCTGGCGAAGCGCTGCATGAACTCGCCCATCGAGATCGGCGAGGGGCCATTCGGAATCGAAGGGGCGGGCGGGAAGGCCGGGGCAGGCCCGACGATCGGCGCCGTGGGCCCGGCTGACGCTTCCGTCGTTGCAGGACTGGGGGTGGGCTCGTCCCAAGGATGCGCCGAAGCAGGGCTTGCCGGAGGGCGGCGCGGCGTCGGGATGGGTGCGACCGGTTCGGCCGGCGGCGCGGGCGCCGGCTGGAGGGGCGCCCAGGCGAAATCGTCGCTCTGCGATGCGGGCGATGGCCAGCCGGGAGCAGGTTGTGGGGCCGGGGTGGCATCGGGAGCGGGAATGTCGGCAGCCCAGTCGATGAAGCTCGCATGCACGGGCCTGGCGTGGCTCGGCGGCATCAGGTCGCGGCGGGCAATGGGCGGGGCCGCCTCCTCGCTTCCCTCCCATAATGCTTCGGGCCGAACCGCATTAGGCGGCGGCGAAGAGGATTCCGGCTGGGCCTGCCCGGCTTCGTCTTGGATGGTCACGGCGATGATGTAGTGGCCGATCTCCAGCCGGTCGCCGTTCTGGAGCCGGTAGGGCGACTGGACGCGATGCTCGCCGCCGTTGACATAGGTGCCGTTGGTCGAGATGTCGCGCAGCCACCAGGCGCCGTCGCGGAAGCGGATCTCGCAATGCCGGCCGGAAACCGCGCGGCTCGGGTCCGGAAGCGCCCAATCGAGATGCTGGTCACGGCCGATATCGAGGCCGCGCCCGCCGCTGGCAGTCACGCTCAGCGGCCCGCCATCCGGCAGGGACGTCTGGTTCTCGATCGTCAGTGTCAGCGCCATCGCGGACGTCCCGTTGCGATCTGCGGGTCAGCGCTTGCCGGCATCGTCTTCCGCCAAACGAATGCACGCCTCGATGCAGCGATGCAAGGCGCCCTCGCGGTCGCGTGAGGGCAGGCGGTTGAGGGCGTTGAGCACGGCGATGCGCATCATCTTGGCGGTGAGATCGGGCGGGCAGGGCACGCCGTGGCTCTCGACCATGCTGCCGCCGGAGTAGCCGGCCGCCCAGGCGACCCAGGTGCCGGGCCGGGCGCGGTCCCCGGCCTGGGCGAACTTGAGCGCCTCGAAGCGCGTGCGATCTCCGGGCTCGCGTACCCAGGCTTCGGCGGCGGCAAGGCAGGAGTCCTGCGTGCCGGGCGGCTGCATCGCGCGCACGGCCTGCAGCCCCCACCAGACGGCTTCGCGCCGCGGCAACAGGAAGGCGCAGAAGCCGATCGCCTCCGTCGGCGCGGGACCCTTGGCAAGCCGGGCCAGGAAAGCAAGCGGCGGCTCGACCGTCGGCGGCATGGTGACGGCCTCATGTGCCGAGGGAAAGGTCTCGAACACCTCGCGGGCGGTGCTGAAGCGCAGGCGTGACATGGCGATTCCGGCCGTTTTCAGTTGATCGTCACCATAGGAGCCTTGATCACGACGGTGCCGTCGCTGCCGACCTCCGTGATGCCGACGCTCTTGATCTTGATGCTGGGCGAAGTGATTTCGATGCTGCCCGGCGTCATCTTGATCTTGCTCTCGCCGACCTTGAGGTTGATCTCGGTCAGCGCCTCGACATCGAGCTTGCCGTTCTGGACGTCGAGCTTGTCGTCGCCCTGCAGGAGCGTCGTCTTGCGCGAATAGCCGCCGCTCTGGAAGTTCTCGCCGATCTCGCGCGTCTCGATGTTGTTGACCACGACCTTATGGTCCTTCTCGGCGTGCATCTCGAAGACTTCCTGGCCCTTGCGGTCCTCGAACTTGATCTCGTTGTAGCAATCGGGAAAGCCGACGCCGTCGGTCGATTCCGATTTGAGGCCGGACTGGGTCTTGTTCGCCGGCAGATCATAGGGCGGCTTGTGCTGGTCGTTGACGACGGCGCCGACGATGATCGGCAGGTCGGGATTGCCCTCGATATACTCGACGATCACCTCCTGGCCGATGCGCGGGATGATCTGGCCGCCCCAGTTCTTGCCGGCCCACATCTGCGCGACGCGCGTGCGGCAGGAGGTGGAGCCGTCCTCGCGGTCCCAATGGAAGCGCAGCCAGACCCGGCCGTACTCGTCGACGTCGATATCGCCTTCCTCGCCCTGGTTGCGCTCGCCCACGACCTTGGCCGTATGCGGTCCGTAGACGGTGGGGCGTGGCGTCACGAGCGGGGCGCGGAAACGGCGGTCGCTTTTCTGCAACTCGTAGGAGCCGTGATAGAGCGCCTCATCCTGCCGGCCGGAGGAGCGATAGCTCTGGATGCCGTAGGCATGGCTGGCGCGGACGACGAGGTATTCGGCATTCTCGGCACCGGCCGGATGGTCGGAGAGCTTCATCAGCGCGCCCGGATAAAGGCTGGCTGCGTCTCCGCCGGCATAGCGCCGGTCGTCCTTGGCCTGTTCGGCCTGCGCCATCACGCGGGCAAAATGCTCGCCGCGGTCGCGCCTGGTGTAGGCGGCGGGATAGTCATAGGCCTCGTAGGATCTCGCCTTCGGGAAGCCTTCCTCGGCCCTGGCCGTCAGGTCGGATTCCGACTTCTCGAAATCATAGTCCTTGAGCTCGAACTTGCCGCTTCGCAGGCGGCGCATCGTCGACCAATGGGTGAGATGCTCGACCTGCGAGCGAGGGAAGCGCTTGCCCTGCGGCACGAAGGCATAGGCCGAAGCCGCGCCCTGGAAGCTGGGCTCGGCCGCCGCCGTGACCTCGTCATGGCCGGAGCGGGAGTCGCAGAGCACCAGCTTGTGGTCGCCGTCGCTGTGCTTGAAGTAGTAGTAGACTCCGTACTGCTCCATCAGCCGCAGCACGAAATCGAGATCGGTCTCGCGATACTGCACGCAGTAGTCGATCGGCTGGAGAGGCTCGCTCGTTCTGTCCTCGAAGCTCGCGGAGCCTTCCTTGCCGAAGATCTCCTTGACGATGTCCAGCGCCGTCTTGTTCTTGAAAATCCGGCAGTCCGCCCGTTGCGAGAGCAGCCAGAGCCAAGGCCTCAGCGTGAAGCGGTAGATGTGAAGATCATCCTGCTGGCCTAGCCACTGTGCGTCGACCAGAGTGCCGTTCAGAACCCGCTCGCTCTTGTTCTTCAGCGTGAACTTGATCGAGCATTTTTCGCTCATGATGCTTTGCAGGTCGGCGTTCTCCGTTTTGCTTGCCGCCTCGATGTTATATGTAAACAATTCGCTCAAAGCTTCGTCGGCTTCGAACTTTATAAGTGTAAATTCATCTTGGCCAGACGGCGTCGTGAATGACGCGGTTCTTTGACCTTGCCCTAGATTGGCAGACATCAACGAAATCCCTCGCCGATTGAACCTAAATTCGCCTTGACGCAACAAACAGCGGGAGTCATCGTCGGCTCCTCAAGTCTTCGTTCGCCGAATGGCGCAACTTATCGGGAGGGTTCCCATGCGCGAGCAGTCCGGCTTCATGGCCTTTGTCGCACTGACCGGCGCTGCGGTTCTCACTGTGGCCGCACCGGCGGTGGCGCAGACCTACAAGGCCGATGATATCGTCAAGCATTTCGGGCCGACGGCGGCGCCAAAGCCGGCCGTCACGCGCGGCCTGTGCGTCGGCACCGAGGCCGAGTGTGCCAAGGCTGGCCATGCGGTCGAGGTGGCGAAGCCGCCGAGCGCCTTCGATCTCATGGTGAAATTCAAATACAATTCGGACGTGCTGGAGCCGGAGGCGAAGGTCAATCTCGACGAGTTCGCCAAGGCGCTGAAGATGCCGCAGCTCGCCACGCAGACCTTCATGGTCGAGGGGCATACCGACGCCGCCGGCACGCCCGGCTACAATCTCAACCTGTCGCAGCGGCGGGCGCAGGCGGTGGTCCGCTATCTCGGCCAGCAGGGCGTGAGTCCGGCCAAGCTCGTTGCCAAGGGTTACGGCCAGGAGCGGCTGCTCGTCGCCGATCCGCTCTCCGGCGACAATCGCCGGGTGGAGACACGCCTGCGCACCGAATGAGGCGCCGGATCCGATGACCCGGGCGGTGCGGGCTCCGCCCTCGTCGCCCAGCCTGCGAGCGGGGAGAGCGATGGCGGATTTGAATTTCGCCGAGTGGACGAAATCCGTTTCGGCCGAAGAACCCTGCGGACCGGACCTTGAGGACGACAACGACTTCATGAACGTCACGGCGCGGCTCGAGGTCGCGCTGCCGGCCTCGTATTTCCGCCGCGACGACGAGGGCCGCCAGGTCGCCTTCGACCGCACCAGCATCGAGTTTCCGGCCGCGTTCTCCGACCTCGGCAAGTTGCTTGAACGCACGCGCGATCTACGTCTGCTCGTGCTCGCGGCCAAGCTGGCGATCCTCAACCGGGACGTTGCCGGTTTTGCGGGCAGCCTCTCAACCATGGCCGAACTCCTCGGCAGCCATTGGCAGGAAGTTCACCCGCGGGCGACGGACGGTGACTTCGTCATGCGCGAAGTCGCGCTGCAGGGGCTCGACGAATTGCCGACGGTGGTGCTGCCGCTGCAGCATGCGCCGCTCTTCGTCAGCCGTCGCCTCGGCCCATTCATCTTCCGCAGCCAGCTCGTCGCCAGCGGTGAGACGCGCCTGGTCGAGGGCGAGCAGCATCCCGATGCGGGGGCGATCAACGCCGCGCTGGCGGAAGTCGACGCAGAGGAACTCACCGCCAGTCTCGGCCATATCGGTGCGGCGCGCGACGCGCTTGGCCGCCTGCAGATGATCTGGCTCGAGAAGGTCGGTGTCGATCATCCGCTCGGCTTTCCGCGCCTGGCGGCGCTTCTCGACCAGATCGCAGCCTTTCTCGACGCAGCGGTCGCGCGGCGCGTTCCGGGCCATCAACCGGCCGGGGCGGCGCCAGGGGCGAACGACGCGCCAGTGCCAGCGGCGAGCCCTGCGAGCTTCGGTCCCGGCAGCCTTTCGAACATCCTTCAAGTGAAGGATACGCTGGCCGCATGCCTCGGCTACTTTCGCAAAACCGAGCCTTCCAGCCCGGCCGTCCTGCTGATCGGACAAGCGCAGCAGCTGATCGGAAAGTCACTGATCGAGGTCATCCAGATCATGTTTCCCGAGCATGTCGACAAGGCGGTGATCGAGATCGGCGAGCTGCGCCGATTCCGGCTGCCGCTCGAGCGGCTGCCGGCGCCGGATGGCTACGGGGCAGAGAACGAGGCTGAGGCTGGCTATGCCGAGGCTTCCGAGGAGCCCGATGAGAGCGGTCGTGCGGACGAAGATGCGGTCGCCGACGAGCCGGTTGGGGAGGATGCTGGCGCCGCGGCGACTGCAGCGACGGCTGCTGTGCCTGCAAATCACGCGTCGCCTGCGATCCTGATCGGCAGCCGCGCCGATGCGGTCAGCGCGATGAGAGCGATTTCCGCCTTCTATCGCCAGGTCGAGCCATCGCATCCGACGCCGCTGCTGATGGACAAGGCCTGCGGGCTGGCACAGCAGGACTTCATGTCGCTTCTCGGCAATATCCTGCCGGATGTCGCACAGATTCCGGAGAGCGACAGCTAGGTCAGTCTTTTGTCTTTTCTTTGAACCTTCCGTCTCGATGGCGCGACTATATCGATGATGGGTGAAACCGGATAGGATGTCACGTTACGTCGGCGTGGCACGGATGCAGAGGGCGCGTAACATGGCCGGAGATTCAGGGCAGAAGTTCATCCGCCGTAACAGACCACCTCGGGTCCATATCACCTATGAGGACCCGTATAACGCCGAGCAGAAGATCGAGTTGCCCTTTGTCATGGGCGTTCTCGCCGACCTTTCCGGCAATGCATCGGCGATCGAGAAACCCGAGATCTCGCAGCGCAAGTTCCTCGACTTCGACATGGACAATTTCGATCAGCGCATGGCCGCGATCGAGCCCGCCGTGTCGTTCAACGTTGCCAACAAGCTGAGCGAGAACAGCGACGAGAAGCTCTCGGTCACGCTGACGTTCAAAAAGTTCGAGGACTTCAATCCGGCGGCGATCGCCCGCCAGATTCCGGCGACGTCGAAGCTTCTGGAAGCGCGCGAGCAACTCGCCAACCTGCTGCGCTACATGGACGGCAAGATGGCAGCGAGCGACCAGATCAAGGCGCTGCTCGCCGATCCGCATTTGATGGCGGCGCTCAAGGACAGGCTCGGCAAGAGCGAGCCTTCAGCAGACAAGACAGCGAACTGAAGACAGGGGCACGGACCCGCCGTGTGAGCATTGCGCGAAAACGCGGGAACCGGTTTTCGCAGAAGCGATGCTCTCATGTGATCGAGGGTCCGTCAGGCGGTTAAGCGAGCGAGGCGGCAATGGCAGCGGAAGCACAAACCCAGCAGCCCGGTGGCGCGGCTGTAGAGACCCGCGAGATCGATGATTTCTCGGCGATCCTCAAGCAGAGTTTCAAACCCAAGACCGAACGGGCGGCGACCGAGGTCGAGAACGCGGTCGCGACCCTGGTCAACCAGGCTCTGGCGGACTCGACCCTGATCAAGGGCGATGTCATCGACACTGTCGAGGAGATGATCGCCAGGCTCGACGCCAAGCTGACCGAGCAGATGAACGAGGTGCTGCACGCACCCGAATACCAGAAGATCGAGAGCGCCTGGCGCGGACTCAACTACCTCGTCTTCAACTCCGAGACCGATGCTCAGTTGAAGATCAAGGTGATGAACGTCTCGAAGAACGAGCTCGCCCGCAATCTCAAGACCTATCCCGGTGCGCGCTGGGACCAGAGCCCGCTGTTCAAACAGGTCTATGAGCAGGAGTTCGGCCAGCTCGGCGGCCAGCCCTTCGGCTGCCTGGTCGGCGATTATCACTTCAGCCATGTCCCGACCGATGTGCAGCTCCTGCGCGATCTGTCGAAGGTCGCGGCGGCGGCCCATGCGCCCTTCTTCGCGGGCGCGGAACCGACCCTGATGGGCATGGATAGCTGGACGGAGCTGTCGAACCCGCGCGATCTCGGCAAGGTCTTCGATACGCCGGACTACGCCGCCTGGAAGGGGCTGCGGGACGCGGCAGACTCGCGCTATGTCGGCCTGTGCCTGCCGCGGGTGCTTTCCCGCGTGCCCTACGGCGCCAAGTCCGAGCCCGTCGAGGAGTTCGCCTTCGAGGAGGACACCGACGGCCATCGTGGCGAAAAATACGCCTGGATGAACGCGGCCTATGCGATGGCGGTGAACGTCAACCGCGCCTTCAAGGAGTATGGCTGGTGCACCCGCATCCGCGGCGTCCAGTCGGGCGGCGAGGTGCTGAACCTGCCGACGCATACCTTCCCGACGGATGATGGCGGCATCGACCTGAAATGCCCGACCGAGATCGCGATCAGCGACCGGCGTGAGGCGGAGCTGGCCAAGTCCGGCCTGATCCCGCTGATCCATCGCAAGAACACCGACAAGGCCGCTTTCATCGGCGCCCAGTCGCTTTACAAGCCCAAGGCCTTCTCGGGGCCGGACGGCGTGGCGGCGACCGCCTCCGACAACCTGTCCGCGCGGTTGCCCTACATGTTCGCGGTCTCGCGCTTCGCGCACTACCTGAAATGCATGGTTCGCGACAAGGTCGGCTCCTACAAGGAGAAAGAGCCTCTGCGCCGCTGGCTGCAGGAGTGGATCACCGAATATGTCGACGGCGATCCGGTCAATTCCAGCGAAGAGACGAAGGCGCGGCGCCCGCTCTCCGACGCGCGCATCGACGTCTTCGAGGACGAGGAGAACCCTGGCTACTACTCGGCCAAGTTCTATCTGCGGCCGCACTTCCAGCTCGAAGGCATGGATATCGGCCTGAGCCTGGTCTCGCGACTGCCAGCTCCCAAGCAGTGACCGCCACCTGATCGTCAGGTGACGGCGGCAACGAGAATCTTCGGCGCGTCGGCCCGCCCGGGCGGCGCGACAGGAGAGGTGCGTCCACCGGTCCGCTCACGGAAGTGAGCATCCCACCATTCACACTCTGGAGGTAAACATGGCTACCGACTTCCTGCTCGAGATCGACGGCATCAAGGGCGAAAGCAAGGACAAGACCCACAAGGACACGATCGAGGTGGATTCCTTCTCCTGGGGCGTCTCGAACGCCGGTTCGCATGCCGCGAATGCCGGCGGCGGCGCCGGCAAGGCGAGCTTCCAGGACGTCCATTTCACCTCGCAGGTCGGCAAGGCCTCGACCAATCTTGCGCAGGCCTGCGCCAGCGGCAAGCATATCAAGAAGGCGGTGCTCTATGTCCGCAAGCAGGGCGAGCAGCAGAAGGACTATTATGTCGTGACGCTGGAGGACCTGCTGGTGTCGAGCTATCAGTCCGGCGATGCCGTCGGCGGCAACAGCATCCCGACCGACCAGTTCTCGCTGAACTACGCCAAGATCAAATTCGAGTACAAGCCGCAGAAGGCCGATGGCGATCTCGATGCGGCGATGACGATGACCTGGGACATCAAGGCCAACGCGAAGTAGTGCAGGCGCCGGTTCCGCCGGCATCGGACCGAAAAGTGGAACGCGCCTTTCGGACCCATCCGATGCCTCGGCAAAGGGGCTGGATCGCCATTCCGCGTCCGTGAGGACGCCGGGCGATCCGGCCGGAACCGGCACCTTGCCAGCCGGGCGGAGCAACATGACCGATCCGATCGCGAAGAAGCGGCTGCGGCCGCCTCTGATGTTCGCCTTTCGGGAAGCGCATCTGGAAAAGGATGCGAAGACTGCGCTCGACCTGAGGGACGAGGGCGGCGAGCGCGTGATTGCGAACCGGCGTGCGGCGCCGCGCGCCGCCATCACCGAACAGAAGCTCAGGCGCGAGATCGCGTTCGACCTCGATGCTTTGGTGAACACTATCAACCTCGCCTCCGCGCTCGATCTCGGGGGGCTGGAGCATGTGCGCCGCTCCATCCTCAACCACGGCTTTCCGGATCTGACGCGGCTGTCGATCGACGAGCATCGCGTCGATACGATCCGAGAGGATCTGGCTGGTGTGCTGATGGGCTACGAGCCACGGCTGATCCGCAAGTCGATTGCCGTCGAACGGGACCACGCGCTGGATCCGGCCGAACTCAAGGTGCGTTTCCTCGTGCGCGCCGATCTCAACTGCGAGCCGCTCAACGTGCCCGTGGAGTTCGTCGCGGATCTCGAACTCGATACCGGCAAGATCGCGATCAAGGGGCGCTGACGCGATGAACCAGGAGTTTCTAGACCTCTACAATCAGGAACTCCGGCTCTTCATGGAGCACAGCAAGGAGTTCGCGGAGGAATATCCCGGCATTGCCGAGCGGCTGGGAGGGCTTGTCGGCGAGCGCATGGACCCGATGGTCGGTGGGCTGCTGGAAGGCGCCGCCTTCCTCGCCGCGCGCGTGCAGCTGAAGCTGAAGCATGAGTTCCCCGAATTCACCAACAACCTCCTCGAACAGCTCCTGCCGAACTACCTCGCGCCGACACCCTCGGCGCTGCTCGCCGGCATCACCCCGCCTTATTCAGATCCAGGCCTGCGCGAGGGTGTCCGGATTCCGCGTGGTTCTTACGTCGACGCGACCTATCTCGAACGCGAGCGGCGCGTTGCCTGCCGTTACCGGGTTGGCTCGGACGTGATGCTCTGGCCCTTCGAGATCACGGCGGCCGAATATATCCCCGCGCCAGGGCCGCTGCAGGCGCTCGGCCTCAAGGCCGGGCCGCGCGCGCTGGCGGGGCTGCGCCTGACGCTGATGCATCGCGTCATGGCCGATTCCGAGCAGGAGCCTTCGGCGGCCGAAGCGCAGAAGAACCCGGCGAGCTGGTTTGCCGGCTGCCGCGCCCGCGAGCTGAACTTCCATCTGCTCGGCGGCGAGGGCGATGCGGTCGCGCTCTACGAGCAGCTATTCGCGAACTGCATCGGCATCCATTTCCGCCATCTCGACCCGTTCGGCGATCCGGTGGTGACGCCGGGCGAGGGCTGCCGGCTGGAGCAGATCGGCTTTGACGAGGACGAGGCGCTGCTGCCGGCCGATACCCGCATCTTCCGCGGCTTCGAATTGCTGCGCGAATTGTTCTGGTTCCCGCGCAAGTTTCTCGGCTTTCGGCTGGATGGGCTGGACACGATCATGCCGAAGCTCACCGCCAAGACGGTCGAGATCATCTTCGTCTTCGACGAGGTCAATACGCGGCTGCCGGGCGCCGTGCGCAAGGAGATGTTCGCGCTCTACGCGGCGCCTGCGGTCAACCTCTTCGAGAAGACGGCCGACCGCATCCCTGTGAAGAGCAATCAGCACGAATTCCATGTCGTGCCCGATCGGAGCCGCGCGCTCGACTACGAGCCGCACAGCATCCTGTCAGTCCACGCGCATTATGCCGGCGGGCGCGAGAAGCAGCCGGTGCACCCGCTCTATTCCTCGCCCGAGGGCGCGTCACCGCTGCAGGGGCTGCACTATACGCAAAGGCGCCTGCCGCGGCGGCGCTCCTCGGCCGAGCGGCGGCAGGGGCGCGCCTCCGACTATACCGGCACGGAGATGTTTATCTCGCTGGCCGAGCCGGCCAGGGTGGGTGACAGCGCCTCTGTGGCCGAGCTCAGCGTGCGCGCGCTCTGCTCGAACCGGCACCTGACCGAGCATCTCCCGACTGGCGTCGGCGGCGCCGATTTCCGGCTGATCGACAATGTCTCGCTCGATCTCGTGTGCCTCGCCGGACCGACGCCGCCGCGCGAGCCCATCGTCTCGCAGCTGCGCTTGCGGGCGGAGACCGCGAGCACCGGCGTCGTGACCTGGCGATTGATCAACCTGCTCAGCCTCAACCAGCTCGGCCTCGTCCAGCGCGGAGCAGGGCAGAACGGCGAGGCGCTGCGCGAACTGCTCTCGCTCTTCGCCGACCTTGCCGACAGTGCGACGGAGCGGCGCATCCGCGGCATCAAGGATGTCGACAGCCGCCCCGTCGTGCGCCGCTTTCCGCAGCGGGCCGGAACGGGGGCAGGGCGCGGTCTCGAGATCACCGTTCTGCTCGATGAGAAGGCCTTCGAGGGCTCGGGCGTCATTCTGCTCGGGGCGGTGCTCGACCGCTTCTTCGCCGAATACGCGGCGATGAACCATTTCACCCAGACGGTGATCCGCACGGTCGAGCGCGGCGAGGTGATGCGCTTTCCACCGCGCGCCGGTTCGAGGCGAATCCTGTGACGGAAGAGGCCGCCACCCCGCTGGAAAGAGCGCCGGATTTTCAGGCGCAGCTCGAAGCCGAGCCCTGGCGTTTCGACTTCTATGCGGTGATGCGCCGGCTGGAGCGCAGCTTCCCGGAGAAGCCGCGCATCGGCGATGTCGCCTCGCGGCGCGAGGAATACGTCGCGCTGGGAGAGCAGGCCTTCCTTGATTTTCCGGCCTCGACCATCGCGGAGGCGGATCGCGACGCGCAGGGCAGGCTCCGGCTCTTCGTCAAGTTCCTCGGCTTGCTCGGTCCCCAAGGCGCGCTGCCGCTGGCGACGACCGAGGAGAGCTATCACTGGCAGATCGCGCGGGACGATGCCTTTCCGCGCTTCCTCGACATCCTCAACCATCGCTTCCTGCAGCTGTTCTACCGGGCCTGGGCGGATTCGCGGCCGATCGCGCAGCATGACCGGCCCGATCTCGACCGCTTCGCCGCCTATATCGGCAGCATGATCGGCGTGGGCTCGAAGCCCTATCGGGATCGCGACAGCGTGCCCGATGCCGAGAAGCTCGCCCATGCCGGGTTGATCGGCGCGCAGGCGAAATCCGCCTCGCGGCTCCAGAGCTTCCTCGCGGGACTGTTCAAGGCGGATGTCGAGATCGAGCAGTTCGTCGGCATGCGCCTCGTCTTCGATCCCGGCGACCGGACGCGGCTTGGGCAGGCGCATTGCGCGCTGGGCGGCGACGCGCTGCTCGGCGCCAGCGTCTACAGCGTCGAGGACAAGTTCCGGGTGAAGATCGTGGCTGGTGATCTCGGCGAGTTCGAGCGCTTCCTGCCGGATGGCGACCGCTGCGCGCCGCTGGCGGATGCCGTCTTCCTGCATCTTGGCGAGCAGTTCGAGTGGGATGTCGAGCTTGCGTTGCCGGTGGGCGAGGCGAAACCCGTCAGGCTCGGCCAGTCCGGCCATCTCGGCTGGACGAGCTGGATGGCGCCGAACTGGGCCGTCGAGGAAGGCGCGCTGCGCCGCGACGCCCGTTTCCATCCTGCCGAGCGCATGCGCCTGAAACGCAGCGGCGCCGCCTAACGCTATTCGAAGGGGACGACCATGGCCGATATCAGCCTCGAAGCCGTCACAGGCAAGCTCAACCGGGTCGGCTACGACACCTTCCTGCAGGCGCTGAGGCAGGCCAAGGGCGCCGGCAACCGCAATGTCGAGCTGGCGCATTGGCTCCTGCAGATCCTGCAGGGGAACGCCAACGACCTGACCCTCACTGCGGATCATTACAAGCTCGACCGCGCCAAGCTGCTGATGGAGCTGGGCAGCGTCGTCGAGGGCTTCCGCCGCAACGAGACGGAGATGCCCGGCATCGCCAATCCCATCGTCGATATCCTCGACCGTGGCTGGCACTATGCGACGCTGTTCTTCGGCGAGACGCAGATCAGGACCGGCCATCTGCTGGTCGCGGCGCTGAAGTCGAACGATCTGCGCCGGGCGCTGTCCGGACTGTCCAAGGAGTTCGCCAAGGTTCCGGTCGACGAGTTGGCGGAGGGCTACGGCGAGATCTGGGCAGGCTCGCAGGAAGAGAACCTGCGGCCGATGGACGGCTCCGGCCTGCGCGCCGCCGGCACGCCGGGCGCCGAGGCCGCCGAAGGGCCGAAGGGCACGACCGCGCTCGACCGCTTCTCGCAGGACCTCACCGCCAAGGCGCGTTCCGGCGGCATGGACCCGATCCTTGGCCGCGACGACGAGATCCGGCAGGTGATCGACGTGCTGATGCGCCGGCGCCAGAACAATCCGATCCTCACCGGCGAGGCCGGCGTCGGCAAGACCGCCATCGCGGAAGGCTTCGCCCAGCGCGTCGCGGCCGGCGACGTGCCGCCGCCGCTCAAGGGCGTGAAGGTCTGCGCGCTCGATATCGGCTTGATGCAGGCCGGCGCCTCGATGAAGGGCGAGTTCGAGCAGCGTTTGCGCTCGGTGATCGACGAGGTGCAGTCTTCGCCGACGCCGGTGATCCTGTTCATCGACGAGGCGCACACGCTGATCGGCGCCGGCGGGCAGGCCGGCACGGGCGATGCCGCCAACCTGCTCAAGCCCGCCCTGGCGCGCGGAACGCTGCGGACGATCGCGGCGACGACATGGTCCGAATACCGACAATATTTCGAGAAGGACCCGGCGCTGACCCGGCGCTTCCAGCCGGTGCAGGTCGACGAGCCCGACGTGCTGCGCTGCTGCACCATGCTGCGCGGGTTGATCGGGCCGATGGAGAAGCACCACAAGGTCCGCATTTCCGATGCCGCTATCGTCGCGGCGGTGGCGCTCTCCTCGCGCTACATTCCGGCCCGCCAGCTTCCCGACAAGGCGGTCAGCCTGCTCGACACGGCCTGCGCCCGTGTCGCGATCAGCCAGAGCGCGACCCCGGCGGCGATCGAGGATGCGCGCGTCGCGATCTCCTCGCTGGAGCAGGAGAAGGCGGCGCTGACCTCGGACGCCGATCTCGGCACCGACAGCGCCAAGCGGCTCGGCGAGATCGAGGCCGAGGTTGCGGCGAAGCAGGAGAAGCTGACGGCCCTCGAAGCCGCCTGGGCGAGCGAGCTTGCGATCGTCGAGGAGATCAAGGCGCTGCGGGCCAAGCTTGGCGGGAAGGCGCCCAGCGCGGATCCGGAGGCCGAGGTTGCCAAGCAGGAGGCGGACGGGAATGTCGCGCCTGCGACAGCCGAAGCGGAGGCTCCCGCCGCCGAGATCGCGGCCGACCACGAGGAAGTCCGTGCCGTTCTCCACGCCAAATTCGCGGCGCTTGGCGAGATCGATCCGGCCAACCGGATGATCTACGCCCATGTCGACGAGCAATCGGTCGCCTCGGTCGTCTCGGACTGGACCGGCATCCCGGTCGGCCGGATGGTCAAGGACGAGATCGAGACCGTGCTCAACCTCGCGGAGACGCTGAACAAGCGCGTCGTCGGGCAGGGGCATGGCATCGGCATGATCGCCAAGCGCATCGAGACCAATCGCGCCCGGCTCGACAATCCCAACAAGCCGATCGGCGTCTTCATGCTCTGCGGCCCGTCCGGCGTCGGCAAGACCGAGACGGCGCTGGCGCTGGCGGAAGCGCTCTATGGCGGCGAGCAGAACGTCATCACCATCAATATGAGCGAGTTCCAGGAGGCGCACACCGTTTCGACGCTGAAGGGCGCGCCTCCCGGCTATGTCGGCTATGGCGAGGGCGGGCGGCTGACGGAGGCGGTGCGGCGCAAGCCCTATTCGGTGGTGCTGCTCGACGAGGTCGAGAAGGCGCATCCCGACGTGCACGAGCTGTTCTTCCAGGTCTTCGACAAGGGCCAGATGGAGGACGGCACGGGCCGGCGCATCGACTTCAAGAACACGTTGATCATCCTGACCTCGAATGTCGGCACCGACGAGATCATGAGCCTATCCGCGAACGGCGCGGCCAAGCCCGATCCGGAGCGGATGGCGGTGAGCCTCAGGCCGGCGCTGCTCAAGGTCTTCCCGCCGGCGCTGATCGGGCGGCTCGTCACCATTCCCTATTATCCGCTCTCGTCGGACATGCTGGCCGGCATCGTCCGGCTCCAGCTCGGGCGCATCGGCAAGCGGCTCACCGAGAACCACAAGGCGACGTTCACCTATGACGATGCGGTGGTCGAGCACATCGTCGGCCAGTGCAACGACCCGGATTCGGGCGGGCGCATGATCGACAACATCATCACCAATTCGATGTTGCCGGCGCTCTCGCGCGCCATCCTCAACCTGCAGCTCGAGAAGAAGCCGCTGAGCGAGGCGAGGGTCTCGGTCGAGGACGGCGCCTTCGCTTATCAGGTGGCTTGAACCGCTGCGCTCCGCTCCGCGACTAATGGCGGCTGGGGGCTGCGCGTTCATTCGCACGTGGCTTGGCGCTCCGGCTTGTCGATGGAGTGTCGGTGATCTCGGATAAGCGGCTCGCGCTTCCCGGCCCGGTGCTCCGGATCTCAAGGAGGCGAGCGTGGCACTGTCCGAATATGCCGACTGGTGGGACAAGCAGAAGCGGGAAACCGAAAAAATATTGGGTGAATGGGTCGAGGACAACCCGCAGTGGTGGGCGGTTGCGGTCGCCACCACCGTGCAGACCTCAATGGACCTCGGAGCCGGCACTGTCGATGTGCTGCGCTTCGGTCAGGGCATGGCACAGGGCGGCGTGGCGGGGTTCGGCAAGGACGGCCTGCGCCTGCTCGGCTTGCTCGGCCCGATGGGGAAGGCGGGCGGGATGTTCTCGCGGCTGGTCCATATGCAGCGGATCCGGTTTGCGGTGCAGGTCCAGGGCGTGACCGGACCCTGCACCTTCCAGGCGGTGAACAACGCCATGTCGATTGCGCGGGGGAAGAGCTATTTCGTCACGCTGAAGGAGATGGCGAAGGCCGTCGGCAGGCCGCTGAAGTCGATCACGAAGGACCGGTTCGGCGATCATGAACTCGGCGCGCATGTGAAGCAGGCGCTGGATTTCATGATCTCGCAGGGCGTCAGGGTCAGGCAGCTCCAGGCGAGGTCGATCCAGGGCGTCACCCAGCTGGCCAAGTCGCAGGATGGCGTCACGGTCTTCGCAATCCGCTGCGTGACCACCCGAGGGGAGCCGATCCAACACTCCGTCATCGCGGTGCGCGATGCGCTGGGGCGGGTCCGTTTCGCCGACTATGGCGGCCGGTATCATGCCACGCTCGAGAGCCTCGTCGAAAGCCTGAATGCCGGGGCGGTCAACAAGGCGGGCATCAATCTCATGGAGGGACAGGCGATCGGGGCGGTCAAAACGCTGGGCGTCACCGGGTTTATGGAGCAAGGGATCACGCTGTTGAAAGGCGTCGTCTTCGTCATCGAAGGCATGACTGCGATCGAGACGCTTGAGGGGGTCGACTTCGCCGCGCCAGTCGTCGTAGCGGCCACCTCCGCGCCCGCGAGATCCGACCCGGCGTCGCCGGAGGTCGTCAAGGCGAGCTTCGATGCCTTCAAGCAGCGCAAGCAAGGCAAGACGGTCATCCGGCTGCCCGAGATGGTGATCAGGGCGGGCGAAAAGGCGGCGCCGAAGGCCACGTTGCTGACCGGGGTCCAGTTCCGACTGAATGCGCTGGGCTTCGGAGCAGGACCCATCGACGGCATCAAGGGGCCGAAGACGACGAAAGCCGTGAAGGCCTTCCAGCAGACCTATCCGCCTCTCAAGGTCGACGGCATTCCCGGGCAGAAGACGCAAGACAGGCTCGTGGAGGTCTGCGGCTTCTGACGCGGTGCCGGAATTCAAGGGAACGCGCGGTCATCCCGGGCGACCGGAGGGAGACCCGGATCCACGCCGGAGCGCGTCCAATCGAAGCTCAGGCCTGGATCCCGGCTCTACGCTTCGCTTCGGCCGGGATGATACGCCCTTCCTCGAACATGTCGCGCGCTCTCCAATCGCAATCTGCAAAACTGATTCCGAAATGGCGCGCAACTAATTGTTCCATCAAAGAAAATGGATCATGCCGCCGCTGCGATTTCCTGCTGCATGAAGACGTCGAGCGCATCGCTCTCCTGCTGCGTGAGCCGCAGGCCGAGCTTGCTGCGCCGCCAAAGCACATCCTGCGCCCGGCGCGCCCATTCCGCCTGCATGAGATAGCGAACCTCGCGCTCGTAGAGATCGGCGCCGAAATGGCGGCCGAGATCGGCGGGAGTCTTTGTGCCGGCCAGGATGTCGCGGGCGCGGGTGCCATAGCAACGGGCGAGCCGCGTCACGGTCTTGCGCTCAAGCCAAGCGTTCGCGCCGGCGATCTCGCTGACGAGCTTGTCGAAGCCGCCGACCGGGAAGTCGCCGCCGGGCAGGGCGCCGGTCATTGTCCAGTTGGCACGCGCTGCCCAAGGCGCATGCGGCGCCAGCTTGGCGATCGCGGCTTCCGCCAAGCGGCGATAGGTCGTGATCTTGCCGCCGAAAACGGAGAGCAGCGGGGCCTCGGTCTGCGGAGCGTCGAGCGTCAGGACGTAGTCGCGGGTCGCTTCCTGCGCTTTCGAGGCCCCGTCGTCATAGAGCGGGCGCACGCCGGAATAGGTCCAGACCACGGATTCGGGTGTGACCGGCTGGCGGAAATACTCGCTCGCTGCGGCGCAGAGATAGGCAATCTCCGCCGGCGTCGCGGCGACATCGGCCGGGTCGCCCTTGAAGTCGCGGTCGGTGGTGCCGATCAGGGTGAAGTCCTGCTCGTAGGGGATGGCGAAGACGATGCGGCCGTCCGCATTCTGGAAGATGTAGCAGCGGTCGTGGTCGTAGAGCTTGSGCACSACGATATGGCTGCCCTGGACCATGCGSACGSCGGCCTTGGCGTTGGTGTGGATCACGCCGTTCAGCACTTCGCCGACCCAGGGGCCGGCGGCGTTGACGAGCGCTTTCGCCCAGACCGTTCGCTTGCCTTCAGGGCCCTCGGTCTCGAGCTGCCAGAGGCCGTTCTGACGATGCGCCGATAAGACCCGCGTGCGGGTATGGATCGCGGTGCCGCGCACGGCGGCGTCCATCGCGTTCAGCACGACGAGCCGCGCATCCTCGACCCAGCAGTCGGAGTATTCGAAGGCCTTCGCCTGATTGTCCTTGAGCGGCTTGCCGGCGACATCACGCGCGAGATCGAGCGTGCGCGTGGCGGGCAGGAGCTTGCGGCCGCCGATATGGTCGTAGAGGAACAGGCCCAGGCGCAGCAGCCACGCCGGGCGAAGCCCCTTGTGATGCGGCAGCACGAAACGCAGCGGGCGGATGATATGTGGCGCGATGGCCCAGAGCCGCTCGCGCTCCATCAGCGCTTCGCGCACCAGCCGGAATTCGTAATATTCGAGATAGCGCAAGCCGCCATGGATCAGCTTGGTCGAGCGCGAGGAGGTGGCGCTGGCGAGGTCGTCCTTCTCGAACAGCACGACCGAGGCGCCGCGCCCGGCCGCATCGCGGGCGATGCCGCAACCATTGATGCCGCCGCCGATGACCGCGAGATCGTAGGGGGCGCCGGGGTCCGTGCCGAAGCCGGCGGCGGGCGAGGTGATTTCGGAAGCCATAGCTCGTCTTCTGGCAGACCTGGATGCCGATCGGCAATGGCGCCATCCGGGCCCGGCCGCATCGATGCGATGAACCCGCTCCTGTCGCCAAATCATGGGCGATGTCAATTCGGATCGCTTGACGCGGGGCGCCAGAGGCCGGAACTGGGCCGCGGGGCAGGGCATAGCGCAGGATGATCGAAGCAGAGCGATACCGCGACGGGAGAGTGGCGGCACGGGCGGAAGCGGCCTTGCGCCATCTGCTGGAACTGGCCGGCGCGGCCATCCTCGCCATGCTGTTCGCGGTGGTCATGGCGGCGGTGCTGCGGCGCTATCTGTTCGGCGGCGGCTTCGTCTGGTCGGACGAGCTTGCGATCTGGCTGCATCTGGCGCTGATCGCTGTCGGCGCTCCGCTCGCGGTGACCGGGACGCTGGCGATGCGGCTCGATGTGCTGGTCCGGCTGCTGCCGGAAGGGCTCCGCAAGGTCGCGGCGGTTATCGCGGATGCGATTGCGTTCCATGGAGCGCTTGTGCTGGCGGGGGGCGGCGTCAACGTCGCGTTGCTGGTTGGCGGCCAGTCCACCGTGCTCGGCCTGCCGGAGGCGCTGCGCTTCGCCGTATTCGCCTGCGGCGGCGGCTTGACGGTTCTCGCGCTCCTCCTTCGTGGCCGGCTGGAACGAGGCTGGGCGGCCGCGGTTGCTTCGCTGCTGCTGGGCTTGGGCCTCTACGGGCTCGCGCAGCTCTCCTTCGACCTTTTCCCGATGCCGAGCCTTGTGGCCGCGCTTTTCGCCGGGGCGGGGCTGCTTCTCGGCGCCCCACTGCCCTTCGCATTGCTGGCCGGCGTCTCGCTGACTGGGCCTTTCGGGGGATTGCTGCCGGAGCCGGCGATCGTGCAGACCATGGTCGGCGGCGTCGGCAAGTTCCTGCTCCTGGCCATTCCCTTCTTCCTGCTCGCTGGCGAATTGCTGACGGAAGGCGGGCTCGCCGAACGGCTGATCCGCTTCGCGGCGACGCTGGTCGGCCATTGGCGGGCGGGGCTGGCGCAGACCGCGCTGGTTGCCAGCGTGCTGTTCTCGGGCGCGTCCGGCTCTTCGGTGGCGAATGCCGCCTTCGGGGCGAAGGTGATGGCGCCGACGCTGGTGGCGCGGGGCTATCCGCCAGCGAATGCCGCGGCGATCGTCGCCGGTGTCTCGATGCTGGACAACATCATCCCGCCCTCGATCGCCTTCCTCATCCTGGCGAGTGCGACGAATCTCTCGGTCGGCTCGCTCCTGCTCGGTGGCTTCGTCGCCGGCGGGGTGCTGGCGCTGTCGCTTGCCATCGGCATCCATCTCAGCGTGCGCGACGTGGTCGATGCCGCGCCGAAGGCGAGCGCGGCCGAGCGGGGCAGGGCCTTGATCGGGGCCATTCCCGCGATAGGGCTCGGCGTCGTCGTCGTGGTCGGCATCCGCTTCGGCGTGGTGACGGTGACGGAGGCCTCGGCGCTCGCCGTCGCCTATGCGGCGATCGCTTGTCTCATGCTGCGCAGCGTGAATTGGCGCGGCGTGCTGGCGGCGCTGCGCAAGTCCGCGGCCGAGGCGGCAGCGATCGGCCTTTTGATCGGAGCCTCGGCGCCTTTCGCTTTTCTGCTCGCCGTCGATCGCATCTCCGAACAGATGGCAGGCCTCGTCACGATGTTCGGGGCGGGCCCATACGCGGTGATGCTGCTCGCCAATCTCGTATTGCTGGTGGGCGGGCTCTTCCTCGATATTGGCGCGGCGATCCTGCTGCTGGCGCCGCTCCTCCTGCCGGTCGCGGTTGCAGCGGGACTCGATCCGATCCAGTTCGGCGTCGTGCTCGTCGTCAATCTGATGATCCACGGGCTGACGCCGCCGCTCGGCATCCTCGTCTACGTCGTCAGCGGCATCATGCGCGTGCCGGCGGCGGCGGTGTTCCGGGCCGTACTGCCGCTGCTCGGGGTGCTGCTGGCGGCACTCATGGCTCTGTCGCTGGGCATGGCTGCGTGGCCCGCGCTTGCGCCGACGCTTAAGGCGCTGTTTTGATGCGCGCTTCTTCGCCCGGCGTCCGCGCCGTATCGTCGCCTTCGCCGTGAGCCTGCCCCGGACCTGATGCCGTCATGATCTTCACCGACATCGCGACGCGGACCTATAACCATGGCTGGCGGCTTGACCCGATCATTCGCAGCCTGCTCGACACCGATTTCTACAAGCTGCTGATGCTGCAGATGATCCGGGCGTTCCACCCGGACGTGCAGGTCACCTTCTCGCTGATCAACCGCTCGAAGCACATCCGCCTCGCCGATATCGTCGACGAGGGCGAGCTCCGGGCGCAGCTCGACCACGCCCGTTCGCTGCGCTTCACCAAGAACGAGCTGATCTGGCTGGCAGGCAACAGCTTCTACGGCAAGACGCAGATGTTCTCGCCGGACTTCATGGGCTGGCTCGCCGATTTCCAGCTTCCCGAATACGACCTGCGTCGAGTCGACGGGCAGTACGAGCTGCATTTCGAGGGACCCTGGACCCACACGACGATGTGGGAGGTGCCGGCGCTCGCCATCATCAACGAGTTGCGCGCCCGGCGCGTGATGCTCGGCCAGAAGCGCTTCTCGCTCGATGTGCTCTATGCCCGCGCCAAGGCCAAGATGTGGGACAAGGTCGAGCGGCTGCAGAAGCTGCCGAACCTCAAGCTCTCCGATTTCGGWACGCGMCGSCGCCACGGCCATCTCTGGCAACGCTGGTGCGTCGAGGCGCTGAAGGAGGGGTTGGGGCCGGCCTTCACCGGCACGTCCAACGTGCTGCTCGCCATGGACGCGGACCTCGAGGCCATCGGCACCAATGCGCATGAGCTGCCGATGGTGCTGGCCGCGCTCGCCGATTCGGACAAGGAGCTGCTGCGTGCGCCCTATCGCGTGCTCGACGAATGGCGCCAGGTCTATGGCGGCAACCTGCTGATCGCATTGCCGGACGCGTTCGGGACCCAGAGTTTCCTGCGCCATGCCCCGGGTTGGGTGGCGGACTGGACAGGGTTCCGCCCGGACAGCGCTCCGCCGATTCCAGCGGGTGAAGCGATCATGACCTGGTGGCGCGAGCACGGGCGGGATCCGCGCGAGAAGATGCTGGTCTTCTCCGACGGCCTCGACGTCGACGCGATCGAGCGCGTCTACCACCATTTCGACGGCAAGGTCCGCATGGCCTTCGGCTGGGGGACGGATCTCACCAATGATCTCGTGGGCTGCTCGCCGGACGGTTCGCGCGCGCTCGATCCGATGTCGCTGGTCTGCAAGGTGACGAAGGCAAACGGGCGGCCGGCAGTGAAGCTTTCCGATAACCCGGAGAAGGTTTCCGGCGATTCCAAGGCGATCGAGCGCTACCGGCGGGTGTTTGGAGTTTAATGACGTAGGGTAAGCAAAATATGTTGCCATTATGTTCTCGGCGCGCGATATTGCTCGCGGGTTGGGGAACTCGGCATGATGCGCTTACTGGTTGTGTTGTTCGCGGCGCTCGCCGTGGTTGCCGCTACGGCGGCTTCATTTGCCGAAACGATAGGACGTGAACGGCTGAACGAAGCTCGGCCTCTCAGCGAGGCCGAGCTGGCGGGGCTGCTCACGACCATGATCAAGGGTCGCGCCGGCGTCAGCGCTGTGCGCGTCGAAGCCGGCGATGTGGTTTTCAGGGCAGCCGGTCACGATGTCCGGATGGGGTTGGCTCCGCTCAGCGCGCAATTCAATGCTTTACCAGACGCGAAGAGTCGGCAGGGCGCTTTCGACAAGCTGACGCAACGTGTCACCGAGGCGGTCGCGGGCCAGTCGGCCCCCAAGACCGAAGCGGAGCGTGCACGGTTCATCGCGGCTCTGATCCCTGTCATGAAGAACCGATCCTATGTCGAGCAGTTCGCCGCTATGGCTCGCAAGAAGGGTGATCCCAACGCGCGATTGCTACATGTTCCGCTGGAGGGCGACATCATCGTCGCAGCGGCACTCGATCTTCCGAAGATCACGCGCTTCGTCTCCGTTGGGGAGGGCGGCCAGTACGGGATGAGCGACAAGGACGTGCTGCGCGCGGTTCTGGACAACTGGGTCCGGCGCGTCGACCGGTTCGAGATCCATGATTTCGGAAAGCTGCGGAGATTCCATTTCGGCGAGGGCGACTACAACGCCTCGATCCTGCTGCTGGAGAATCCCTGGAAGGACGTTCCGAATCTGCCACGCAATGTCGCCATCGCCGTGCCCTCACGCAACATCCTCGCCTTCGGAGACGCCGACGACACCGAGGCAGTCGCCGCGCTGTGGTCGCTGACGAAAGCCCCCGATGGCGGCTTTCCTGTCAGCAAGCAGCTCTACAGGTTAGGTCCGGAGGGTTTCCGCGTCATGCCCTAGCCGCACGGGGGGCTTTTGGAAGCCTGCGGCGGCCGGCAGCAAGGCGCCGCGGTACGCAGGAAAGCTTATCGACGGGTCTTCGGAATGGCCCCCAACGGCCTGCCGGAGGGACGATTAGGATGCAGACCTTAGTCGTAATGGCTTGGCCGAAAGCAGCGCGCTAGTCCCGACTCCGAAGATGCCGGGGGCGCTCCAATATGATTCGTTTGTGTCTTGCGGTCGCGGTTGCTGCCGCCTTGGCTGGCTGCGTGGTGCCGGAGCGACGTCTGTCGATTGCCGATGTCCGGGAGCTGAAGATCGCCGACGTGCTGGTCGAGTTTCCGATGCAGCCTCCGGGCCAGCCGGATAAGATTATCTGGCCGAAGGCGGCTCTCGCTTACGCTCAGCTCAAGATGCCGGCGGCCACGAGGCCGGGGCAAAGCGGTCGCGATCCGACAGGGACCTCCTTGCCGAGCAGCCCAGAGCAGGCGGAGTGGGATGCCAAGTTCACCGCTTTGATGCAGAGCCCGGCAGCAGCGGCACAGACGCGCGGCACACTGGCGGAGCTTGTACGCGACAGCTTTAAGAAGCGGTTCGTCGACCAGCCGGCCGGACGCCGGGCGGTGAAGCTCAAAGTCATCGTGAAAGGGCTTCAGGCTCCCGGAGGGCAGGCCAATTTCTCTGCCGATGTCATCGTCCTCGACGGCGTTACCGGTCGGCCTCTGAGCGAATATCCGGATCTGGTCGGAATTCGCGCAGCGTCACAGGCAGTCGTGCCAGCCACTCCGATCGGCATCATCGTAGGCCTTGCGGCCTTGGCCGTCATAGACCAGATCCGTGCTGATCCGGCGCATGACGCGATCGACGACGCATCCTCGCGCTTCTCCGGATGGCTTCTTCGCGAGTGATCAGGCGGACAGTGCCGGCCTGTGACAACGGTCGGCAGCGCGGCCGCCTGCCTCGCTGCAACCGACGTGTGGCGCAGGCCTGACGGCCTCGGCCTGGCCTGCGGAGCAGGGAACCTTGCATCCCGCTTCAAAACCCCCTAATGCGACCGCGTTTCAAGGCCCCGGAGGGCCGCCTTCGAGGACAAGGGTGTCATGGCCAAAGAGAAATTCGCTCGTACGAAGCCGCACTGCAACATTGGCACGATTGGTCACGTCGACCATGGCAAGACGTCGTTGACGGCTGCGATCACGAAGGTCCTGGCCGAGTCCGGCGGCGCGTCGTTCACGGCGTATGACCAGAT